>JBAUOP010000162.1:0-24148 GCA_049579805.1 Acidobacteriaceae bacterium
CCCACAACTGCTGGACCCTATTATGGGAGAACTCTCGCTGTCAGTGGACCAATCGGAGGGGGGCAGCTCACTGTGACCATCGTTCGGAACGCGCGGATGGTCGGACCGGATTCGTTGTCTCAAAATAGATGCAAGCGAAAGTGTGACATATGGGGGTGGAGAGCTGATCAAATTCTGCAGTGACTACGGCTCTGGCAGAAGCGCTCTTTCGCCTCAGGTCCCAAAGCGAATCTGGTGCTCATTGAATCTCTGCTTCGATACGTATTCGGCAACCTCGTCGAGCTTCGTTATGAGAGCGCAGGCGTCCGATTCATGAACAACACTATCGTCATAGAGATGATCTTCCACTTGCCCATGTACTCGGCCCAAAATGAGTATGTGAGCCTTAGGCCACTGCCATCTCACCGCCTGTGCGGAGGCACGGAGAACCGCGGGGCCGACTTTATCGCTTAAGACCGCGCAGGGGAGATGGAGCGCGCCCGACATGAGGTATATGTCGCTCGCTCCATGGGCTCTGATGACGTTGAAACCGGATGCTGCTAGCCGCATCGCCCGTTCCGACTGTGTCGGTCGTCCTGGTGCGAGGAAGAGGATCGGTGGATTTTCTTTAATGCGGGGAAGGTAAGAATCTGTCACGGCAGAGGGCCTCCGTTTCGACCAATATCAGACCAAACGAATCGACGCTAACGAAAACAGGCGGAAAGATGTCAAAATTGAGCGATTCTTGAATGGAAGTTGCGGCGCGTCCAAGAGGTGAAAGAGGGGTGCTCGATTGAATGGTCAAAGCGACGATTTGTGTAGCGAGTTCCCTTATGGAAAGTATAGGGATTCGTTGACGAGCGATTCAGCGGGGTGGCGATCACTACATGTGCGCATAAGAGAGCGCGACCCCTACGCAGATACAGTTGAGCCTCTCGGGTTTGATGATCCGTCGATTCACCTTATTCTCAATAGAAGCTTCCGAATCGATCTTTTCGCTGCCGGACGGTGGCACGAGATGAAGTACACCAGAGGAACGGGGGCGCTCACGCCTGCCGGACAGCCGCGTCTTCTCCGCTTCCACTTCAACGGCCAGAAGACTCTTGCCACCTTGATTTTGGTTCTGCCACAGAACACAGTTGATCTCGTTGCCCAAGAACTGTGTAAGCCTGGTACCGCATTTCGGAATTCCCTAAGCGTTATTCCCTTTCTGGATGATCCCGCTATCAGTGGTTTCAGTTCTTCAGTGTTAGCCGCGCTCCGGGGCGGAGCTCCGGAGTTTTACGCCCAGGCCGCTTCGCAGTGGCTTGCCGCCCATCTCCTACTGGGTCCATCCAGAGGTTTTGAATGGCGCCAGTCGCTGGATAACGAGCGCATCTCCGACTACCGTTTAATGCGGGTACTGGAATACATAAATGCGCACTTGTCTGACCGCCTGGACCTTCGCGTCCTCTCCCGAGAGGCCGGCATCAGTCCCTTTCACTTTGCGGCATTGTTTAGCAAAGCTATGGGGTCGACGCCGCGCCGGCATGTGCTGAATCTGAGAATGCAGACCGCCAAATCGATGCTTCGCGAGACGGGCAAGAGCGCACTGGAGATCGCCTTGACATGCGGATTCAGAAGCGCATCTCACTTCGCCGCGGCGTTTCGCCGCCAATTCTCGCAAAGCCCAACAGAATACAGATCCTCTCACGGCGTGCCGAAATGAGAGGGCCGTTGCAGAACGCATCTCTTAGAACAGGTCATGCGAGATTCCGAAGGGGTCGGTGTCACAGCTTCGCGTACCTTCGGCGGTCTGCCAACGGGCATCTACGACTCCATACTCACCTTTTCCTGTGAAGTGTGCAATCCTCCTTAATCTCGGTCCCTCGTTAGCGGAAACCAACAACGGGATCAGTCGTTTTATGCAACTGATTCGTACGATGTGACCAGCGGGCGGAGATGGGAATTGCCTTCGGTGCATGTCGGCGGTCATTGGCCATGCGGAGAACGAGGGAACGCCCCAAGATAAACTGTTTTGAAGGTCTCCGACGATCGCACAGCAGGTCGGCATAGAGATTCGAAAAGGGACTCGCAAATGTTGCCACCGATCAATGCACCCGACCGCCAGGCGGAAGCCTTCCCTGTTCTTAGTCCAGCGCAGGTCGACCGCATCCGGCCCTATGCCAGTGTCCGATCTGTCCATGCTGGAGAGGTTCTGTTCGAACCGGGCGCGGCAGGCATGTCCTGTTTCGTGGTGCTCTCCGGAAAGCTCGATATTGCAGTGCCCGGCCTTTCCGGGGAACGCGTTTTTGTGACCTATGGCCCGGGACAATTCTCGGGCGAGGTCGTACTGATCTCCGGCGCTCGCGCGCTTTCTCGCGGGCGGGTTGCCGAGGCGGGAGAATTTCTTGAGTTAGGGCCAGACGCGTTGCGGGCGCTGATCGGCAAAGATGCTGAGTTGAGCGACATATTTATGCGCGCTTTCATCCTGCGCCGCCTGGCGCTCATCTCGGCGGGCTGGAGCAATGTCACCGTGCTGGGTTCGCAACACTCCTCGGATACGCTGCGGCTGCGTGAATTCCTGACCCGCAATGGACACCCCTACGCTTATGTCGATCTCGATCGCGACAAGGAGGCGCAGAAGCTTCTGGATCGCTTCGGCATCAGGCTGGAGGAGGTTCCGGTGGTGATCTGCAGCGCCACCAGGGCCGTGCTACGCAATCCAACCAATCAGAAACTGGCAGAATGCCTGGGGTTCACCAGCCGCGTCGACGCATCCCGTGTTTACGACGTGGCGATTGTGGGTGCTGGTCCGGCGGGACTGGCCGCGGCCGTCTATGCAGCTTCAGAAGGACTGGACGCGGTCATGATCGAATCTGAGTTTCCCGGTGGCCAGGCGGGCGCAAGTTCCAAGATTGAGAACTACGTTGGTTTTCCCATGGGCATTTCGGGACAGGAGCTTTCCAACCGCGCCGTTGTGCAGGCAGAGAAGTTTGGCGCGCGGATGATGGTCGGTGAGAAGGTAGTCAGGATCCGATGCGACGAGCGGCCTTATCAGCTCACGCTCGAAAACGGCGTGGTTATCGACGCGCAAAGTATCGTGCTCGCCACCGGGGCCCAGTACAACAAGCCGAAGGCCGGTAATCTGGAGCGATACGAGGGGCAGGGCATCTACTACGCCGCAACGTTCATGGAAGCACAGCTTTGTACCGGCGAAGAGGTGATCGTGATCGGCGGCGCAAACTCCGCGGGCCAGGCAGCGGTCTTCCTCGCTGAGACGGTGCAGAAGGTTTACATGCTGGTTCGAGGTAAGCAATTATCCGATACGATGTCGCGCTATCTTATCCGACGGATTGTTGAGAATCCGAAGATTGAGATCCACTTCCAAACCGAGATTGTCGGATTGGAGGGCGATTCGCACCTGGAGCGGGTATCCTGGGTAGACCGGGCGGCGGGCAAAGAGTCGACACACGAAATTCGGCACGTCTTCATCATGGCTGGCGCCTCTCCGCGCACAGAGTGGCTTCGTGAATGTGTGGCGCTCGATGAACAGGGATTCATCCTGACGGGGCGGGACCTGGATACCGCTCTGGCCAGTGCGCCAATCCAATGGCCGCTCAGTCGGCCTCCGCAGATGCTGGAGACCAGTCTGCCCGGGGTCTTTGCTGTCGGAGACATCCGTTCCGGCAATGTAAAGCGTGTCGCCTCAGCCGTGGGTGAAGGATCGATCTCGATCCACCTCGTGCAGCGCGCTCTCGCTGAGATCTGACCGGAAACGTGGGACAAATCGCCCCTCTCCACAAATGCCCCGATTTTGTGAGCCCAAAACCCTGGAATCACATCCTTAGTCACGATGAGAACTCCCTGTGAGACGGTCCGCCGATCATCGCCCGCCACGGAGCCGTGCGAAGCAGCTGCCCGGCCGTGGATCCTCACAGCCACCATCCTTGCTTCCAGCATGGCCTTCATCGACAGCACCGCGATCAACGTCGCTCTGCCGGCGCTGCAGAAGAGTCTCCACGGTACTGTGGTCGACGTTCAATGGGTTGTGGAGTCGTATGGGCTGTTTCTTGGGGCTTTGATCCTGGTGGGCGGCACGCTCGGTGACGTGCTGGGCCGGCGCCTCATCTTCGTGGCGGGTACGATCCTGTTCGCGGTCGCCTCTGTGGCTTGCGCGGCTGCACCGAGCATTCAGATCCTTATCGCCGCACGGAGTATCCAGGGCATCGGGGCCGCGCTTTTGGTACCTGGGAGTCTCGCCATTATCAGCACTTCCTTCGACGAGACAAGCCGCGGCGAGGCCATCGGCACCTGGTCGGGATGGACGGCAATCACCACGGCCGTTGGTCCTGTTCTGGGCGGATGGCTCGTCGAGCATGCGTCCTGGCACTGGGTGTTTATCATTAACATCCCGCTCGCCGCCGCGGTCGTCGTCCTATCGCTCTGGCACATTCCGGAGAGCCGCAGCGCAATCGAGTCGCGTGTGGACTGGTCCGGAGCCCTTCTGGCAACGGCTGGACTGGGGGGCCTGGTGTTCGGCTTCATCGAGTCAACCAGCCTCGGCTGGAAAAACCCTCTGGTCTCCGGAAGTATGATCGGTGCCGTCGTGCTCCTGCTGGGCTTTGTCGCTCTCGAAACCCGGAGTCCTTCGCCGATGGTTCCGGTGGCTCTTTTCAGGAATGCGAATTTCGGTGGTGCCAACCTGGTTACGTTACTCCTCTACGCGTCCATCGGTGGTTTCTTCTTTTTTCTTCCCCTCAACCTGATCCAGGTTCAGCAATATTCGGCGACTGCAGCGGGCGCGGCCATGCTGCCCATGATCCTGCTGATTTTTCTTCTATCGCGACGGTCTGGAGGACTGGTTGCACGCTACGGCGCGAAAACCCCGCTGATCGTCGGTTCTCTCGTTGTGACGCTGGGCTTCGTGCTCTTTGTCATCCCCTCTGTCGGGGCCGACTACTGGAAGAGCTTTTTCCCCGCGTTGACAATTCTGGGACTTGGGATGGCGATGATTGTGGCGCCGCTGACGACCGACGTGATGAACGCTGTCGAGGAGGATCGCGTCGGCACAGCATCCGGAATCAACAATGCGGTGGCTCGCGTGGCGGGAGTGCTTGGAATTGCAGTGCTCGGAATCGTGATGGTCCTGGCTTTTCGCGCTCGGCTGGATCGCGCGCTGGATCATCTTTCACTGCCATCGGGAGCCCTGCTCGAGATCCACGCACAGCAGTCCAGGCTCGCGGATCTGCAGCCGCCCGCCAGCCTGGATGCATCGACCAGGGCCGCCATCGCCGATTTAACTCGCCTGGGATTTGTGTCTGGATTCCGAATCGTTATGGCGATCTGCGCGGGGCTGTCTTTGGCAAGTGCTCTGGTCGCTTTGATCATGGTCCCAGGTGCCGGAGAACCGCACCGTCGGGGATTTTCCAACCATTGAAGGACGATGATGCAAAATTGCGATCTGTTTCCGGTCGGGCGGCCGCGCACTCCCGGTTTGCCGCATTTCAGAAACAGGAAGCAGAGAGCGCTGCTTTCTTCTCGTGACGGATTCACGGCGACGATTCGGAGTGGGTTGTTGACCAAAGCGGCGACAGGTCGTTCTACTATGGTCGTGCTCCTGTCCCCGGAGGAACGCCCGGGAAGCGAAGAACCCGAAGCACGACCGTGGGACTCAAATCCCTCATAGCCCCCCAGGAGAACTGCTTATGACAACGAAGACCTCGACGGCGCTGATCACCGGCGGAACGAGTGGAATCGGTCGCGCGACGGCCGACAAACTGGCGCAACTGGGCTTCCACATCTTGGTGGTGGGGCGTAATAAGGAACGCGGGGAGAAGACGGTCGAAGAAATCCGCGCGCTCGGAGGCAAAGCGGATTTTATTGCGTCCGATCTTCGCGATGAGGCGACGGCACGCGCGGTGGCGAAAAGAGCGGTTGAACTCGGCGACGGGCACGTGGACGTTCTCATTAACAATGCAGGCATCTTTCCGTTTGGGCCGACGCAGGAGATGACGGAAGAACAGTTCGATCAGGTTTTTTCCCTCAACGTGAAGGCGCCCTATTTCCTCGTTGCGGAACTGGCTCCGCTGATGGCCAGCCGGGGCAAGGGCGCCATCGTCAATCTGTCGACGATGGCTGCCGATTACGGGGCACCCGGGATGAGCCTCTACGGTTCGAGCAAGGCCGCCATCAATCTGCTGACCAAAACCTGGGCTGCTGAATATGGTCCGAGGGGTGTCCGCGTGAATGCAGTCAGTCCTGGGCCGACGCGGACAGAAGGTACGGAGGCCATGGGCGAGGGCCTGGAGCAGTTGGCTGCTCAGGCGCCGGCGGGTCGTCCGGCAACGGCCGATGAGATCGCTGAGGCAATTGTCTTTCTGGCGACGGACCGCGCCAGTTTCATCTATGGAGCCAAACTCGCCGTGGACGGCGGACGTACCGCGATCTGAACCTCGACAACCACGCGGGCCAACCTCGGTGCGAAAACTCGCACACCCGCCACAAACATCGACTGCATGAGAAGATCACCTGACACGATTGATCCCGGGAATGCCGGCCAATGTCCTGCAAATCGACTGCCAGTCATCTATTGCCGACAGGCCGATTCATGTTTCCGAGCGAGTGACGTGGAAACGCGGTTTGGCGATTTGTCGTTCGCTGAAACCGGCTGGGGTCATGAGCGGGAAGGACGATCAGGCCCCTGATGCTCAACAGCGTCACTGCCGCGCCGTCAGATGTCTTTTTGCCACGACGACAGTGATATCGTCATACTGCTCGTCGCCGCCGAATTTCTTAACCTGGTCTACGATTGCCTCGGCGAGCAGATGCGCAGAGAGATTTCTGTTTCTGCAGAGCGATTCGATGAGGCGTTCCTCGCCGAACTCTTCTCCGGAACCGGCGAAGGCCTCGATTACACCATCTGTATAAAGCACAAGGATGTCGTCATCCTGCATGGTAGCGTCTGAGATTGCACAGTCCCACCGCTCGAAGAGCCCGACCACCGTATTGGTTGCTTCGAGCTTCTTAACGTTGCTGCCATGAAGCAGGAGCCCGGGCAGGTGGCCGCAATTGGCGTATCGTAACCGGCCGGATTGCGCGCCATATTCCGCATAGAAAAGAGTGGCATACGCGCTTGGTTCCGTATTTTCGAATAACATGTGGTTCACGAGGCAAAGCGCCTGTTCAGGATGGTCCGCAGCCCAAGCACACTGGCTGCGAAGGCTAGCCTGAAGGTTTGCCATCAACAGGGCAGCCGCGATCCCTTTGCCAGCAATGTCGGCGACGACAATTGCTGTCCGGTCTTCGCCGAGCCTTAGGATGTCGTAATAGTCGCCACCCACGGTCCGCGTTTGAACGCAAATCCCTGCACAGTCGAGCGTCGGTATTGGAGGCAGTTGCTGGGGTAGCAAACGTGCCTGCACCCGACTCGCGATCGCCAGTTCCTGAATAGCAAGTCGCTCGGCTTCGCGGCGCCGAGCTTCTGCCGTCCGCCTGATATCAAGTGCGCGCGTTACGTCGTCAAAGCCTGCAAGGCCGAATGGATTGCCATCCAGATCTTCAAAACTACAAAACAGCCCGCCCCATTCCGGAGTGTGCGGGGGCATGGAGAATTTGACACCACGCTCTGACCATTCCCGATACTTCGCCGCGACGTCTTCCGTTGTGAAGGTGATCAGGCTTGATCGGCCTGGACGCCCCTCTTCAGCAAATCCCGGTGCAGGCAGCACGAGGGCCAGTCTTGCCGTACCATCCGGCGGCGCTACTTCGATCCAGCGGTAACCCGACGGGAAATGCACGTCGATCATCAGCTGGAAGCCCAATTGTTCGAGGAAGAACTTCTTACTGCGCTCTTGATCTCTGACATAAACACTCACAAAATTGAGGCGAAGAAAAGCGTCTGCCCGATAGGGGCCAGGACCTGCTCCCTCTATCTGAAAGGAATGAGAGATTCCGTGCTCAACAAAGACGACACTGTCGCCGGCAGAACCTTGGTCCCTGGCCTGATCGGAGTTCATGGAGCTTTATACCTTCCGTCGAAATGCTACAGGGATTACCCCGAGACTGAGAATACCGTTGTTCCCACCTCGAGATCTTTCCTGCATGGCGGAGCATCATCCCCGGCCTTCGATGCAGCCATCGTTGGATGCGTCAGGCCGACGGTACGTGCAGGATGGTCAAGTTGGATTTACGACATCAGGGCTACGCACTTATTGAGCCTTGAGGCGCCTCGGTCCGATCCTTGGCGATTCAGCGCCAGCCCAGAGCGGGGGCGACAGTTGTCAGAATTGCCTGCAGGACATGCGCATTGTAGGCAACGCCCAGTTGATTGGGAACCGTGAGCAGGAGAGCATCGGCTTCCGCGATTGCCTCGTCACCCCGTAGCTGCTCGATAAGGACCTCCGGTTCAGCGGCGTAGCCGCGGCCGAAAATCGCCCGTGTGTTTTCGTCGATGAAGCCGATCTTGTCCTGCTCCTGACCGCTTCGTCCGAAGTACATGCGATCACGATCGTCGATCAGCGCGAAGATGCTGCGGCTGACGGAAACCCGGGGAGTGCGGGCGTGCCCGGCCTCCTTCCAGGCGGCGCGGAAGGCGCGAATCTGAGCGGTCTGCTGGATGTGGAACGGCTCGCCGGTTTCGTCGAACTTGAGGGTTGAGGATTGCAGATTCATGCCGAGCCGGGCGGCCCAGACAGCGGTCGCATTGGTAGCCGCCCCCCACCAGATACGATCACGCAGACCCTCGGAGTACGGCTCAAGGCGCAGCAGTCCGGGCGGATTGGGAAACATCGGGCGTAGGTTGGGTTGAGCAAAGCCCTTGCCGTCGAGCAGTTCGAGAAATTGCTGCGTGTGCCGGCGGCCCATACCTGCATCGTCCTCACCTTCGATCGGGCGGTGGCCAAAATACCGCCAGCCATCAATCACCTGCTCGGGTGATCCGCGGCTGATTCCCAACTGCAGACGGCCGCCGGCAATGAGATCCGCGGCGCCGGTATCCTCGGCCATGTAATGCGGGTTCTCATATCGCATGTCGATCACGGCTGTGCCGATTTCGATTCTTTCGCGTCTTCGCCCCAACCGCCGCAAGCAGCGGAAACGGCGATGCCAGTTGCCGCGCAAAATGATGGACGCGAAAGTAGGCTCCGTCCATACCGAGGCGTTCGGCCTCGACAGCCAAATCTATCGACTGCAGGAGCGCGTCAGCCGCTGATTGCGTCTGTGACTGCGGCGAAGGTGTCCAGTGGCCGAATGAAAGGAACCCAATTTTCTTCATGTTGGATACTCGGTTCGTTCAGATCGAAGGAACGCGGGCCTCGCTCACGACAGTTTGTCGAAGAAGAGATAAATGGCGGCAATCCTGCCGTCCCGGGCGATGATGAAATCCGTCCCGGCGTATGCCGGCGCTTCGCCCGGGCGGCCCGATACCCATGGAACCCGCCCGCCATCGCCGACTTCTTCCGGTTCCGAAGTCGGCTGATAGCTGAAGTCGGGATGCGTCGACCTGATTGCGCCTGCGATGCGATCGATCTCGTCGCGGCCACGATAGACACCCTTGTTGGGGTCGTAGAAAGCGACATCTTCAGTGTAGATCTCGTCGATCACTGCGCGCCTGCGCTGTGGATCGCCTTCACCGAAGACGTCCCGAAGGTTTCGTATTAACAACGTCGAAATGCTGTACGGCATAGGTGTCTCCTCCTGCTTGACCGCGAATTCGGTGAGCTATTCCGCTGGCGCGGATTTCGCGGTCAGAATTCCCCTGAAGCTACCGCGGTACTGCAGGAAAACCAGCACCCATAGAACACAAGCCACCAGCGCCGGCGGGATACTGGCGGGCGCAAGCGTCAGGTGGAAAGCAAGAATGTTGTAAAGTTCAGCTGCCAGCAGTGCCAGGGCCAAAGGCACAAAGTATCCCGAGAGCAGCAGTAGCCCGCCAATCACCTGCACCGCGAAGAAAAATGCCGCGAAATGCGATGAGCTCACCGCGACCAGGAACTGCATCGCCAGCGGATTCGCCGGCGGAGGCTGATGGATGAAGTTGAGAAACCCGTTCAGGCCGAAGACCGTGAACAGCAGCCCCAGCAGATATCGCGCGATGATGGAAATCATTCTCATTTCGTCGTCTCCTTTAGATCGTCTTCGCGTGCGCCTGCCCAGCCTGCAGATCCGGCGGAAGGGCGCGTCGCAGTCCTGCCCGTAAAACTGAATGAACCGACTGTCCGCGCAGAGGGTGAAAAAGCGTGGCACAGAGGGTGGCGTTCATGCGACATCTGATGTGTAATAGGCATGTGTCGATTCACAAAATCGACAACCGTCGCTTACGCATCTTTTGTATAGAAGGGACTATGCTGAACCATGTGACGGGACAGGCGCTCGGAAGCTCGAACGAAGCGGAATCACTGGATCCTCGGATTCTGCGGAGCCGCCGGATGCTCATGGATGCTCTGGCCATGTTATTGAACCAAAAAGAGTTCGATGAAATCTCCATTCAGGAGATCGCGGACGAGGCTACGTTGAACCGGGCTACCTTCTACCTCCATTACCCAGACAAGAACGCCCTGCTCCAAGCAATGACCGCCGGCCGCTTCCGTGAGCTGATCGCGCGACGAGGCCTTTCCTTCTCCGATTGCGATGGTGCGCTGCGTGCCATTGCGCTGGGCGTCTGCGACTATCTTGCGGAGAGCACGAGCTGCCCCAGCCAATTGGCGAAAATGCCTCTGGAAAGATCGATCATCCCGGTCGTGGAGGGCATGTTCCGGGAGGGCGCCGGTCATCATGAGATGCGACCCGGCACCGATCCCGAACTGCTCGCAACCACGGCCGCATGGGCTATCTTCGGAGCTGCCCGCCAGTGGTACCAGACGCCGGACCGCATTTCTGCTGAGGAGATGGCCGCGAGGATCGAAGCCATGGTGAAGCCGATCTTCCTTACCATGACCGTCTAGGTCCGGCGTGATTGTTTACGTTGCTTTGCGACCGCGCAGCCAGCCCGGCGAACCTCGGTTGGAAGAACAGGCCCGGCTCCCATTCAGCCTGAACCCAGAACCGAAGCACACCGGCGAAGAATCCCGCCTATGCATCCGGTCTCCCCTCTTGGAGTGGTCGAGCGCGGTCGAAGTCCTCGAACCAACCCCGACCAGTATTCAAAGCGCCGCCGCTATCGATCGAACGCATGTCCTTCGACCAGTCATCGTCCTCGCTCAACATCTTCCCCATTTTGTCGAGGAACTTTGGGAAGAGCTGCGGGTCGGGCCATTGTAGGGCAAACTGGCCCGTTGGTGTCTGCATCATGTTTTCGGCCATCGCCGCGCTCACTTGACTCATGCCTCGCCGCGCCTCGGGAAACCACCCTGCCCGGAATGAACGGCATCGAGGCTGCGGCTCAAGTGCGCAAGCTGATCCCACCTGTCGCGCACTCTTGTTTTCAGGGAACCTTGCCACACCTGAGGTGCGCCACACCGCCTATCTTCTCGGCAATGATTTCGAGATGAACGACAAGCCGATTCACCCCGACGATTTGTTTGCGCTTTTGCGGGCGCATTAACTCCTTCCTGAGCCAGCGCCTCTCAGAAGGATCATTTCAGCGAGTGGGTGTGAATCGCATATCAGGTTTGGTCTACCAGACGCAGACTGCCTTCGGGGAGAATGCTGACCATAGACCGCATTCTCGCGACTTCCAGGCCGAGAAACCTCACTGCCGCCTGCATCAGAGAGGGGCTAGTTTCCAACATGGCCACTACTCGGTCTGAAGGAACGATACCGAGCTCCGAATCTTCTAACGCTTTTGCCGTGGCGCTGTAGTTCCCATTAAAGGCCGCAGGCAATCCCAGGATTCGCCCCGGACCATGCAGGTCCATCGGGACAACATCGTTCTTATCGGTCCACACCAGCGCGATCCGCCCGGAGCGAATAAGGTATACCGCCGATCCGGGATCACCGTTCTGGAAAATGACTGATCCCCGCGGCATCTGGGCGGAAACGGCAACGACGTCCAACGCTGCAAAGAGGTCTGCCATCAGGCACTCCAGACTATGGCGATTAGGGTGCTCTGATTATCGCGCAAATCGTGATGTTTATCACAGCCTTGTGAGAGGACGGTAGGGAACTCCTGGGGTGCTGAGGCAATTTCGAGAAATCGGCTGGAAAACGAGACCGCAGGGGCACTAAGGGTCTAGGTTGGCTTGATTGCGCATCGGGGAGAATTCCTATTTCTTGCTATTGAATTCGTAGCAGTTCGCCGGTCATTTTTTGTTTGCGGGGAGAAAAATCACGCTGCGACAAGCGGAAAAGACGGCGCGGGCGAAATCCGTGCGTGATGCTGTTCTCTCCCGTCGCACTGGTGCACTCGCTCCGACCAGAGGGTAAACCGATAAGTAATCCGGCGCCCCCCTTCCACGCCCGCATTCGGTGCCCCTCCCCCCACACCAGAGCTCGAACTGCAACGTTCGTGGGATTCGCCGTCACCGAATATGTCTTTCCTTCAGTCATCCAGCGGTTCAGACTACAGTAACGCCCATGTGTGTTACCCCAGTGGAGGCCTTCTTCATGGCTCATCTCCCCCTTCCCCTGCAGGGACATTACGATGATCGTCTTGTCGCCCTCTCGGTCTTCATTGCGATCCTGGCGGCCTACGCGGCGCTCGACCTCGCCGGTCGCGTAACCTCAGCGCATGGTCGCGCCCGATCCTTCTGGCTCAGCGGCGGTGCCGTCGCCATGGGCACAGGTATCTGGTCGATGCACTACATCGGCATGGAAGCCCTGCGCCTGCCTGTACGGGTCGACTACGACTGGCCAACCGTGCTCGTCTCGTTGCTCGCGGCCGTCGGCGCCTCCGGCATCGCTCTCTTCCTGGTGAGCCGCAAAACCCTCGGCAAAATGGCCGTGGCGATCGGCAGCATCGCCATGGGCAGCGGCATCGCCGGAATGCACTATATCGGGATGGCGGCCATGCGCCTCCCGGCCATGTGCACCTTCTCCATCCCCCTGGTAACCTTATCGGTCGTTCTCGCCATTGTGATCTCCGCAGTCGCACTCTCCCAGACCTTCCGATTCCGCGGCGAGACAGCCGACTGGGGATGGCGCAAGACCGCGAGCGCCGTCGTCATGGGGTCTGCCATTCCCGTCATGCACTATGTCGGCATGGCCGCGGCCACCTTCTACCCCATGCCGCTCAACACCGCGGACCTCCGCCATGCGGTCAGCATTTCGACTCTGGGTATCTCGGCGATCACGCTCGTCTCTCTGGTCATGCTGGGTCTGGTCTTCGTGCTGTCGATCGTCGACCGCCGCTTCTCTCTCCAGGCCATGGAAATCCGCAGCGGCGCTCTCCGTTACCGGCAGATCGTGGAGACGGCCTTCGACGCCTTCGTCGGATTCGATGCCGCTCTCCTCGTCGAACACTGGAATCCTCAGGCGGAGCGCATGTTCGGCTGGACGAAGACTGAAGCTGCCGGCCGGCCGCTCGGGGACTTCCTCCTTCTCGACCGCAAACCGGCCGATACTGCCAGGACCCTTCCCGGGCTACTGGATGCGAACGACAACGCGGAGATGCAGGCACGCATGGAAGTGGTCGCCCTCCGCCGGGACGGACGCCAGTTCGCGGCGGAGATGGCGATCTCCTCCGTCCAGACCGGAGCGAAGAAGCTGTTCGCCGCCTTCATTCAGGACGTCACCGAGCGCAAGGACGCTGATCGCGAACGTGAGTCCGCGAAAGAAGCCGCCGAGGCCGCCAGCCGCGCCAAGGGTGAGTTCCTCGCTAACATGAGTCACGAAATCCGGACGCCGCTCAATGGAGTCATCGGGATGACCGAGCTCGCCCTTCAGACCGATCTCACGCGCGAACAGCGCGAATATCTGGACACCGTGCGGTTCTCCGCCGAATCGCTCCTTACCGTCATCAACGATATTCTCGACTTCTCCAAGATCGAGGCCGGCAAAATCGAGCTCGAAACCGTCGACTTCGACCTGCGCGAGTGCCTCGAAACCACGCTGCGCACCCTCGCGCTCCGCGCCGACGAGAAAGGCCTGGAACTGCTGTGTGACGTCAGGCCAGAGGTACCCGAACAGCTCCGCGGCGACTCGAACCGCCTTCGCCAGGTCCTGATGAACCTCCTCGGCAACGCCATCAAATTCACGCACACCGGCGAAGTCGCCCTGAAAGTCGGCTGCAGGGAGCCCGAACACGGAAAATGCACGCTCCAATGCGAAGTGTCGGACACCGGCATCGGCATCGCTCCTGGGAAACTCGAGAGCGTCTTCCACTCCTTCAGCCAGGCGGACGCTTCAACCACCCGTGAATATGGCGGCACGGGCCTGGGCCTGACTATCTCCCGCAGCCTGGTGGAGATGATGGGAGGCCGCATCTGGGTTGAGAGCGTACTGGGCAAAGGATCGTCGTTCCACTTCACCGTCGAACTGGAGCCGGGTGAGAAGCCCGCGCACCCGACCAACCCCGCATCGTCTCAGCAATCAAACGTGCTCGACGGAATCCGTGTACTCGTGGTGGACGACAACCGTACCAACCGCCGCATCCTGGAAGGGCTTCTGGCCGGCTGGGGCATGGAGCCGGAGCTGGCGTCGGACGGAGAGGGGGCGCTGGCGGCCCTGCACGCTTCCTGCGAGAAAGGCAGCCCCTTCCAGCTCGTCCTCACCGATATGCACATGCCTAAAATGGATGGCTTCGAACTGATCGAGCGGATCCGCGATGAAGACGGCACCCGGGCAGCGACGATTGTGATGCTGACCTCGGGAGGGCATCGCGGCGATGCTGCCCGCTGCGAGGCGCTGGGCGTCGCGGCCTACCTGCTCAAGCCCATTCGCCAGGCAGAGCTGCGCGAGGCCATTGCCCGCGTACTCGGCGCCATGGCCGAGAACCGCAGCGCGCACATCATGACCCGAGAATCGCTGGAAATCGGCCCCAGGATCACGCTCCGCGTCCTCCTGGCCGAGGATAACGAAGTCAACCAGAAACTCGCCAGGCGGCTGCTCGAGAAGCGAGGCCATCAGGTGGTGGTCGTAAGGAATGGCTTGGAAGCGCTGGACGCCGTTCGCCGCGAACCGTTCGACCTGGTCCTGATGGACGTCCATATGCCCGAAATGGACGGTATCGAAGCGACTCAGCTGCTCCGCGCCGAGGAAAGAGAAACGAACCGCCATCAGGCGATAGTCGCCATGACCGCCCTCGTCATGAAGGGAGACCGCGAACGCTGTCTCGAAGCTGGCATGGATGGCTATCTGCCCAAGCCCATCCGCTCTCAGGAACTGGATCAGGTACTCGAGCGCTACACCGCACAGAAACAGCATTCCACTGCGCCCGAAAGTGCCTCGCCGGTGGCTGCCAACGGTCACAGTATTGCAGCCGGTGCCGCGCCCAGTGTGAACAGCGACGACCTCCTCGACCGCATCGGAGGCGATCGCGGGTTTCTGGCCGAGCTTCTGGAAACCTTCCGCGAGGATCACACCCAACAGATGGACAACATCCGGGCGGCGCTGGAAACGCGCGACGCCGTGCAGCTCATGCACACGGCGCATTCGCTCAAGGGAGCCCTCTCGAACCTCGCGGCGCCAACGGCCGCGGCGCTGGCCGCGGATATCGAGGGTGCCGCGAAGGCAAGCGACTTCCCGCGCGCAGGGACCGCCTTGCGCATGCTCGAGCCCGAACTGGCACGCGTGCTCGAGACCCTGGACGCGCTGTGTCAGGGGGCGCTTCCGTGAAGATTCTGATCGCGGACGACGACTCCATCTCCCGCAGGATCATGGAGAGGATGCTGCAGCAGATCGGATATGAAGTCATCGTCGCCGATAACGGGATCGACGCCGCAGAAAAGCTGCTCGACAACGACGGTCCTCGCCTCGCCCTCCTTGACTGGATGATGCCTCAGCTCGATGGCCCCCAGGTCTGCCGCCAGGTGCGCGCAGCGGGCGAGCGCCGCTATGTCTATCTCGCGCTCCTGACGTCGAAGGACTCCCGCGATGATCTCGTGGCGGGCCTCGATGCCGGTGCCGACGATTATCTGATCAAGCCCTGCAATCCTGCTGAACTGCGTGCAAGGCTCCGAACGGGTGAGCGGATTCTGCAGCTCGAGGACACGCTGGTCGCCTCCCGCGAGGACATGCGCTTCCGCGCCACCCACGATGCCCTCACCGGGGTCTGGAACCGGGGAACCATTCTCGAGTTTCTCCGAGAGGCGCTGGACCACCACGAGCCGACCGCCGCGCTCCTGTGCGATGTCGATCACTTCAAGGGCGTCAACGACACCTTCGGGCATCAGGCCGGCGACGCGGTCCTCCGCGAAGTGGCCGCACGGCTGCGCGGAGCGGTACGGGCCGGCGACGGCATCGGCCGCTACGGCGGCGAAGAGTTCCTGGTTGTGCTCCGTAATTGCGATATTGAGCGTTTGCGCGAACGCGCGGAACAGTTGCGAAGAGCAGTTTCGGAAAATAGTTTCCTTGCGAACGGTGCCAACATTTCGGTCAGCGTCAGCATCGGCGCAGCACGCCGCAAAGACGATCCTCCCGCCACCATCGAATCGATTCTCAGCCTCGCCGACGACCGCCTCTACCGCGCCAAAAACGCGGGACGCAACCGCGTCATGATGGCCGACCTCGCCGTGATGGCGGAAATGGCCTGAACCTCACTCCTCGTCCTGCCACCGCGGCGTTTTGCACGCTTCGATAGAGGCCTTCGCGATGAGGTTCACGGGATTCGTCGTGGGTTTGGATTCGGGCAGGTGTACCTGCTGTGCGGTCTTGCGCATCTTCCACTTTCGAAGAGATCTGCCGGTCGCGAGCGGGGCGACTGGACCGCCATCCCGATACCCTCTTACGTCGACCATTGCCCCAGGCTTACCTGTTTTGCATCAGTCTCAGGTGTGCGATCAACTCCTCCGGATGAACGGGCTTCAGCACCAGTTCGAAGGAGTCGTTGGCCCATTCCACTTCATCGAGCAATTCTCTTGTAGCGGCTTGCCCGGAGAAGAGAAGGACGGTCGTGTCAGGCTCGACTTTTTTGACAGCAACCGCCAGTTCGATACCGCTCATCCCGGGCATCACGACGTCGGTGAGCAGAAAGTCCGGGCGAATCTCCCTCGCCAGTTCCAGTGCCGTCCTTCCGTCATAAGCCGCAACAGCGCGAAATCCGGACATGCCAAGAATTTCCGCTGTCGTATCAGCGATCACTCTCTCATCATCGACAACCAGAATGGTTGGGCCGTCCGACGTCGCGGTGTCTGATTTAGCCCGCCGTCTGTGCATTGCTATGAGATTGGAAGGAATCTCATCTTTGGCTACTGCCCGGTTGTTTTCCAGGGAGGTTTCCAGCATCCGTTCACCTCATTGCAGACGATCGGCAACTCGGCCCCAGTTCTCCAGAAGTACCGTCAAAGTGTGTGGCAAATCGAACGAAGATACGGCATTGCAAAATTGTCTCGCAGACTGTTGTCGCTCAGACCGAAACGTCCGAGGTGTACCTCCCGAAACTTCTGATGCAACCCGACCTCCAATCTCTGTGATTCGCCTGCCCACCGGCGATAAAAGTCGGTCACAAGAAGCGCTGCGATTGGTGGCACCCGATCGAGAGCCTCGATCCGCGCTGCCTTCATGAAGACCCGATTCTCCCAGTGCTTGTTGCGGCGGGAACCTCGTCCTACAGAAATTTTGCCGCCGGCCGCTACGTGGGTCGCGGGTAGACCCGATACGCCGGAAAATTTTACACGCCTTTCCCGGCTTCACAGCCGGCCCAGGTCCGGCACTGGGATTCACCTGGCGGCAATGTAGTGGCACATTGTCAGCTGTGCCGGGTATGCTGGCATACACTTCAGCATGACCAGGTCGCCGATCCGAGCTTTGTGGCCTGCACGGGGGCGATCATCGAGCAGGAACTGGCGCGTCGGCGTGACAGAGGCGCGAATTCGGCTGGGTCTCTGTCGCCTCTTGCCGCTGGCGATCTTCAGTCAGCTTCGCTCTCGCGCCTTCAGCCAGCTTGCGCGCGAATTCCGGCCAGTCCCGCTTCATATCCATAGTCTGGCTCCTTTTATCGGTTCTGCGTTCTCGGCGCCGACCTGACCGCCGCGATGGTTCGAAACTCCGGGTCGCGTATCCTGCCGGTATGGATTCGCGTGCGCAGCCTGCCCTCGATCAATCTCTCAGCGGCGCGGAATACGACCGACTGGCGGCAATCCTCGGCCGATTCTCGGGCGGGGACGCCATGGATCTCGAAGAGATGGATGGATTCTTTGCCGCGTTGATCTGCGGGCCGGTGACGATTCCTCCCAGCGTCTATCTTGATGAAATATGGAGAGACGAGGAGGCCCCATTTGCCGCAATAGGCGACCAGGAGGAGTTCCTCAATCTGGCGATGCGCCACTGTAACTTTATCGCCCGGGCGCTGAAGTCCCCGGATCTGGTTTTCATTCCCCGGCTTGCCATCGAGGACGGCGACGAAATCCCCCGCGGAAATCGCTGGGCGCGGGGCTTTCTGCGGGGTATCGGCCTGTGCCGCGAGGCATGGAATGAGATTTTCGACCACGAAGACAAGTTCGCCATCCTGTTGCCGGTTCTGGCCCTGGCACATGAGAACGACCCCGACCCGGAGTTGCGGTCGTGGAAGACTCCGCCGGAACCCGGCTTGCGGAAAGAGGTGCTTGCCGGCCTGTCGGTGGCAACACAACAGCTCTACGGCCACTTTCGTCCCTACCGAATGCGCGAGACGCGGCTCGAAAGGACTGGAGTCCGCAGTGCAGGGCGGAAGATCGGACGCAACGAGCCCTGCTATTGCAGTTCCGGGAAGAAGTATAAGCACTGCTGCGGCGATGCGACCGTTCACTAAATAATGGGCACGTTCAGGGTCCGCCACTTCGGGAACAGAGGCCCGGGAATGAATACTATCCGCACTTCGAAAACCGGATGATGTGCACATAGCCAAATTTGCCGCCGATATCGCTGCGGCGAAGTCATTTCTTTTTTATCGGAGCGACACCGCCACAGCTCCGCTGCCCCTCCCCGAAGGAGTAAGCTGATCTCCGAAAGAGCGAAAGAGCGAAAACCGGAGGTTCCCCATGTCCAAAACCGTTAAGCCTGTTCCTGACGGATATCACTCCGTTACGCCCTATCTCATCATCCCCGGCGGCCGGGCAAAAGAAGCACTGGATCTTTACGTCCGTGCCTTCGGCGCCAGGGAGGTCATGCGCATGCCGCGCCCCGATGGCGGCATCGGCCATGCGGAAATACAGCTCGGCGACTCGAAAATCATGCTCGCCGACGAAGACCCCAAAATGGAGGCCTACGGCCCCAATCATTATGGAGGCTCGCCCATCACCCTCCACGTCTATCTCGAAGATGTGGATGCCGCCACCAAACAGGCCACCGGCGCCGGCTGTAAAGTGGTCCGCCCGCTTGCCGATCAGTTCTATGGAGACCGCACCGCCGGACTCCAGGATCCGTTCGGACACAGGTGGTTTTTCGCAACCCATATCCGCGATGTCTCTGCCGACGAAATGAAGCAGAGCATGAAAACCATGGCCGCTGCCTGAGCGGCTCACACACCGTGCGGGTGGCACCTTTCCGATGGGGCTGCCCGCCGGACGCTCCAAAAGTGCTGCCACACTTCAGAAAGCGGCGGCGACAACTGGAATGCGTCTTGCCTCCCATGCGAACGGGCAGAATTCCGGCAGACGGCCTAAGTCGACAGTGATGCGTTTGAAATTTTCTGGGCGGGAGACATCAGGGGCGGGGGCCGCACCGTGGGTGCGTACCCCCGCCTGGCCCAGCCGCGAACCGTTCGATACGCCGGCGGCGCAAGCGAGACGCGGCTAATTTCAGATTGGCTCATGTGCCGGCTGTGGTTCAAGCGTCAAAGAATGTCGCGGTCAGACCTGGCCCGAAGTGAACTGCACCACTATCGCAGAAGTCTCGGCGCTCGGTGGCGGTTACGGTGATACTACGCAGGCCCCAGGATTTCCAGCTTCGGGAAATAGGTCCGATAGCGCGCAACATCGCGCGTGAGCAGCGCCAGCCTCTCGATAGCCGCGTGCGCTCCAATGTAAAAGTCCGGAAGCGGCGTGCCGCGCTGGCCACCCCGCCGGCGATATTTCGGGTAACATTTGCCGGCGAGGAAACCGGCTTCCCACGGCAGAGCCTCCCGCTCGTAGGAGGCGAGCGGCAGAGCAGTATCCAGGGTTTCAATGGTGCTGAAACCGATCGATACCTCGGCATAGACAATGGGATTGATGATGAGGGCAGTGTAGTCGGCACACGCAGCCAGTGCGCGAGCGGACCAGTCGGCCCATCTCGCGTCGTTGGTCGCTATGTCCAGAAGAACGTTGCTGTCGAGGAGAACGCCGCGGCAGTTGCGTAAACGGGACGTCAGGTTGGGCAGCACTGTCGTCATTTGCCGTTCGCGCCGGTTCGGCTGCCTCCGCGCGTGAGCGCCATGATTTCATCTGTCGACAGGCGCGTATCGGCCGAGCCGCGAAGCGCCTTGAGCGCCTTCTGTCCCCGCACGCCTGATCCTTCCGCGCGTCTGGTTTTTCGGATTCGGGCGTGGTCCCCGCTCACTTCGAATTCCACCTCGGTATGGGGCAGCAGGCCCAACCGGTTCCTGACTTCCTGAGGAATCGTCACCTGTCCTTTGCTTGTGACCTGCATGTGTATTACTCCTACTGGTAAGTGTAATGATCCGCGATTGCGAAAGCAAGCGAAGTGGGCTAACGGCCGATTTCCGTTCGACCAGCGTCGCCGGAGAATCCTTTGCGCGCTCTCGAAGAGGACGTGGGCGTGAGGCTGCTGGCGCGAACCACGCGAAGCGTGTCGCTGACCGAGGCAGGAGAACAGCTTCTCGGTCGGTTGAGGCCCGCCCTCACGGAAGTTGGTGAAACACTGGAAGAGATCTCCGGAGGGCGGGACAAAGCTGCCGGGCACATACGTCTGCTGCTGCCCCGCCTCGCCATCCGCTCCATGCTCGCGCCCACGCTTGGCAAGTTGAGCCGTGAGTACCCCGAGATCCTGCTTGACGTCACCACGGATGACAGCAGCCGGGAAATTGTCGCAGAAGGCTTTGACGCTGGCATTCACTTTGGCGAATACATTGAGAAAGATATGATCGCGGTGCGCGTGTCCCCGGATCATCGGCCCGGCAATTGTCGGTTCTCCCGCATACCTCGACGCGCATCCTCGGCCGAAGGTTCCGCGCGATCCGTTGCAACACCGCCGCGTCAATTTCCGTCACGGTACGGCCGGTTATACCGATGGGAGTTCGAGAAAGGGGGGAAGTCCCTTTCAGTCGCTGTCAGCGAGTCGCTCATCGTCGATGATTTGGAACTCATCATTCGCGGAGCGATCGAGGGTGTCGGCCCGGCTTTCGTGGCCGAACAGGAGATCGCCTCAGAACTTGCAGATGGCCGTCTGACCCGAGTACTCCAGGACTGGTGTCAACCACACCCGGGCTTCTTCATCTACTGCCCGAGCCGGAGACAGCAAACCGCTGCTCTCTCTGCCCGGGTCAGCATTCTTCGGCTCTGAAACGTTGCCGTTTCGGAGGGGACGGTAACCCGTCAGCCGCATGGATTGTCGGCTTCAAGTGTTGGGTACAGGGCAAACCGCCCTTCCAGAACTCCCGTCCTGGAAAGACGGTTTGGCGATTATGTGCTCGCTAAAACCCAGGTCGCGCGGAGACACTCTGAAGCGAAACTTATCACTCGTCGCGCAGGATCGCGGCTGGCTCTACTCTTGTGGCTCGATGTGCAGGCATCAGAGTAGCCAACAGACTCACCGTCAACAGCGTACAACTCACGGAAATCAGAGTAGCGGGATCAAAAGGTCTAACCTCGAAGAGAAGACTGCGCAGAAAATGGGTAAGGCCGATGAATCCGACCAACCCGACGAGCACTCCAACGACTGCTAATCGCAAGCCGTCACCTAAAATCATGCGCAATACTGTCGCTTTCGAAGCGCCGAGCGCAACTCGTATCCCAATCTCTCGGTAGCGTTCGGTGACCGAAAAAGCAATCAACCCATAGAGCCCAAGAGATGCAAGTCCTAGAGCGATCACCCCGAAAACACTCAACACCTGGGCTTCCAATCGCGGCCTCGCAATTGAATCCGAGACCATTTGCCGCATCAGCTCTATTTTGGCAATCCCCTGGTCAGGATCGACCACTTTGAGTTGTTCCCGAATCGCCTGTTCAAGGACTGCCGGATCCCCAGTGGTACGCACAACCAAAGATGCGAATGGGAAAGGCTGCTGCTCATTCGGCATAAAGATACAGGGGGCCGGTGATGAATTGACAGCCTCGTGGCGAATATCTGCGACAACGCCAACGACAGTGACGACATCATTCTCGCTCCACTCGACCTTGACGCGCTTACCAACGACGTCTTCGCCTGGAAACAGCATCCGTCCGGCTGTCTGATTTAGGATCGCCACAAGAGGATGACCAGCGCGATCCTGATCATCAAAGGCGCGCCCGCGAATCATCGGAATCTGCATCGCCTTAAAATATCCCGGACTAATAATGGATACGTCGCCTTCAGGCCGCGCACCCGGTAGTGGGGCAGGACGGTCCGCCCGGTAATAATACGTTCCCGAATTTGTACCTTCCATCGGAAGAATGCCAATCGAGCCCGCTGCAATCACGCCCGGCAAATCCCCGATTCGGTTCAGCATTTCCCTCACGACTTGAGCATGTCGCTGGTCGTTGCCTGGCAACAGGAGCATGTGAGCGGTAAGCACATTTTCCGCGTGAAAGCCTGTATTCACGTTGGTGAGGCGCAGAAAGCTTTGAATCATCAAACCGGCTCCTGAGACCAGCACGAGTGCCAACGCCAGTTCTGTCACGACGAATGCGCTCCTCATCCTGCGTCCGCCCGTCACGGAACGGGTTGACGACCGAAGGTCCTGAATCAGGTTGTGCTTCAGAGACTGCAGCGCAGGCGCCAATCCGAAAACGATCGCGGAGAATATCGATGCTGCACTGGAATAGATGAGGACGGGGACGCTGAGAGCCACTCCACTCAATCTCGGTATATTCAGGCTGGCAGGCAACGAAGTTTTCAGCAGATGTAAAGTCAGAGCGGCCAAAGCGATGCCCAGAAGTCCGCCGCAAGCCGCCAAGAGCAGATTCTCGATCAGGAGTTGTCGCAAAATGCGATGACGGCTGGCACCCAGGGCCATCCGCACACTTATCTCTCTCGCGCGCCCAGACGCTTTCATCAGGAGGAGATTGGCTACATTCGCACACGCAAGGAGCAGGACCAGGCCTACGACGACGAAGAGCATCACCAGAATCGGGCGTATCGCCCCCACTGCCTGTTCGAGCAATGGAATTGCAGTGGCGCTCCACCCGGAATCCAGCTCAATGTTCTCTCGCGCGGTCTCGGAAGCAAGTGTGGCCATCTCTGCCCTTGCGACGCCCGGGCTTACCCCGGGCCGAAGGCGTGCAACTACTGAATAGTTTCTTCCGTCATTCAGGAGGATTGCCTGCGGCACATATAGCTCCGCCTTCGAATTCGGTAGCGCGAATCCTTGCGGCATTACCCCGATGACCTCGTGATAGGTCTCGTTGATCGGAATCGTCTTTCCCAGCACGTAGGACTTGCCGCCGAACAGCCGTTGCCACGCACTAAAGCTAAGCACCACCTCCTTGGGCTCGTCCTGCCAGTACTCGCCTGGACGAAAGGTCCTCCCCAGAATGGGTGATGTGCCAAGTGTGTCGAAAAAATCCGCCGTGACGGCAAGGCCCGGAACCTGTTCGCTTCCCTGACCGGAGTGGACGTTCAGGGGC
The DNA here is from genome assembly GCA_049579805.1 of Acidobacteriaceae bacterium. Taxonomy (GTDB): domain Bacteria; phylum Acidobacteriota; class Terriglobia; order Terriglobales; family Acidobacteriaceae; genus Palsa-343. Next base: position 23,733 of record JBAUOP010000162.1, read on the forward strand.
AGGCTGAGGAATGCCGCCATTGACTCAAAAGAATGATTGCGCTCTTTCCAGGCGACGAAGTTCTTCAGGTTGACGACATTGGGTTTGTGTGTGTCGGGAGGAAGTTCCCACAGCATCATGAGTCGATTGGATTGGGGGAAAGGGAGCGCCCGCAGCAGGATGCCATCGAGCAAACTGAAAATAGTCGTTGAACTGCCGATTCCCAGGGCTAAGGTAAGGATCACAGTGATTGAGAACACCGGCACTCGCGCGAAGGATCGCAGGGCATAGCGCGCGTCTTGAAGGGCTTGCTCCAGCCACGTCAGCCCCCACTGATTGCGGGTGAGCTGCCCCCCTCCGATTGGTCCACTGACAGCGAGAGTTCTCCCATAATAGGGTCCAGCAGTTGTGGGCCGACGAGGAGAACGGATGAAGAA
>JBAUOP010000163.1:0-10874 GCA_049579805.1 Acidobacteriaceae bacterium
AGGTCCAGTCCGATGTAGTACATGTCGTCTCTGAGGAGCCTCCGAGGTTGTTCTCTGAATCAGCTTCGCTGCTGAGTTCAGCTTCTTGTAACACCTCGTGCTCCTCCTCGACTTAGCATTCAAACAATCCGGAAATAACGCATCGGTAAACATCGCTGGTGACTGTTGTGATAATCGTAATTTCCGTATTGCCGACAATACGGCAGAAACTCGTAAACGGCCCCTGATCCCATCGACACCTGAGCGGGTCTAGCGATGCATTACTTAATTTTCATGGACGATCTTCGGCACGACGCGGTTTGGGTCGTGCTCGTTTTTCTCGCGTTCGTGGCAAGTGTCCTGATATGGACGTCACGGATGAATCGCGGATGGCAGCGAAACGCATTGCGTACGGTCGGTACACTGCTCCTCGGTATCGCAGTGATTCTCGCTATACCGCTCGCTTTCTTCGACCACATGCCCCCCACCCAGCATTTTGTTTTCACCTCGGCTGATGGCTCCCAAGTTGCGCTTTTGAGCCATGACGAAACCCGCGACTCGGCTGCGGCTGAAATCACGGACAGCGCCACCAATCCGCCGAAAAGCGCGCGCTGTCGGGGTGCTTGTGAATTGCGGCGGGCACGCTCCGCCTTTGAAGACCCCAGCTCTTTAGCTGGCTGCACAGACGCAGTTGCGGCCGTAACTCTTCGCGCGGTACAGGGCTTCGTCCGCCCGGTGGATCAGATCTTCAGGCTTCATCGCGTCGTCATAGACTGCGATGCCCACACTGCAGGTCACAGCCAGCGGACCCAGAGCCGTCATAAACGGCCTCTCCGCAATGGCACGGCGGAAGTCTTCTGCGCGCTGGGCTCCATAACGCCGTGGGCAACTGGGCAGAATAATCAGGAATTCTTCGCCGCCATAGCGTCCTGCAAAATCATAAGGACGCATAACCTCGGAGAGACGACTGGCCGCTTCCCGAAGGACCTCGTCGCCGATCAAATGGCCATGGGTGTCATTGATGGCTTTGAAATGGTCCATGTCGATCATGACCAGGGTGATGGGAAATTCATCCCGCTGCGCCCGGTAGACTTCTTTTTGCAGCATGGCGAAAAGCGCCTTTCGGTTCCACAGGCCGGTCAGATTGTCCTTGAGCGCCTGCTCCTTCAAAACCTCCTGAGCGTCCCCCGCTATTTTGGCGGCCAGCGTCAGTTCGGCCTTGGTCCGGGCCACGGTCTCCTGCAGCTTGCGGACATGTTGCACAAGATGACTCACCCGCAGTTTGTGAAGGCCCAGGATCACGACCAGCAGGAGAAGGATGCACAGGGCGCGGAACTCCCCCGTTTGCCAATACGGCGCGGTCACATTAACAGGAATGCTCTGCACGGCAGAGCCATCCCAGTTGCCGCTGACGGACTGCTGGAAAGCGAACTCGTAGCGACCTGGAGCCAGGTGGTCATAGAGGACGCGGCGCTCATTCCCTGCTTCTTTCCAGCCCGCATCGAAACCCAGGAGCCGATAGCGCAGGTATTCGGAAGCACCCGAGGCCGGAGCTGCGAACTGAATCTCCAGATTTCCGGCGCCCGGACCGACCGTCACTCCCTGCCCGAAGGGCACCGCCCTTTGATTGAATCGCACCTGCTCAATGGGCGACGGAGAATGATTCGTCCGAGGGTAGGTTTGCGCACTATGGACGCTGCCGTTCCGGTCAAGGGCAGAACCGGTCGGCGTGAGAACACCAAACAGGACGCCCAGCAGGAGAAGGGTCAGCAGGCATTGAGATCCTGAGAAGCGGCCGCATGCGGACGCAGGAGACAGTCTCCCGAGCACGCACAGTTCCCGGTCCTGACCCGTCCGGTGATTTGTATCATCGGATGACGCGTTTTCAGCGAGCATAGAGAGTGAGCCCATCCTGGTGACAATCCCAGCCAGGTGCCGTCCTTGCCGGATCGGGCACCTTGCTAAGTGGGGTGAGATAACCGGGTCAACGTTGCCGGCGCAGGACCTCATTGGTACTGAACAGTGACGTTCAGATCTCCGGGGTCAGACTTACCCCACAGCGCGGTCTGTGCATCGGGTGTGTCCTTACCCCACAGAGCGGTCTCGGCATCCGGATCGCTTTTGCCCCACAGAGCCGTCTTGCCCCACAGAGCGGTATAGCCATCGGGATCGCTCTTGCCCCACAGGGCCGTCTTACCCCACAGAGCGGTTGAGCCCCACACCGCGTCGCTTTCATTATCGGGACTCAGGAACGCGCGGTTGCCATAGACGCCGGTCGCGGACCAGAGTCCTGAAGAGGTCCAAAGCGCGCTGGGATCGATGACCGCTGTAGTGTTGCCGGTGGCGTCGTCGTAAACCGCGATGGGAGACATAGCGGTACCCGCCGGCACCGACAGGCCGCGGCTCAAGGCCGCGCTCACGGTGCTGGCGATATCGAGATAGCCAGCGCCAATCGTGAAGACATCGTAGTTCGCGTTGTAAACGATGCCCTGGTCGGTGACGCTGCTGGCTATGGGGAAATAACTGCGATCGGCGTTGACCATGACCAGGGCTTTCACCTGGTCGGGAGTCAGCTTCGGCGCCGCCTGCAGCAGATCGGCAATGGCGCCGCTGGTCACGCCGGTGGCCATGCTGGTGCCACTCAGCGGAAAGTAATCCTGAGACGGCGACTCGGCGCCGTTGGTTCGATAAAAGGAATACAGAGTGTAAAAGGATGGATTATTCACCGCCAGCGAGTCCTGCGGATACTGCAGGCTCGTGACCAGATTGCCGGGAGCAACGACGTCCGGCTTGACAACATGATCGATAAAGGACGGACCCTTGGAACTGTAACTTGCAATAATGTCGTCCTGGATCGACGCGGTTTCCATGGTGTTCATGGCGCCCACGGTCAGAACATAGGGATCGTTGCCGGGCGCGTCGATGGTTCCATAACCCTCGGGGTTCAGATTCAGATCGCGACCGTCGTTGCCCGCGGCGACCACCACGACAATGCCGGCCTTCCAGGCCTGCTCTGCTGCCTGGCAAAGCGGATCCAGCGTATAGCTCTCGTAGATCGGGCGTCCCAGAGAAAGGTTGATCACCCGGATGTTGTACTTACTCTTCAGCGCGATGGCCTGCTGAATGGCGGCGATGACAGCGGAGTCGGTGCCCGCGCCATTCTCGTCCAGAACCCGCAGGTTGATGAGGTTGGCGTTCGGAGCCGAGCCCATAAATGTCCGGAAGTAGTGCCCACCGCTGGACAGCGCGCCATTGCCCGCAATCAGGCCGGCCACGTGGGTTCCATGGCCAAAATGATCGAGCGCGTCGTGCTCATTGGGCACGAAGTTCTGACTATAGATAATCCGTCCCGTGGCTCCCGGCGCCACTTCACCCAGCGAAGCAAGCAGATTCGTAACCGGGCTGAGAGAAAGGAGGCCGGAGTTGAGCGCGAGGTCCGAAACCGGTGTGATGCCGCTGTCGATCACGGCGACGCCGATGTTCGTACCCTTGTACCCCTGCTGCCAAACCGCCGGTGCGTTAATAGGCTCGCTGGTAAACTCCGCCGCTGTGATATTGCCTGCCTGGCGCGCGCCGACAACACGATCCGGAGAAATGTATTTGACGTTCGGATCGGCCGCAATCAGGTTGAGCCGCACAGGCGCGACATTGGCAACCACGGCATTGATGGACCCGAGCACGTTCTGCAGCAGCCCGCCCAGTAAACCGAGCAATCCGGTTTCGCCTGCGGACGGCGCCTGGTAGTACTGAATGATGACCGGCTGAGCCACCGAGGATGACGACGCAGCCAGATCGGGCGCGATCTTGTTACTCGATGCCGAGGATGCTGCGGCGAAGGTCGTAGCCGAACAGGCCAGGAGAGAACCGAGAACGATAGGCAGACTAAAAGTGGTGCGAGTCATACGGGTGAGCTCCAGCAATTACCGAGGTAACTTGCTCTTCTGGGGGCCTGTGCGGGTGCATTCTGCCTCTGGGGAGGCTGACTACGGATGCATTCCCTGCACACTCGTAAAGTATGTCGGCTGCCTGATCTCAACAATGGCAATATGGTGGGAAATGAGCGAGCTTCAGTTATCTCTGCAGGTAATTATGTGCCTGTAGTAATTCGCCTTCGACGACGCTGTCTCGGAAGCTCAACAATACCTCGGCAGGAACAGGAAGCGCGCGCAACAGAGATAGAGAGGCTGTATGTTGCACTTCGCTCAATCGTCCCACCGGCACGTCATCGACAATCGATCCCTGGTGCAGGACGGCGACGCGGTCGCACAGCCGGATTACTGATGCCAGGTCGTGCGAGATATACAGAAGCGTCATGCCCAACGTGCGATTGAGGCCTCTGAGCAGATCGATCACCTGCGACTGCGTCACCGGATCGAGGGCGCTGGTGGGCTCATCTGCCACAATGAGCGCAGGACGATGCAGCAGTGCGAGTGCGATAAGAACCCTCTGCGCCTGCCCAACGCTGATCTCCCGCGGCCGGCGGCTCAGGAATTCCGCATCGGAGGGCAATTGCACTTCGGCCATCAACTCGCCTATCCGCTCCTGCAAGGCGGCCCGGGGGCGAGTCTCATGCGCCTTCCAGGCCTCTTCGAAATGTCGCCGCAGGCTGATGGCACTGTTCAGCGCGGTCATCGGGCTTTGCGGAATCAGGGCGATCTCCCTGCCGCGGAGGCTGCGCAGCTGTTTCTCAGAGAGCGCCAGCAGGTTTCGCCCGCGGAGGAGAACTTCGCCGGAGACGCGGCCTCCGCGCCAGGGCAGCAATCCCAGCAGGGAGAGTACGAGGGTGCTCTTCCCCGCCCCGCTGGAGCCGACCAGGCCCAGAATCTCGCCCTGCCGGAGTTCGAAGCGGATTCCGGAGAGAGTGGGTTTCGCGGAATAGCCGGCGGAGAGGTTAACCCGCAGCAGAGTCTCGCAGCTCATCGCGCCCCCTGCAAATGGAGCTGCTCGACATTCCAGGTCAGCCGCGGTTCCAGAACCGACGGCTGCACGCCCTGCAGCTTGAGAGAAAACGCGACCAGAGCGTTGGGATAGACGAGATATATGAAAGGCTGCTGATCGGCGACGATTTGCTGAACGCGATCGATCTCCTTTTTTCGCTCCGCATCGGTGGCGCTCCCTGCCTGTTCATTCATCAGGCGATCGATCTCGGCTTCCCACGGTGTGGCCGGCGTTCTCTCTGACGGGTTCCACTGATGATTCGGCGAAGAACTCATCCAGATGTTCATCATCGCGTTGGGCTCGGGATCGACATTCTCGAGGCCCAACAAGCAGGCCTCGTAATTCTGCGTGTGCATCAGCCGCTCGATGAGGGCTGGAAAGTCCAGGGTCACCACAGTCACCTGTATGCCCAGAACTCCAAGATCCTGCTGAATGAGAGTCGCCATCTTCTCGCGCGCCGCGTTGCCGGCGTTCGTCAGAATCGAAAACTTCACGGGATGCCCCGCGGCATCCGTAAGCGTGGATCCCCGCAACCGGAATCCGGCCTTTGCGAGCCCGGCTTTGGCTGCCGCGACGTCGGTGTGTGGAGCGGAGAGGGGGCGGTCGTACCACAGGGTATTTGCCGGAGAGATAAAAGAGTAGGCCGGCGTTGCGTGGCCAAGATAAGCGATGCGCGCCAGGTCGGAGCGATGGATAGCCTGCGAAACCGCAACGCGAAAGGCGCGATTTTGAAACCATGCCTTCTCCCATCCAGGCAGCGGCGCAGACGCACTCTGGTTGAACCACATCTGTTCCGTGTTGAGAGACGGCCCGAGGTCCCGCACCATGGCAGGGGCCCTCTTCCGCAGAAGCTCAAAATAATCCGGCGGAAGACTGTCGATCAGGTCGTAGTCGCCGCGCAGCAGGAGCCGGATCTGCTGCTCCATGTTTTCGAGAATGTCCAGGCGTATGCCAGTGGCATAGGGGAGGGCGTTGCCGGCGGGGTCTCGCAGCGCGTAGTGGGGATTCCGCCGCAGGAGAACATATTGCGAGCGGCGGTAGTCCGCGACCACGAAAGGTCCTGAAGTCACGCGACCTTCGGATGGGCGGTTGGCAGGTTCGATGGCGATCTCGTCGAACACTTTGCCGATGGCGATCACGCGCTTCGGCAGGTGGACGACGACCGTTCGGTCGCTGGGCGCTTCCACGGTGACGCCCGCCGGGGCAATAAACTCCTCAGCGACCGGCGCCGCTGTGGCTGGCGAAAGAACGCGACGCAGGGACCAGACGACATCCCGCGCAGTCAGGCTGCTGCCGTCGGAGAACTCCAGGCCGGATCGAAGGGTGAAGGTCAGGGTCTTTTGATCCGGGGAGAGATTCCAGCTCTGCGCGAGTTCCGGTTCCACCTTCTGCGTCAGGCGATTAAATCGCAGCAGCACGCCGGCCGTCAGATACCGGACTGTTTCTGATTCCTCATCGTCTACTTTGGCCGGATCGAAGGTCTTCGGGTCATAGCCGATGGTCCAGACCAGTTGTCCCGGCAGGCGCGGCGCGGCCTGAGCGGCGCAGACGACCGCGGGCGCGATCGGCAGAAGCGCAGCAAGGCAAATCTGACTGCAGCGAGCGAGATTCATGCCATCAGGCCTCTGCGGCCACTCCTTCCAGAAGGAGCAGGACGAGTACCAGCAGAATCACAGGAAGGCAGACCCACCGCGTCTGCATCAGCATTGGCGAGTTATTCAGCTCGAAGAGCATGCCGCCCCACGACGGGAGTGGTTCTCCGACACCGAGACCCAGCGCACCGAGGTTGGCCTCTGCCATAACAAATGCAGGAATGCTGATGAGAAACTGCGGCACGAGCAGTGGAAACAGGTTGGGGATCACGTGACGGACGACGCCGGCATTGCGCAGGCCAGCAGCGCGCGCATGGAGCATCCAGTCCGATGTCCTGAGCTGTGTGGCCCCGCGATAGACAGCGCGCGCACTGGCCGGCCAACCCAGCGCCGCCAACACCAGAAACGTGATCGCCGCCGAGCGCGCGGGTGAGGTGGTGAGCGGCAGCGCCGACCGCACCATCATCAGCAGGAACAGCCATGGCAAAGCCAGGAAGACATCGCAAACCAGCAGCAGCGTCCATCTCAGGGAAGCGCGGCCGAAGGCTGCGAGCATTCCCACCGCTCCGGCGGCCGCCGTAGTCAGCCCTGAGGCCAGGAGGGCGCCGGCGAGACCGAGCAGGAAGGCCGCAGCGACGCGCACCAGCCGGTCGCGGCCCAGCGCATCCGTGCCCGCCGGGTGACTTCGGGAGGCGGATACCATGATGGCGTTGCGATTCTGACGGGCGTAGCTTGCACCGGGCATGGACACAACGGCCGAGGCCGCCAGAACCAGGCTCGCGAGCACCCACAGGACCGACCGGCGCATCTTCACGCGCTCTCCCAGTCCGCCATGCGCGGCGCCGCCATACCGCTGCACGTGACCGCGACGGCCATCAAGATCATCACCGCCAGCAGTACCGGCAGATCGCGATTCAGAGCGGCGTTCCAGGCCAGGTCGCCAAGCCCCGGAACATTGAAGATCACTTCCACCGGAACCAGCGCGCTCAGCGCGGTCACGATGGAAAGAGAGGCCAGGGCCCCAAGCTGAGGAACCAATGAAGGGGCGATGTGCGCCACCAGAAGGCGAAAGGTCCCGATCCCCTGGCCCCGTGCCTGCAGAACATGAGGTTCGAGCCAAGCCGTGCGCAGAGCACGATTGAGAAACTTGAAATCTCGCGCAGCCAGCAACAGCGCCATAACGAGCACGGGCCCTCCATTGTTGACGAGCAGGCAGAAGGTTGCCATGGCGGCGGCAGGAACGGCCAGAAACATGGTTGCGGGCGCATGCCAAAGGATCGAGGGTCTCCGGCCCAGACTGGAAAGCAGGGCCGCACACAAAGCTGCCATCCACGCAAGGGCGATGCCACGAAGCAGCAGACCGCCGCTGACCGCAAGCCGCGGCCCGATCAGCTCCGAAACAGGAACCGCATACTGGCGGGAGGTACCGAGGTCTCCGCGCAGCCAGCCCTTCATCTCCTCAGCCAGCATTTGCGGAATCGAGCGGCTATGGGCGGATTCGACAGAGAGCTCGGAGCGCGCTCCAGCCGCGTAACGGCTGTCCATTTCCCGCGCGTCGCTGAGATAGCCCGGTGCGAAGCGCACCAGAATCGTCGATCCTACGATGACCAACAGCACGATAGCGAGGGTTCTCGCCAGACAGCGGACCCCGCTAACCATTGTCTTCATGACGCAGATAACTCTGCCAGCACGACAGCATCGGCGTCCTGCGTCGGCACCGCCAACCCCGAGGTCGCATTTTGCAGCGCAAGGGTGAGCCTGAGCTGAACCCCCTGCAGCACCAGAAGATGCTCTTTGGAAAAGGCTCCGGCCGTACAGGAATAGAGCGTGAGGGCTCCGAAAATAGAGCCGCCAGAGTCGGAGAGCGGTATCGAGACTGCAGAGCTGCTCGCTGTGAAGGACCCGGCTTCTGGCAGCAGCGTGGTCTCCACGGTTGGATTCCCGTTGACGATTGGGCGTCCGCTGTCGATCACCCACCCGGAAAGTCCTGCCCCCACGGCAACGGCGCCATTCGAGAACGCATCGGCGCAGGGGCCATCTTTATAGACAAGAACCGCGACGTTGTCGAACTTACGGAAGACCGCGAAGCAGTCAAACGCGATCAGCGGTCGAAGGTATGCGGAAATGGTAGCGCAAACATCGCCCGCATCGTGAAACTGCGCGGCGATGCGGCTGTCTTCGAAGAGAGCATTCAGGTCACGAACGGCATTCGCTACCGATGCAAGCACGTCCTGGCGGGCCAACCCAACCTCGATGGGAGAGGTACTGCCGGTCTCCGTGCTGCCGCTCTCTCCGGATTCAAATCCTGCCGCCGGCGCTGCGCCGCGTTCGACGAAGATATCCGTCCTGAGTGGCTCCATCTCACTGCGCTGCTGACGGGCGAGCTTCTCGAGTTCCGGATAATGATCTTCCAGCAGCTGGACGATCCGGGGATCGAACTGGGTACCCGCCCTGCTCTTTACGATGGCCATCGCATCTTCGATCGGCATCGCTCTCCGATACGGACGCTCAGACGCGAGCGCATCGAAGCAGTCGACCACCGTCAGAATACGTGCTCCGATTGGAATCTCTTCGCCCCTGAGCCCATCGGGATATCCACTCCCGTCCCATGCCTCGTGGTGAGACCGGATAATTGGAACGACGGGATATGGAAATTTCACCCGCTCCAGAATGTCGGCGCCCACGACGGTGTGGATCTTCATCTTTTCGAATTCTTCCGGAGTGAGCTTCCCCGGCTTGTTGATGATGTGCTCCGGAACCGCCAGTTTGCCGATGTCGTGGAGGAATGCTGCAACGTGCAGTGCCTGCATCATCGCAGGCTCGAGGTTCATCGTCTTTCCCATCTCCGCGACATAGACACGCACCCGCATCAGATGCTCGTGTGTGCCCTCGTCCTTCGCCTCGATGGCCATCGAGAGGCCCTCGATGGTGCGCATGTACAACGCTTCGACTTCGCGAATGTGTCGCTCGCGATCGCGAACGGTCGCCATCTGCGCGCAATAGGCACGATAGACCGTGTAGACCAGCGGGATGAGCAACAGCGAAGTGAGCCAACCAAAATGGATGCCGATGCGGTCGGCCAGCACCGCCAGCATGGCGCCGACTAGGTAGAACGGCAGGTACCAGAGGAACTCCTGGCGCCAGTGGGCGGAGGGTGAGGTGTTCGATACCCAGCCCAGCACTAATGTCAGAGGAATGGTGTTTGCCAGAAAGTAAACGGTGGCCGCAAGCGCCAGCGCGGGGGCGCTTTCCGGATGCAGCTTCATGACGGCGAAAAACGTGAGGCAGGCCAGAACGGTGGCTGTGGTTACGTTCGCGACATTGAACAGGATCTGGACGATGGTGAAGGGCTTAACGACGCGGAAACGGCATTGGGCGATGACGCTGCAAACTGCGAGGCAGACCGCCTGCTGCGGAGAGAGCTGGAGAATCCCCAGGAAAATGAAGGGGAAGTTGACGGACATCGTTCCCTCGCTCTTTGGCAACTCGACTTTCATGCCGGAGCTGAGGAGGATGACAGCGAGGTAAACGAAGAAGTGAATCCACTGATGCGCGGCGTGCACGCGAATGGCGGACAGGCTCACGATGGCTCCGACCATCACAGCGGAGACGAGCGCCTTGACGCGTATCGGCACGATTCTCTTACTCCAGCATGCGTAAGTGGCGAACTTGTTCCGCGACAGGGGTCGCTCGGGCGTACACACGGGCAACGCCGAGGTACTTTCAGCCTGCAATATTACCGAGAAGAGGGAGTTACTTCCAATGCGTCTTTAGTTGCACATAAGCAATTAAGTCATGAACATCGTCCGACCTGTTACAGCCCTGCGTTGGAGGACGCCGCCCGGCTGGCCGGCATGGCGTTGCCTCAGCGGATCGCCATCGAAGACAGCGATGTGCCCCGCGACCCGGAGCGGCTCAGCGCCCGGGCCGCCGGCCTTGAGATGGAGCGGTACTGTGTAGCGTGGCGGGCAACCTTATATGCATTTGTCTGCGGCGCCGTGTGTCCTACTTCCCCCTGCCGGCGGCAGCGCCTACGTCGTAGTGCTTGAAAAGGAAGCTGGTGACCGCTCAATTCGCAAGCAGACTGCGACCAAAGATGTCGTCGATTTTGTAGCGGCCCGAGCCTCTAGGATCCATTCCGTTCAACAAGCTCTGATGAGCAGGTATTATGGCATTCTATTCAAAGCAGATACATTTCAATATCTCTCAACATATTGAAATAACATGTTTTATCTGCTTTAGGAAAGCTCTGAGCAACCGCCCAATCCCGGGATGAATGGGTCAGCGGGCGGCAAGGGGGTCCTGAAAGGGCTGTTGCGACCGGGTTCAGGAGGTCGATTTCATCCGGAACCCGCTGTTTCCGAG
>JBAUOP010000164.1:0-15006 GCA_049579805.1 Acidobacteriaceae bacterium
GCAGAGCGAAAGCCGTCCCTCAGCGGCTAAAGCCGGATTCATTCTGCAAGCTTTTCGGCACAGCTGAAGCTGTGCCCTTTCAAAGCGGGGGAGTTTTTCCGCAAGCTGTTTTTAGCCGTGCCGAACAGTCGGCAGAGGAGTGCGGCTTGAGCCGCTGAGGGATGGGTTTCGCCCTGCCACGCGGCCTTTTCCGCTTCCTGCCGAAAGGCGTCCAAACTGAGGGCGTCCCGCAGGGATGCCGCGCGGCGGCATGGCGGAGAAAGCCCCGGGCTTCAGCCCGGGGAATCAGAGGCCCTAATAGAAGGGCTTTAGCCCCGGAGGGCTCGGGCGCTCTCCCAGCGAATGGCAGGCGAACCATCTAGAATCGAGCCATGGCCATCGCCCCCCGCTACACCGACGAACATGCAAAAGCCGGCCTCGATTTCAACTTTCCCCCCATCGAGACCTGGCCCAACCAGTTTCCCGGCTACGAAATCCTCATCGACGATCCGGAGTTCACCTCCGTGTGCCCCAAAAGCGGCCTGCCCGATTTTGGCGTGATTAGCCTGCGCTACATGCCCCGCGAACGCTGCCTCGAGCTGAAATCCTGGAAGGAATACCTTTTCTGCTATCGCAACCTCGGCATCTTCCAGGAAAACGTGGTCAACCAGATCCTCGAAGACGTCGCCCGCGCCTGCGACCCGGTCTGGGCCGTGGTCAAAGGCGATTTCCGTCCCCGCGGCGGCATCGCCACCATCATTGAGGCTCGCTGGCCCCGCCCCGAGAGCGAGAAGTAAACGAACCGAATCGGACTGCCCGTCTCAGGACAAACGAGTAATCCCCGGGAAACCGTCGAATCCTCGATCAAAGCTCAGGATTCTGCCGACGCCGTGAATCTGCATGACCGCGAGGTGGACTGCATCTCGTGCCGAAAGCGATGTGTGGCCGAGCACGATCTGTTTGGCCCGCTCCACCGCGGCCTGATCCACGGAAAACACCTCATCGACGACTCCCAGCAAAGCGTCAAACGCCGGTTGAATGGCATCCGGCCGCTCGATCGAAGCATAACGATGAAGGATTTCCTGCAGCACTTCCGCGTCGGTCACCAGCCGCTGCTGGCTGCTTACCAATTCCTCCAGCCACCGCCTGGCATCGCTTTTATGAGCGTGAGGAGCGCCCACCAGATACATCGGGATATTCGAGTCGACGAAGATCACGGATGCATGCCCGATCCGTAACCCCGTTCGATCTCTTCGAGCATACGGTCGATATCCGCGGTGGGAAAGTTCAGCCGTTCCGCCGCTCGAATCACGTCCAGCTTGGATCCGAGTTCACGGCTCGGTTCGCGCCTGCGGGCCTGAACCAGCGCCTGCCGCACCCATTCGGCAATGGACATGCGCCGCAAACGGGCTGCCCGCTGGATGTCGCGATATTCAGGGTCCTGAACGATAACCTGCAGCCTCTTAGCCATACCATGAGTCTATGTGACTCATCGATATGAGTCAATCTGTGCGGTCGCAGCGGCTTCGTTCAGATCGGATTTCGGAGCCTTCTCCGCTTCGCCTACCCCTGCGAGACAGAAGCCCGCAGCTTTTTCACGTCGAGCAGATCCTGCTCTCGGCCGCTGGCCAGCTTGTTGCGGATGAGGTCCTCACGGGAGATAACGGCAACCCGGGTTTCCCCCTCGATGTTCGCTTCCACCCGGTTCTTCCATGCCTCGTCGAAGGTGATTCCGTCGATCTGCTGGAGGATATCGATGCGCGCGGGAGGACTTCCGATCTGGAAGCAGCTGCCATCCCGGAAATCGGTGGGTGAAAAATTGTGCAAAGGAGCGCCGAAGTCGGCGAGTGCCCGGAAAATGGCCTCGCTGTTCTCCTCATCGGATCGAATAAAGATATCCAGGTCTTTCGTGGCCCGCGGCTCTGCGTACGCACCGAAAGCATAACCGCCAACCACCAGGAACTTAACGCCGCGGGCGTTCAACACGCGTAAGAGTTCTTTCAAGTCGGCGGGCATCATAATCCGGCGAACCTCCTTTGAACGCGGCGGCGAAGCTCCAGGCTGCTTCGCTGGCGTCCCACACAGCCGACAAGCGCTCGCCCAGAGGCAGGCTCTGCCAATAGCGGAGCGTGGCCTGCTCCTGCTCGCAAGGGTCGTCGATTCTCAGGATTGCTTTGTCATGACCCATACCTGTCCTCATCGCCGCTCGGGCTGTCGGGCACCCATTTCCTGCATCCTCATTATATCGGAAAGGACGAAGACAGACCTCCTTAAATGTCATCTGGACAAGAAGATACGGCATTCGGCGCGGAGCGAATCAGAACCCGGACCGCGAAGATCTCTGTGCCCCCCGTGTCCTCTGTGGTGAAAAGCTTGGCGCCCCTTACTCCAGGCTCATGGTCCCCATTCCCGAATCCCCGTTGCACGCTCCGCCCGTAATTGACCAGTTCGTGATGGTCAGCTGCGTCGCGCCGCTGTTAAAGCTGCCCGTCGCCGTCAGGACCGCTCCGCTGCCGGGGTCCGTGTAGGTCATCGAGAGGCTGCTCCCGGTCACCAGAGAGGTGGTCACCGTCGGCTCCAGGGTGAAGCAGTGGTTGGAGGGGAAGGTCGCCGTCCCGGAAACGGAGAACTGCCCGTTCGCGTCCGGCTGTGTCGTCTGCTGCAGAAATGCCGAAACCGGAAGCAGATCGTTCGCGGTATCCACGAAGTTGCCCGTATACGTGCCGCCGATGGTGCTGTAATTGGTCGCCGTCACATCGGCGTTGCCCAGCGCGGCGCAGTTGCCGCCGGCAAACGACCAGTTGGCCGTGGCCATCCCTTTGCCGTTCGCCGCCACCTGGCCCTTGATGGTGAGTGTGGTTCCGTCAAACGGCGTGGAAACCAGCATCACGTTGTTGTTCGCGTCCACCGACCCGGTCAGCAGAATGTCGGTCTGCGGAGTCACGCACGAAGAGCCCTGCAGCCGCCCCACAGCGCTGACGGTCTCGTAGGCGCCCTGGGTGAACCCGAGGTTCAGCATCACGCTCGAGGCCGCCGGGGTGAACGTCCAGTTGCCGGCCAATGCCGTGCCAACGCGCAGCGGCGAGTTGATCTGGCCGCATCCGGTGAGAAGAACTAAGGCAACGAGAAGACAGGAATAGAGCCGGTTATGCATGGGAGAGGCCTTCCCTCTGTGGGGTTAACCCTACCCTAAAGGTCACCGTTCATCGTTACTATTGCCCAAAGGCAGCATTACCCTGGTCATCCCTGTGGAGAAAATCGAGACCGGGATGGGAATCGCGGCGAAACAGGGCAATATTCTGGAGGTATGACCTGGTCGGCCCGTAAATTCAGGCGCTTGCCGCAGCCCACTCCAACACGGGTGGCCGCTCCATTAGGCTATTGCGGATTCTGTTGCTGTTGCCGTAGCCTCTGCAGTTCCTGAATGATCTCGGCGGGGCTTTTCACCCGGTCATTGGGAATCGGTGGAACCGTCCGCTCCGGCATCGGCGGCTCCTGAGGATAATTGTTGTTGCCGCTGTTTTCGTCTTCGTCCGGCTGGTCGTCCGACGCTGGCTGCGCCGGGCCGCTCGCCGCTGCGCCCGTCGGTGCTGCGCCTCCCACGCGCGCCGTCAGCAGGATCTCCTTCGGCGTGCCCTGCTCGGTAATGCCCGCCATCAGGAAGTTGTATCCCGCATCCTGCAGCAGCCCGGAGAGCACATCCCGCGGACTGCCCGGGCCGTAGGTGCCAAAAACGCGCTGATCGTGCTCCAGGCCGTCCACGGCCATGCCGCCGGAAGTGGCCAGATAATGCAGGATCGCCGAAAGACTGGAATTATCGGCCTGAATGGTCAAAAGCCCGCTCTTCAGCGTGATTTTGGCCGGTTCCGCGGGCTTGTCCAGCAGCGAGGGCGGCAGAGCGGGCCTGCTCTCGGGAGTTTGACCGGGCGCCGTCGCGGCTGGCTTCGCGAGAGCAGCGGCCTTTCCCGGCGCCGCTGCCGGCTGCGGAGGCGTCGGAGCTGCCTGGTGGATGGGGTTTCTGGCCAGGCTTCGGCCGGGGAGGGGCCCCGGTTGCTGCACGACCTGCGCGGCGCAGGAGGCTGCCAAAAGGGCGCTTGTGAGCCAGGTCAGGCATCGTATTAGGCGTTCGGACTGCATCGAAGTCCTGTGTACCGGGCGGGGCAGCGCGCTTGCGCAAAGCTCGCGCTTCTGTGTACTAGACTAGCAGTGATTTGAATTCGCTCAGATTCAATTCAAATCGAAAGGGAAGTGCTTCATGTTCTCCCGTCATCGCTCCATCGGACTTCGGTTCCTGGCGTGCCTCCTGCCCCTGGGACTGGCCGCTCCGGCCTTTGCCGTTTCCTGCACCACTCAGTCGGAGATGAAGCCGGAGCAGCGTACGATTCTTGCCCAGTCTGCGCAAATGCTGGCCGCCAATGTCAAAAATGGCAACGCCGCGGGCGTGCGGGCCCAGACCATTCCCGCCGTCGCCTCGAATTTCGGCGGCATCGCGAACACCATCCAGGCCATGAATGCCACCATCCAGCGCGCCACCCTCACCGTGGATCTGCTGTATGTCCTCGATGCCACCGATATCAAAGCGCCGCAGGATACCCAGTTCTTCTGCGGCGTGCCCGGTTCGCCGCTGACGGTCGAGGTTACGATTCCGAATCTCCCTCCCGGCAAATATGCGCTGGCGGTTGTGCATGCCACCGGCGTGGAGCACCCCGAGCAGTTGTCGATGATCCTGCAGAACGACCCTCTGAACAGCGCCGTCTGGAAGCTGGCCGGCTTCTTTACCAAACCGATGACCATCGACAGCCACGACGGGCTGTGGTTTTGGCGTCAGGCTCGAACCTACGCCTCCCATAACGACAACTGGACGGCCTGGTTCTATTTCAAGCAGGCGCAATTACTGCTGGAGCCGGTTGACTTTATCTCCAGTCCCAACCTGCAGAAGCTGCAAAAGGAAACCCAGGAGACACAGCCTTCCGGGATTCCCAGCGACACCGAGCCCGTCTTTCTGGAAACCAGCGCTGGCCGACTCCAGCTCACGGACGTTCATGTAGGGGACTTCAACAAACAGATGGACCTGATCGTCACCTACAATGCGCCGGCGAATCTGACTCCGGTGCAGGGGCGCGAGCAGGTGATGGGCCTCATGAAAGCCCTTCTGCAGCAGCATCCCGGACTGGCCACCGCCTTCCACGGCATGTGGGTTCATGCCTCGGCCCCCGGAGGCCAGACCCCATTTGCTCTCGAACTGCCGATGAATCAAATCGACAATGCAGCTCCCGCTCCCGGGGAGCGCGGCTAGTCACCTCGTTCACGGAAACCCACGAAGCACGAACTCTGATATTGGGAGAGGAATGGAAAAGACCCTCAGCGAAGCGATCGAACAACGGCGATCAACACCCAGTTTTGACGGTAAGCCAATTCCGGATGCAGATCTGAGCAGCATCCTCGAAGCGGGACTGAACTCGCCCAGCGGTTTTAATCTGCAGCCCTGGCGCTTCGTTGTGGTGCGCACCCCGGAGCAGCTCCACCGGCTTCGTGCAGCGGCCTTCAATCAGGCCAATGTCGAGGAGGCTTCCGTCGTCATCGCGGCCTGTGGCGACAAAGACGGCTGGCGCACGGATACGGAAGAAATGATCCGTTTAGGCCTCGAGAGAGGTATGACCGAGAATTACGCGGAATCGGCCCGCGTCAGCATTCGCGAATACCTGGGCGATCATCCGAATTTCACGGCGTGGCTGAACCGCCAGGTCATGGTCGCACTGACCACCATGATGTGGCTGGCCGAGGTCATGGGCTATGACACCGCGCTGACCGAAGGCTTCGAGCCGGAGAAGGTCTGTGAGGTTCTGAAGCTGCCCCTGAGCTATGTCCCGGTAACGCTGCTGGGCATCGGCCACCTGAAGGGCCCGGACAAGTTCGATAGCGGCCGCTTCAGCATGCAGCGCATGGTCTTCGACGGCGAGTACGGCAAGCCGCTGAAGCTCTAGCCTGGAAACAGAGATGAACGTCCGCAGCGGACCTCGCCGCCATGAGGAGTGACTATCATGAGGCGTGAATACCCTGACGCGCCGATCGCCGGTGTGGGCGCCGTGATCGTGCGCGACGTGTCAGGCAAAGGCTGGCAGGTTCTGCTCATCCGCCGCGGTCAGGAGCCGCTCAAGGGCGAGTGGTCGCTGCCCGGAGGCGCAGTCGAGCTGGGCGAAACCCTCGAAGAGGCCATCTGCCGCGAGGTCCTCGAGGAAACCAGCCTCATCGTGGAAACCGTCGACGTCGTCCAGGCTTTCGACCGCATCTCCCGCGACGCCCAAGGGCGCGTCCGCTATCATTACGTCCTCATCGACTTTCTTTGTCGGATCAAGTCAGAGTCGCAGCTTCCCGAGACCATCGTCTGCGCCACGGACGCCCTCGAAGCGCGCTGGGCCGGGCCTGACGATCTGGACGCACTGACGCCGCTGACCGTCGAAGTGATCCGCAAGGCCTGGCGAATGGCATCCTAAAGAGCAGGAGTGTGCGCGGGGATGGCGAGCACGGTGGCGGCGCCGCAATCGGTTCGAAGCAGGCGCTGGCGCAATTTCCGGCTGGGAACGTTCGCCTTTCTTGCCCTGGTGGTGGCTCTCATCGCCTTTGCGCTCATCCGGCCGCTCACCCTGCTCTGGTGCGGCATCCAGGTTCGGCTCCTCTTCGCCGGAATTCACAGCGAGTACACCTCCATCGAGCTGCCGGGCGTTGGCCATGTGCGCATCCACTATTACGTAGGTGGCTCCGGCGATCCGCTCGTGCTGGTCCACGGTCTGGGCGGCCGCGCTGAGGACTGGGCCAATCTGATGCCGCAGCTGGTCCACGATCATCATCGCGTTTTTGCGCTCGATCTGCCCGGCTACGGCCGCTCCGACTGGCCGACGAACGCCACGTACTCGATCCGCGAGGAATCCGATGCTGTCGAGGCCTTCATGGACAATCGCCACCTCGCGCGCACCGATCTCGGCGGGTGGTCCATGGGCGGATGGGTCGCGATGCGCGTCGCTCTGGACCAGCCGCAGCGCATCCGCCGCCTGATGATCTTCGACAGTGCCGGGATGCGCTTTAACCTGACCTGGGATCCATCGATCTTTGAGCCCGACACACCGCAAAAGCTGCAGGAGATGGACAACCTGCTGATGCCCAACGGCGCTCCTCACATCCCCGGCTTCATCGAGCATGCCATCTTCCGCTTCGTGAAGAAGCACGGCTGGGTCGTTCGCCGCAATATGGACTCCATGCTGACCGGCAAAGCCCTGCTCGATGGCAAACTCGGAGCGCTGAAGATGCCGATGCTCATCGTCTGGGGCAAGCAGGATCACCTCATCCCCGTCTCGGTCGGCGAGCAGATCCACCACGACGTGCCGCAGTCGGAGCTGGAGATCTTCGATGGCTGCGGACATCTAGCCGCCAGCGAGTGTGCGGCCCAGGTTGGCCCCGTGGTGAAGGGTTTTCTGGATGAGAAGTCACCGATCCCCGGCGTGCAAGCCGAAATTGGCAGGAAGCGCTAGTGTCGCGCTCTGAACAGCAATCCTCTGTGCTCTCCGTGTCCTCTGTGGTGAGCTTTCCCGGTGAGCTTTAGTGCCGCGGCTCCGCCTGCCGTATTTGCTGGCGGAGCTGATCGCAGAAGGTCCGGTACTTCCGCACGTACCGGAAGTTCACAAACAGCGTGGCTCCGGCAATGAGCACACACGCGAACAGAAACCAGCGATCCCGCTTCCCCGGAAAGCGCCCCATCAGCCGAAAGGCAATCGACATGAGAAATGCCGCCAGTGTAGCCAGAACCGTCAGAGGCGCCAGCGAATCGCAGTAGATCGCCGGCGAACGATAGATGAACCAGCCGGAAGCAATCGCCGTGAGCAGAGTAATGCCGCCGATAATCGCCAGCCGCCACGGATACTTCCGCGGCGATCCGCCCGCCCCCTGAGCTCTGTGCCCTGAGCTCTGCACCCTGCTCTTCAGAATCCGCCCTTTCCGATATCCATATTTGCCGGCAGAGGATTCCGCTCGTCGATGTACTGCTCGATGGTCTGTTCCAGAACGCCCTTCGCATTCAGGACGAACTCGATGGCGTCGCGCCCCGCTCCGTGACCGCCCTCGTGAGGCGTCACATAATGCGCAGCCGCCTTCACCTGCTCGCGCGCATTGGCCACCGCAATGGCCAAACCGCACACGCGCATCACCGGCAGATCGATGACGTCGTCGCCCACGTAGCCGATCGCCTCCAGCCCGATCTGCTCCTTCTCCATAATCTTGCGCGTCGCCTGCATCTTGTACGCCTGGCCCATGTAGACGTGCTCGATGCGCAGATCGCGGGCCCGCAGCGCCACCGTCTCCGAGATGCGCTTGGTGATGATCGCGAACTTGATCCCGCCCAGGCGTCCCAGCGAGATGCCCGTACCGTCGTGCGCGTCGAAGCCCTTGGCCTCCACCATGGTTTGCGACGAGAAGCCAAAGCCGCCCTTGTCCTTCATGGCGTCGGCATGGTCCGCCGTCGTCGGGCTGGGTCCGGAAGCAGGGAAGAGCCAGATGCTCCCGTCGGTCAGCACGCCATCCACGTCGAAGATCATCAGCTGGATGCGGCGGGCGCGCTCCTGGGCATCCGCCGAACTAAAAGAGGCCATATACCTGCATTGTAGCGATTGGCTACCCATGTTCCGGAGGTCATGTCCCGGCAGGCGATCCTGGTGGGGAACGGCGTCACTGCGGTCTAAAATAGAGAGATGTTCTGTACCACAACGCCAGGAGCCTGCTGCGCATGAGGCGCACCTGGCGCCTGCTGTATTACACGCGCCGCTATGCTTTGCAGGCGCTCTCGGCCGTGGTTCTGGCCGCGGGCGTCGGTGCGCTTGACGCCTACCGCGTCCTGCTGATCGGGCCCATCTTCGACAATGTCCTGAACCCGGGCGCGGCCACCCGGCGCGCCAACCAGACTCAACTGCTGGGCACCATCGGAAAGCACTGGCACCTCCACGTAACGCCGGAGCTGCTGGTTCCGCACTTCCTGCACATCAGGAACGACTGGGGCGTGATCGCCTTCGCTTTTGTCGCAGCCACGCTGCTGAAAGGCATCTGCGACTACGTGGGAACCTACCTGGCCAATTATGCCGGCTACGGGATGATCACCGACATGCGCGACGACCTCTACGAGGCCATCCTGCGGCGGTCGGTATCGTTCTTCCAGAAGCACACCACCGGGACGCTGCTTTCCGCGCTGATTACGGACATCGAGCGCGTGCAGTACGCCATGTCCACGGTCCTCTCGGACTTCCTCCAGCAGCTTTGCACCCTGGCGTTCATGATCGTGCTGGTGATCGGTCTGGGCGGACGTCTGGCCTGGGTGCTGGTGATCTTTATCCCCATCGCCATCGGCTCCATTGCGCGTATCGGGCGCGATGTGCGCCGGACGACGCGCAAAGGCCAGGACAAGCTGGCCGATATCCAGAACATCCTGCACGAGACTATCACCGGCAATCGCATCGTGAAGGCCTTCAACATGGAGTTCTGGGAGCTGCTGCGCTTCCGCCAGGCGGCCAGGCGGCTCTTCCGCGCCAATCTGCGCCTGGTGCGGGCGCAGGCCATTACCTCCCCGCTCATGGACTTTATCGGAGCGGTGGCGATCGCGCTCCTGCTGTGGGTGGGTCGCAACGAGATCGGGCACGGGGCTATGCAGGTCGGCACCTTCCTGGCCTTCATCGTGGCGCTGTTCAAGCTCTACGATCCCATCCGCCGTTTCGGCACCTACTACAACAACTTTCAGCAGGCCGCTGGCGCTTCCGCCGCCATCTTCAACTTCATGAGCGATCAGGACGAGGTGCCGGAGGCGAAGCACCCGAAGATCCTCAAAGGCTTCAACGACAGGGTCGTTCTCGAGAAGGTCAGCTTCTCCTACAAGGACCAGGAAAGCGACGTCCGGCGCATCGTCCTCGACGACATCGACCTGACCATCCAGCGCGGCGAAGTGGTTGCGCTCGTCGGGCCCAGCGGCGCCGGCAAAACCACGCTCGTTAATCTGATCACGCGCTTCTTCGATGTCACCGGCGGCCGCATCCTCATCGACGGCATCGACGTCCGCGAGGCCAGTCTCGCTTCCCTGCGCGCCCAGATCGGCAAGGTCACCCAGGAGACCATCCTCTTTAACGACTCCGTCCGCAACAACATCGCCTACGGCCAGCCGGACGTTCCGTTCTCCCGTGTCGTCGATGCGGCCAAAGCCGCCCTCGCCCACGACTTTATCGAGGACATGCCGGAGAAGTACGACACCGTCATCGGCGAAAAGGGCTTCCGCCTCTCCGGAGGCGAGCGCCAGCGGCTGGCCATCGCCCGCGCCATCCTGAAGAATGCGCCGATTCTGGTCCTCGACGAAGCCACCTCCGCCCTCGACTCGGAGAGCGAATCGCTGGTGCAGGCCGCCCTTGGCAATCTCATGGCCGGCCGCACCGTTATCGTCATTGCCCATCGCCTCTCCACCGTGCGTCGCGCCAACCGCATTGCCGTTCTGGAGCACGGACGCATCACCGCCATTGGTTCCCATGACGAGTTGCTGCAAACCTCGCCGATTTACCAGAAGCTCTACCGCCTCCAGTTCATGAACCTGACCGACGCCGACGCCAACGGCAACGGTCACCTCATCGGCGGGGACGAGCCCGAAATCGTCGAACCTGATTTGCTGAGTGAACCGTCCCTGACAGGAAAAATCCCACGATGAGCGAAGCACAACTGCCGGTGTATTCCATGACCGGATTCGCCCGCGTTGCCGGGCGCGTCTCCGAAACCTTCGGATTTACGCTTAGCCTCAAAAGCGTCAACCATCGCTTCCTCGATCTGCACATGCGGCTGCCGCAGGGCACCGAAGGCATCGAAATGCAGCTGCGCCGCAGTTTGAAAGAGAAGCTGCGCCGCGGCCACGTGGAGGTCACGCTCAATCTCGAGCGCAGCCAGAAAGCCGAAGCCGGCTACGACCACGCACTGGTCGCCGCCTACATCGAGGCCTTCCGTGCCGCGGCTGCCGAGCACGCTCTGAACGCCGAGCCTGACCTGAATGCCGTCTTCCGCCTGCCCGGCGTCCTCGTCGCCGAGGCGCGCATCAGCGAAGAAGACCTGCAGCAGCTGGAGGAAGCCGTCTTGCGCGAAGCCGACGGTCTGGTCGCTGCCCTGCAGACGATGCGCGCCCAGGAAGGCTCCCTTCTCGCCAATGAACTCCGCGCCGGCATGGAGCGCCTCCGCGCCCTCGTCGATGAAGCCGCGACCCTGCGCGAGAACGTTCAGCAGGCCTATATGGACCGGTTGAACCAGCGCATGAAGACCCTGCTCGATGGCGGCTACGACCAGGATCGAATCCTGCAGGAAGCAGCCCTGATTGCCGAGCGCAGCGACGTCGAGGAGGAGGTCACGCGCCTCCGCACCCACATCGACCACTTCACCGGTCTCCTCGATCAGGGCGGCGAAGTGGGCAAAAAGCTCGACTTCCTCCTCCAGGAGATGAATCGCGAAGCCAATACGCTTCTTTCCAAGACCAGCGGCGTCGCCGGCAACGGCACACGGATCACGGAAGCCGGTCTGGGCATGAAGTCGGAGATCGAAAAGGTCCGGGAGCAAATCCAGAATCTGGAATGACGGGCATCGAGCAGATTTCGGCAACAGAACGTTCGGCAGCGGGAGAAGAAAGACGCTTGGCAGGCATTCTTTTCATCATTTCGGCGCCCTCGGGATCGGGCAAGTCGACCATCGTCAACCAGCTCCGCTCGCTGGTGACGGGGCTGGATTTTTCCGTCTCCTGGACTACGCGCGGCCCCCGCGGCTCTGAACAGGAATCGCGGGAATACCACTTCACCACCCGCGAGCACTTCGAGGAGATGATCCGGCGCGGCGCCTTCCTCGAATGCGCCGACGTATTCGGCAACTATTACGGCACGCCCCGCTCCGCCCTTGACGAAGCCTTTGCCCACGGCCGCGATCTCCTGCTCGATATCGACGTCCAGGGGGCCGCTCAGGTGCGTGCCAGGAGGCCGGATGCCGTCTCCATCTTCCTCATGCCGCCCTCGCCGGACATCCTCGCCATGCGTCTGCGCAACCGCAGCCGCGCCGAAGGCGCTGTGCTGGAAGAAGATATCCAGCGGCGCCTGGCCAAGGCCCGGCAGGAGATTGAGAATTACCGCGAATATAGTTATATTCTCGTCAACGATATCCTGGACCGTGCTGTGGAAGAGATGGTCGCCATCGTCGCCGCCGAGCGCATCTGGCACCATGAGTCGGGCGACGGAATTCCGGCGGATCGAGAACGGCTGCTGCAGATCGCCGAGAGCTGCCGCCAGGCCAACTCCGAAGCACGCATCCGGCCCGTGCTCCAGGCCTTTGGTGTCCCGGAGCCGGCATCGAAATGAGTTTTGCGAGACCATTTGTCTCGCGGAGGGCAGGATGACAATCGAGCACGATTACGACAGCAATTTCCGCTATGTGCTGGTCGCCGCACGCCGGGCGCGCCAACTGCAGAATGGCGCCGAGCCACTGATTCCCAGCCGTTCCCGCAAGGCATGCCGGGTCGCTCAGGAAGAGATTGCCGCGGGCAAGATCGCCTACGTCAAGCCCGCGGATGCTCAGGTGCTCAAGCCTGAAGTCGAGGCCCCGGAGATTCCGAAGTTCGCCTCCTGAGCGGGCATGCGACGGGCTTCCTGCCGGGAGCCTTTCCATCGCCCATCCTCTCTGTGCTCTCCGTGTCCTCTGTGGTAAAGCGCTTTGGGCCGCAGCGTAAACTGTTCCTATGAAAGTGACCGTCGGTGTCTCCGGGGGTATCGCTGCCTACAAAGCGGCAGAGCTGGTCCGTGACCTGCAAAAGCAAGCTCTGGACGTCCATGTCGTCATGACCCAGGCCGCTCAGCGCTTCATCCAGTCCCTCACCTTTGCCGCGCTGACCGGGCACAAAGTCATCACCGGCCTCTGGGCGCCGGAAGGCGCCGACCCGGGTGACGCCGCCTCCGCCATTGAGCACATTGACGCCGCGCAAACCACCGACGCTCTGGTCGTTGCCCCCGCTACCGCGGACCTCCTCGCCAAATTCGCGCACGGCATCGCCGACGATTTCCTGACCACGATGTACCTGGCCACCACCGTCCCCGTAATCGTGGCACCCGCCATGAACGTCAACATGTGGCAGCATCCGGCTACCCAGGCGAACCTCGAAATCCTCGCGAGGCGCAATGTCCGCATCGTCGCGCCGGAGAGCGGCTACCTCGCCTGCGGCATGGTCGGCGCCGGCCGCCTTGCCGAGAACCAGGCCATCGTGGACACCGTCCTCAGCGTCCTCAATCGTCGCAACGATCTCGCCGGCGAAACCGTTCTTGTCACCGCCGGTGGCACGCGCGAGGCCCTCGACCCGGTCCGCTTCCTCGGCAACCGTTCCAGCGGCAAAATGGGTTATGCCGTGGCGGAAGCCGCGCAGAACCGCGGCGCGCGCGTCATACTCGTCACCGCTCCGACCGCGCTGCGGGCTCCCGCCAACTGCGAAGTCATCCCCGTCACCACCACCGCGGAGATGCGCACAGCCGTCATGAGCCGCCTCGACCAGGCGACCATCGTCGTCAAAGCCGCGGCCGTGGCGGACTATCGCCCCCGCGCCCAGGCCGATCAAAAGCTGCGCCGCAGCGGGCCTCTGACGCTCGAACTCGAACCGACCCAGGACATCCTCGCTGAAGTCGTCGAGCGCCGCCACCCCGGCATGCTCATCATTGGCTTCGCCGCCGAAACGCAGGATGCCGTCGCCCATGGCCGCGACAAGCTCCTGCGCAAGGGCGCCGACGCCATCGTCCTCAACGACGTCTCGCGCGAAGGCATCGGCTTTGACTCCGACCGCAATGCCATCACCTTCCTCACCCGCGACCGCGCCATTGAGCTGCCGGAGATGACCAAGCGCGAGCTAGCCGACGAGATTCTGAACGAGGTCCTCACTCTGCGTCGTCCCCGTCATGTGCTCGCCGAGTCCGATACCGACCTTTCCCTGAGCCTCGGAGAGCACGCTTGACCCAGCGGCTCGCCCCCGCAACCGAAGAAGCGGTGCGCGCCCGCGTCGCCTATTTTCGCGATTTGGGGATCTTCGATTTCTACCGTCGCGAAAGCGCAGCTGGCCTTGAGTCCCCGGCGGCTGCCTCAGCGATCGAACCGGCGCCTGCTTCGGCCGCACAGACTGATCTGGAGAACCCGTCCGCAATGCCCCGTACGCGCAACTTCCCTGTGATCGCCGAACCGGCGGAATCCACCTCTTCCATAGACCGCGCCGCTGCCCTCCAGGCCATTCGCAACGACCTCGGCGAGTGCACCCGCTGCGCCCTCCACAAAGGGCGCCACACCATCGTCTTCGGCGACGGCGATCCCAATGCACGCCTCATGTTTGTCGGTGAGGGCCCGGGCGCAGATGAAGACGCGCAGGGCCTGCCCTTCGTCGGCCGCGCCGGCCAGCTGCTCAACAACATGATTGCCGCCATGGGCCTGAGCCGCGATCAGGTCTACATCGCGAACATCGTCAAATGCCGGCCGCCTCAAAACCGCGTCCCCGAGCCAGTTGAAGCCAACACCTGCGCGCCGTTCCTCTTCCGCCAGATCGATGTGATCCGTCCGGAAGTGATCGTCGCCCTCGGCGCAACCGCGGCAACCTATCTTCTCGGTGCGAA
The DNA here is from genome assembly GCA_049579805.1 of Acidobacteriaceae bacterium. GTDB lineage: Bacteria > Acidobacteriota > Terriglobia > Terriglobales > Acidobacteriaceae > Palsa-343. Next base: position 14,658 of record JBAUOP010000164.1, read on the forward strand.
GAGCCCGTTAAGCGCGCTCCGCGGCCGCATCCATCAGTTGCGTGGCGCGAAGCTCATCGTCACCTACCACCCAGCCTACTTGCTGCGCGATCCCCGCCAAAAGAAAGAAGCGTGGGCCGACCTTCAGCTCGCCATGGCCGAGCTCGGCCTCAAAGCGCCAGCAAAATAGCGGAGCGAAGCATGAGAGCAACCCTCACGGATTTCCTTTTCCCGCTTACGATTGCGTTGCTGCTGGCTCTCATTGCTGCAGCGCTCGGTTTTGTTGCCGGAATCGTGCTGTGTAGCCGGATGTTGAGTGGCGAGATGTCAGAATGGGCGCTGCTCGTAGCGCCCGCCCTGGCCTTTGTCC
>JBAUOP010000165.1:0-20004 GCA_049579805.1 Acidobacteriaceae bacterium
GGCTCTTGCCGTCGGGACGAAGGTAAGAGAGCTTGCCGGTTTTGCGGACATGAGTCAACTGGCGGGTGAGCTTGTGGGCCAGCGAGATGGGCGCCGGCATCAGCTCCGGGGTCTCGTTGGAGGCGTAGCCGAACATCATGCCCTGGTCGCCGGCCCCGCCGGTGTCCACACCCATCGCGATGTCGCCCGACTGCTTGTTGATCGACGAGATCACCGCGCAGGTGTTCGAGTCGAATCCGTAATTGGCATTGTCGTAACCAATCGAGGCGACCACGCCGCGCACCAGCGACTGGAAATCGACATAGGCGCTGGTGGTGATTTCGCCGGCGATGACGACAAGGCCGGTCGCGGTCAGCGTCTCGCAGGCGACGCGGCTGTAGGGATCCTGTTCGAGGCAGGCATCGAGGATAGCGTCGGAAACCTGGTCGGCGATTTTGTCGGGATGGCCTTCGGTGACGGATTCCGAGGTAAACAGAAAGCGTTCGGCTGCTGGCAAGGAAACTTCCTCCAGAGAAATGCGGATTGCCTCACGCGAACGGGGGCAGAATCCGGTGGGATTGTTCTTCTATGGTACCAGGAGCGGCGAATGCCGGGGGGAAAGTTGCAGCCAAAAGGGAAATGGCGCAGGGAACGGCAATTGCGGGCAGGGAACCGGCAGGCCTGCGCTGCTGCCGGTCCCCGATGCCCCTACTGGGGAGGGTTGGAGGACGGCGTCGGCGATTGCGCCGGTGGCTGCTTGGCCGGGCCCTTCTGCGGATTGCCCGTGATGTCTTCCCCGCCGTAAATGACGCGAATGCTGGTGTGGTATTGGCGATAGTTGGTGTACTTGACCGTTTCCCGCATGTGCACGTCCTGGCTCAGATAGCCGTGCCCGGCGGAGAAGTGCAGCACGCCGTCGCCATGCGTGTAGACCGGGAACCAGTACTTGCCGTCGACCATCTGCCGGTAGGTCACAAAGGGGATGGAGAGATCCTCGTGTCCCGGCCGGGTGTCGTCCGGCACATTCTTGCCGTTGGTCACCACGATCTGATGGTCTTTCTGATCGACCCAGATGCGCCCCTGGAAATAGCGGTGCTTCTTCTCGATGACTTTTGGCTTAATGTCGAAGACCCACGTCTCGATCTCGTCGATTCTCTGTTTTCCGAGGTAGGAAATGTTGTACTGGGGAGCGTCCTCGGTCGTGAGCACAAACGGCAGCCGCTCCTCAATGTCAGAAAAATCGGCGGGCGACATCATCACCCGCGTCAGTGTGTTCTCCGGGGCATCGATCACGTGCTCGGTCCGGTGTCCCTCCGAATCGAAGACCACATCCACCACCTGGTAGTACTGGCCATCGGGCTTGTTATCGTCATCCAGGGTTTCCACCCGCACGCTGCGTTGCCAGGTGTAGTTGTCCATGGCCTGCTTGAACACCGCCTCTTTGGATGTGAACTCCCTGATGATCTGCGGTACGGGGAGGGCCGGTGGGGTTGGGTCCAGCGGGCCGAATCCTGCATCGAGCGGCATGGAGGTGTACGACACCTGGGCGGAGAGCGCCGGAACAAGGAGCGGAATCGCGGCGGCCAGGACGGCGAGCGACGACAGACGGCGAAACGGCAGAAAGGACACGACTCAACTCCTGTCTGTAAGGATAGACGCAATCCGGCGGCTATGAGGGAGCGGGCAGCGTCAGCGGTGAGGGTATTCCGCGAGAGTCGGCAGTAACCCGCGCCGCCCATTCTGCATTTCCTCAGGATCATGAAACGATTAAACTTGCTGCGTCTCCTCTATGGTCGACGGCAATGAGCTCTATCGCATCCCGACTCTGATCCTGCTGGTCGCCCTGGCGGCGGTCTTTGGCGCGCTTTGGCTGGAAAGCGGACGCCATCCGGAACGAGGCGCCACTTCGCGGGAGGTCCCGTCGGGGCGGGGGCGCCAGCTGCTCTGGCTGGTGGGCTGGATGTTTGCGGCCATCCAGATGGAGATGGAGATCCTGGGCGGCAGCGGATCCGGCGTTTGGCTGGCCGTAGCCCACGGCGCGATGCAGATGGCGCCGCTGATGTTTCTGGGCTCGCTTGCCCCCCAGTATTTCAGTCGCAGGCCCCGCATTCCTTACGTCGTAGCCTTCGGGGCGCCGCTCATCGTGTTCGCGGCCCTGGTTTCCATCGATCCGAACCCATCGCGCTTGGCTCAGGGTGGTCTGCTGGCCTGCGCGTTCTGGGCCGCCTTCGTTGCGGTGCGCTGGAGCCTGCATCGCAATCTGATTCCGGAATGGCTGAGCCTGACGGTGGTTGCTGCCGGGGGCAGCGCCTGCCTGTGGCTCACCTGGAACCGCCAGTACGATGCGGTGCTCGCGCTGGTGCACAGCGGCGTGCTGCTGATGACGGCCTTTCTGTTCGCGTCGGCTTTTCGCCGGCTGACGGCGGGTGTGGTCTTCACTGCGGGCGGCCTGGCACTCTGGTCGCTGCCGGTGCTGCTGGCGCCGCTGGCTCCCGGCGCGGAAGCGACGATCCTTCTGGTACGCGTGATCAACCTGACCAAAGTGATCACCGCGGTCGGCATGATCGTCCTGGTTCTCGAGGACGAGATCGCCTCCAATCGAGCCGCGCAGGAGCGCGACCGCCGCGCTCGTGAGGAGATGGAGAAGTACACGGAGGTGTATCTCGAAGACATCCCCTTCGAGGAGGAAAGCGGCCAATATGATGCCCTCTGTGCCACCATTGCCTCGGTCAGCCGCTTCCGCCAGGCGGTTGTCTTCGTCCGAACCCCCGACGGCCGTTTCCGCCTGGCCGGGCGCGCGGGTATCAACGGCGCTCTGGAAGGTGCGCTGGACGCCCTGGCCCGGCGGACCACCGAGGAAAAAGTGCAGGAGGTTGCGGCCGGGCAGCAGCACTTCTCCGAGCGAATCGGGCATCTGCTCCTCATGAACCTGCGGCCCCTGATGGAACCGGGCGACGAGCTGCTCCAGATGAACTTCCGTCAGGGATACGTGATGGGCATTCGCACCCGCGAGGGTCGCCTGCTGGGCGCGCTGCTGCTCGCCGGGCTCAGCAATCCCGAAGAGCCGCTGCTCACCGAGGATGTCCTGCCTCTGGAACTGCTGGTGGCGCGCATCGGCGCCGCGCGCGAGCACCAGGCCCTGTTGCGCCAGCTTTTGCAGGCCGAGCGGCTGGCCGGCCTGGGCCAGCTGGCCGGGGGCGTGGCCCATGAGCTGAACAATCCCCTCACCGTGGTGACCGGTTATGCCGAGCTGATGGCCGAGGATGAAAACACGATGGGCCGAGAGCAGGCGCTCGTGATCCTGAATGAAGCGCGGCGCATGAAGCAGATTATCGAGAGCCTCATGCGCTTCCGCAAAGCATCCGCGACCGGCAACGCGCCGCTGGCCGTCGAGCTGCTGCTCCGGGATATCGAGAAGCTGGCCCGCCACGAGCTGGAATCCGCCCGCGTCGAGCTGGAGTTGCGCATTCCCCGTGAGGTTCCCCGCGTGAAAGCGGACGGCGAGCAATTACGCCAGGTCTTTCTGCAGATCACCCAAAATGCGATCGCCTCATTGCTGGAAGTTGCGAAGGATGCGCGGCGGCTGCGTGTGGAAGTGGTGCCAATTGGGAATCGGGTGCAGATTACTTTCGCCGATAATGGGCCGGGCTTTGTGGAGCCGGCGCGCGTCTTCGACCCTTTCTTCACGACGCGACAACCGGGGGAAGGCGTGGGCCTGGGTCTAAGCGTCTGCTATTCCATCGTGCGGGAGCATGGCGGGACCATCACGGCCGAGAATCTGCGGCCCCACGGTGCGGCGGTGGTGATCGATCTGCCGGCGGATTCCTCCGGACTTCCCGCGGAAACCATCCCCGGCGCGGCTCGCGCGGTTTAGGATAAGGCTGCAATCCAGAGGGCCAAATCGATGATCGGGTTCAGGGGGAACGTGTGCTGGGCCGCATTGCTGCTGCTGGCGGGCATGAGCGCGCCTGTCCTGGCGCAAAATCCGGCTGCGCAGAACGAACCGGCGCCGTCTGCCGCGCCGAAGCGTCCCATGACCTTCGAGGACCTGATGCAGATGCGCCGGCTGGGAGATATCGACGTGTCGCGCGATGGCCAGTGGGTGCTGTTCTCGGCGACGGATGTCGATCTGGCGAAGAATACGAAGACCTCGCATTTGTGGATCGTGCCGGTGAGCGGTGGCGACGAAAAGCCGCTGACGGATGCGGCCGCGGGCGAGAGTCGCGGCCGCTTTTCGCCCGAGGGAAAACAGATCCTCTTTGAGACCTCGCGACGGGATGGCCAGCAGATTTGGCTGGCGGATTTCGACAGCGTTGCCGGCACGATTGGCGAGCCGCACCAGCTCACGTACCTCTCGACAGAAACCGATAACGCTACCTGGTCGCCGGATGGAAAGCACATCCTGTTTACGTCAGACGTGTATCCAGGGTGCAGCGTTGGGCCGGACGGGGCAACGGTTTCCGGTGTGGCAGAAGACGCGTGCGATCGGCAGAAGGACGAGGAGCAGGCGCAGAGCAAGGTGAAGGCGAAGATCTTCACGCATCTGCTCTACCGGCACTGGAACCACTTCACCGGCGACAAGCGCAGCCATCTGTTTCTGATCTCGGTCGATGATGGCGTGGTTCGCGATCTGAATCCCGGCGACGATCACGATGTGCCGCCGTTTTCGCTGGGCGAGCCGGATGGATGGGACTTTTCGCCGGACGGTCACGAGATTGCGTTTGAGGAGAAGAAGGTTGACGATCCGGCGCTGAGCACCAACGTGGACATCTTCACGCTGAAGCTCTTCAACGACGAGGGCAAGACCGAGTGGGGTGCGAAGCCGCACAAGATCGCGACGAGCCTGGGCGGCGATTTTACCCCGCGCTACTCACCGGATGGGAAGTGGATCGCGTGGCGGATGCAGAGACGCGCCGGGTATGAGAGCGACCGCTTTCGGCTGGTTGTCTACAGCAGGGCGACGCATGAGATTCGCGAGGTGCTGCCGAACTTCGACCGGTGGGTGGATGAGGAAGCCTGGGGACCGGATTCGAAGACGATTTACTTCACGTCTGGAGACAAAGGCGAAGAGCCCGTCTACCGGACCGGCCTCGACGGCAAGTTCGATGCGGTTGCGCGGAAAGGCTCGTTTGGGGATTTGCATCCGCTCCCGGACGGCCATTCTGTGGTCGCCAATCGCATGACTGTCGAGGCGCCGAGCGAGGTCGTTACTGTCTTGTCGGCATCTGAAGCAGCGCCTGCCAGTTCTGGAATAGGTGTTGCTGGAATGCCTGGAATCAGGATGAGCTTCGGCCCGCTGACCGTGACGCGGACCAACCAGATCTCGCATCTGAACGACGCCCTTCTGAACCAGCTCGACATGCCGAAGATGGAGTCGTTCTGGTTCACGTCGATTGGCGGCGTGCGGGTTCAGGGGTTCCTGATTCGACCGCCGGGATTCGTCTCGCGGAAAAGGTATCCGGTGAAGTTTCTGATCCACGGCGGTCCGGAGGGAGCGTGGGGCGACGACTGGAGTTATCGGTGGAACGCGGAGCTGTTTGCGGCGAACGGGTACGTCGTCGTCATGATCAATCCGGGCGGATCGACGGGGTACGGACAGGCCTTTGTCGACCGCGTGAACGGTGACTGGGGCGGGCGGCCGTTCATCGATCTGATGCGGGGCCTCGACTATGCCGAGCTGCACTATCCGTTCATCGACAAGAGCCGGGAGTGTGCGCTGGGCGCGAGCTATGGCGGCTACATGGCGGACTGGATTCTCGGCCACACGGATCGGTTCAAGTGCATTGTGAGCCACGACGGCATGTTCAATCCGGAGTCGGCGTATGGGACGACGGATGAGCTGTGGTTCAACGAGTGGGAGTTCAAAGGCACGCCGTGGACGAATCGGGAGCTGTATCGCCGCTGGTCGCCGATGCTGGCGGAGACGCATTTCAAGACGCCGACGCTGGTGATCCACAGCCAGCTCGATTACCGGCTGGATGTTTCGGAGGGCTATCAGCTGTTCGACACGCTGCAGCGGATGAAGGTGCCGTCGAAGATGCTGTATTTCCCGGATGAGGGCCACTGGATTCTGAAGCCGCAGAACTCGCAGCTCTGGTACAAGACGGTGAACGACTGGGTGGATCAGCACACCAGGCAATAGGGAATAGGCAACAGGCAACAGGGAAAGCATCGCTCAGGATGACAAGCTGAATTTATGATTGCGCATTTGCGGGGAAAGCTTTTTGCGAAGAGTCCGGGGCAAGCGATTGTCGAAGCCGGCGGGGTCGGCTACGACGTGACCATCAGCGTGCCGACGTTTACGTCGCTGCCGTCGGAGGGCGGCGAGGTTTCGCTCTACATTTACACCCAGGTGCGGGAAGATACGCTGGCGCTGTACGGGTTCATGGAGCGGAACGAGAAGCGGCTGTTCGAGCGGCTGATCACGGTTTCCGGCGTGGGGCCGAAGCTGGCGGTAACGATTCTGAGCGGGCTGAATCTCGAGCGGACCGTCGCTGCGATTCGGGCGCAGGACCATGCGACGCTGACGCGGATTCCCGGAGTGGGAAAAAAGCTGGCCGAGCGGCTGGTCGTCGAGCTGAAGGAGAAGCTTGAGGACCTGGCGGTTGCGCCGGCGTCTCCAGCGGTGGCGGGCGCGGCGACCGAGGATGTTTTGTCGGCGCTGACGAATCTCGGCTACCAGCGAGCGGCGGCGCAGAAGGCGATCGAGACTACTGTCGAGAAGGACAAGGCGGCGGCCGATGACTTCGACGAGCTGTTCCGGAGAGCGCTGAAGGTGATTCGTTAAGAGCAGCCGGGAGCCTGGAGCTGGGAGCCGGGAGTTGGGGGCCGGGAGAAAAAATCTTCGCGAAATGTTATGTGTGTGAAAAGGCAGTAGTTATCGCGGCTGATTGTGCATGTGTATCAAAACAGGGCACTTCGTCAGGCCTCCAGTTGTATGTGTGGAAAACACAGGAGATAGCCGGGAGCCGGTAGCCGGTAGCCCAGGAGTCAGGAGTCAGGAGCCGGGTGGGCACGGAGCGCGGGTTGAGAAAGATCAATGCCGCCGTTGGGGCGGCCGCCTCTGGAGGCTTGCCTGCGAGGAATCCACCAGAGAGAGCACAGAGGGCGCAGAGGGCTGTCGGGCCCCTGATCCGCCGCCTCTCTGATTTTGAAGATCACGCAGAGAAGGAGAAGGACTCGCGCTGGCGAGTCCTTCGGGATTCCTGGTTCAGGCTTCGGATTCAGTATGAGTGGCGGAAGAAGGGAGAGCAAGGAGAATCAGGGGCGCGTCCGTCACGGAGGTCACGTGACGAACGTCAGGGGCTGAGCAATTAGCCGACGCGCTTCAGACCCTCGCGAATCGCTTCTTTGACCACAGACTGATAGCCGATTCCTTTCTTTTGGGCAATGGCGCGAGCGCGCTCGAGGTCGGCAATGGGAATGCGGATGGAAACGGCACGTGTGGCGCGTTCCTTTGCCTGCTGGACAAGAGTCTCCAATATGGCGGGGTCGGTCGCCTTCGCTTTTGAGCCGGCTGAACGCTGCAGCGAGCCGTTGCGGAGGGCTCGTTCAAACTCACGCTGGGTATAGCGGCGGCCTTCGGGCGTGGCATACCATGCGGCTTCTTCGGATTCGGAGCGGAAGGCGGGAAGCTTAGTCGATTTGTGGGGCATACAGTTTCCTTTGGATTGCATTCATCGGATATGCGGTGACGGTCCGAAAGAATTTCTGCCGAATCGTAAAAACCACGACGAGGAAGCGGCGGGCTGAAGTTCTGCCGAACAGTTGCCAACGTTCTTCGCCTGTCGCGGACCGCGCTGGCATCGTTACGTGAGGCAAACGCGCAGCCTGCTCCACGTCCGCCGGTGTGACGCCATGACGAAGGATATGACTGACATTTGCGACATCCCAGTCGAAGCCATCGAAGTCCGGCCGCACGCTTCCAGTATATACCGATATTGTATATACGGGAGGGCTATTCGATCGAGGCGATCTTTGCCCGCTTACCGACGCGGAGGGTGAGGCGGGCGGGGAGTTTCGCGAGGGGCTGGATTGGCGTGGAGACGGTTTCGCCGTCGAGGCGGACGGCGTTTTCGGCGAGTTTGCGGGTGGCTTCGGTGGCGGAGGCGGCGAGGCCGGCGCGGACGAGGAGCTTGGGCAGGCGGATGGCGCGGCCTTCGGAGCCGGAGGCGGCGACTTCAGAGTAGGGAACCGCCACTTCTTCGAGGCCTTCGACGTCGTCGCTCTTTTGCTGGAACTGTTTCGCCCATTGCTCGTCGGCTGCTTGAGCGGCTTCGGTTCCCCAGAAGCCCGTGACAATCGTGCGGGCGAGTTTTTTCTTCGCTTCCATCGGATGGAGCGATCCGGATTTCACGTCGGTCTGCATCTGGTCGATCTCGCTTTGCCGGAGGTCGGTGAGGAGGGTCCAGTAGCGCCACATGATCTCGTCCGAGATGGACATCAGCTTGCCGTACATCTCCTGGGGCGGCTCGTGGATGCCGATCGCATTATTGAGAGACTTCGACATCTTTTGCACGCCGTCGAGGCCCTCGATGATGGGGGTCATGAGGACGATCTGGGGGGGCTGGCCGTAGTGGCGCTGGAGCTCGCGGCCGGCGATGAGATTGAACTTCTGGTCGGTGCCGCCGAGCTCGACATCGGCATGAAGGGCGACGGAGTCGTAGGCCTGGGAGAGGGGGTAGAGCAGCTCATGCATGGAGATGGGCTTCTCTTCCTGGAAGCGGCGGTGGAACTCGTCGCGCTCGAGCATTTGCGAGACGGTGAAATGCGAGGCGAGGCGGATCATGCCCTCGAAGCCGAGCTTGTCGAGCCACTCGGAGTTGAAGCGGACCTCAGTTTTGTCGCGGTCGAGGATGCGGAAGACCTGCTCGGTGTAGGTCTTTGCGTTGGCATTGATCTGCTCGCGGGTGAGGGGCTTGCGGGTGACGTTGCGGCCGGAGGGGTCGCCGATGAGGGAGGTGAAGTCGCCGACGAGGAAGATGACCTGGTGGCCGAGGTCCTGAAAGTGCTTGAGCTTGCGCATGAGGACGGTGTGGCCGAGGTGGAGGTCGGGTGCGGTGGGATCGAATCCCGCCTTGACGCGGAGGGGCGTGCCGGTCTGGCGGGACTGCTCGAGGCGGGCGCGGAGGTCATCGAGGCGGATGATTTCGGCGGCGCCTTTTTGGAGCAGGTCGAGCTGCTCGTCGACGGGAAGGAAGGTGGGCATGGTCCTGGTCAGTATAGAAGGCTGGGAGAGTGGGGAGGCGGGAGCCGGGAGGCGGTTGCTGGGAGCTGGGAGCCAGGAGCCAGGAGCGGGGAGGCAGGAGCCGGGAGGCAGGAGCCGGGAGCCCCGCCAATTAATGACTATCATGGGGAACATCGGTTCCCCACTGAGGCGATGACGATGGCTCGAACTATTTTTCCTGTGACTCGAACGTTCTCCTCCGTTTCCATCCATCCCGGTGAGCATCTTCGGGAAGATTTCATGCAGCCGCTGGGGCTTTCGGTGAATGCGCTGGCGCTGGCGCTGCGGGTTCCGGCTACGCGAATCCTGGCGATTGTGAAGGAGAAGCGACGGATCTCTCCAGACACTGCGCTGCGCCTGGCACGGTATTTCGGAACCTCGCCGGATTTCTGGATGAATCTGCAGACGCATTATGAGCTGGCCCTGGCGGAACGAGAGACGAAGCACGCCATCGAGAGGGAAGTGGCGCCGCGGGAGCGGAAGACTGCCTGAGAGCGACGCGGGCCGTCAGTATCGTGAATCGAAGGTTGCTTTGGAGGCTGTATGCGGACGAGAAGCAGGTCCCTCGCTCCGCCTACCCCATTGGCGCCATTCGGCGCGAATGGGGCCCCAAGGCGCTCCGCTCGGGATGACAAATTAAAGTTATCGCTGGGCTTCGGCCCAGCCGAAGGCGTCGGGGTAGTGCTCGAAGTCGGCGGGCAGGTCTTTTTCGAAGTAGATGGAGAGGATGTCGAAGCGGGTGGCGACGGGCGGGGCGCCCGAGGGACGCGCGGGGAGTTGGTGGAGGTAGTGGCGGGCGAGGCGGCGAAGGACGCGGCGCTTGCGGTCGTCGACGGCGAAGTGGGCAGGGGCGACGAGGCGGGTGGTGCGGGTTTTGACTTCGATGAAGCAGAGGGTGTTCCCTTGCCAGGCGATGAGATCGAGATCGCCGGGGGCGCGGGCGGAACGCCAGCAGCGGGCGACGACGATGTAGCCATGGCGGCGGAGCCAGAAGAAAGCGGCGCGCTCGCCACGCTGGCCGGTGGAGAGGTGTTCGGGGAGCCCGGCTCGCCGCTCGGCGGAGCAGACGAGGGCGTTGAGGGCGGACTCCATGAGATTGAGGCGAAAGTTGAGCAGCACGAAGCCAGTGTGGCTGTGCCGGAAGGCAAGCTCAAGGAACGATGGTCATGAGCAGGTTACGGGAGGCAGGTTGCTTTGCAGGGTACAGGTTACAGGTGTCAGGTTACAGGTTACAGGGGACAGGGTGCGGCCTTATCGCAGATAGAGGAGCCAGGCGCCGGTTCCTATGCCGATGAGGGCCAGCAGGAGGGCGAGGACTACGGCATTGGTGGCGATGCGGCCGGGGATCCACGAGCCGGTGCGCAGCTCTTTGACCGTGCGGACGTGGTGGTAGACGGCGGCGAGATTGACGAGGACGCCGAGGGCAACGAGGGCGACTCCGGAATCGACTGTGGCGCCGGAGTGCCGAAGGACAGCGTGCTGGCTGGTCTGAAACTCGCGGAGGAAGAGGCCGAAGCGGGCAAGGGCGAAGCCGACGCCCATCAGGCCGAGGCCGGTGCGGATCCAGGCGAGGAAGGTGCGTTCGGCGGCGAAGTAGGTGCGGGGATCGTCGAGGTCGCCTGGCATGAATGACAGGGTACAGGCAGTTGGGCTCCGCCCGCGACCGGTGTGGCCTCATCCATCAGGGGCATTGACCACGACGGCCGGACGGGGTCCGGTTAGAGCCCATCCCAGTTGCGCAACGACAGCGGGCGAGCCCGAAAGGCTCGCCCGCTGGTGAATTTTTTAACTGGTTGCGTCTTTAGAGAGGCTGTACGTCCGCTGCCTGCCAGCCCTTCGGCCCCTTCACGACGTTGAACTGCACGGCCTGGCCTTCCTGCAGACTCTTGAAGCCATTGGCGGTAATGGCAGAGTAGTGCACGAAGACATCTTCGCCGTTCTGGCGCGAGATGAAGCCATAGCCCTTCGCGTCGTTAAACCATTTCACGGTACCTTGTTCCATTTGTTGCGATTTCCTGGATATTGAATTGCGCTGGATTGAATCGGAGCGAACTGGCAGACCCTGCTTGCTGCTTGGTTGGGCGAGGCGAAAGACTGCACTTGCCCGGTTCTTCTAACGCTAAGGCATTGTAGCAGAGGCCTGAACGGTTTCCGGTGAAGATGGCGGGGCCCGATGGGCGTGGCAGGCGGGAGTATTCTGGCTCACGATGAGCGATGCTTCGCTGGACCTGCTGACCGCCGCTTTGAGTCGCCTGGAAAACGAATTTGCGAGTTTGCCGGATGCGCGGCTGGCGCCACCGGCCATGGAGCGCGCGGCGGACGTCCTGGAGGAAGCTGCGGAGCGGCTGGGCGACAACTATCCCTACTTTCACCCGCTGTATGCGGGGCAGATGCTGAAGCCGCCACATCCGGCAGCGCGGGCTGCTTATGCGCTGGCGATGTGGCTGAATCCCAACAACCACGCGCTGGATGGAGGGCGGGCGAGCTCGCGGATGGAAGTGGAGGCGGTGCGAGAACTGGCGGGGATGGTGGGGTGGGCGGAGTATCTGGGGCATCTGACGAGCGGCGGGACGTTCGCGAATCTGGAGGCGCTGTGGGTGGCGGGGCGGATGGCGGCGGGAAAGACGGTGGTGGCTTCGGAGCAGGCGCACTACACGCATGGGCGGATCAGCGGGGTGCTGCAGCTGCCGTTTGCGGCGGTGGGAACGGATGCGCGGGGGCGGATGGATCTGAAGGCGCTGGAGGAGGCGGTGCGCGGCGGCGCGGTGGGGACGGTGGTGGCGACGCTGGGGACGACGGCGGTGGGAGCCGTGGATCCGCTGGAGGAGATTCTGGAGTTGCGGAAGAAGTATGGGTTTCGGGTGCATGTGGACGCGGCGTATGGGGGGTATTTCCGGCTGGCATCGACGCTGGGAGCCGAGGCGGAGCGGGCGTTTGCGCGGATGGGGGAGGCGGATTCGGTGGTGATCGATCCGCACAAGCATGGGCTGCAGCCGTATGGGTGCGGGTGCGTGCTGTTTCGGGATGCGGGGATGGGACGGTGGTACAAGCACGATTCGCCGTACACGTACTTCACGTCGCAGGAGCTGCATTTGGGGGAGATCAGCCTGGAGTGCTCGCGGGCGGGAGCGTCGGCGGTGGCGCTGTGGACGACGGAGCGCCTGCTGCCGCTGGTGCGAGGCGGGGAGTTTGCGCGGGGGCTGGAACAGGGTCGGGAGGCGGCTTTGCGGCTGTATCGGATGCTGGCGGGCGATGCGCGCTTCGCGGTTGGGCCGGAGCCGGAGCTGGATATTGTGGTGTGGGCGGTGCGGGCAGAGACGCTGGAGGAGTCGTCACAGCGGGCGCAGGAGATCTTCGACCGGGCGGCGGCGGGCGGGCTGCACCTGGCGCTGGCGCATCTGCCGGCGCGATTTTTTCCCGGGGCGGGGTGGTCGGAGGTGGGGCCGGAGACCACGGTGACGGCGCTGCGGTCGGTGCTGATGAAGCCGGAGCATCTGGACTGGGTGGAGGAGATTGGGGAGCGGATTCGGCGGGCGGCGGGGACGAGATAGTACGGCCTCCGATCAAAAGCGGCTGCACGAACGAATGCAAACGGATACACTGGGCGATTGCGGTTGAAGGTTGTGGGCAGCAGGAGCTCAAAATCTGCCGAGAAAGAGACCCGATGCCGGACAGCGAGAAGCTGAGTCGAATCCACAGGGAGCGGTTTGGCGCGGTTCCGGCGATTTTTCTTGCACCGGGGCGGGTGAACCTGATCGGCGAGCACACGGATTATGCGGGAGGGTTCGTGATGCCGGCGGCGATCGATTTCGGCACGCTGGTGGGGATTTCGCCGCGAGACGATGGGCGGATCGTCGTGTGGTCGGAGAATTTTCAGGAAGAGGCGAGTCACGCGCTGGAGGCGCTGCCGGCGAGAGGCAACCGGCAGTGGTCGGCGTATCCGCTGGGGGTGGTTTACATCCTGCGGCAGGCGGGTTACGCGGTGGGGCCGTGCAGCATGAGCATCCTGGGGGACGTGCCGCTGGGGGCGGGACTGAGCTCGTCCGCATCCATAGAAGTGGGGACGGCGATGGCGGCGCTGAGCGAGGTGAGGCAGGCGGCGCCGGCCCGCGAGGAGATTGCGAAGCTGTGCCAGCGGGCGGAGAACGACTACGTAGGGGCGTCGTGCGGGATTATGGATCAATTCGTCGCCTGTAACGGGGCGGAGGATCACGCGCTGCTGCTGGATTGCCGGTCGCTGGAGTACCGGCTGGCGCCGATTCCGAAGCACGTGAGCCTGGTGATTGCCAACACGATGGTGAAGCACTCGATTGCGGACGGGGAATACAGGACGCGGCGGGCGCAGGTAGAGGAAGGGACGGCGATTTTGCGGCGGCATCGGCCGGAGATTGAGTTGCTGCGGGACGCGACGGTCGAGGATCTGGAGCGGTGGGGCGGAGAGATGGCGGAGAATGTGTTGCGGCGCTGCCGGCATGTGGTGACGGAGAACCTGCGGACGGTGGCGGCGGCGGATGCGCTGGAGGCCGGCAATCTGGCGAAGCTGGGGAATTTGATGGCAGCGGCCCATGCCAGCTACCGTGACGATTTCGAGGCGAGCTGCGAAGAGGCCGATGTGATGGTGGCCGCGGCGAATCAACTCCCGGGACTGATTGGGGCGCGACTGACGGGAGGCGGTTTCGGCGGATGCACGGTGAATCTGGTGGAGACGGAGAGAGCGGCGGAGTTTGCGGCTCAGCTGGGAGCGGATTATCGGGCGGCGACGGGGATCGATGCGGAGATTTATCGCTGCCACGCTTCGGCTGGGGCGCATGCCGTTGAGGAGGCGAAGGTATGACACTGAGGGAGTTTTATCTCGAGCGGCGGCGCATCGAGCAACCGGTATTTCTGAAAGTGCTGCGGGCGCTGCCGGAGGACAAGATGCAGTACAAGCCGCACGAGCGGTCGCCTTCGGCGGAGCAACTGGTATGGACGCTGACGTCGGAGCTGCGCGCCTGTATCGAGGCGGTGAAGGAGGGACGGACGGAATGGCGATCGGAGCCGGCTCCGCCGCTGGACAAAATGCTGTCTCTGTTTGAGACGTGGTACCCGGAACTGGGGGATCGCGTGGCGGCCATGAATGACGCTGAGTGGGATCGCAAGGCGCAGTTTTACTACGAGGGGAAAATGGTTTCCGAACAGCCGATCAGCGAGTTTTTGTGGATGATTCTGTTCGATGCGATCCATCATCGCGGGCAGCTGACCACGTATTTGCGGCCGATGGGGAGCAAAGTTCCGGCAATTTACGGTCCATCGGGCGACGAGCGGCCGTAGAGTTTGGTTCAGGGTTCATCTCAGAAAGGCAAAATCAGGTTCTTCGCTCACCACCCCCAAACTGAAAGACGTTTGGGGCCCCTTTCACTCAGAATGACGACTGTTGGTTTTTGTGGGAAGGCCGGTGGCAGGAGATTTGGCGTTGATGGGGCGAAAAGGATTCCACAGAAGGGTCATACCGGCGATTTTCAAGCCGATGTAACAATTACAGGGACGGGTTCAGGCAGCAACGGAGCAGCGGAAGTTGTCTTATTCTGTTGAGACGGGTGGCCTGGACTGGGCCGGAGAGTACGTTTTCACGATGCGTTTTCTTACTCGTTCGCAGTTTTCTTCCCCGGAGGAGCCAGGCGAGGGCGACATGGTCGCCTATTTCTCGATGGAGATCGCCGTAGTTCCGGAGTTTCCGACGTACAGCGGCGGTCTGGGGGTGCTGGCCGGCGATACGTTGCGGGCGGCGGCCGATATGGGCCTGCCCCTGGCGGCGGTGACGCTGGCGCACCGCAAGGGCTACTTCCAGCAGCATTTGGACGCCAGCGGTATCCAGACCGAAGAGCCGCAGCCCTGGAAACCGGAGGCGGTGCTGGCGGGAGAAGAGCCGATCGTAACGGTGACGATCGAGGGACGGCCGGTGGCGGTGCGCGCCTGGCGGTACGAGCTGGAAGGCTCGACCGGGCATCGCATTCCCATCTATTTTCTGGATACGGATCTGGAGCAGAACGATCCCCGGGATCGCACGATTACCGACACGCTCTACGGCGGCGATGCCGACTACCGGCTTCGCCAGGAGACGATTTTGGGCATCGGGGGGGCGCGGATGCTGCGCGCGCTCGAATACGAGCCCTCGGTGTATCACATGAACGAAGGTCACGCGGCGCTGCTCACGGTTCCCATTCTGGAGCAGGAGCTGCACGGGGCTGCTCTGCAGACGGCGACCGAGCGCAATGTGGAGGCGGTACGCCGCCGCTGCGTGTTCACGACGCACACGCCGGTACCGGCGGGGCACGACCGCTTCTCGGGAGAGCAGGCGTATCGCATCCTGGGGGCGGAACGCGCGGGGATGCTGGAGCGCTTTGGCTGTTTCCACGACGGGTTGCTGAACCTGACGTATGTGGCGCTGCGCTTCTCGCGATTCGTGAACGGGGTTGCGATGCAGCACGGCAAGGTGTCGCGGCAGATGTTCCCGGACTACACGATTGACGCGATCACCAACGGGGTGCATGCGGGGACGTGGACGGCGCCGGCGGTGCAGGGAGTTTTCGACAAGCATCTGCCCCGGTGGCGCCAGGACAACGTGACGCTGCGTTACGCGATCGATATTCCGGAAAACGAGATCGTCGATGCTCATGCGGCGGCGAAGCAGGCGCTGCTGGACGTGGTTCGCCAGCGCACCGGCGTGGAACTGCGGCCCGATATCTTTACGATCGGATTTGCCCGGCGGGCGGCGACCTACAAGCGCGCCGACTTTCTCTTCACGGATCCGGTGCGGCTGCGGCGCATGGCCGAGGAGCAGGGCGGGATGCAGATTCTGTACGCGGGCAAGGCGCATCCGGCCGACGAGCCAGGCAAGGCGAAGATCCGGCGGGTGATCGAGCTGGCGCGCGAGTTGCGCGAGAGCGCGCTGCAGATCGTCTATCTGGAGAACTACGCGTGGAAGCTGGGCGCGCTGCTGACGGGCGGGGTGGATCTCTGGCTGAACACGCCGCGGCGTCCGTATGAGGCTTCGGGGACGAGCGGCATGAAAGCGGCACTGAACGGGGTGCCGAGCCTGAGCGTGCTGGACGGGTGGTGGATCGAGGGATGGATCGAAGGGGTGACGGGGTGGGCGATCGACGATCACGACGAGGAAGCCGGTGAAGCCGATTCGCTCTACAGCCATCTGGAGCAGGTGATTCTGCCTATGTTCTACAAGGACCAGGGGCAGTGGCGGCGGGTGATGCGCTCGACGATCGCGCTGAACGGGTCGTTCTTCAACACCCAGCGGATGCTCGAGCAGTACGTGCTCAACGCTTATTTCCCGGAGCGCCGGGTGGAGAAGAAGACGGAATCGAGCGAAGCCGCTCTCGAGAAAAGTCTGGCGCAGTAACCCAACCAGGGCAGCTTTGTCGGGTGCACGGTCGTCCACCACAGAGGACGCAGAGAGCACAGAGAACTTCGATCGGCAACGCAGGCGTCCGGGCAAGGGGTGGCAAATCGTGGGGCCTGGGCGAGTATCGGTCGAGATACCCGCAGGCGAAGGCGCAAAATTCCGATGCTATACTTGCGCTGAATTTCCGCGAACGTTCACGTCCGGAAGGGAGCGCAGCCGGGCTGTTCGAGGGCCTGGGTGAGGGTTCTTCGATCCTGCAGCCGGAAGCATGGGAGAAACTTCCTTGAGCCAGGTATTGCCGCCGCCGCTGACATCCGAGGTGTCTCGCCGGCCCCTGTGCGTGGATCTGGACGGGACGCTGGTCAAGAGCGACACGCTGATGGATTCGCTGCTGGTGCTGGCGCGCAGCCAGCCGCTGGCGCTGCTGCAGCTTCCGCTGTGGCTGGTGCGGGGCAAGGCCGCGGTGAAGGCGGAGGTGGGCCAGCGGGTTTCCCTCGACGTGCGGCACCTGCCGTACAATCGCACGCTGCTGGAGTATCTGGAGATCGAACGCGGCGAAGGGCGCCGTTTGTATCTGGCAACGGGTGCGGATCGGCAACTGGCGGAGCGGATTGCCGAGTACCTCGGCCTTTTCGATGGGGTGCTGGCCAGCGACGGGCGCACGAACCTGACGGCGGGCAACAAGCTGGAGGGCCTGCGGCGGACTTTCGGGGACGAAGGGTACGACTACGTCGGCAATGGATCGCCGGATGTGCCGCTGCTGGAGCACGCGGGCACGGCGATGCTGGCGAATCCAATGCCAGGGCTGCGATCGCGGCTGCAGCGGCGGGGCATTGCGGTGGAGCGGGAGTTCCAGGAGCGGGCCCGGCCGGTGCGGGCTGTCCGCAAGGCGATTCGGCTGCATCAGTGGGCAAAGAACGTGCTGATTTTCGTTCCGATGCTGCTGGCGCACGTGGTGCGGGTGAGTGTGCTGGCGAACGCGCTGCTCGCCTTTCTCAGCTTCGGTCTGTGCGCCTCGGCGACCTACATTGCCAACGATCTGCTGGATATTGAGGCCGACCGGCGGCACCCGGCCAAGCGGCTGCGGCCTTTTGCCGCAGGGGATCTCTCGGTGAAGACGGGGGTCGGGCTGAGCGCTGCGCTGCTTGCGGGTTCGCTGGCGATTGCGATTGTGCTGCTGCCGTGGTCGTTTTTGGGCTGGGTGCTGGTTTATCTGGCAACGACACTGTCCTACTCTTTGTACTTCAAGCGCGTGGTGCTGGTGGACGTGATCCTGCTGTCGGGGCTGTACACGCTGCGCTTGCTGGCGGGCTCGGCGGCGACGCGGGTGCCGATTTCTCCGTGGCTGGGCGCGTTTGCGCTGTTTCTGTTTCTGAGCCTGGCGATGGTGAAGCGCTTCAGCGAGCTGCAGAACACGCGGGCGCGGGGCCAGACACTGGCCAACGGGCGGGGGTATCTGCTGGTGGACATCGAGCAGATGCGCAGCTTCGGCACAGCCAGCGCGTATGCGGCGGTGGTGGTGTTTTCGTTTTACATTGGCGCGCATGAGATCACAGCGCTTTATCGGCACGCGAACCGGCTGTGGCTGATCACGCCGCTGATGATTCTGTGGCTGAGCCGGGTGTGGCTGCTGGCCTCGCGGGGGGAGATGAACGAAGATCCGGTGATCTTCGCGCTGACCGACCGCATGAGCCTGCTGACCGGACTGGCGGTGGCCGCCATTGCAGCTTTTGCCGTGTTTTAGCAACAGGAAGTGAGACCTCATGGGCAGTTCCGGCACGACCTCCAGGCGGGCTCCGCAGTTTGAATCGTGGGGCCGTTATCCGAAAATGCAGGCCGAGGTGGTTCCGCTGCACTGGACCACAGATTTTCCGCTGGCGCAGGCGCCGGCGACGAAGGTATTGCCGGTGGGCCTGGGGCGGAGCTACGGAGACGTGTGTCTGCTGGAGCAGGGCACGCTGCTGAAGACGTCGGGGATGGACCGTCTGCTGCACTTCGACGCGGCCACGGGGGTGCTTCGCTGCGAGACGGGCGTGTCGCTGCAGGAGATTCTCGATTTTGGGGTGCCGCGGGGATTCTTTCTGCCGGTGACTCCGGGGACGAAGTACGTGACGGTGGGCGGAGCGATCGCCAACGACATTCATGGCAAGAACCACCACGTAGCGGGCGCCTTTGGCCGGCATGTGCTGCGGTTTGAGCTGGTGCGGTCGGATGGGACGCGGTTCGTGTGCAGCCCGGTGGAGAATCCGGAGTGGTTCGCGGCGACGATCGGGGGGATGGGGCTGACGGGGCTGATGACGTGGGCGGAGATTCGCCTGCGGCCGATTGTGTCGCGGAAGATTCAATATCGCGGTGAGAAGTTCCACGGCATCGACGAGTTTTTTGCGCTGTCGCAGGCGGCGAGCAGCGAGTACACGGTGGCGTGGATTGACTGCGTCTCAACGGGGCGCAATTTCGCCAGGGGCATTTTTATGCAGGGCGATCATGCGC
Source organism: Acidobacteriaceae bacterium (assembly GCA_049579805.1). Taxonomy (GTDB): domain Bacteria; phylum Acidobacteriota; class Terriglobia; order Terriglobales; family Acidobacteriaceae; genus Palsa-343. The sequence continues at coordinate 19,092 of JBAUOP010000165.1, forward strand.
AGGAGCCGGGGCGGCTGACGAAGAGCAGGGAGCCCAGGCTGGTGTTCCCGATGGAATTGCCGGCGATCGCGCTGAACCGCTGGTCGATGGCGGCGTTCAACAGCGTTTACTTCCACAAGCAGCTGAGCCATCGGAAGTCGGCGCTGGTGGATTACGAGCCGTTCTTTTATCCGCTGGACGCGGTGTTGCACTGGAATCGGATGTATGGGAGGCAGGGTCTGTTGCAGTTCCAGAACGTGATTCCACCGGCGAGCGCGCGGGAAGGGATGATCGAGATTCTGAAGGCGATTACGAAGTCGGGGCTGGCGTCGTTTCTGGCGGTGATCAAGTTTTTCGGCGATGTGCCGTCAGTGGGGATGATGTCGTTTCCGAGGCCGGGGGTGATGCTGGCGCTGGATTTTCCCATCCGGCGGGAGGTGAGCTTCGACCTGGTGGAGCGGCTGGCGCGGATCACGCTGGAGCACGGGGGGCGGATGTATTCGGCGAAAGACGCGCGGATGACGGCGGAACAGTTCCAGAGGTTTTATCCGCAGTGGCAGGAGTTTGCGCGGTATGTGGATCCGGGGTTCGATTCAGCTTTCTGGCAGAGGGTGACGGGACGGAGGCCGCTTGATGGCTAAGGGTTCGGCGGCGCCGCGGCGGGTTGTGGCTCTGGGGGCGACATCGGCGATTGCGGAGGCCACGCTGCGGCTGATGGCCGAGCAGGGCGCGAGCTTTTTTCTGATGGCGCGGAACGCGGCGAAGCTGGATGCGGTGTCCGCCGATCTGCGGACGCGCGGGGCCGCTGCGGTGACCGGGCAGGTTGCCGATCTGGACGATACGGCGGGGCATCCGGCGCTGCTGGTGCGGGCGGTTGCCGCACTGGGGGGGATCGATGTGGCGCTGGTGGCGCATGGGGTACTGGGGGATCAGC
>JBAUOP010000166.1:0-3171 GCA_049579805.1 Acidobacteriaceae bacterium
ACTGAAGGGTGCTGGACAGCGTAAAACTTTTGCCACTACCAGTAGCGCCGAGCAGCAGCGTGTGGGCCACATCGCCACTATGGATATTGAGGTAGTACGGAGTGCCGTGCGTTGATTCGAGGACGGCGAGGTATTCCCGTTCCAGATGCGGGTTCCACGTGGAGCCGCTATCGACAGTGAAAAAAAACGATAGGTCCGCGTAGTTGGAATTCAATGCCCACTGTTTGCGGAGATTGAATTGCTTGTTGCCGGGGACGGTGGCAAAGAAAGCATTGAGCAGGTTATAGCGTTCCTCGTAAAGCAAACCATCGTGTTGAGTGAAGAGCTTCTGGAACTCGGCGACGGCGTGCTCCACCTTCGCGCGGTCCTCGTCATAGATGACAACGGACAGCGTGAACTCCCCGAAGTTCTTCCCTTCCATGCCGAGCGCGGTCAACGCGCTGCCCAGTTCCGCAACCGCGGCCTCCTTGGAGTCGTCTACAAGTTCATCACGCGGGCCTGCATTCTGCCGGTCCTGTAGGTTGGACAGAAAGCTGGTCTTCGAGTTGTGGTGATGACGACGGCGTTTATTGATTTCCTTGCGTGCCCGCGCGTTATCGACCGGATGCCATTCGGTGACGAGGTGGAAGTTTGCCGCGACATCAAACAAACCCTGCAACAGCAGAGGCCGGGTCTCGCTAGGCAACTCCTTTAGCGTGAGCACGCGCACATAATCGTCGTCCACGCGCAGATAGCCGCGATGCGCTTCCAGTTCCGAATCGCATACCTGCCAATCGAGATGACGCGCACTATATAGGCGCGCGTCCTGAATTTTGGAGGGGCGGAAATTGACGAGACGCCGGACAAGCCGGAAGGTCTTCTCCGCCCCTAGCAGCTCGACCGTGGTGAGGTCATTGAGCTGCCCACTCAAACTCTGTGCTTTCTGTTGCAAGCGCAAACGGTCACGCTCAATCTGCCCATAAATCAGCGTGCGCTCTTTGCTGCTGGAGAACAGCGCGCGCAAGTCGCGCAGCGACGAGCGCGGCTGTTTCGGCAATTGCGCCAGGGCGTGCAGCAAGCCGGTCTTCGCGTAGCTGCCATCGATCATGACCACCCAATAAATCTCGATGGAATAAAGCCGGTCAGACTTCGATTGGAGAAATGACGCACGCTGTTCGACAGCGGCGCGGACCAACGGGTTGTCATACTCGGTGTGTGGGATCGCCGGGTGATTGCGCTTAATTAGGACTTGATAGAGACGTGTGCTGTCGTCAAGGCTGCGGAAAGCAGCTTCGAGGCGCTTGACCGCGTAATCGCGCCCGGCGTGATCCAGGCTTTCGTAATCAACTCCGCCGATTTTCAGCACACTGCCGAGGTCGCCCGATTTGGTCAGGAAGCAGTGTTCATCCCAAAACCCGTAGAGATTTACCTGCGCGGGGAACGAGCCTGCTTCTTTCCAGTCTTTCGAGATGGTTTCAATTCTGTGCATTGGCGTTCCTGATCCTGATTTCCGTGGGTTCCCACTTCAGCGGGTCATAGCGTCTGCGAAATTTCGAGGAATTCATGAGTACGCGCAGAATCTCCACGTCATGCTTGGTAGCGATTCGCGCAACAACGACGCCCACGACAAAGAGCGCAATGCCACCGAGCAGTGAGTGCATGAGGGAAAAGATCGCGCCGCCCGTAATTAGCGCAACAAAGAACAGCCGTCGCTCCGCGCCCAGGATGGTCAGCGGGCGGTTCATCGCTTTGTAAACTTTGTTCTGCCGGGAACCGCCCTCTGCCATACACCTCTCCTCTCTGCCTATCGAGCGTGTTTTGTGTTGTGGTTGCGGCCTGCCATCAAAGAACTATGACGGGAAAAGCCAGGCCATGAAATTTACGGCCCCGATCGCCATGCCGACACCGAAGACAATCCCGGCGAGCATTCGTTTCGATTGGCCTTCGCCATAGGCGAACATGAGACCGCCTACGACAATGGCGACCAGTGACAGCCCGGTCGCAATCGTGCCGGTGAAGGCGGTTTTGAGTACGTTGACCGCGTTGTCCCATGGATCGCTGCCGCTCGACTGCGCATACAGGGGCAGTGCCGCTAGGAACATCAGGGAAGGCAGCGTCAGCTTCCGGGCATACAGGCGCAGTCGCCGGAAGCGGGGCAGCTTCATTGGAAGAGTTATGTGCATAAGGCTCCCTTTCGTGTGCTGTTTCCGGCGAGTGGGTACTCCCGGCTTTTTCGTCTGAGAGCGAAGGTAGGACAGAGCAGAGAAATCGCGGCGGAAAGTTTTTCCAGGAATTTGCCAAACTTTCCGTGGCGATTTCGCTGGCAGGTAGCATAATGCGCGGCCCAGGCCGCGCCAGCCCGTCGGGGTGGGATAGAGACGGCCTCCTGCGCAGCAGGAGAACTGATAAAGGGTGGGAATCGACGGGCGTTTGCGGAGCAAGAAAAAGGCGTCCAGCGGGTGCCAGACGCCCAAAGAGAAACGCAGTGTTTATGCGGCTTTTGCGGCCTTCGATCCTTTCGTGGATACCATCTTCTTTTGCTTCGCTGTTGCCTTCGCTTGCTTCGCGGCAAACTCGGCTGTGACGGCCTGACGGACCTTGGCAGCATCCACACGATGCCGCTTGGCTGCGGCGGTGAGTGCATCCGTTTCATCCTGCGTGACTGACTCCACATTGCCGAGCAAGACAATCTCGACAATGAGTTTAGACAGGCCGCTCTCGTCCAGTTGTCGTAAGAGCCGTGCGAGACCTTTTTGCACCTGCGGGTAAGTCACTTCGCTGACCGTGCCATCGACCATCTTGTGCCGCCGTGCCAGAGTCTCGCGACGCAATGGCTCGGTTCTGTCGAGCATGGCATTCGCTACCATCACAAGGTCTGCACGCTCAAGCGGTGAGCTAACTTTCTTGAGCACTTCGGCCAAAGTGCGGTGCCGCACGGTGGTTTCGAGTTTTTGTTTCTCAAGTTCCTTGCGGCGTTGTTCTCGCTCCTTTGCCAACTGTGCCGGGTCGGGGGCGCTACGGTCTGCGAAATGGACCGTGCAACTCGGTTCCGCGCATATCTTGGCGATATGCCCACGCTCTGTACCATCTACCACGATTGCCTCGGCCATGTGTTTGCATGGCTTCTGATACGGCGAGAGCGGCTGTTTTGCCTTCGCCGTCTTTGCCAGTTGCAGGGCAACGTAGCGATTC
>JBAUOP010000167.1:0-85800 GCA_049579805.1 Acidobacteriaceae bacterium
CGACTACGAAGGACTCATCTCCGGTGACGGCGATCTCCCCGCCCCCAGCGCCCACTGGCAGCCACCCTCGCCCGAAGCCACGCCCTGGGACATCATCCACGCCGCCCCCAACCAGTCCAAACCCACGCCCATCTCGCCCTTCGAGCCCGAGACCCACAGGAACTGCAACATCTGCGCCGAAATCCGCAGACTCCAGGGAATCCCCGCTATGCACCCGCACCTGCAGCCCGTCGTCAACCCCTACTGCAAGTTCAACCGGCCCGGCTGCCAGGGACCCGCCTCCGACTCCCGCTGCATCTCCTGCGACACCGTCTACCTCGCCAACCCCCGCAAATACAACCGCGCCCGCCCCCGTCCAGACCGTCCTTCCGAGTACAGCCAGGATCCCTCTGTGCCCTCCCTGGTGGAGTCTTTGCCCGAACCCCAACCCCGTCCCAATCCCCTCCCCGAACAGTTCCCCGACAACGACCCCATGCTCAACGGCTACATCGACCCCAACGCCTCCACCGAGTCGGCTTTTCTGTACCCTGTACCCTGCACCCCGCTCCTGAAGGTAATACCCCAAACCTATTACCCTCCAACCCCTTTCCCAGCAACAAAACCACCCTCTCCCAACCAGGGGGGTACCCCACGGCACGGGAACCGGGGACTGGTAACTGGCAACTGGGGACTGCAACGGGAGGCTGACTCCCGGAATAGCCAGCCGCTTATACTCGGGCCACAGGAGGGCCAATGGACGGCAACGCGGCATTCGTCAGCTACTCCCACGAAGATTTGGAATTTGCCCAGCGGCTGGCCAGCGATCTGAAGTCGGCCGGAGCTGCGGTCTGGATGGACAAACTGGACATTGAGCCAGGCGCCCAGTGGGACTGCGACGTCGAGCAGGCACTGAACTCCTGCCGGCAAATGCTGCTGGTCCTTTCGCCGCGCTCGGCCGCTTCTCCGAATGTTCTGGATGAGATCGGCGTCGCGCTACGCACCAACAAAACCATTCTTCCGCTCATGCTCCAGGACTGTGAAGTGCCGATCCGTGTGTGCCGTTTGCAATACATCGACTTTCGCAAGGATTATCGAGCGGGACTCAACGAACTGGTGCGAGAACTCAGGCAGCATCAGGATGCAGCCGCTGGACGCCCTGCCGCGCCTGCAGCGGCGCCTGCGCGACCCCGCAAGCACAAATGGCGCTTCGCGATTGCAGCCTTAGTTGTGGTCGGCGTCGTCTGGGCTGTGGCGGAATTTTCCGGGTCGAAATCTGCGCGGCCGAATCGCCCGGCGCCCTCGACCAGCGGGTTAGGCGCCGGATCGACAGCGCCGGCAGCATCTGCGCCGAGCGCGGTCAGCGCTTCCGCAGATGCGCCCGTCGATCTGCAGCTTCGGCAACTGGTGGGCGCTTCGGCTGCCCAGGCGCGGAAGTACCTGGGTCCCGCGGATGACTGGTCTCGCGACGGGAACTTCATCGACCGGAACTATCGCAAGCGCGGCCTCTATCTGGCGATCGCCGGCGCGAGCGGTCGGGAGACGGTCTCCGCTGTCTGCTTCCTGCAGTCCAGAGCGGGCGGCTTTTCCGGGAGCAGTGGCGATCCGGTCGCCGGCGTTTCTCCAGGCATGACGCGATCGGCGATTCAGGCAAGGCTGGGTCTGCCGGCGGGTGGAGGCAAGGGCTATTCCAACTTCAACGTTAAGGACCTCGGGGATCGAACGTTAGCGGTGAATTGGCGGGGAAGCGGGGCGGATCCGGTCGCCGAGCAGATCTGCATCGACCAGCCGTAAGGCGGACCCGTCGATCCGCAGCCGCTTATACTCAGGCCAGAACTATCGAGAGAGGAACGGCCGTCGTGCTGGGCGCTTTGCGTTTCCTGTGGAATGCGACTACCGGCCATCGTCTGCGGCCGTGGCGCAGCGAATATCTGAAGTGGCGCATTGAAACCTACTCGGGCATGAAGGCCGAGGAACTGCGCGCGCGCGACGTGATCGGGTTTGCGTGGCGGGAGAAGGGCAATCTGCTGCGCTTTCTGGGCTGGACGGACAAGATGGACACGTGGAAGCACGCAGGCGGCAGCCCCGGGTCCGGAGCAGACGAGTCATGAACGAGAGACAGCGGAGGACGCGCCGGGAGTTCCTGAAAGATGCGGCTGCGGCGATGGCGGTTGGGGGCGCGGCGGTGGTGTGGCCGCTCGGGTGCGGCCGAGGGCCAACGTCTCGGCGAGCGAAGCCGGGTCCGGGAACGCGCGGGCAGGCGCCGGAGCTGACGGATGTAAACGGGCCAAGGTCGCTGCGGGCAGCGGCTGCAGCGCACGGGCTGTTGGTGGGCTGCGCTGTGAGTCCGGAGAAGCTGGACGGCGAGTCGGCGTATGCGAAGACGGTGGCGGAGCAGGCGAACATCGTGGTGCCGGAGAACGCTCTGAAGTGGGCGGCGCTGCGGCCGTCTCCGGATAAGTTCGATTTTCGCGGCGCGGATGACGTGATGGTGTTTGCACTGACCCACGATCAGCGCGTGCGCGGCCACAATCTGTGCTGGCACGAAGCGCTGCCGGCCTGGTTTGCGGCGACCGTGAATCGCGAGAATGCGGTCCACTATCTGACCCAGCATATTGCAACCGTGGCGGGACGCTATGCGGGGAGACTCCAGTCGTGGGACGTGGTGAACGAGGCCGTGGACGTGAACAGCGGGCGCGCGGACGGGCTGCGGGATTCGCCGTGGCTGAAGCTGATTGGGCCGGGGTATATCGAGCTGGCGTTTCGCACGGCGCGGGAAGCCGATCCGCATGCGCTGCTGACCTACAACGATTACGGGATCGAGCTGGACACGCAGAAGCAGATCGACAAGCGCGGGCAGGTGCTGATGCTGGTGCGGCGGCTGCGTGCGCGGGGCGTTCCCATTGACGCGGTAGGCGTGCAGAGCCATCTGACGGCGGGCGATCCGCTGCCCGGCGCGGGACTGATCCACTTTGTGCGCGAGCTGGCGGCGATGGGGCTGCAGGTGTTCATTACGGAGATGGACGTAAACGATCGCAATCTCCCGGAAGCCGTGGAGGCGCGGGATGCGGCGGTGGCTGCGGTGTATCGGGATTATCTGACGATGATGCTGGCGGAGCCGAATGTGAATGCGGCGCTGACGTGGGGCATCACGGACCGCTATACGTGGCTGAATTACGGGAAGCATGGACGAGCGGATGGGCGTCCGGAGCGGCCGCTGCCGTTCGACTATGACTACCAGCCAACGCCGGCGTTTTTTGCGGAGCGGGCGGCGATCGAGACGCGAAGGAGAGCGGAGCTGCCGTCGGCGAATCCGTATGCGCCGTTTCGGCCAGGAGCGACGGGCCTTAGTTGATGGAGCCGTGAGCGGTCCGTAATCTCGCGGCCTTGCGGGCTGTCTGTTGTAATGAGACATATGGCGGGACGCTGGATTTCTGCGGGTTTCGTGGTCGTGGTTGGAGGGATGGTTGTGGCTGGGCCGGCGAGCCACGCGCAGCAGCCGTTTCCGGGAGAGCCGGCGCAGACGCAGCCTCAACCGTCTGCTGTGCCACAGCCGACAACGCTGCCGCCGGTTGATCCGCGGGATCCCAATCTGTATCTGCCCACGTTCCGCGTGAGCACGAGCGTGGTCCTTGTGCCGACTCTGGTGGAGAAGCCGGATGGCGATGTCGTTTACGGGCTGAAGGCGAAGGATTTCGAGGTTCTGGATAACGGCGTGGCACAAAAGGTGCAGGTGGACGATGACCTGGACACGCAGCCGGTGTCGCTGGTGGTGTGCGTGGAGCGTGGCCGCGACGCGCCGCTGGAGTTCGACAAGATCGGCAAGCTGGGGCCGTTGCTGCAGTTGTTCACGGGCGATGGGCATGGGCAGGTGGCTCTGGTGGCGTTCGACTCGAATCCCACGTGGGTGGAACCGTTCACAGATAATCTCGATGCGGTCACGCACGACCTGCGCAACATGCCGGCGGGGAATGGCGGTGCGGCGATTCTGGATGCGGTGGGCTACTCGGTCAATCTGCTGGAGCAGCAACCGCCGGATCATCGCAGGGTGTTGCTGCTGATCAGCGAGTCGCGCGATCACGGGAGCCGGCACTTCAACATTCCGGAGCTGGTGGAGCGAATTGGGACGAGCAACACGCTGGTGCTGAGCCTGGTGTTTTCGCCGTCGAAGTCGGAGATGATCAATTGGGCCCGCGGCGAACCCGCCGTGGGCGACGGCGAGCTGAATCTCCAGGCGCCGCTGATGATGACCATGAATGCCATGCGGCGGAATACGCCGAAGACGCTGGCAGCGCTGAGCGGCGGCGAATACGATCCGTTCACAAAGGAGAAGGGATTTGAGAACCGGGTGGCGGAAGTGGCGAGCCACGCGCGCAACCGGTACATTTTGAGCTTTCATCCCACCGACCTGACGCCGGGACTGCACACGATCGAGGTGAAGCTGACGCAGGACTATGGGGCGCAGGTGGTGGCGCGGAACAGCTACTGGGCGATTCGGCGGGACGCTGCCGGGCAGCCGCAGTAGCGAAGCGCGGGGCGCGACGGCTGCATCCAACGAGAAGTTCCTGGGAAATTTTGCAACAGAGAGGATTGCCAATGGGCGAGCATGTGAAGCTGCGGGCGGCGGATGGTTTCGAACTGGATGCGTATGTGGCGCGGCCGAAGGGGACGCCGGTCGCCGGGCTGGTGGTGGTGCAGGAGGCGTTCGGCGTGAACCACCATATTCGAGAAGTGACGGACGAGTGGGCGGCGGATGGATTTTTGGCCGTGGCGCCGGCGCTCTTCGATCGCGTGGAGCGTGAGGTGGAACTGGGTTATGAGCAGGAGACAATGCAGAAGGCGATGGGGCTGATCCAGAAGGGCAACCCGGACGATCGGGTGATGGATGTGGCGGCGGCGCTCGAGTACGTTCGCCGGGAGACGGGGAAGAAGGCAGGGGTGATCGGCTACTGCCTGGGCGGATCGATGGCGTGGCTGGCGGCGACGCGACTCGATCCCGACGCTGCCGTGGGGTATTACGGGAGCCAGATTCCGAAGTATGCCGGGGAAGACCTGCACGCGCCGGTGATGCTGCATTTTGGCCAGGAAGATACGCACATTCCCAAAGATGAGATCGACGACAGGGTGGCGGCGGCGCATCCCGAGGTGCCGATTTACTGGTACGCGGGAGCAGGGCACGGCTTCAACACCAGCGATCGCGCGAGCTACAACGCGGAGGCGGCAAAGCTGGCGCGGGAACGGTCGCTGGAGTTTCTGAGGAAGAACCTTAGCGCGTAGCGGCCAGGAGCTCGGAGCCGGAAGCTCTCGGAGCCTGGAGCACAGGGCACACGGATCAGGATGGCGGCAGACCCAGGACAACCGATGAAAGGGCCGGCGGAGGCAAGCGGCTACTCGCACGCGTGGCGGGCGCTGCGGCACCGGAATTTCCGGCTGTTCTTCGGAGGCCAGACGATTTCGCTCGTCGGTACATGGATGACGCGGATCGCCACCGCCTGGCTGGTGTACCGGCTGACGCACTCGGCGCTCCTGCTGGGAACGGTGAGCTTCGCCGGACAGATTCCGACCTTCGCGCTCGCGCCGTTTGCCGGGGTGGTGGTGGATCGGGCGAACCGGCGGCAGGTGCTGCTGTGGACGCAGACGCTGGCCATGGTGCAGTCGCTGCTGCTGGCGTGGCTGACGCTGAGCCACCGGATCACGATTGCGGAGATTCTGGCGCTGAGCGTGTTTCAGGGGCTGATTAACGCCTTCGACATGCCGGGACGGCAGGCGTTCATGGTGCAGATGGTCGAGGACCGCAGCGACCTGTCGAATGCGATCGCGATCAACTCATCGATGGTGAACGTGGCGCGGTTGGTGGGGCCGTCGCTGGCCGGGCTGGTAATTGCGGCGAGCAGCGAAGGATATTGCTTTCTGATCGACGGCATCAGCTATATCGCGGTGATCGTCTCGTTGCTGATGATGCGAGTGCATGTGGCGGCGGTGCGGCGGGCGGCGGCTGGGATGTTCCACCAGCTGCACGAGGGGTGGTCGTACGTATCGACGTTTGTGCCGGTGCGGACGATTCTGACGCTGTTCGCGCTGGTAAGCCTGATGGGGATGCCATACATGGTGCTGATGCCGATTTTTGCGGCGCAGGTGCTGCATGGCGGAGCGCACACGCTGGGCTTTCTGATGGGCGCGGCGGGCGCGGGGGCGCTGATTTCGGCGTTCACGCTGGTGCTGCGGCGGAGTGTGCGGGGACTGACGCGGATGATCCCCATTTCGGCGGTGGTGTTTGGCGCGGGGCTGGTGGCGTTTGGGTTTTCGCGCTGGCTTGCGCTCTCGCTGGTGCTGATGCTGTTTACCGGGTTCGGCATGTTGCAGGGGATGACGGCGAGCAACACGATCATCCAGACGCTGGTGCCGGAAGACAAGCGTGGACGGGTGATGAGCTACTACACGGCGGCGTTTGTGGGGATGGCGCCATGGGGGAGCCTGCTGGCCGGCTCGATGGCGCACTGGATTGGCGCGCCGCGGACGGTGATGTTCACGGGGTCGTGCTGCATCGCGGGGGGAATCTGGTTCTGGACCCGGCTGCCGGCGATCCGGCGGGAGATGCGGCCCATCTATGAGCAGATGGGAATCATCGCACCGATTCCGCAGCCGCAGCAGGAGCAGGCGGCGAACTGAAAAGGCAGCGGACAGGCGGTTGTCAGCCAGATGCATTCCGACTGGGTTGATCCGTGCTCGCGGGCGAACCAAAGTCGACGTCCCTGGTCGTCACCTACCGGTGATTCAGCTTCCACCCTGTCGCCTCGAAAAGCGCGAGGCGACAAGGATGGGGCACCCGGGCGTTCTGCTGATTGACAAAAAGATCCCCGGACGCTTTTTCCGTGCGTCCGGGGATTCGGGAGGTTATCTCAGTTTGCAAACACAGAATAGGCGTATCGGGAGGGTTGCGCCTCGGGACAAAGATTGCATTTTGGGTACAACTTTGGTTGGAGGGCCGGGTTGATGAAGGCATTCCAAAATGGGAATGGACGGGAAGCGGGGATGACTGTCCTCCGTTTTCTTCCGCTGGAAAGGCGCCGCACGCGGCAAGGCCGCGTAAAATGCGGCGCTTTTCCCAAAGGAAGGGCAGTATGGCACTGCGGGCGCTGCAGATCTGTCTGGCCGGGATCGACTGCGGCTACGGCATGCTGCTGCTGGCGGGGTATGGCCGCAGCGCATGGCATGGGGCCGTGTGGCAGCAGCCGGGGCTGGTGCTGATTGCCTTCTCGGTGCTGCCGGCGAGTGTGCTGGCGGTGCGTTTTGCGGCGCCGGCGGCGATTGGTCAATTCGCCTGCGCGTTTCTGGGGAGACAACTCCTGCACAACGGTCCCTGGCCGGAGCTGCGGCTGTCTGCAGCCCTCTCGATGATTTTGGCGTTAGCTATCGTTGGGGTGGCGGTCTTCCGAGGCGTGCTGGAAGTGACGCGGGAGGCTTACGGAGAGACGGAGCACCAGGACGACCGGTTGGGTCCGGACTTCACCGAGAAAGAGGCGGACCTGAAGGTGGCGGCGAGCGGCGGCGGGCGCAATCAGCTGTGGTTTTAGAAACAGCCGGTAGCCTGTAGCCGGGTAGCCTTCACCGCAGAGGACACGGAGAGCATAGAGAGATCCGCAGCCTGTCGAGAGTTGCCAACCGCCAGCCGCTACGCGCGGCGCAGGGTTGGCTTTTCCTTCTCCTGATGGCCGTTGGCGCCGTTGGCCGGTTGCTGCGGCGTGAGCAGGACGCGGCGCAGGGAGCGGATCAACTCCGGTCCGGTTTCCTCGAGTTCGCGCAGGTGCCAGGCGGCGAGCGAGCCGAGGAGCTTTTCGCCGAGAGGCGTCATGCGGAGCAGGATGCGGCGATGGTCGGTCGGGTCAGGGCAGCGGCGGAGCAGGCCCTGCTCAATGGTGCGATCCACCAGCTCGACAGCGCTGTTGTGCTTGAGAAGCATGCGCGCGGCCACGTTGGCGATGGTGGGATCGAGCTCCTCGGGCATGCCCCAAACGCACTGCAAAAGCTGATACTGCTGGGCGCGAATGCCGGCATCCGCGGCGGCCAGACTGCTGAAGTGGAGGAATTTTCTTAGCTGAAAACGAAATTCCGCCAGACGGCGCATCTGGGCACGAGTGAGCAGGGCAGGTTCTTTGACCGCGTGCAGTGTATGTCCATTGGTGGCGATGGAAGCGACACCGGGATTCTCGCTGAAAATCATGCGTCTATCGTACCACGATATATCGTGCTACGACATTTGAGCATCCTCGGCGCCCTCCGGCGCGCCGGGATCGGCAAGGATGGCGCGGGCGTCGGCCTCATCTTCGGAGCGGACCTGCAACTGGAGGGGACCAAGGCCGGGCTCCATGATGCGGGCATTTTCTCCGGAGAGAAAGACCTCAAGGCCTGCGGATTCGAGGCGGAGTTTGGCCATTTCGGCTTCGAGGGGCTCGGTAAAGCTGGCAATCGTCACAATGTCGGGCATAATCCTCCCTGGGGTCGCTGTTACCATTCATTTCCATATCATCATAGTCAGGAAAACTGCACTGTGATCCTGGGGCCCGTGGAGATTTTTAGTGAGATTCCTCGTTCTCTGTGTTCTCGCGTGCCTCGGCGCGTCCGTTGAGGCTCAAAACAGCGCGCCGCCTCCCGATGTCCTTCTCGAAGCGGGGCACTGCGTTGCCACCGCCGATGGAGACTGGTTCGATGTGTCTCAGGACCAACCGTATGCGCTCGATCTGGGCTCTGTCTCCGGGCGCGACTCGCTGTACCTGATCGACTTCACCACGCCAACGCACTCGCAGGGATTCGCGTTTGTTTTCCAGAGTCGCGGAAAGGGCTCGCATCGTGAGCTGATGCTGGATTTCCGCATCGGCTTTCGACAGACGGTGGACGGGACGGGGCGCGTGAATCTCGTCAATCCGCCATTGGGCAGCATTGGTACGGACGATGCGATTGTCGCCGCCATTCAACAGATAGGGTTCCACACCTGGAGCGTGCCGGTGGCCGAGCTGCGCGACCATTCGAAGTCGGTTTCCTGTTCAACGGCGGGAGCGTTGCGATAGCGGGTCGGTGATCCGCGGTGGCATGGCGCTCGCAGAGGCCGGGTCCAACGGTAGAATGAGGAGTTCTTCGGAGGGACTTCTGCATTGATCCCGCGTTATACACGGCCCGCGATGGGGCGCATCTGGAGCGAGGAAAGCCGGTTCCGCGCGTGGCTGGAGGTGGAAACGGTGGCCAGCGAGGTGCTGGCCGAGGACGGCATCGTGCCGCGCGAGGCGGCGCGGGCGATCCGGGAGCGGGGAGGATTCGATCTGGAACGGATCCACGCGATCGAAGCCGAAGTAAAGCACGACGTGATCGCGTTTACGACGGCGGTGGCGGAAAAGGTGGGGCCGGAGGCGCGCTGGCTGCACTACGGGCTGACCTCGAACGACGTGGTGGACACGGCGCAGGCGCTGCAAGTGAAGGCGGCTTCAGCGATCGTGCAGGAAGACATCGACCGGCTGATGAATGTGCTGCGGGCGCGGGCGCTGGAGTTCCGGAACACGCCGATGGTGGGGCGCACGCACGGCATGCATGCGGAGCCGACGACCTTTGGGCTGAAGCTGCTGAACTGGTACGCGGAGATGCGGAGGAACCAGGGTCGCTTTGAGGCGGCGGCGGAGCAGATGCGGATCGGCAAGCTGTCGGGTGCGGTGGGGACGTTTGGACACATCGGCCCGGAACACGAGGAGCGGATCTGCGCGCGGCTGGGCCTCGAGCCGGCGCCGGTGGCAACGCAGGTGATCCAGCGCGACCGGCATGCGTTTTATGTGGCGACGCTGGCGGTGATGACGGCGACGCTGGACAAGATTGCCACCGAGGTGCGGCACTTGCAGCGGACGGAAGTGCGAGAAGTGGAGGAGTACTTCTCGGAGAAGCAGAAAGGCTCATCGGCGATGCCGCACAAGCGCAATCCGATTACCGCGGAGCAGATTTGCGGGCTGGCGCGGGTGGTGCGGGCGAACAGTCAGGCGGCACTCGAAAATGTGGCGCTGTGGCACGAGCGGGACATTTCGCACTCGTCGGTGGAGCGGGTGATCCTGCCGGACTCGACGATTCTGACGGACTATTTGCTGGTGAAGACGTCGGATCTGATCGAGAAGCTGCGGGTGTATCCGGCGCGGATGCAGAAGAATCTGGACTCAACGGGCGGCCTGATCTTCAGCGGACAACTGTTGCTGGATCTGGCAGAGGCGGGCATGCAGCGCGAGGAGGCGTACCGGCTGGTGCAGGGGCACGCGATGAACGCGTGGCAGAACGACCTGGTGTTTCGCGAGCTGGTAGCGGCCGATGCTGCGATTACGAGCAGGATCAGCCACAAGAAGCTGAAGCAGACCTTTGACCTGCAACGGCAGCTGGGGAATGTAGACGCGATTTTTGGCCGGGTGCTGGGCTCCAGCGGGAGCCACGAGCCGGACGCATGACGGACGCCTGGAATTTGACGGTGGCGCTGACGGGCGCGAGCGGCGTCGCGTTTGGGCGCGCGCTGCTACGGGCTCTTGAGGCCGACGAGCGCGTGGGGCGGGTGCATTTCGTCGCTTCGGAGAACTCGCTTCGGGTGCTGGCGGAGGAGCTGGAGATTTCCGGGAGAACGGGCCTGGTGGAGAAGCTGCTGGGGCACGCCTCGGCGAAGATCACGCAGCACAGCGAGAACGATATCGGGGCGTCGATTGCGAGCGGGAGCTATCCGTCGCAGGGAATGATCGTACTGCCGTGCAGCATGGGGACGCTGGCGGGGATTGCGAACGGGTTGGCGAACAACCTGATCCAGCGGGCGGCGGATGTGTGCCTGAAGGAGCGGCGGCCGCTGATCCTGTGTCTGCGGGAGACGCCGTTCAACCGGATTCACATTCGCAATATGGGGCTGGCGGCCGAGGCGGGGGCGACTATCTTTCCCATGATTCCGGCGTTCTACAACCGGCCGGTGGATTCCGAGGAGATGGCGAAGCAGTTCGTATGCCGGGTGCTGGCGCATCTGGGACTGCCGCAGCCGGAAGCGTACGTATGGGGCGTTGATAAGGGATAGGGTGCAGGTTCCCATCTCCATTCTGGCCGCGCTAACTGCGGGCACGACCAGAAGGGGCACCCAGAGTCGGGCTTCCCACTCAATGTGCCCAACTGCAGACGCATTGAATGGGGCAGCCAGCTTCCGACCTTGATTTCTCCTACGGATTCGCGCGGTGGGCGCGGATCAGTTCGTCGAGGTAGTCGGGTTCGCCGTTGCGGGTTAGGTGGGGGTAGCGCTCGCCGCCGTGATAGTCCACATTGGCGGTGTGGATGTAGTCGTCGGCGACATAGGTGAGGACGATGGGCTCGGAAGAGTCCTTCGATGCCTTGACGGCGTCTTCGAGGAGGTCGTGGGTGTAGAGGCGGCCGTCGACTCCGATAACCTTCATCCCGGAGGTGATACCGGCGTTGTAGGCGGGTCCGCCGACGATGGAGTCCGCGACCTGACCTTCTTCCCCAAGTTGCAGGCCGACGGTGTAGATATCGCCAGCACGGCCGCGGCGGCCCGGCAGTTGGAGCGGCTCGGCATTCCAGGTGAGTTTCCATCCACCGTTCTCAATGCCGTCGGTGGGGGCTTCGGGCGTTTTTGAGTCCAGGTGCTGGTGGAAGAAGCCGGCCCAGTCATAGGGAGCGACCTGGTTGAGAGCGGAGACGAGTTGATCGAAGGTATACGTCTTTGTCTCGGGGCCGTTGTTGGGGCCGCCGTGGAAGAGGTGGCAGAAATCGTCGATGGACTTCTGGCCATGGGTGACCTGGTGAATGACAGTGGCGACCTGGAGCCACATGAGGTCGCCTTCATCGTAGTAGTCGACGCCGCGACGCCAGTTCATCCAGCCGCGCATGCCGCCGCCGCCCATGGGCTCGCCGGTGGCGGTGTCCTGCAGAGGACGCCAGGTGCGTCCAGGACGGCCGGGGCCGAGCGAGGCGGCGATGCTGGCGAGGTAATTGTGGTACTGCTCGGGCGTCCAGAGGCCGCTGCGGGCGGCGAGCATGGGGCCGAGGTAGTCGGTGAGGCCTTCATAAACCCAGAGCAGATCCGTCTCCATGGGCTTTTCGAAGTCGGGGGTGGTGAGGTCGGCGGGGCGGCGGAATTTGCCGTTCCAGGAGTGGACGAACTCGTGGGGGAGCAGGCTGCCAACCATGAAGGCGCCACCGGGCTCAAGGAAAACGCGCTCAGGTAGGCGGCTGTCGTTGGACTCGTGGTGCTCGAGACCGAAGTGGGCGACGTGGTCGCTGAGAGCGAGGAGGAAGTGGTAGTCGCGATAGTGGCGGGTACCGAAGAGGACGCCGGACTCGGCGACGACGTTGGTGAGGCCCTGCACGATGGCGGGCGGAATGGCGAGAGCTTCTTCGCTGTCGGCGGCGAGGTCGAGCTCGTGGTGGATGGGCTCACCGGGCGGGGTGAGATCGATGACGCGGTAGTACTGACCGCTGATGACGGGCGAGTCGACCAGGAGGTTAAAGGAAATGGGCTTGAACGCGATGCGATTGCCTTCATCGTGGGCGACGGGGAGCGAGGTGCCGTACTTCCAGCCGTCGGGGAGGATCAGCGTGGCGTCATAAGTGAGGTCGCGCGAGGGCGTGCCGGCGGGGTAGAGGGTGACTTCGTTCCACTCGAGGACCATGAGCTTGTCGCTGGCGGAGTAGCCTTCCGGCTCGATGGAGTCGTAGGCGGCGTCGAGGTGGGTGACGCCCGCGGGGACATCGACGTGAAAGGTGTAGACGTCGAGGAGGTCGCGCTGCCAGGGAATCTCTTTACCCTCGGCAGTGAAATGCAGGCCGGCAAGAGCGCCGATGGGGCCGTCGGCTGCGTGCTCACCGGGGATCCACTTCGGGTAATAGAGGGTGAGCGGGCCGGACTGGACGGGGAGGACTTCGCGGACGTGGAGGATGTGCTCGGGGGAGTGAGTGGCGTCGACGGTCAGGGTGATGGGCGAGCTGGACTGCGCGGAGGCGAGGGGCGCCAGGCAGAGCGCGGCGAGCGCGAGAGGAACGAGCCGGCGAAGAGGTGAGGGCATCAGGGCTCCATTGGAATTTCGATATGGGGGCCATGATACAGGGACTAGCCGTCCAGGCGATGGCGTGGCGCAGTCTGCTGATTTTTCCCGTTCAGCTACGGATTGGCGGGTGGCGGGGGTGGGACGAGGAGTGTCTGAAGCTGGCCGGCGAGCGCGGCGTCGGCGTCCGCAAGGTTTTTGCGCCAGGTGCCCTTGAGATTGGCGGGGCGGACGGGCTCGGTGAGGGTCCAGAGAAGGAAGTGAGTTTTGGCGTCGTAGATGGTGATCTCGTACTGGAACTGCCAGGTGGTGTTCGCGAGGATGCGCTGGAACTTCCAGCCATCGTGATTGCCGATCAGGGGCGCGCTGCAGCGGACCTCGAGGACCAGGTCGGCGTCGGCGGGAGAGCTGACGAGCTGATAGGTTTTCCAGCTTTGGACGGTGGCGTAAAGGGAATCGTAGCTGTTGGTATCGCGGAGGCCGAGTTCCTGGAAGGCCTGCAGGGAGAAGGCGTCCATACCGGCGTTGGCGATGAAGATTTTCTGCGCGGTGTGGATGGGTGCAGGGATGGGCGCGAGCGGTGGCGGCGTAGCCTGAGCGAAGAGCAGGGGTGGGGCGCAGAGGAGGATGGTGAGAAACAGGGAGAAACGGAATAACCTGGACATGGGAGTCCTCGACTTCCGGCGATGCGGGATCGCACGTTATGGGACGAGGGAGTTGGGGGGAAAGACTCTTTCCGGGGTGCAGGGCTTCCCACCCTATGCGCCAACAAAAGGCGCATGAGGGTGGGGCACCCGCGGTTTTTTTAACCGGGGATTTTTTCCTAGTGGATGCGGATATCGCCGGAGCCGGTTTCGATGCGGACCGTGGGGCCTCCGCCGTTGATGTCGCCCATGACATGATGGCGTTCGAGGCTGCCATGGGTAGTGATGGGTGGATCGCTGTGCACGGAGCCGGAGCCGGTGCTGGCATCGAGGGTGAAGCGGGAGTTGCCGGTATTCAGGGTGATATCGCCGGAGCCGGTTTCGAGCTTCCAGGGCGCGTTGGGATGGCCGCCGATTTCAATGTCGCCGGAGCCGGTCTCCGCGAAGAGCGGGCCGTCGACGCCCTGGAGATGGATGCCGCCGCTGCCGGTGGTGGCCTTTACGTCGTTGGAAGACTGCAGGCCGGCGCGGATTTCGCCGGAGCCCGTCTGGAGCTCGACGCGTCCCGTGAAGCCGCTGGCCTCAATGTCGCCGGAGCCGGTATTGGCCTTGAGAGGTCCGCCGATATCCTGGAGGCGAAGGTCGCCGGAGCCGGAGCTGGCTTCGAGCTGCGTGCCCTTGGGGGCGGTAATGTCGTAGTCGATGGAGACGTTGCGGATCCAGTCCTGATGGCGGCCGATGGTGACGATGTTGCCGGCCTGATCGATAGGGGGATTGGCGACCACCTGGTGAACGCGGTCGTCGGCGGAGTCACCAAAGCCCCAGCCGTTGGCGTGGACGTGGCCGATGATGTGGACTTCGCTCGAGGAACCGGGAGAAACGTGCACGTAGCCGGAGCCGGTGGCGATGGTGAGCATGACCTGTCCATTGACGTGCAGGGTCTTGTCAAAGGTGCCGTCGGCGGCGAGAGCCGCGGCGGGCAGACAGGCGGCGACAGCGGCGAGGGTGAGCCACGGAATGACGCGAGAACGGAACATGCAAACCTCCTCAAGGGGCGATGGGATCGGCGCGAGCGGAACGGGTTATGGTACGGCACCGGAACGGGCGATGTCCTGCGGCGCCGGGTGGAATGCGGGTTCGGCAGACGTCTCCCAGGGACGCAGTGAAGGATACGCAGGGACCGGGGGATTAGTTCCGGACTGCGACAGCGATCAGCGTTCAGGAACAGCCGAAACGCTGCGCCATTTCGGCGTAGAGGAAGCCGCGGCCGGGGCGGTAGGGCTGGACCCATTCGCCGTCGATGACGAACTGGGGGATGGCGTACTTGCCGACGTGGGCAAAGACTTCGGCGGCCGCGTCGGGGGTGTCCTCAATGTCGATTTCGGTGTAGGGGATGTTGTGGCTCTCGAGGAAGCGCTTGGCTTCACGGCAATCGCGGCACCAGGAGGCGGAGTAGACGAGGACCTGCACGGATTTCATCGTATCGCAACAAAACGGCAGTCCGGAGTGATGGGGAATACACTCCGGACCGTTGCCAGACTCAGTTGCTGCCGAGCGAGAAGACGGCATTGATGGTGGTTTCAACCTCGACAGGCTGACCGTTGAGGGTCCAGGGCCGGTAGCGCGCCCGTTGGATCGCCTCAGTGGCGGCGGGGACAAGCAGCGCGGGTCCGCTGAGGACGTGGAGGCTGGCGATGCGGCCGTCGGTTCCGATGAGGGCGGAGACGACGACCGTGCCCTGGACGCGGGCCTGCTGTGCGATGGCCGGATAGCGCGGCTGGATGGGAACGATGAGCTGTCCCTGGGCAACGCCGGCGGAGATGCGAAGCGGGCCGGCGGGTTTGGCGGCCCGTGCGGGTGGGGCAGGCGGCGGTGCGGCGGGGAAGAGCGGCGCGGCGGACAGGCCGGGGACTCCGAGGAAGGCGGTGCCGGGGACGATGGGTCCGGGAGGAGCGTCGACGATAGGTTGGATGGAATTGGGAATGCGCGAGGGCGCGTAGACGTTGAGGGTCTGGGGGCGTGCTGCGGGCGCGGTAGTGGGCTCCGGAGCGGGAGCGGCCGGCGGCGGAGGCGGAGCGATGAGCGGCGTGGTGAGGGAGTTGCGAGGCAGGGCGGCAGGGTACAGGTAGGGGAGAAGGACAAGGGTGGTGACGAGCGCCGTTTCCAGCAGGAAGGACGGCACGGCATAGCGACGGCTGCGAGTGCGGATGCGGCCGGTGGACTCGACGAGGCTTTGTTCGAACATGGGGCTCCTCCTGAACAGCGATCGGCGATCAGCGTTCAGGAACGCTGCGCAGACCGGCAGGAGAGAGCGGGGCGGTAAGAAGGCCGAGCGGGTTGTGCTCGGGCGATCTCTGTGGGGGGTAGACAACCGGGTGAGGTCCGAAGTTCCCGGAATGAAACGGGGAACGAGAGTCTAGAGTTTAGAGTTTGACGGGGGACTGTGCCGGCTCGGCGGCCGGATCGGGAACGCGAGGAAAGGGGACGATTCGATGGCGATGGAAATGACGGCGGCGGCGCTGAAGGAGCTGCTGGGGCTGGAGCCGCATCCGCGAGAGGGTGGGTGGTTCGCAGAGACGTGGCGGACGGAGGAGCGGATTGTGGCCGGGGCGCTGCCGGCGCGGTACTCGGGATCGCGGGCCGCGGGGACGGCGATCTACTACCTTTTGGAGCCAGGACATTTTTCGGAGATGCATCGGCTGGCTTCCGACGAGGTCTTCCATTTTTATCTGGGCGATGCGGTGGAAATGTTGCGATTATCTGTCGATGGGACGGGCGAACGGGTGGTGCTGGGGCAGGATCTGGTGGAAGGGCAGTGGGTACAGACGGTGGTGCCGCAGGGGGTGTGGCAGGGATCGCGCCTGGTGGAGGGCGGCAAATTTGCGCTGCTGGGATGCACGGTGAGCCCGGGGTTTGATTATGCGGATTATGAGTCGGGGAGCGGGGCGGAACTGGTGCGCGGGTGGCCGGAGTGGCGGGAGATGATCGAGGGGCTAACGAGAATCTAACGGATGGCGGTTAGAGAAGGCCACGGCTACGGGCTTAACTTCCGGGCGTCCAGGTGTCAACGATTGCCTTTGCCATTTTGGCGATGAGGAGTTCGGCCTGGTTGTCGGGGGTCCAGCTGGTGTCGGCGTTGTCGTGAGTGAAGGCGGAGATGATGATCGTCCCGTGTTTCGTGTAGACGGCGCCGACGTCGTTGCGGACGTGGTCGAGGGTGCCGATTTTGTCGGCGATGGCGGAGTCTTTCTCCGACGTGTCGATGGCTTCGAGGTAGCGAGGGATCATCTCGCGGTCCTGCTGGACCTTGAGCATGTGCATGGCGGCATCGCAAAGATCCTGGTCTGAAGGGATTGGGCCGGCACCGGCAGCGGACGCCGGCGCGGGGCCGAGGCTACAGGTGACGAAGCGCTCCATGACCGAGGCCATCTCGCGGGCGGTGGTTTTGCCGAGGCCGAACTGCGGCTGGTCGGCGGGCTCGGGGCCTTCGGCGGGCTGGTAGACCTTCTTATAAAGCCAGGTGTCGTGGAGGCCGAGGCCGGTGGGCGGCGGCGCGGTGATGGTGTCGTCGATGGCTTTGAGGCCGAGGTGGTCGATGACGAGGTTGGTCGCGGTATTGTCGCTGACCGCGATCATGAGGGTGAGCGCGTCTTTGAGGGTGAGGGTGAGCGGCGTGTCGAGGAAGAGCAGGACGCCGGAGCCGGGGACCTGATCTTTTTTGGTGAGGATGAGCTTGTCGTCGAAGTGGACGCGGCCGGCGCGGATTTGCTGGAGCGCCGTGTAAAGGACGGTGAGCTTGATGACGGAGGCGGTGGGGACGGGCTGGTCGGCGTCGAGGGTGACGGTTTGGCCGGTGGCGAGGTCCTTTGCATAGAGGGAGACTTTGCCGTGGAAGCCGTCGATCATGCTTTGCAGCTTTGCGGTCAGAGCGGGATCGTTCTGGGCGGAGGCGGGCAGGACGGCGAGGGCGAAGGCGAGCAGAGAGGCGAGGTGTTTCAGCGATCGCGGAGCCATGCCGCAATGTAACAGGTCACAGGTTACGGGTGACAGGTTGCAGGGCACACGGCCTCGCGTGACAGGCGTGGTTTAGTCCGGAGTATTCTGGCTGGCGAAGAGGTAGGCGTATGGCGGAGATTGTGCTGCACGTAAATGGTGAGGAACGGCGGACTGAGGCGGCGGACGGCGAGCCGCTCCTGTGGGTGCTGCGGAATCGGCTGGGCCTGACGGGGACGAAGTACGGCTGCGGCGAAGGGCAGTGCGGCGCGTGCACGGTGCTGCTGAATGGTGAGCCGGCGCGCTCGTGTCTGACGCTGGCGTCGGCCGTGTCGGACGCGCAGATCACCACGGTTGAGGGCCTGGAACGGGATGGCAGGCTTTCAGCGGTGCAGGAGGCGTTTCTGGAGGAAGGCGCGTTCCAGTGCGCGTACTGCACGTCGGGGATGATTCTGACTACGACGGCGCTGCTGGAGAAACATCCGCACCCGTCGGAGGCGCAGGTGCTGGAGGCGATGGATGGGAACGTCTGCCGGTGCGGGACGTATCCGCGGATCAAAGCTGCGATTACGCGCGCGTCGGACACGATGAAAAAGGAGGCCGAGCATGCCCACGCATGAGCTGGATGTTGAGCTGGATTTGAAGGGAATGCAGGACCGCATTCGGGCCTTCGAGCTGGACCGTCGGACATTTCTGAAGCTGTGCGGGGGCGGGCTGCTCGTTTGTCTGAACGCGTCGGACAAAGGGGCGGACGCGCAGGAGTCGGGCCGGCATTTTGGCGGACATGAGATCCCTCAGACGATCAGCGCATGGCTCCACATTGACACCGATGGGAAGGTGACGGTCTACACGGGCAAGGTGGAAGTGGGACAGAACATTCGCACCTCGCTGGCGCAGAGCGTGGCGGAGGAGCTGCGGGCGCGGTTCAG
The DNA here is from genome assembly GCA_049579805.1 of Acidobacteriaceae bacterium. Taxonomy (GTDB): domain Bacteria; phylum Acidobacteriota; class Terriglobia; order Terriglobales; family Acidobacteriaceae; genus Palsa-343. Next base: position 18,592 of record JBAUOP010000167.1, read on the forward strand.
CTTGATCGCGATGGTGATGGGCGATACGGATCTGGTGCCGTGGGATGCGGGGACCTTCGGAAGCCGGACGACGCCGACGATGGGTCCGCAACTGAGAAATATGGCGGCAGCGGCACGGCAGTTGCTGGTGGAGACGGCGGCGCAGCGGTGGAGCTGCGATCCGGCGGGGCTGACGGCGGGGGATGGCAAGGTCACGAATCCGAAGACGCGCGCGTCGCTGACGTATGGCGAAATCACGCGCGGGGAGAAGCTGACGCGGACGGTGTCGGGAGATCCGCCGCTCACGCCGGCCAGCGCGTGGAAGATTGCGGGGACGCCGGAGCCGAAGGTGAACGGGCGCGACTTCGTCACGGGACGGCACCGCTATCCGTCGGACATTGTCCGACAGGGGATGCGGTTCGGGAAGGTGCTGCGTCCGACGGGATTTAACGCAACGCCGGTGTCGGCGGACACGAGCGCGGCGGAGAAGATTCCGGGCGCGCAGGTGATCCGCGACGGCGACTTCATCGGCGTGGTGGCAGACGATGTGTGGACGGCGGAGCTGGCACTGGGAAAGATCCAGGCGCAGTGGAAGGTGCCGGCGCAGATTTCGAACCGCAAGCTGTTCGAGGCGATGCGGAAGGGTACGGGCGGGGACAGGCGCAACGGCGCGGCGTCGGACGTCGACAAAGCCATGTCCGACGCGCCGGTGAAGCTGGAGCAGACGTATACGGTGGCGTACATCGCGCACGCTCCGCTGGAGCCGCGTGCGGCGGTGGCCGAATGGCAGGACGGCAAGCTGACGGTGTGGACGGGGACGCAGCGGCCGTTTGGCGTAAAAGACGAGTTGGTGCGAGCCTTCCGGCTGTCGCCGGATAAGGTGCGGGTGCTGATGCCGGACATGGGGAGCGCCTACGGCGGCAAGCATACCGGCGAGTGCGCGCTGGAAGCGGCGCGTCTGGCGAAGGCCGCGGGTCAGCCGGTGAAGCTGATCTGGACGCGCGAGGAGGAGTTCACCTGGGCGTATTTTCGTCCGGCGGGGGTGATGGATGTGCGCGGAGCCGCGCAGCAGGACGGGACGCTGCTGGCGTGGGAGCACCACAACTACAACTCCGGGCCGTCGGCGCTGCACACGCCTTATAAGGTTGCGACGAAAGTGGAGGAGTACCACGAGTGGGAAGAGCCGCCGCTGGCGCAGGGATCGTATCGCGGGCTGGCGGCAACCGCGAACCATTTTGCGCGCGAATGCGCGATGGATGAGCTGGCTCATGCGGCCGGGATGGATCCGCTGGCGTTTCGGATGAAGAACCTGGACGATGCGCGGCTGCAGGCGGTGTTCACGGCGGCGGCGGAGCGGTTCGGATGGGGCAAAGAGAAGTCCACACCCGAACGCGGATTCGGCATTGCCGGCGGAACGGAGAAAGGCGGCTACACGGCCGCGTGCGTGGAGGTGGCGATCGACGCGCACAAGAAGGTGCGGATCCGCCGGGTGGTGCAGGCGTGGGAGTCCGGGGCGGTAGTGAACCCCGACGGGCTGCGCAACCAGGTAATGGGCGCGGCGGTGATGGCGATTGGGGGCGGGCTGTTCGAGTCGATTCAGTTTGCCAATGGAAAGATCCTGAACGCCCACTTCGCGGACTACCGGGTGCCGCGGTTTGCGGACGCACCGGAGGTGGAGGTGATCCTGATCGACCGGAAAGATTTGCCCTCGGCCGGCGCGGGAGAGACGGGGATTGTGGCGGTGGCGCCGGCGGTGAGTAACGCGATCTTTGCGGCGACGGGGCAGCGGCTACGGCAGATGCCGATGGCGGTGGGGACGATCACGAGCTGAATCCGGCGCGCGTCCTGAAGCGACGCATCTTAATCTGGGGATGCGAATTCGAGAAAAAGGAAAAAGCGACATTGGGAATGACGCGGTGGCTGAAGTTGGCGGTATTTCCTGCATTGGTTTTTGGGCTGGTGGCAGCGGCCGGGGCGCAACCGGCGCACAAGGCGCAGAAGACAAGCGAGTCAAAACAGGTTGCCGTCACGGTTGACGATCTGCCGGTGCACGGGGCGCTGCCGCCGGGCGAGACGCGGCTGGAGGTGGCGCAGCGGGTGATCCGGGCGCTTAAGGCGGCGCACGTGCCGCCGACCTATGGATTCGTGAACGGACAGCGCGTGGAGGATCATCCGACGACAGTGGATGTGCTGGCGGCGTGGCGGAAGGCTGGATTTCCGCTGGGAAACCACACGTGGTCGCACCAGAATCTCGATCAGGTTCCGCTGAAGGAGTTTGAAAACGACATCGCGAAGGACGAGCCGCTGCTGGGCCTGCAGATGAAGGGCGCGGACTGGCACTGGTTCCGGTTCCCCTACCTGGCAGAGGGAAACACGATCGAGAAAAAGACCGGCATCCGGGTGTATCTGGCGCAGCACGGTTATAAGATCGCCGACGTGACGATGAGCTTCGACGATTACGACTGGAACGGCCCGTACGCTCGCTGCAGCGAGAAGCACGATGAGGCGAAAATTGTCTGGCTGGAGCACAGCTATCTGCGGGCCGCGGAAGAGGACATTGCCTATCGGCACGCGATGGCGCAGAAGCTGTTCGGGCACGATATTCCCTATGTGCTGCTGATGCACATTGGGGCGTTTGACGCGCGCATGCTGCCGCGGCTGCTGGCGATGTACAGGCGGCGCGGGTTCACGTTTGTGTCGCTGACGGATGCGGAGAAGGATCCGTTTTATCGATTCGATGTGGATCCGAAGCTGGTGGCGGGGCCAGACACGCTGAAGGGATGGATGGAACAGAAGCATTTGCCCCTGCCGGAACATGAGAGCTATGGGGCGGAGCTGGAGAAGGTGTGTCAGTGAGCGGGGAGCTGGGAGCCGGGATAGGGCGGCTTGCGGCTGTACAATAAACGAAGCGCCCACGACCGCGACAATCTGCCTGGAATGAGGGCTGGACGTGATCCGGTTGGCGCTCTGAGACGTTGATCCCTATGATGCTTCGCGTTCCCTTTCTTCCTGCCCTGCTGGCCGCCAGCGTGGGTTTGGCCGTTCTTCCCGCCGCGGCTCCCGTATTGGCCCAGGGGCGCGGTTCCACCGATACGCAGACCCAGCAATCTCCATACCACGGAACAGTGGTGGAGGACATTGCAGCGCGCGTGAACGATCAGGTCATCAGCAAATCCGACTACGATCGCGCGGAGCAGGAGCTGGAGCAGGAAGCGCGGCAGCAGAGCTGGTCGCAGGCGGAGCTGATGGAGCAGAGGCGGGACCTGATGCGGTCGCTGATCGACAACCAGCTGCTGCTTTCCAAGGGCAAAGAACTGGGCATCAACGGCGAGACCGAGGTGATCAAGCGGCTGGACGATATGCGCAAGCAGTACCACCTGGCGTCGCTGGAGGATCTGCAGAAGGCGGCGGAGGCACAGGGAGTTTCCTTCGAGGATCTGAAGGAGCAGATTCGCGAGAACGTGATCCGGTCGGAAGTGATCAGTCAGGAGGTCGGGTCGCACATTCAGGTGGCGCCCTCGGAAGTGCGCAACTACTACGAAAGGCACCAGCAGGAATTCGAAAAGCCGGAAGAGGAACGGCTGAGCGAGATTCTGATCGCGACGCCGAACCCGGACGATGCGGCGCAGGTGGCCGAGGCGAAAAAGAGAGCCGACGGTATTGAGGCGCGCCTGAAGGGTGGAGCGGATTTCGCGACGGTGGCGAAGGCGGACTCGGGCGGCCCAACGGCGGGGCAGGGCGGCGATCTGGGCGAATTCAAACGCGAAGATCTGCATTCGAAGGAACTGGCCGACGCGACCTTCGGCCTGCCGGCGGGAGAGTTTACGCAGCCGATCCAGACACGGCAGGGCTGGCTGATTTTGAAGGTGACGGAGCACCAGAAGGGCGGAGTGGAGCCTCTGGACAGTGTGCAGAACCAGATACAGGAACAAATTGGCATGGCGAAGATGGAGCCGGCCTTGCGCGAGTATCTGACAAAGCTGCGCAATGAGGCTTCGATCGATGTGCGGGCGCCGTACTTCGACTCGGGTGCGACGCCGAACGAGATCAAGTTTGTCCAGAGCGCGTATGTAGCCCCCCAGGGGAAGAAGAAAAAGAAGCACAGCGAGCGGGCGCGCTTCCGGGAGAAAGTGCGGCGGCAGAAGCCGGAGAAGGAGACCGCCGGCGGCATTCCGGCGGGAGTGCCGACGCTCGACAAAGTGAACGGGCAAAAGGGATCGAGGCAGGAGGTCGCGAGCAACAAGGGTACGGAGAAGCCCGGAAAGAAAGAGAAGATCCGGTTTGGGCAGGCTCCGCGGGAAACGCTGCCGGCGGGTCCGACGCGGGAGATCGATGCGGGTGCGGCCGACGCCGAGTCAGTGCAGGGGGCGCAGGTCGCGGCGAACAACCCCGGTAACGGAGTGGCTCTGACGAACGCGCAGGGCGAGGTGATCGATACCAGCAACAGCAATCAGGCGAAGAAGAAGATTCGCTTTGCCGACGTGGGCCGGATGTCGAAGGCGAAACAGCGCGAGATCGCGCGGCGGAAGAAGAGGCAAAAGTTCGCACCGCCGACCGAGACGACGCAGCAGGTGGCCGCGGACCAGCTGCAGCAGTCGGCGCTGGGCCTGAACGGCGATTCGAAGAAAGCGGCGAAGAAGGCAAAAGCGGAGAAGGCGAAGGCGGAGAAGGAAAGCGGGAAGCGGCGACTGTCCGATGAGGACAAGAAGGGGCAGCCGAGCGGCACGAGCACGCCGGGGACCCAACCGGGAACGAACTCGGGCACGCCGCAGCTCTGATGCCTTTGGGACTGCGCACGCGATGAAAGACCTTTGGGTGGCCGATCTGGGGAGCCGGGAAAACCGGGACGTCACCGGTTATTTCGCGGTAGCCGCGAAACAGGTGCGCAGCGGGCGTGACGGGAGCCGCTACTTTGCGCTGATGCTGTGCGATCGCACCGGGCAGATTGACGCGCGCATGTGGGATGTTACGGGGGCCGGGGATTTCGATACCGGCGACGTGGTCAAAGTGCGCGGCCAGGTCTGCCGCTACAACGAGAAGCTGCAAATCAAGGCAGACAAGATCCGGCAGGCGCAGCCGGATGAGTACGCGCTGGGCGATTTTGTTCCGCAGACGGAGCGGGACATTGAGCAGATGTGGGCGGAGCTGGAAGCTTGGGTGGCGGGTCTTCGCGATCCGGATCTGAAGGCGCTGCTGGAAGCTTTTCTGCAGGATGCGGATGTGGCGCGGACGCTGCGGCAGGCGCCGGCGGCCAAGGGCATGCATCATGCATGGATCGGCGGGTTGCTGGAGCATGTGCTGTCGCTGATGGGGCTATGCGAGCTGGCGGCGCAGCACTATCCCAGCGTCAATCGGGATCTGCTGCTGACCGGTGTGGTGCTGCACGATATCGGCAAGCTGCGCGAGCTGGCCTGGGGGACGAGCTTCGAGTACACGCTGGAAGGGCAGATGCTGGGGCACATCACCATCGGGATTCGGATGATCGAAGAGAAAATCGCCGGGATTCCGAATTTTCCGCCCGGCAAGCGGCTGCTGGTGGAGCATCTGGTGCTGAGCCATCACGGGAGATACGAGTTCGGGTCGCCGAAGCTGCCCATGACGCCGGAAGCGATTATGCTGCACTACCTGGACGACCTGGATGCCAAGATGCAGACGGTGCGGAGCGAATTCGCGCGGAGCGAGGCGAATGGGCGGTCGGCAGCGGAGATGACGGACTGGGTGCGGTCGATGGAGAGACCGCTGCTGAACACGGCGGCGTATCTGGAGACGGAAGAGCTGGGGCGGATGGCGGGGACGACGCCGGCAGCGCCGGGAAAAGCGGAAGAGAAAGTCGAGGACAGGAACCATGCCCTACCTTTTGAAGACTGAGCCGGGAACCTACTCGGTGGACGATCTGGCGCGCGACGGTGAGACGGTGTGGGACGGCGTGTCGAATCCGCAGGCGGTGAAGTTTTTGGCCGGGATGCAGCGCGGCGAGATGCTGGTGATCTACCACACCGGCGACGAGAAGCGGACGGTTGGGTTGGCGAAGGTGGTGGCGGTGGATGCCGGCGATCCGAAGCAGCCGATGGTGAGGCTGAAGTTTGTGAAGCGCACGAAGGCGCAGCGGACGCTGGCGGAAATCAAAGAGGAAAGCATGTTTGCGAATTCACCGCTGGTGAAGATGGGGCGACTTTCGGTGGTGCCCCTGAGCGAGAAACAATACGCCTGGCTTGCGACCGAATAAGAAGAGAAATCATCTACAATCGAAGCGGGTTAAGCGACGATCATGCTGCGTTTTTCCACAGCCGGCGAATCGCATGGGGAGAGCCTTGTGGCTCTGCTCTCGGGCATCCCCGCGGGCGTGCCCGTCGATGAAGCGCGGGTGAATCGGGAGCTGTGGCGGCGGCAGCAGGGCTACGGGCGCGGCGGGCGTATGCGCATCGAGACCGACACGGCGCATTTCCTGAGCGGTGTGCGGCATGGCAGGACGATCGGGTCGCCGATTGCGATTACCATCGAGAATCGGGATTGGAAGAACTGGACGGAAGCGCTGCCGGTGGGCGCGGGCGATCCGGCGAAGCACAAAGCGGTGGCCTCGCCGCGGCCGGGACATGCCGATTTGGCGGGCGCGCTGAAGTGGGATTTCCCGGATGCGCGCTATGTGCTGGAACGGGCCTCGGCGCGGGAGTCCGCGGCACGGGTGGCGGCCGGTGGGGTGGCGAAGCAGTTGCTGCTGGAGCTGGGGATCGACGTGGCCAGCCATGTGATTCGCGTGGGCCGCGCCGATCTGGAGCGAACAGCGCACTGGGACGAGATTGCGGCGCTGCGTGAGAAGGATGAAATCCTGCTGAACTGCGTGGACGCGGAAGCCGAAATGCGCATGAAAGCCGAAGTGGACGCGGTGCTGCGGACCGGCGATACGGTGGGCGGCGTTTTTGAAGTGGTAGTCCACGGCGCGCCCCCGGGACTGGGCACGTGCGCGAACTGGGACGAGCGGCTCGATGGGCTGCTGGCGCAGGCCGTGATGAGCCTGCAGGCGGTGAAGGCGGTGGAGATCGGCCGCGGCGTGACGGCGGCGGAGTCGCTCGGCTCGGAGGTCCACGACGCGATCGGGTATGCGCAGGAGGTGAAGGATGGCCACCACACACGCTTCACGCGCGAGCAGAACAATGCCGGAGGCCTCGAAGGCGGCATCTCCAATGGTGAAGACATTGTGGTGCGCGGGTACCTGAAGCCGATCTCGACGCTGCGGCGGCCGCTGCAGTCGGTGCGCTTCGACACACGCGAGGAGACGAAGGCGGCCTACGAGCGCAGCGATGTGTGTGTGGTGCCGGCGGCGGGTGTGGCAGCCGAGGCGATGGTCGCGTTGACCATGGCCAGGCTCGCGCTGGAGAAGTTTGGCGGAGATTCGTTGCGCGAGCTGAAGCGGAATTACGAAGGGTACGTGGAGCAGGTGGGGAAATACTAGGGGCTACGGGTTACGGTTGACGGTGTAGCCACAGACAAGCAGAAACGAGCAGATGATCAGGGAAATCGTTAAATATCCGGACCCAATTTTGCAGCGGCCGACGGAGAAGATCGCGGAGTTCAACGACGAACTGCGTACACTGGCGGCGGACATGTTCGAGTCCATGTACAAGGCCCAGGGGATTGGCCTGGCGGCTCCGCAGATCGGCGTGGGGAGGCGAATCACGGTCATCGACCTCAGCAATAAACAGAATCCGAAGGACAAGATCGTGCTGGTCAACCCGGTGATCGTCCACAAGGAAGGCAAGCAGGTGGAGGAGGAAGGCTGCCTGAGCCTGCCGGACATTCGCGACAAAGTATCGCGCGCGGCGAAGGTGAAGGTGCAGGCCCAGAATCTGGAAGGGGAGTGGATTGAGCTGGAAGGGACGGAGCTGCTGGCGCGAGCCTTCCAGCATGAGATCGATCATCTGGACGGGATTCTTTTCCCGTGGCGGGTGAGCGGGCTGAAGCGGGACCTCATCCTGCGCAGGATTCGCAAGCTGCAAAAAACCGGCGAGTGGAAATGAAGCTGGTCTTCTGCGGAACTCCGGCGTTTGCCGTGCCCACGCTGAAGCTGGCGCTGCGGGCGGGCTACGACGTGCCGCTGGTGGTGACGCAGCCGGACCGCCCGGTGGGCCGCGACCAGGCGGTGACCCCGCCGCCCATCAAGACAACGGCGATGGAAGCCGGGATTCCCCTGGTCCAGCCGGAGAAGATCAAAAACAACGCGGAGTTTCGCGCACAGCTGGAGGCGATTCGGCCCGATGCGATTGTGGTGGTCGCCTACGGCCGCATCATTCCGAAGTGGATGCTGGAGCTGCCGCGTTTGGGCAATTTGAACCTGCACGCGTCGCTGCTGCCGAAGTACCGCGGGGCGGCGCCGATCCAGTGGGCGATCGCCAACGGCGAACCGGCGACTGGGGCGACGACCATGCGTCTCGACGAAGGACTCGACACAGGCGGCATCCTGCTGCAGCGGGAGATGACGCTTGCGCCGGATATGACGGCGGTCGATGTGTTTCCGCTGCTGGCGGAGATGGGCGCCGATCTGATGATGGAGACGCTGCGCGAGCTCGATGCGGGAACGATCACGCCGAAAAACCAGGATCACACCCGGGAGACGCTGGCGCCGATCCTGACGCGGGACGACGGCCGAATGGATTTTGCGCAGCCGGCGATGACCCTCTACAACCGGTGGCGTGGATTTCAGCCGTGGCCGGGGGCGTGGACCACGCTGGGCGGAAAAAAGCTGACTGCGCATCGTCTGCTGCCGACCGAACTGCGGGTTACCCGGCGGATGGAGCCGGGTCAGATGCTGGCCGACCAGGGAACGCTGTTTGTAGCCTGCGGCGCGGGCACGTGGCTGGAACTGGTGGAAGTTCAGATGGAAGGCAAACGGCGCATGACGGCGGGAGAGTTTCTGCGGGGGCACGCAGTCGAGAGCGGTACGCGGCTGGACTAGCCGTCCAGGCGGACGCGCTTCGCGCCTTTCAACCTGTGAGAATGGTTCTGTGATTGCACCAGCCCGGCGAGCAGCCTTTCGCATCCTTTTGCAGATCGAGACTACCGACGCGCACAGCGATGAGCTGCTGCGGTCACCAGAAGTGGATGCGCTGTCGGCGGCGGATCGGCACCTGACCACGATGCTGGTGATGGGGACGCTGCGTTGGCAGCTGGCGCTGGACGCGCAGATCCACGCGCTGCTGGCGCGGCCCGACGCGAAGCTGAGTGCAGAGGCGGCGACGGCGCTGCGCATGGGCGCCTATCAACTGCTGCATCTGGACCGGGTGCCCGCGCACGCGGTCTTGAATGACAGCGTGGAGCTGGTGAAGCATGGCCAGGAGCGCGGCGCGGCCGGGATGGTCAACGCGGTACTGCGGAAAGTGCAGGGCACAGGGCACAGAGCACAGGGCACAGAACCGCCTGGAGCGCTGGAGCTTGCCGGGCGGTGGGCGCATCCAGCGTGGATGGTGGAGCGCTGGGCGCGCCGCTACGGCCTCGAGGCGGCGGAGGCGATCTGCCGGTGGGATCAGCAGCCCTCGGCACCTGCGGTGCGGGCCGACCCCAGTGCTGAGTTCGCCGGTTTGGAGACGGAGCCGGGGGCGTTTCTGACCTGCGCGCGGCGTGTGGTGCGCGGCGATGTTGGACGGAACGAGGCATCCCGCTCCGGGCAGATTCGGATTCAGGACGAGGCCTCGCAGCTGGTTGCTGAGATCGCAGCGGCGGCCGGTCCGGAAGCCGAGCGAGTGCTGGACCTGTGCGCGGCGCCGGGCGGCAAGACGGCGATCCTCGCGGAACGGCTGCCGGAAGCGGCGATCACTGCCGTCGATCTTAGCCGGAAGCGGCTCGACGCGATGCGCAGGATGCTGCCGCCGGGGCTCGCGGAGCGAGTCCGGTTCGAAGTGGCGGATGCGACCCGGATGGATCTGCAGACGGAATGGGATCTGATCCTGTGCGACGTGCCATGCAGCGGGACGGGGACGATGGCGCGGAATCCGGAGATTCGTTGGCGGGTGACCGAGGCCGATCTGGCGCGGCAGCAGGAGCGGCAACGGGCGATTCTGCGCACGGGGCTGGCTGGCGTGCGTGCGGGCGGCCGGCTGGTCTACTCAACCTGTTCACTGGAGCCGGAGGAGAACGAACAGGTGGTCGACTCGCTGCTGCGTGAGCCGGGGCTCGGCCTCGTTCCGGTAGAGGAAATCCTGGACGGCCTGGCGGAGCGGGGCGTGATGACCGCTGAGGGACGCGAACGGTTACGCAGCGCGACGGTGGGGCCGTATCTGCGAACGATTCCAGGAGTGCATCCGTGTGACGGTTTCTTCGCCGCCGTGCTGGAGCGAGTCGATCAGCAGTCGAGCTGATTGCGCGTCACGCGCAGGCCGTCGAGGCGTCCCAGCAGGGTGAGCGCGACCTTGTCTGGGTGGAAAAGGTAGGTGGCCATGGTCATCACCTGCTCTTCCGTGACGTTCTCCACGCGGTCGAGGATTTCGTCGAGGCCGAAGAAGCGCTCGAAGTACATCTGCTGGCGGGCGAGGTTGGACATGCGGGACATGGAGCTTTCCAGCGAGAGCAGCAGGTTGCCTTTGAGCTGATCCTTGGCGCGGCGAAGCTCGCCTGGCTGCAGCGGCTCGGATTTGAGCCGGCGGAATTCTTCCATGATGAGGTCGATGACCTGCAGAGCGCGATCCGCGGAGGTTCCGGCATAGACGCACAGCGAACCGGTGTCGCGGTAAGGATTCAGGTCGCTGTAGATGGCGTAGACCAGTCCGCGCTCCTCGCGCACGGTCTGGAAGAGGCGGGAACTCATGCCGCCGCCGAGAATGGTGTTGAGGATCAGGGTGGTGTAGCGCGAGGTGTCGGCCACGGGCGGCGAGGGCACGCCGAGGCAGAGCTGCACCTGCTCGAGGGATTTCTTGTTGCGAAGCTGAATGCGCGACGTGACGGTGGGCGCGGCGCCGTCGGAGCAGACGGTGCCCGGAGCCAGAGAGGAGAAGTGCCGGGCCACCAGTTCGACGAAGGCGTCGTGCTCGAGATTCCCGGCGGCGGAGAAAACCATATTGCCGGACTGGAAGCGCTGCTCAAAGAAGCCCAGCAGCGTGTTCTGATCGAAGCTGCGGACGGTATCGCGGGTGCCGAGGATCGGCTTGCCCAGCGGATGGCCTTTCCAGAAGCCCTGGGTGAAGATCTCGTGGACCAGGGTGTCGGGGTTATCCTCGTCCATTTTGATCTCTTCGAGAATCACGCCGCGCTCGCGGGCGATCTCCTCGGTGGCGAAGACGGGGTTGAGAACCAAGTCGGAGAGGACGTCGAGAGCGGTGGGGACGTGCTCGTCCAGCACCTTCATGTTGAAGCAGACGGTTTCCTTGCCGGTAAAGGCGTCGAGGTTGCCGCCGATTGCGTCCACTTCGCGGGCGATGCGCTGCGCGGAGCGGGACTTGGTTCCTTTGAAAACCATGTGCTCGACGAAATGGGAGATGCCGTTCAGCTCCGGCACTTCATGGCGGGAGCCCGCGCGCATCCAGACGCCCATGGCGACGGAGCGGACATGCTCCATGCGCTCGGTGAGCACGACAAGCCCGTTGGGAAGGACGGTGCGGCGGATGTTGCGTTCTTTGGTCATTGCAGTTTGCGTTCGAGAGGAGGCTTGCGCGGCCGATTCTGCTCGATATTCGATGCGCTATGCTCGGGGATGTAAATGAGAACCGGCGGTAAAAGCCTTGTCACCATCTTAGACGCTCCGGGACCCCCGGGGGGTGAAGGACTTTTTGGCCTTTCGAATCATGAGCTTGCGTCGGCGATGGAACCGTTTGGGTTACCGAAGTACCGGGTCCGCCAGCTTGCGACTGCCCTCTACCAGCAGCGGATCGGCGCCCTGGAAGAGATCACGACCTGGCCCAAAGAACTGCGGGAACGCGTGGCAGCGGCCGGATTTCGCGTGGCCCTCCCGGAGATTGCGGAGACCTTCCGCTCCGTCGATGGCACGGAGCGCTACCTGATTGCCGGCAGCGACGGGCAGACGGTGGAGACGGTCTGGATGCCCGAAGGCGACGGCGGCGAAGAGGGTGACGGCGCCGAGCAAGGTGCCTGGTCGCGGGCGACGATTTGCGTCTCCAGCCAAATCGGCTGCGCGGTGAATTGCCAGTTTTGCCTGACGGCGCGGCTGGGGATTCTGCGTAATTTGTCGGCGGGCGAGATCGCGGGACAGGTGGCCGCGGTGCTCAGGCGCCAGAACGCCGAGCCGGGGCGCGACCGCATCAACCTGGTCTTCATGGGCATGGGTGAGCCGTTCCTGAACTATGACGCCTTCATGGCGGCGGTGCGGTTGCTGGTGGAGGAAATGGGCATTCCGGAGTCGCGGATGACGGTCTCGACCTCGGGGATCGTGCCAGGAATTTTGCGCTTTGCCAAAGAGTTCGTGCGGCCTAAGCTGGCCATCTCGCTGAACGCGCCCAATGACACGGTGCGCGCAGGTATCATGCCCATCACGCGCAAGTGGGACATCGCGGAGGTGATCGATGCCGTGAAGCAGGTGCCGCTGCGTCCGCGGGAGCGCATCACCTTCGAGTACGTGCTGCTGGGCGGCGTCAACGATCGCCCGGAGCATGCGGACGAAGTGGCGCGGCTGGTGCGACGGGCGAATTTCCCGGCGAAGGTGAACCTGATCGCCTGGAACCCGGGGCCGGAGGTGCCGTTTACGATGCCGCGTGCGGAGGATGTAACGCATTTCCAGGAGCGGCTGCGAGCGCAGGGGATTCCCGCATTTGTACGGCGGCCGCGCGGACGGGATATCTACGCGGCCTGCGGACAACTGAAGAAGACCACGGCTTAGGGAATAGCAAACCGCACCTCAACACCCCAGGGTGCGCGAGGGAGTCAGGGCAGTCGCCTGAGGGCCTCCAATCGGCGGACAGGCGCAGGGAGCGGGGGAATACGATCTCGTTCATGAGGGCTTCTTTCCAGCGAAGCGGTGCAGCAGCGGCATTCAAAAAAATTTTTCCAAGTTGTGCATGTGTGTAGAAACAAAGCAGTTGTATTTCGGACTTGTGTAAGTGTGTCAAAACAGGGTAGTTGTTGAGGCCCTTAACTGTAAGTGTTAGTCAATACAGGGGATAGGGTGCAGGGTATAGGGTGTAGCCCGCTGGGTAGTGAGCTGCGCTCATTGCTCCTCGCCTCTTCAAGATCGATGAAAAAAGCCCGCGCGCCGCGGGCTTTTTCTTTTTTCACTCTATAAGTTCAGTATGACAGGTTTGGGCGGGTTTTCTGCCAGCGATTTATGGCTGTAAGTCATGTGGAATGAGTGGGGAGAACTTTCGTAAGTCTTGACAAGATTTCCACAATGGTGAGAAAAAGTGCGTAAACGGCCGGGCTGCCGGGTGGTGGGAGCGCGGCTCCGCTTCGCTGTGCGAATCGTCAAGGATGACAGCGCTTTTGTTTGGGCGACACATCTCGGCTTTCCCATGTCGCCAGTCCCTTGTCTGCCAGCCGGTCCCATGTCTGCCAAAGGAAGGCAGACATGGGGCACCCGGAGCTTGTTCCTGAATGAGAACTCAAAGGCTGGCGTTGTGACCGGGGGCACTGCGTCTTCGAGCCCGCCCACCTAGGCTGAAGGGTCGCCGGGAGGGGCAAGGTGGCGACGCTGGTCGAGAGTCCGGTGGCGGCGGTCGCCGATGCGGGGGCGGTGCGCCCTCCGGGGCAGGCTGCGCCTGCTGCTGCTGCGGCGGTGCCGGCGGAGAATCCGTGGATTGTGGCCATTGCGGTCATGCTGGCCACGTTCATGGAGGTGCTGGACACCTCGATTGCGTCGGTGGCGCTGCCGTATATTGCCGGGACGCTGGCGGCTTCGAACTCGGAAGCGACCTGGGTGCTGACCAGCTACCTGATCGCCAACGCGGTGATTCTACCGGCGAGCAACTGGTTTTCGCAGCGCTTCGGACGGAAGCGGTTCCTGATCAGCTGCGTGGTGCTGTTCACGGTGTCCTCGTTCTTCTGCGGGTCGGCGCCGACGCTGGGCTTTCTGCTGCTGGCTCGGGTGATGCAGGGAGCGGGCGGCGGGGCGCTGCAGCCCATATCGCAGGCCATTTTGATGGAAAGCTTCCCGCCGAAGCGGCGGGGGGCGGCGATGGCGCTGTTCGGTTTTGGGGTGGTGGTGGCGCCGGTGGTGGGGCCGACGCTGGGCGGCTGGCTGACGGATGCCTATACGTGGCGCTACGCGTTCTACATCAATATTCCGGTGGGGATCCTGGCGGTCTTCATGATCAGCCGGTTCGTGCACGATCCGCCGTACGTGAAGCGGCAGAACGCGGGGGCGTTCGACAACCTGGGGTTCGGGTTGCTGTGCCTGTGGTCGGGGTGCCTGCAGATCATTCTGGACAAGGGCCAGGAGGTGGACTGGTTCAGCGCGAGCTGGCTGCGCTGGGCGACGGTGACGCTGGTGGTATCGCTGATCTGGTTCATCCGGCACGAGTGGACGACGAAGACGCCGCTGGTGGACTTGCGGATCCTGGTGCGCAACCGCAATCTCGCCGTCGGCTGTCTGTTGATCTTCCTGCTGGGGTTCACGATCTATATCACTGTGGCCATGATGCCGCTGTTCTATCAGGAGGTGCTGGGATACACGGCGCTGACGGCTGGGATTGTGGTGGCGCCACGCGGGCTGGGGTCAATGCTGGGCCTGCCCATCATGGGGATGATCAGCCACAAAGTGGACAATCGGTGGCTGATCATGATCGGGTTTACGGCATTCGGCGTGCTCTCGATCTGGTTCTCGGAGATCAATACGGGGATTAGTCCCACGACGATGCTGCTGCCGATTATCCTGACGGGGTTCTTTCTGAGCTTTGTGTTTGTGCCCATCGGCAACATGGCGACGCTGACGCTGGCCAACGAGGAGATGGGGAACGCGACGGGGATTTTTAATCTGCTGCGGAATATCGGCGGGTCGATCGGAATCTCACTGGCCTCGACGATGCTGATTCGGCGGATGGCGTTCCATCAGAGTGGGATCGCTGCGAGTGCGCCGCGGTCGGGAGTGTGGTTTCAGCATTATTCCGGGCAGATGGCGGGGTACTTTGCGCAGCATCTGGGACCGGCGCAGGGCGGGCCCGCGGCGCTGGCCGCACTGTATATGCAACTGCAGCGCCAGGCGCTGCTGTGGGGTTTTGTGGATGTCTTTCGCTGGACGGCACTGGTGGCGTTTGGGGCCGGGCTGGTGGTGTGGCTGTTCCAGCGGATCAGCCATGGGGCGGACGGCAGCGTGATCGTGCACTGAGGGCAGGCCACAGGGCACGGGGCATCAGGCCACGGGGTACAGGGCGCAGGGTACAGGGTACGGGGTACAGGCCATCAGGCCACAGGCCAGATTTAGATTGGGGGAGAACGGTGAGTGCGGTGAAGTCTTTTCGCGATTTGATTGTGTGGCAGAGATCGGTTGGGCTCTGTCTTGCGTTGTATAAGCTGACGCAGAGCTTTCCCCGCCAGGAAATGTACGGTCTGACAAGCCAGTTGCGCAGAGCAGGTGTGTCGGTTGCCAGCAATATCGCTGAGGGATTTGGCCGGCGGTCCAAATCCGATTACAGGAGTTTTTTGCGCGTGGCGCGCGGATCGGTACTTGAGATTCAGACGCAGGTATTCATTGCTCGGGAGCTGCAGTATGGAGAGCCGGAGAAGATCCTCGAGGCGGAGGGACTGGCCGAAGAGGTGAGTCGAATGCTGTGGGTCCTGATCGAGAAGCTGGGGCCCGTGGCTATCGCCCAAGATAAGCCAGCCATTGCTGACTGATGGGCGGACTAACCCGGCGGTGACACCTGGCCCCGCAGTGCGTGGAACAAGGTGGCGAGGGTTGTGAGGTCGAGTTGTTCGGTGCGGGAGTGCGAGGCAATGCTGGCGGAATCGAGAGCAGCAGCGATCGCGGCGGGCGTGTAGCCGGAGGCGCGAAGGTTATTCGCGAGCGTCTTGCGCTTTTGGGCGAAGGTCAAGCGTAGAAATTGCAGAAAGGAGGCGGCGGAGTCGGGAGAGTTCTGTCCGGCGGCGAGGCCCAGCTCGGCGAAACGCGGGGCCATGGTGAGGCGCAGGACGGTGGAGTGCACCTGGGGCGGGGGTGAGAAGGCTTCCGGGGGCAGGGTGAAGAGGTTTTCGACGCGGGCGTAGAGCTGGGCGGTGACGGAGAGGAGCGAGTAGTCGCGGGTGCCGGGGTGGGCGGCGATGCGGTCGGCGACCTCGCGCTGGGTCATGATGACGGTTCGGTCGATCGACGCGTGGGCGCGGAAGAGATGGAGGAGGATGTCGGAGGTGATGTAGTAGGGGAGGTTGCCGACGATCTGGAGCCTCTCATCCGGATTAGAGCGCAGGGCGGCGAGGTCGGTGGTGAGGATGTCCTGCTGGAGGATTTCGATGGAGGGACGGTCGGCGAACTGGGTGCGGAGGCGGGCAGAGAGGTCGCGGTCGAGTTCGATGAGGATCAGGCGGCGGGCGCGGGGGGCGAGGAGGGTGGTGATGGCACCGCGGCCGGGTCCGATTTCGACGACGGTGCGGTGGGTCAGGTCGCCGAGGGCATCGGCGATGGCGGCCTGGGCGGTGGGGCTGACGAGAAAATTCTGACCGAGTTTGGGTCGCTGCGGGCGTTGCGGCATCTCTTCTGATTGTGCAGCGGAACCCTGCTCGGGCGCGATACGCCTGCAGGGCATGTGGGATGCGAACAGTTTAGACTCAGGTTTCGAGAAGGGACGAGGACATTCATGCAGATTGTGTTTGCGGCGTCGGAGTGCGCGCCCTGGGCGAGAACAGGCGGCCTGGCGGAGGTGATTGGGTCGCTGCCGCGGGAGATTGCCGCGCTGGGGCACAAGGTGACGGTGTACGTGCCTTATTACCGGCAGGTGCGGGAGCAGGCGCCGGAGAAGAAGTATGCGATTCGCAGCCTCACGATTCCGTTTCAGTACTACAGCCGGTTCGCGGCGATTCTGGACGGCGGCGTGCACGATGGGGTGCAGGTGTACTTCGTGAACTCACCGGAGTTGTTCGATCGGGAGTTCCTGTATGACACGGCGGCGGGACCCTACCCGGACAACTGGGAACGGTTTGCTCTGTATTGCCGGGCGGTGCTGGAGGCGTCGAAGGTGGTGGGCGCGCCGGATGTGTTCCACGCGCATGACTGGCAGGCGGCGCTGCTGCCGGTCTACCTGCGGACGCTGTATGACTTCGACCCGGTGCTGCGAAATCGCGCGGTGGTGCAGACGGTGCACAACGCGGGGCACCAGGGACGGTTTCCGTCAGACACGGTGGAGAAGCTGCTGTTTCCCTGGGATATTTTCACCATGGAGCGGATGGAGTTCTACGGCCAGTTCAATTTTCTGAAGGGCGGCGTTGTTTACTCGGACATGGTGACGACGGTGAGCCCGCGGTATGCGGAGGAGATCCAGACGCCGGAGTGCGGGCAGGGGCTGGACGGCGTGTTTCGGCAACGGGCGCCGGAGCTGAAGGGGATTCTGAACGGGGTGGATTATCGGCAGTGGAATCCCGCGAAGGACGGAAACATTGCGGCGCACTATACCCCGGAGAATCTGGAAGGCAAGGCAGTGTGCCGGAAGGATCTGCTGCACGCGTTTGGCGCGGGGACGGTACAGGAGAGCACGGCGGTGCTGGGGATGGTGACGCGGCTGACGACGCAGAAGGGCATCGACCTGCTGGCGCAGGCGGTGGACGCTCTGATGCGGGAAGATGTGGTGCTGACCATTCTGGGCAGCGGCGAGGAGTACTACGAGAACCTGGTGCGGGGGCTGGCGGAGCGATATCCGGGGCGGGTGATGGTGCGGATCGCGTATGACGAGATGCTGGCGCACAAGGTGAAGGCGGGCGCGGACATGCTGCTGATGCCGTCGCGGTATGAGCCTTGCGGGCTGACCCAGTTCCACGCCATGAAATACGGGACGGTGCCGGTGGTGCATGGGACGGGCGGCCTGGAGGACACCGTCGAGGAGTGCAACGTCGAGGCGCAGACGGGGACGGGGTTCAAGTTCCACGAGTTCGATGCGGAGAACTTTGTTGGCGCGGTGCAGCGGGCGCTGGAGGTGTTCCGCACGAAGGAAGCGTGGACGATGGTGATGCGGAGGGCTATGGTGAAGGACTTTTCGTGGGGGAAGTCGGCGGCGGAATACGTGGAAGTCTACGAGCGGGCGGTGCGGGGTCGGCTGTAGGGCAGGGCACAGAGCACAGAGCACAGGGCACAGGGCACAGAGCACAGGGCACAGGTTGCGGGCCTTCCCGATGCTGCGGACGGATGACGTTCAGACGGTGAGGCGGACGAGCTGTTCGGCTTCGATGCGGGGGCCGAGGATGGAGACGCGGGGGACCTGTCCGCGGGCCATGGCGACTTCGTCGCATTTGTAGAGACGCGGGCAGTTCTGGCAATCCTTGAAAATCTTGTCGGGGAGGGCGGTGCGGTCCTCGACCTCGCGAAAACCGTAGCGGAAGAAGAAGTCGGGGATGCGGGTGAAGAGGCAGACGCATCCGACGCCATGGTCTTCGGCCTCGCCGAGGAGGGCGTGGAGCAATTCGCCACCGACACCGTGACTTTTTGCCTCGGGGCGAACGACGATGGAGCGGACTTCGGCGAGGTGGGGTCCGTAGAGATGGAGCGCGCCGCAGCCGAGGAAGATGCCGCCTTCCGATTCGGCGACGGTGAAGTCGCGGACGTTTTCGCAGATCTCGGCGAAGACGCGGCGGAGGAGGGTTCCGTCGCCGGAGAGGCTGTTGACCAGCTCGTAGATGTCGGTGGCATCCTGGAGACGGGCCTTACGCACGCGCATGATCGGGCACCTCCGGTGCGGGAGTCGGCGCGTACCGCGCGGCGAGGGACTGAACGCGAGTCTGCGCATCGGCGAGGGCGGCAAGAACGCGATGGCGCGCGGTGCCGCCGAGGACGTCGTGGCAGTCGAGGGTAGCCTGGAGCGAGATGGCGGCAAAGAAGTCGTCATCGAACTCTTCGCCGAACTGGCGGATCTCGTAGAGGGAGAGATCGCCGAGCTCGCATTTCTTGTCGACGCAGTAGCGAACGGCGTGGCCGATCTTCTCGTGGGCCTTTCGGAAGGGAACGCCTTTGTGGACGAGATACGTAGCGGCGGCCATGGCGTTCAGGAATCCGGACTGTGCGGCGGCCAGCATGCGGTCGTGGCGAAAATGCAGGGCGCACGTGAAATCGGGGAGCAGGCCCAGGATGCCGGCGAGCGTGTCGGCGACTTCGAAGACGGGCTCCTGGGTTTCCTGCATGTCTTTGTTGTAGGCGAGGGGCAGGCCTTTGAGCAGGGTAGACAGGGTGGTGGCCGCGCCGAGCAGGCGTCCGCTCTTACCGCGCAGCAGCTCGGTGAGGTCGGGATTCTTCTTCTGCGGCATGGCGCTGGAGCCGGTGGAGAATTCTTCGGGGAGATCGAGGAAGCCGAACTCGGAGGTGGAGTAGAGGGTGAGCTCTTCGGCGAAGCGCGAGAGGTGGATGCCGAGTGTAGCGGCGGCCTGCGCGAATTCGAGGGCGAAGTCGCGGTCGGAGGTTGCATCCATGCTGTTGGCGGTGGGGGCGGTGAAGCGCAGCTCGCGGGCGGGAATGGTGCGGTCGAGAGGGAGGGTGGCACCGGCGACGGCTCCCGAGCCGAGGGGGCAGAAGTTGAGGCGGACGCGGCAATCTTCGAAGCGGGAGATGTCGCGGAGGATCATTTCCACGTAGGCGAGGAGCCAGTGCGCGATGAGGACGGGCTCGGCGCGCTGGAGATGCGTGTAGGAGGGCATGGCGGCGGTTTCGGCGTCGCGCGCCTGCTCGAGTAGTGCGAGAGCCCATGCGGTGAGCTGGGCCGCGGTGGCATCGATGGCGTCACGGACGAAGAGACGCAAGTCGGTGGCGATTTGCTCGTTGCGGCTGCGGCCGGTGTGCAGCTTGAGGGCGAGGTCGCCGATCTCGACGGTGAGGGAGAGCTCGACGAAGTGGTGGATGTCCTCAGCTTGGGAGGAAGCCAGGTCCGCAGGGATGAGGCGCGCGAGGATGGCGTCGAGGCCGCGGAGCGTGGTGTCCAGCTCGGCAGGCGTCAGAATGCCGGCGGCGGCGATAGTCCGAGCGTGGGCCTTGCTGGCGGCAATCTCCTGGGGCAGAAGGCGTCCGTCAAAGGGAAGCGAGCGCTGCCACGCTTCGAATTGCGGATCGGGTGCGGCGCGAAAGCGGCCGGACCACATTTTGGCGGGTTGGTCGGTCATTGGGTCTCCTCGCCTTTGGTGGTCCCACTGTTGAGTTGCGGCATCTCCGAGCCTTTGCTGAGGGTGATCAGGCCGCTCTGGGCATAGCCGATCAGCTTGGCGCGGGTATCCGTAATATCCAAATTACGCATGGTGAGCTGGCCGATGCGGTCGCGCGGGGAGAAGACGGAGTCAGTCTTTTCCATGCTGAGGCGCTCGGGGTGGAAGGTAAGGTTGGGCGACTCGGTATTGAGGATGGAGTAGTCGTTGCCGCGGCGCAGCTCCACAGTGACCTGGCCGGTGATGGGACTGGCGACCCAGCGCTGCGCGGATTCGCGGAGCATGATGGCCTGGGAATCGAACCAGCGTCCCTGATAGAGGAGGCGGCCGAGCTTGCGACCGTTTTCGCGGTACTGCTCGAGGGTGTCCTCGTTATGAATGCCGGTGATGAGGCGCTCGTAGGCGATGAAGAGCAGGGCCATGCCGGGCGCCTCGTAGATGCCGCGGCTTTTGGCCTCGATGATGCGGTTCTCGATCTGGTCGCTCATGCCGAGGCCGTGGCGGCCGCCGATGCGGTTGGCTTCGAGGAGCAGCTCGACGGGATCGGCAAAGTCATGGCCGTTGAGGGCGACGGGAAAGCCCTCTTCGAAACGGACGGCGACCTCTTCACGGCGGACCTCGACATCGTCGCGCCAGGAGGCGACGCCCATGATGGGATCGACGATGCGAATGCTGGAGGAGAGCTGCTCGAGGTCCTTGGCTTCGTGGGTCGCACCGAGGAGGTTGGAGTCCGTGGAGTAGGCCTTCTCGGCGGACATCTTGTAGGCGAAGCCGGACCGCTGCATGAAGGCGGACATTTCGGCACGGCCGCCGAGCTCATCGAGGAAGAGCGGATCGAGCCAGGGTTTGTAGACCTGGAGGCGGGGATTGACGAGCAGACCGTAGCGGTAGAAGCGCTCGATGTCGTTGCCCTTGAAGGTGGAGCCGTCGCCCCAGATGTTGACGTCGTCCTGCTGCATGGCGGTGACGAGCATGGTGCCGGTGACGGCGCGTCCGAGGGGCGTGGTGTTGAAGTAGGTGACGCCGGCGGTGGAGATGTGGAAGGCGCCGGACTGCAGGGCGGCGATGCCTTCGCGCACCAGAGGTCCGCGGCAGTCGATGAGGCGGGCGTTCTCTGCGCCGTATTCGAGGGCTTTGCGGGGGATGGCGTCGTAGTCGGTTTCGTCGGGCTGGCCGAGGTTGGCCGTATAGGCGTAGGGCAGGGCGCCTTTTTGCTTCATCCAGTGCAGCGCGGCGCTGGTGTCGAGGCCGCCGGAAAAAGCGATGCCGACTTTTTGGCCTACGGGCAAATTTTCAAGAATGACGGACATTGCGTGCAAAAACCTCAGGGGCTGAAGCCCCTTTTCTTCGTGTGGCTATTCCCCGGCCTGAAGGCCGGGGCTTTCACCGTCGTGCCGCTTCGCGGCACCCATGTGTTTCCGAGCGACAACCTCGGAGCTGGCGTGCCCTGGCCCTGCCGCTACTCCCTGCCGCCACGGCCCAGCAGCATGAGGAGCAGAGCTTTTTGCGCGTGCATGCGGTTTTCGGCTTGGTCGAAGACGACGGACTGCGGGCCGTCGAGGACAGCGTCGGTGACTTCGGCATTGCGGTGGGCCGGCAGGCAGTGCATGAAGACGGCGGTGGGCGCGGCGTGGGCCATCAGCGCTTCGTTGACCTGATACGGCTTGAAGATCGGCGCGCGGCGGGTGGCTTCGTGCTCGAAGCCCATGCTGGTGCAGACGTCGGTGTAGATGGCGTCGGCGTTGTGGACGGCTGCGATCGGGTCGTTGACCAGGGTGATATTGGAGCCGGTGACGTTGCCGATGGCGCGGGCCTGGGCGACGATGTCGGCCTTGGGCGCGTAGTTCTTCGGCGCGCCGACGGTGCAGTGCGCGCCGAGCAGCGCGGCGGTGAGCATGAGGGAGTGGCAGACGTTGTTGCCGTCGCCGACGTAGGTGAAGTTGCAGCCGGTGAGATCGCCGAAGCGCTCCTGGAGCGTCATGAAATCGGCGATGGCCTGGCAGGGATGTTCGAGGTCACTGAGCGCGTTGATGATGGGCACACGCGCGTACTGCGCCATCTCGGTGATGGTGTCGTGCGCGTAGGTGCGCAGCACGATGACGGAAACCCAGCGCTCGACGTTGCGGGCGATGTCGGCGAGGGATTCGCGCTCGCCCAGGGGCGACTGCGTCTGATCGACGAAGACGGCGGAGCCGCCGAGGGTGTTCATTGCGGTTTCAAAAGTGAGGCGCGTGCGCAGCGAAGCCTTCTCAAAGAACATGACCATCTGCTTCGCGTCGAGGGCCCAGCGGTACGCGGCGGGGTTGGCCTTGACGTCGTGAGCGAGGTCGAGGATGGCGGCGAGCTCGTCCGAGGTGAGGTCGGCGACGGAGCACAGATCGCGGCCGGCGAGAGACGCCGCGGGCGACGAGGATTCCACTTCCTGCAGGATTGCCGGTTTAGCTGCCAATTTTTGTTCCTCCTGTAACCGGCGCGGCTGCGGTGGTCGCCGCCTGCTCGGTGAGAATTTGATCCAGTGCTGCGACGGCCTGATCCACGTGATCCCGCTGCACAATGTAGGGCGGGAGGAAACGCAGAACGGTTTCGCTGGTGCGATTGATGAGGATTTTTCGATCCATCATCGCGGTGAGAACGGATTTGGCGAGGTCGGCGGAGTCGAGCTCGATGGCCAGCATGAGGCCGAGGCCGCGGATGTCGGTGATGCAGGCATGCTGCTTTGCCAGGCGATTGAGCTGCTCGTGGAAATACGTGCCAACTTCGGTGACGTGTTCGAGGATGCGATCGCGGTCCAGGGTATCGAGGACGGCGAGGGCGACGGCGCAGGCCAGCGGTCCGCCGCCGAAGGTGGTTCCGTGCATGCCGGCGTGGATGGCGCGGGCGGCTTCCTCCGTGCAGAGCAGCGCGCCGAGGGGGATACCACCGGCGAGAGGCTTGGCGAGGGTGACGACGTCGGGCTGGATTCCGTAGTGCTGATACGCGCAGAATTTGCCGGTGCGGCCCAGGCCGGACTGGATCTCGTCGGCAATAAGTAATGCGCTGGTGGAGCGGGTAAGCTCGCGGGCGGCATGAAGAAATTCGCGCGAGAGCGGACGGATGCCTCCTTCGCCCTGGATGGGCTCGAGGAGGATGGCGCAGACATCGGTGGAGAATTTCGCCTGCAGGTCGTCGACGTCGTTGAAACGGACGAATTCGACGCCGGGCATGACGGGATCGAAGGGCTCGCGGTACTTGTCCTTCCAGGTAGCAGCGACGGAGCCCATGGTGCGGCCGTGGAAGCTGTGCTCGAGCGCGAGGAACTTTGTGCCGAGGGGCGTGCCTTCGCTGCGCTTCAGTCCCGCATAGGCGCGGGCGAGTTTGAGGGCGGCTTCGTTGGCCTCGGTGCCGCTGTTGCAGAAGAAGGCGCGGTCCATCCCGGTGGCTTCGGTGAGGCGCAGGGCGAGCGCGGCCTGTCCCTCGTGGTAATAGAGGTTGGAGGTGTGGATGAGCTTGCGGCTCTGCTCGGCGATGGCGTTCTCGATGGCGGGATGGGCGTAGCCGAGGGCGTTGACGCCGATGCCGGTGAGCAGATCGAGATAGCGGTTGCCCTGGTCGTCGATCAGGTGCACGCCTTCGCCGGATGTAAACAACAAGGGGTATCTCTCGTACGTTCCCAGCAGAACGTTTGTTTCGACGGATTTGATTTCTTCGAGGGTCATCGTCATGTTTGTGAGTTCTCGCAGGGGCTAAAGCCCGATTCCATTTGAGTGCTTTGCGGCACGACTGAAGTCATGCCCTGATACAAAGCGGTTTCTCGGCAGCGCTGAAGTTGTGCCCTGATACAAAGCGAGTGGTTTCTCGCCAACGCTGAAATCGTGCCCTGATACAAAGCGAGGGGTTTTAGCGCCAGCGCTGAAATCGTGCCCTGAAACGAAGCGTGGTGCTTGCCGCGATAGAGTGTCGTGCTTTCCCACATCTGCGAACAGCGCGCAGATGTGGGGCACCCGGTGTTCCCGTGAACGCTGTGCTCTGATCCCTGGTGTCATGCGACCATCACCTCCGTGCCGTGGTTGACGCGGGTGCTGCAGAGGTCGGGCAGCAGATTGGCTTCGGCGGCGGGCAGGATGCGCACGCGGCTGACGCCGTTGAGCAGGGCTTCGCGGCAGGCGCTGAGCTTGGGCAGCATGCCGCCGGTGATGACGGCGTCGCGGGTGAGAGCGGCGATCTGATCGATCGAGAGCCAGCGCATCACGCTGCCGTCGGCGGCGAGGACGCCGGGGACGTCGGTGAGGAAGACGAGGGCGTCGGCTTTGCAGGCGCCGGCGCAGGCGGCGGCCATCTCATCGGCGTTGATGTTGTAATACTCGCCGTCGAAGCCGAGGGCGATGGAGGAGATGACGGGGACGGCGTCCATCTTCCAGATGGCTTCGAGCCAGCGGGGATCGGCGGAGGCGATCTCGCCGACGAAGCCGAGGTCGGGGGCGGTGCGCTTTTTGCGGGCGCGAAAGACCAGGCCATCGCCGCCGGAAAGGCCGACGGCGGGTTGTCCATGGGCGCCGAGGGCTGCGACCAGGGCCTTGTTGACGCCGCCGCCGAGGACCATGAGGGCGGTGTCGCGGGTCTCCGCGTCGGTGATGCGCAGGCCGGCGACAAACTCGCTCTGCTTGCCGAGTTGTTTGAGGGTACGCGTGAGTTGGACGCCGCCACCGTGAACGATCGCGACCTGATGGCCGTCCTTTGCCAGTTCGGCGATAGCCTGAGCGCAGGCGTGCAGGAGCTCGTGATTTTCGAGCGTTGCGCCTCCGAGTTTTACCACGTATCTCATCGCAGTCCTTCCGCTGAGAAAACAGAGCACAGAGCGCAGAGCTCAGAGCTCAGCAAACGCACCGTTCTCATACGAGTCCCTCCGATTCGGGGAAGCCGAGTATGAGGTTCATGTTCTGCACGGCCTGGCCGGCAGCGCCTTTCAGCAGGTTGTCGAGACAGGAGACGATGACGCATCGTCGGCCGTCGGCGGAGAGTTGAAACCCGATGTCGCAGTAATTGGTGCGGACGGAATATTGAATCTGGGGGAGCTGGCCGGCGGGGAAGACGCGGACCATCGGGCTCTCGGCGAAGAAGCTGCGATAGAGGGCTTCGACTTCGGCGGGCTGGCGCGGCTGGGCGAACCACACGTACGTCGTGGAGAGGATCCCGCGCGGAATGGGCAGCAGATGGGGCGTGAAGACGATCTGGTCCGGGGCGAGCGAGAGCTGCTCGAGCAGCTCACCGGTATGGCGGTGGGAGAAGACGCCGTACGCGGAGAGATTGTCGGCGGCGTGCATGAAGTGGGTCTTCGCAGACGGCGCTTTGCCGGCACCGGAGACGCCGGATTTGGCGTCGGAGACGATGCCGCGGTCGAGGTCGATCCAGTTGGCGGCTGTGAGGGGCTTGAGGGCGAGGATGATGGAGGTGGCGTAGCAGCCGGGATTGGCGACCAGCGCGGCGCCGCGAATCTGGTCGCGATAGAGCTCGGGCATGCCGTAGACGGCCTTCGTCTGGACGGAGGTCGCGACGGGCGAGCCTTCGTCGGCGAACTGGTAGACGGCGCGGTTGTCGGCTGAGGTCAGCCGCCATGCGCCGCTGAGGTCGATGATGCGGAGGCCGTGGTCGAGGGCCTCGGGGACGAGCGTGCGCGACTGCTCGTGGGGCGTGGCGAGAAAGAGGACGCCGACCTTGCGCTGGAGCAGGAGATCCCAGGAGAAGGGCTCGATGCGCAGGGCTTCGGGTCCGAGGCCGGTGCCGTTGTTGTCCATCAGGTGCGGATGAAGAGCGGCGAGCGGCTCGGGCTCGACGTCCGGCCGGCCGAGGAGCAGCGGCGGCTGGCCCTGGAGCGCGGGATGGCGCAGCAGCAGGCGGGCCAGCTCCATGCCGGCGTAGCCGCTGACGCCCAGAAGAGCCGCAGGGCTCAGAGCACAGGGCTCAGAGCTCAGCGGGCTGGTGCCGGCGTTTGTTGCCATCGTCGAGTTTTGGTTCCGTTCGGACATCGCGGGCAAAACCTTTTTGACTCAATCTGTCGCGCGTCGATTCATCTTTGCGCCGTTTTTTCCTGAGCTCTGAGCTCTGTGCTCTGAGCTCTGTATCTTCAGCCGATCATTCGTTCAAGCTTGTCGCGGAGTGTGGAAGCCCGCTTCGCGTCGGGGCAGATGATCAGAATGGTGTCGTCGCCGGCGAGAGTGCCGACGACTTCGTTCCAGTCCTCGTGATCGATCGCCAAAGCGACGGGCTGAGCGGCGCCGGCGGTGGTGCGCAGCACGAGCTGGTTCTGCGCCTGACGGACGGCGAGGCCGAAGCTGCTGAGGACCTCGTCGACGCCGGGCTCTTCGTCCTCCTCCACATGACCGTTGCCATTGGGGATCTCATAGCCGCGGGGGCCCTTAAACAGGCGCAGCTCGTGAAGGTCGCGCGAGAGCGTCGCCTGGGTGACATCGAAGCCGCGGCGAATGAGCTTGCGGCGCAATTCGTCCTGGCTGGCGATGGATTCGCCGGTCACCAGGCGCCGAATCGCGGTTTGTCGTTCCTGTTTGCTCACAACGCAAAAAATCGCGGCCCGCGGGGCCGCGCCTCTATGTATAAAAATACAGAACTCCTGTATAAATATGCAAGGGCTTTTTTCTCAAAACTTTATCGTTAGTTTCCCCCGCCGGCGGGCGGCATTTTTGGCGGCCGGCGCCATTTTTTCCCGCTTTTCCGCGTCGCGGGAGAAGCGAAAGGCCGTTATAGTTGGATATGGGAACGAGAAAATGTGCTGATCCGGCCCTGTCGACCGGCGGCTCCCGACCCAGCCTCGGGGTCCGCAGCGCGACCCTGATCGATTCGCGGTTCGACCACGAATCGTGCGGCGTCGGTTTTGTCGCTACCCTCGACAACCAGCCCTCCCACGACATCCTGGCGAAGGCGCTGACCGCTCTGGCGCGTCTGGCGCATCGCGGCGCGGTGGCCGCCGATGGAAAATCGAGCGACGGCATTGGCATCCACACAGCTATTCCGCGCGAACTACTGCTGACGGATGCCGGGATTACCCTCGATGCGACGAAGGCGCTGGCGGTGGGCATGGTGTTTCTGCCGGGCGATGCCGGGGCCAGCGTGGCGGCTGTGCGCGAGCTGGAGCAGGCCATGGTGGCGCGCAACTGCTCGATTCTGGGCTGGCGGACGGTTCCCACGCGCCCGGAAATTCTGGGAGAGATTGCGCTGTCGACGCTGCCGGTGATCCGGCAGGTGCTGCTGACGGATGCGTCGACGAGTCCGCAGTCGTATAAGGATCTGGATCGGCGGCTGTATCTGGCGCGCAAGCAGTTTGAGCGCAGCGGAGCCGAAGGGTACGTCTGTTCGCTGTCTTCTTCTTCGATCATCTATAAGGCGATGTGCGACGCGCGGTTGCTGCCGGAGTTTTATCCGGACCTGGCGGATGCGCGGTTTGTGACGCCGTTTGCGCTGTTTCATCAGCGGTATGCGACGAACGTGGCGCCGTCGTGGGATCGGGCGCAGCCGTTCCGGATTCTGGGACACAACGGCGAGATCAACACCATCTGGGGGAATCGCGCGCGGATGACGGCGCGCGCGGCGACGCTGCCGGACGAGCTGCGTCCGATTTTTACGCCGAGCGGATCGGATTCGACGAGCCTGGATGAAGTGATCGAGCTGCTGGCGCGCAACGGGCGCAATGTTGCCGAGGCGGTGCGGATGGTGATGCCGCCGGCGGATACGGGGCGGCACTCGGCGTTTCTGGCGTATCACGGAGACTGCATCGAGCCGTGGGATGGACCTGCGGCGGTGTCGTTCACGGACGGACATTTGATTGGCGCGGCGCTGGATCGGAATGGCCTGCGGCCGTGCCGGTTCTTTGTGACCGACGATCATCTGGTGGTGGCGGGGTCGGAAGCGGGGCTGGTGGATCTTGATCCGGAGAAGATCGTGCACAGCGGACGGCTGGGGCCGGGGCAGATGCTGCTGGCGGATCTGGATCGCCATGTTTTTTACGAGGACGACGAGCTGCAGGCGGTGTTTGACGAGTCGGCGCCGCAATACGAGGCGCTGCTGCAAAACGCGACGCTGGTTGCCGAGACGCCGGTGCAGGGCATCGATGGGGCAGAGCTGAATCGGTTGCATCTGGGCTTTGGCTACACCAAAGAAGACGTGAACATGGTGCTGAAGCCGATGGCGATGGACGGCAAGGACGCCGTCTGGTCGATGGGCGACGACACGCCGATTGCGCCGCTGGCGCGGACGCCACGGCCGGTGTACGCGTTTTTCCGGCAGAGATTTGCGCAGGTGACCAATCCGCCGATCGATTCTCTGCGCGAGGCGTGCGTGATCCAGCTGCATACGCGTCTGGGCCCGTGGCCGCACGTATTGAACACGCGGGAGCGGCTACCCGGTTTGTCGCTGCAATCGCCGTTTCTGTCGCTGGCGCAGATGGAAGCGCTGCATCGCCGCAAACACGATCTGGCGGGCGATCTGCCGCTGGCGGTGCTGGACTGCGTTTTTCATCCGCGCTGCAATCTGCTGACGGCGATTGACGATTTGTGCACGAAGGCCGTGGAGCTGGTGCGCGGGGGCGCGGCGGTTCTGCTGCTGACGGATCGCGGCTGCAGCGAGCAGGCGATTCCGATTCCCATGGCGCTGGCTTTGGGCGCGGTGCATCACACGCTGATCCGGAGCGGCGAGCGGATTCGCGTGGGGCTGGCGGTGGAGGCAGGCGATTGCCGCGATCTGCATCATGCGGCGGTGCTGATGGGCATGGGTGCGGGCGCGATTTGCCCGTGGCTGGCGCTGGAGACGGCGCGGCAGATGAATCCCGAGCACGGCGAAGCGAACCTGCTGCATGCCTTCGATCTGGGGCTGGCGAAGATCATGTCGAAGATGGGCATCTCGGTGGTGGACAGCTACCGCGGCGCGCACCTGTTCGACTGTTTGGGGCTGAGCCGCGAGATCGTGGATCGATGTTTCGAGGGCACGCCTGCGCCGATCGGAGGCATTGGCTTTCCGGAGCTGGAGGCGACGGTGCGTGCCCTGTGGCGGCTCGCCGCCGAGGCGGGGCCTGAAGCTTCCGAGGCCGGAGAAGACGGCGGGCCGCTGGTGACTGTTGCGGCGACGAAAGATCTGCCGGATTACGGATGGGTGCGCTTCCGGAAGGCGGAGCGGTCGGAGCCGCATGGCTGGCAGCCGCAGACGGTGCGCCTGCTGCAGACGATCACCGGGGCAACGAAGGCGGCGGCCACGGCTGCCGCAGATCAGCCCGCTGCGTGGCAGGCGTTTACAACGCAGGCGACGGAAAGGGAGCCGGCGGTTTTGCGCGATCTGCTGGAGATCCGGGCGGCGGCGGAGCCTCTGCCGGTCGATGGGGTTGAGGCGGCCGGGAATCTGTATCGGCGGTTTATTGCGAGCGCGATGTCGCTGGGGTCGCTGAGCCCGGAGGCGCACCAGACGATCACCGCCGCGATGAACCTGCTGGGCGGGCGGTCGAATACGGGCGAGGGCGGCGAGGACCCCGCGGTGTATGCGCCGGATGTCGATCTGCCGCTGGTGGGCGCGAAGGTGCCGTCGCATCTGCTGAACAATAAGGTGAAGCAGGTGGCGTCGGCGCGGTTCGGCGTGACGGCGCAGTACCTGATGCACGCCGAAGAGCTGGAGATCAAGATTGCGCAGGGTTCGAAGCCGGGCGAGGGCGGGCAGCTGCCCGCGCACAAAGTGACGGAGCTGATTGCGCGGCTGCGGCATGCGCAGCCGGGGGTGCAGCTGATCAGTCCGCCGCCGCACCACGATATTTATTCCATCGAGGATTTGGCGCAGCTGATCCACGACCTGCGGCGGATTAATCCGAAGGCGGCGATTGGGGTGAAACTGGTTTCGGAGTGTGGCGTCGGCGTCGTCGCCGCGGGTGTGGCCAAGGCCTATGCCGACTACATCGTGATTGCCGGGCACAACGGCGGGACCGGGGCATCGCCGCTGTCGAGCATTAAGTATGCGGGCAGTCCGTGGGAGCTGGGGCTGGCGGAGGCGCAGCAGGTGCTGATCCGGAACGGGCTGCGCGGCAGGGTTCGTCTGCGCTGCGATGGCGGTCTGCGGACGGCGCGGGACATCGTGATTGCGGCGCTGCTGGGCGCCGATGAATATGCCTTTGGGACGGCGGTGCTGGTGGCTCTGGGCTGCGATATGGCGCGGCAATGCCACCTGAACACGTGTCCGACGGGGATTGCGACGCAGCGGCCGGAGCTGCGGGCGAAGTTCCGCGGAAAGCCGGAGCATCTGATGCGGTTTTTCGAGGGGCTGGCGGGGGAGATTCGCGCGCTGTTGGCGGAGCTGGGGCTCGAGTCGCTGGAGGCGGCGATTGGCCGAACGGATCTGCTGGAGCAGGTGCGGTTCGATGGCTGTCTCGACCTGAGCGCGATGCTGGCGGCGCCGCCGGATGGCGGGGCGGCGGGGGCGCGGCATTGGCAGGGAAGCCGGAATCTGCGTCCGGAGGAACACGCGCCGATTGACGACGCGTGGGTGGCGCCGGCGCTGGCGGCGTATGGGGCGGGCGAGCACTTTATTGTCGATTCGCTGATCGCCAATGAGGACCGGACGTTCGGGGCGCGGCTGGCGGGGGAGCTGGCGATGCTGCAATCGGGCGGCAGGACGTCGCCGGCGACGCTGACGTTCCGGCTCACCGGGGAGGCAGGGCAGTCGTTTGGGGCGTTTGCGGTGCCGGGAATGCAGCTGATCCTGAAAGGGCTGGCCAACGATTTTGTGGGCAAGAGCCTGTCCGGCGGGGAGATCATTCTGCGCGGGCAGGGGCGCGCGGCGCTGCAGCCGGAGCTGCATACCATTCTCGGCAATGTGGCGCTGTATGGAGCGACGAGCGGAGCGCTGTTTGCGGCCGGGTGTGCCGGGGAACGGTTTGCGGTGCGGAATTCCGGCGCGCTGGCGATCGTGGAGGGTGTGGGCGATCACGGTTGCGAGTACATGACCGGTGGCCTGGTGGCGGTTCTGGGCGCGACGGGGACGAATTTCGGCGCAGGCATGACGGGCGGGATTGCGTGGGTCTTCGATGAGGATGGGCGTTTCGTCGCGGGCAAGCGGTATCACGCGGGATTTCTCGCGCCGGAGGCGTACGAGACTCTCGACGCCGAGGCGAAGGAGAGCCTGCTGGGTCTGGTGCAGCTGCACGCGGAGAAGACGGCGAGCACGCGGGCATACTGGCTGATGTCGAAGTGGGAACAGCTGGCGCCGCGGTTTGTCCGGCTGACGCCGAAGCCGCAGGTGTAGGCACAAGCTGTTCAAGCTATGCCCCCTTCAAGAGAACGGGATTTTTCCGCAGCCTGTGAAGCCGTGCCCTGATACAAGAGCGGCTTGTTCAGGTTGGTGGTCTCCCACCTGAGTGTCTTCCCCGATCCACGGCCAGGAAACGCCCTCGGTCTGGCCGGTGGCCAGGTTCTTCCCTTTTTCACTCCAGGTGATGGTCATCACTGCTAACGGTCCTGGCCGGGGCGTAACGTACATCGGTTTTGGGGATGGTGGCTGCGCAGAACGCTGTGTGTAGGCGTGACAATCAGGTCCATTGATTCTGCGAGGGTTAGCCGCTGTCGAAGACACCATGCGCCGCTGGAACCGGGGGCGCGCCAGCGGAGGCAGGAGACCGATGACCTGGAAGGACGACTATCGCGGCAAATGCATGAGCGCGGCCGAGGCCCTGGCGGCTGTGCGTTCGGGAGGCCGGGTCTGGATTCAATCCGGCGTGGGCACCCCCTCCACGCTGGTGAATGCGCTGGTGGCACGGGCGCCGGAACTGCGGGATGTGGAAATCGTCCACATGATGACGCTGGGCAGCGCCGACTACACGAAGGCGGAATATGAAGGGCGTTTCCGGCATCGCGGATTGTTCCTCGGGGCGAATGTGCGGGAGGCGGTCGTGGCAGGGCGCGCCGACTACACGCCTATCTTTCTGAGCGAGATCGAGGGGCTCTTCACCAGCGGGCAGCTGCCGCTTGATGTCGTTCTGATGCAGGTGTCGCCACCCGACGAGCATGGCTTTGTGAGTTTGGGCACCACGGTGGATTGCACGCTGACCGCCTCGCGCTGCGCCACGACCGTGATTGCCGAAGTGAATGAACAGATGCCGCGGACGCATGGCGACACGTTCATCCACGTGAGCCATATTCGCGCGATCGTGGAAACCTGCCGGCCGCTGCTGGAGCTGAAGACCGAGCCTTTCACCGACATGCACCTGCGGGTCGCGCGCAATGTGGCCTCGCTCATCCCGGATGGCGCCACGCTGCAGACCGGCATCGGCGGCATTCCCGAAGCGGTGCTGACGTGCCTGGACGACAAGCGCGATCTGGGGATCCACACCGAGATGTTCTCCGATGGGGTGATCGAGCTGATGGAATCGGGGATTATCAATGGCGACCGCAAGTCGCTGCTTCGGGGCAAGGCAGTAGCGGCGTTCGTGCTGGGGACGAAGAGGCTCTTTGACTTTATTCATGACAATCCCAGCCTCGAGTTTCGGCCCATCTGCTACACCAACGATCCGTTTGTGGTGGCACAGAACGATCGCATGGTGGCGATCAACTCCGCGCTGCAGGTGGATCTGACCGGGCAGGTCTGCGCCGACTCGCTGGGGACGAAGCCCTACAGCGGTTTTGGCGGGCAGCTGGACTTTATTCGGGGCGCGGCGCGCTCGAAGGGCGGCGTGCCGATCATCGCGCTGCCGTCCACGGCCAAGGGCGGTCGGCTCTCGCGGATCGTGCCGGTTTTGGAGCCGGGCGCGGGTGTGGTGACCTCGCGCGCGGATGTGCATTACGTGGTCACCGAGCATGGGATTGCCTATCTGCACGGCAAATCGCTGCGCGAACGAGCCGAGGCGCTGATTGCTGTGGCCGACCCGCAGTTTCAGGGGGAGCTGGAGGACTTCGCTGTGCGCGCCCACTATCTGGAACACAAGAGAGCGGCGGCGCTGGTCTGAAAACGAAAAGCAGAGAGGAGCGCACGATGACGAACCTCGGGAAACGCGATCGCGGATTGTTGCGGATCGACACGGATGAGTGCAAAGGCTGCGGCTTGTGCATCGAGGCCTGTCCGCCGAAAGTGATCGAGCTGAGCGAGCGCCTGAATCCCTACGGCTATCGGACTGCCCGGTATCTGGGTGCGGGCTGCACGGGTTGCGGCATGTGCTTCCTGGTATGTCCGGAACCGGGAGCGGTCACGGTGCTGCGCCTGGCGGCCTCGACACCTGCCGCCTCTGCGGCAACAGCCAAAGGAGCGCAGTCATGAGCCGCCAATTGATGAAAGGGAACGAAGCGATTGTGAGAGCCGCGGTGCTGGCTGGCTGTCGCGGCTTCTACGGCTATCCCATTACCCCGGCCAGCGAGATCACCGAAGCGGCGGCCGCGTATCTGCCCCAGGTGGGCGGGGTGTTTCTGCAGGCGGAGAGCGAAGTAGCCGCAATCAACATGCTGTACGGGGCTTCGGCGGCGGGTGTGCGGGTGATGACCTCCTCCAGCGGACCGGGGATCAGCCTGATGCAGGAAGGCATCAGCTATATGGCGGGCGCGGAGCTGCCCTGCGTGATCGCCGATATCACGCGGGCGGGACCGGGACTGGGCAACATCGCCTCCGAGCAGGGCGACTACCACC
Organism: Acidobacteriaceae bacterium; assembly: GCA_049579805.1. Classification (GTDB taxonomy): domain Bacteria; phylum Acidobacteriota; class Terriglobia; order Terriglobales; family Acidobacteriaceae; genus Palsa-343. The sequence continues at coordinate 52,459 of JBAUOP010000167.1, forward strand.
AGGTGGTGAAGGGCGGCGGCCACGGCAATTACAAAACCATCGTTCTGGCACCGCATTCGGTGCAGGAGATGGCCGACCTGACCGCACTGGCCTTCGAACTGGCGGATCGCTATCGCAATCCCGTAGTGGTGATGGCCGATGGCTTTATCGGACAGATGATGGAGCCGGTCGAGTTCCCGCAGACCGCCGTGGAGCCGCAGCTGCCGAAGTGGGCTGTAGCGGGCACAGAGGAGTCCCGCAAAAACCTGGTCAGCTCGATCTTTCTCAACAGCGACGAGCTGGAAAACCATGTTCGCCATCTGGAGGCGAAGTACACCATCGCCCAGCGGCTCGAAGCTCGGGCGGAGGAGTGGTACGCGGAGAGCTCCGACGTGGTGCTGGTCGGGTACGGCATCGTGGCGCGCATCCTGAAAGCGGTGGCCGCGGAGGCGCGCGAGATGGGGCTGAGCGTCGGGGTGCTGCGTCCGATCACACTGTTTCCGTTCCCCACGGCCTTTTTCGAGAGGCGCGCCGAACGGGCGAAGGTCTTCGTGGTGGTGGAAATGAGCACCGGCCAGCTTCTGGAAGACGTGAAGCTGGCTCTGAACGGCGCACGCCCGGTGGAGTTCTACAGCCGCGTCGGCGGCAATGTTCCGGCACACGAAGACGTGCTGGAGCTGACGAAACAACTGGCGCGGCGGTACGCGGAAGTGGAGCAGGTGGCCCATGTCTAACGAACCGGAAGCAAGCTACGAAATCGCGCACGAGCGTCCAAAGGCGTTTTATACGACCTTCGAGCGCAAGGACGAGCTGCAGCACCAGACCCACTACTGCCCCGGCTGCGGGCATGGCATGGTGCACAAGATGCTCGCCGAGACCATCGACGGGCTGGGCATTCAGAACAGGACCATCCTCATCAGTCCGGTGGGCTGCTCCGTCTTTGCTTATTACTATTTCGACGTCGGCAACATTCAGGCCGCGCATGGACGCGCGCCTGCGGTGGCAACCGCCGTCAAGCGCAGCCGCCCGGAGAGCATCGTGGTGAGCTACCAGGGCGACGGCGATCTCTCGGCCATCGGGTCGGCGGAGATTCTGCATGCGGCCAATCGCGGCGAGGCTATCACCGTCCTCTTCGTGAACAACGCCATCTACAGCATGACCGGGGGACAGGTGGCGCCCACCACGCTGCTGGGACAGATCAGCACCACGACGCCGAATGGCCGCGATGCTGCGACCGAAGGCTATCCGCTGCATATGAGCGAGCTCCTGGCAACGCTGGAAGCGCCGGTCTACATCGAGCGCGTCGGCCTTGGCGACAACAAGCAGATCGCGCAGGCGCATCGCGCCATTCGCAAAGCCATGGACAACCAGGTAAAAGGGCTGGGCTTTTCGCTGGTGGAAATCCTGTCGCCCTGCCCGACCATCTGGAAGAAATCGCCGGTGGATGCGCAGCGCTGGGTGAAGGACGTGATGGAGAAGACCTTCCCTCTGGGCGTGCTGAGGGACCGCACCAGCGAGGCGCAGGCCCGCAAGGCGCCCGAGGCTGCGCCGGCGAAGGAGCAAATCCCGAAGATTCTGGGGCTGCCCCAGGGCGATCTGGCCGAATGGCATGCCGCGCCCGCCGTAGAGTCCGTGAGTCCGGACTTGCAGGTGCGCGTCGCCGGCTTCGGTGGACAGGGCGTTCTGCTGCTTGGCGAAATCCTCGCGGAAGCGGGTCTCGATGCCGGACTGGAGGTCTCCTGGCTGCCGTCGTATGGGCCGGAGATGCGTTCCGGGACCTCGAATTGCCATGTGCGGCTGGCGCGGCATCCGATTGACTCGCCGCTGGTGGTCCGCCCCGACGTGCTGGTGGCGATGAACGAGCCGTCTCTGCACAAGTTTTATGAGACCGTGCGGCCGGGCGGATGGATTCTCTATAACGGCGAGGCGCTGCCAGACGGCTGCGACCGCAGCGACGTCCACGTGCTGGCGCGGCCCTTCACGCATATCGCCGATGAGCTGGGCGACGCGCGCGCGCAGAACATGATCATGCTGGGCGCGCTGCTGGAGTCGAGCAATGTGCTGACCCAGGAGAGCGTGGACGAAGCGCTCCGCCGTCTGGTGAAGAGCGCCAAATGGCTGGAGCTGGATGACCGGGCGATCGCGCGGGGACGGCAGTTGCTGCGCGAGTCGCTGGATGAGGTGAGCCATGAAAGCTGAAGTGGATCCGAATCTGATCGTTTATTTCGGCGGTGAGTATGTTCCGCTGCGCGACGCGCAGGTGGGCATTCTGACCCACGCGCTGCACTACGGCACCGGCGTTTTCGAAGGCATTCGCGGCTACTGGGACGACGCGGAGCATCAGCTTTTTCTCGTCCGGCCGCTCGATCATTACCAGCGCTGGAAGAGCAACTGCGGCATTCTGCGCATCGACGTGCCCGCCAGCGCGGGGCGGCTCTGCGAGATCACCGCGGAGCTGGTGCGGCGGAACGGTTTCCGCACGGACATCTATATCCGGCCGCTGGCGTATAAGTGCTCCCAACGGATCGGCGTGGCCACCGATGACCAGGACGCGTTCGCTCTGGTGGCGCTGCCTTTCGGCGACTACCTGCCCAGTGACAAAGGTCTGCACGCGGGAGTAAGCTCCTGGCGTCGTGTTGAGGACAATGCGATTCCGGCCCGGGCGAAGATCTGCGGAGCCTATGTGAACAGCGCACTGGCCAGTGACGACGCGCGCCGCGCTGGTTTCGACGAAGCGCTGCTGCTCAACGAGAACGGGCAGGTCGCGGAAGGCGCCACCTGCAACCTGTTCATGGTGCGGCAGGGGCGGCTGATCACGCCGCCGATCACTGAAAATGTGCTGGAAGGGATTACGCGCGACTCTGTGATGGAGCTGGCGCAGCGGGAGATCGGGCTCTCGATTCGCGAGCGCCCCATCGACCGCAGCGAGCTGTACGTTTGCGATGAACTGTTTCTGACCGGGACGGCGGTAGGCATTGCGCCGGTGGTCCGCGTGGATCATCGGCCGGTAAACGACGGGTCCACAGGCGCGATAACGCGCGAGGTGCGCCGTTTGTACTTCGAGGCGGTGCGAGGACACTTGCGGGCGTACCGGAAATGGATTGTTCCGGCGCTCCCGTCACAGCAGGAGGCGGAGCCGCACGCGGCAGCGCTGGCTGAGTCACTGGTTGAGCAGTAGTGCCCAACGGGCTGCGCAGGTATCTGCTTCCTTCAGGAAGGGGAAGAAGATGCTGACAACAAACATGCAGACCACAGAGGTGCAGGAAAACGCGTACGACGTTGCTCTGGCCAACTTCGACACGGCGGCAGATGCTCTGGAACTCAGCCAGGATATTCGGGCGATGATCAAATCTCCCGAACGGGTGCTCACCGTTTCAGTGCCGGTGCGCATGGATGACGGACACATTCGCCGCTTCGAGGCGCATCGCGTGCAGCACAGCACGGTGCGCGGGCCGTCGAAGGGCGGCATTCGCTATCATCCGCAGGTCACGCTCGACGAAGTGAAAGCTCTGGCCACGTGGATGACCTGGAAGTGCGCGGTGGTCAACATTCCCTTTGGCGGCGGCAAGGGCGGCGTCACCTGCGATCCCAAGCATATGTCCGTGGGAGAACTGGAGCGCATGACGCGCCGCTACGCCAGCGCCATTCTGCCGCTGATCGGTCCGGCGCAGGACATCCCGGCGCCCGACGTCTACACCAATTCACAAACGATGGCCTGGATCATGGATACCTACAGCATGACCAAGGGCTATCCCATCCCGGGCGTGGTGACCGGCAAGCCCATCAGCCTGGGCGGTTCGCTGGGCCGCAATGAGGCCACCGGCCGCGGCGTTTTCTACACCATTCAGAGCGCGTGCGAGCACCTCGGCATGACGCTGAAGGGCTCCACGGTCGCCGTCCAGGGCTTTGGCAACGCGGGTTCCATCGCGGCGCAACTGCTGCATGAAGCCGGCGCGAAAGTCATCGCGGTCAACGATTCCACCGCCGGGGTCTACAACCCGAAAGGGCTGGACATCCCGAGCCTCATGCACCTGAAGGCGCTTACGGGTCGCGTTGAGGGATTCCCGGACGCGGAGCCGATCTCGCCCGAGGAACTGCTGCGGCTCAAGTGCGACATCCTGGTTCCGGCCGCGCTGGAGAACGCCATCCATGCCCGCAACGCCGGCAGCGTCGATGTGAAAATCGTCGCCGAAGCCGCCAACGGTCCTGTGACCCCCGAGGGCGACCGGATCCTCGAGAATCACGGCGTATTTCTGATCCCGGACATCCTGTGCAACGCGGGCGGCGTCACTGTCTCCTACTTTGAATGGGTGCAGGACGAGCAGCACCTCTTCTGGGAGGCGCAGGACGTCTACAGCCGGCTGGAGCGGGTCATGAGGACGTCGTTCCGCGACGTGCTGAAGATCCACCTCGACCGCAAAGTGCCGATGCGGATCGCCGCCAACATGCTGGGCATCGGGCGCGTGGCAGAAGCCGTGCAGCTTCGCGGCATCTACCCGTAAATCTGAACCCTCCTCCGAATGACAAAAGCCACCTCCCTGCGGAGGTGGCTTTTGTGCTGGAGGAAGACAAGTGGGTTATTGCAGCGGAGCGGCGCTGAAGCGCCGGAAGCGGCGCAGGCCCGCAACCGCTCCGGCAGCCGCGATCACTTTCAGAATCTCGCCGGGCAGAAACGGGGCCACCGCCAAAGTGAAGACGGCGACCGTCGACAGATGGGTAAGGATCGCGAGCCAGGCGGCTCCGGAGAGAAGGATGACGCAGTCGCCCACGGCTGCTGCGCCGAGGGCCGCGGTGAAGCCGGAAGCGTCCGGCTGGCGGAAGCGCCGGAACAAGCTGCCGGTGAGCCATGCGACTGCGGGATACGAGAGCAGATAGCCGGCCGTCGGTCCGAAGAGATGCAGCAAAGTGGCCGCGCCGACAGGACTGAAGACCGGCAGTCCCGCCGCGCCTTCGGCAAGATAGACGACCATGGTTGCCGCCGACCAGCGCGGACTCAGCAGGAGAGCCAGCAGCAGCACCGCAAACGGCTGCAGTGTGAGCGGGACGGGCGTAAACCAGAGCGGGACGGAGAGATGCGCGCAGATCGCGACAAACAGCGTGCCCAGCAGGACCACGGCGATGGGTTCGGCGATGCGGCGCGCGCGCGACGGCGCGAGCACGGGCGAGGCGGAGACAGCGGAAGTGGCCTTCATTCGTAGCTCCGGAACTTACACAGGATCGTCGTGCGCTTCGGCCTGCGAACGGATGGCCCGCCGGTGCTGCACGATATGGCGAGCCACCGCCACGGCGACCCACACGATCGCCACCGTGGACAAAAGCAACCCGCCATACAGAAGACGCACAACGGCCAGCATAACAAACTGAGGGCGAGGGAGCATCCGGCGCAGCTTCGGCAGTGGCGTGAGGAGCGGCTCGCGCATCGCCTGCTTGCCCTCGATCATCTGAGGGAGGAGACTTTCTGCGGGAGCGAATGATGAAGACTGCATTTCTGGGGCTGGGCAAAATGGGCAGCGCCATCGCGAAGCATCTGCTGAAGAGCGGCGAAAAACTCACCGTGTGGAATCGTACTCGTTCGCATGCCGAGGCGCTGGCGGGTGAGGGCGCAAAGGTGGCCTCCACGCCAGCGGACGCGGTGAAGGATGCCGAGGTCGTCTTCACCATGGTGATGGACGATGCCGCGCTGGAAGACTTGCTCTACAAGGGCAATGTGCTGGAGAGCCTGCCCAAAGGCGCGGTGCATGTCGCGATGAGCACCGTGAGCGTCGCTCTGTCGAAGAAGCTCGAAGAGGAGCACCATCGTCGCGGGCAGCAGTATGTTGCCGCTCCGGTGTTTGGGCGTCCGCACATCGCCGAGGCGGGCAAGCTGTGGGTCGCGGTGGGCGGCGCGGAGGAGCCGGTCGGCAAGGTGCGCCCGCTGCTGGAGACATTCAGCCGGGGCCTCACGGTCGTCTCCGAACATCCGTGGAGCGCGCACGCCCTGAAACTCGGCGGCAATTTTCTGATCACCGCCATGATCGCGTCGCTGACGGAAACTATCCTCTACGCGGAAGCGATGGAGATCGAGCCGGCGACGTTTCTGGAGACGGTGAACAACGCGCTCTTCCAGTCGAAGTTCTACGAGATGTACGGCAGCATCATGCTTCACCCGCCGGAAATACCCGGCGGCACCATCGCGCTCGGCGAGAAGGACACGCGCCTCTTCCGCGAAGCCGCGCAGTCGGGGCATGTGCGCACGCCCCTCGCCGACCAGTTCCTCGCGAACTTCCACCGCGCGATCGAAGCAGGGATGAAGGATCAGGACTGGGCGGCCGGCTATCTGCAATTGCAGAAAGCAGGGAGTGAGGTGACAGGTTCCAGGTGACAGGTTACAGGGGCCGTGTTTCAAATGCCGGGTTATAGCTGTTCGATGGTTGCCATGGGCAGGAACAGCCGCTTTTCGGATTCGGGGAAAGGGATGAACCCGAAACCTGCATAAAACCTGGAGGCCTTCTCGTCTTTGGCATCAACCACGACCGCTGCAGAGGCGATACGTCGGCTCATCGCCAGGGAGCGTTTCAGAGCATCGGCTAAGAGCAATTCTCCTGTGCCCTGGCCTTTCCAGGTCAGATCGCGTGCAAGCCGTCCAAGTAACGTCGCACCGATCCGCTCATATCGAGGCAGGTTCAACCGCCTGATCAATTCCGAAGGGACGTCTTCGGCCGCAATATTGTCCTGGGTGAGCGTGTAGAAACCGGCCATCCGGCCGTCCTCGGACGTGAGTACATAAACAATGCAGGCGCGCCGGGCAATGTCCTGAGTCGCCTGCTGCCTGATATATCGGTCCAGCTGCGGTGAACCGCACGAAAATGCGTTACGAAGCTTCCTGTGGTGTGCTGCGAACGGCTCAATCGCGCGAAATCCGGGATCCGGGATGGCCTACCTCCCGAATATCTGCGAGTGCCGGGCAGCGGCCTTCCGCAGTCTTGCGTTAGGAGCCGGGGGATTTAACAGGGCCTCAACGAAGGCAATCCTGTCGTGCCGCGTCAGATCCGCCAACTCGCTCTCGCGCAGGACTCGGTGAGCGGCCTCAATGGCGCTATTGACCACAAACTCGGTCATCTTTTTCCCCTGAAGCGCAGCCGCTCTTTCCCAGAGCGCCTTGATCTCGCGGGGAACGCGGGCTTCCAGGCGCGCGTCACGGGTCAATTGTGTTTTGCTGGCAACGGCCGGCATGGCGACTCCTTTCGCTCGTGTGTAGTGTACGGCAAACTGCCGTACAGATCAACTTCCTGGCCAAATGCAGGAGTGTCGGCAAAATGATGCTGGTCGTGGATCGTTCGGGGCGCAGAGCTGAACGCGCGCACGATGGCTCGGGCGTCCTCGTCCCTCCGCGATTACGATAGAGGCATGCCAAAAAACAGCCTGCAGGGTCGTATTGTTTTCATTACCGGAGCCAGCGCCGGCATTGGCGCTGCCTGCGCTCGTGCTTTTGCCGCCGAAGGCGCCCGCCTGCTGCTGGCCGCCCGTCGCGTGGAGCGGCTGGAAGCGATGGAAGTGGATCTGCTCGAAGCCGGGGCGGCGGCCGTGCACGCCTTCGGCCTCGACGTTCAGGATCGTGCGGCGGTGGAAACAACCCTCGCCGCTCTTCCCGGCGAGTGGCGCTCGATCGACGTGCTGGTGAACAACGCTGGCCTCAGCCGCGGCCTCGACAAGCTCTGGGAAGGGAAGACCGAAGACTGGGAAGAGATGATCGACACCAACATCAAGGGGCTGCTCTGGGTCACGCGCGCCGTGGTGCGGGGCATGATCGAGCGGGGTCGCGGTCACGTCATTAACCTCGGCTCAACCGCCGGCGAGCTGGCCTACCCTGGCGGGAATGTCTACTGCGGGACCAAAGCCGCGGTGAAGCTGATCAACGATGGACTCCGCCAGGATGTGATGGGCACGCCCGTGCGCGTTACCTCGATCGACCCGGGCATGGTCGAAACCGAATTCAGCGAAGTCCGCTTCCGCGGCGACAAGGGGCGCGCGTCGAAAATCTATCAGAACATCACGCCGCTCACCGCCGTCGATGTCGCGGACGCCATTGTGTGGGCCGCGACGCGACCCGAGCACGTGAACATCGCTCACCTGCTCATGACGCCCACTGACCAGGCGAATTCGCTGGTCTTCCACCGCAAGAGCTAGCCCGGCAGTGTCGCGAGTTTCGCTTCGATCTCGCTCAGCGCCGTTTCGAGCGCCTTGCGCCGGATCGGATTGGCGGTGCGCTCGTCCAGAATGCGCTCCCGCTGCAGCTCCAGCGCCTGCCGCTCGCGCAACCGCGCGGCCCGCGCCGAAGCGGTTTCCGCATCCTGCTTCGCCCTGCCGGCGGCCGGCTCTGCCGCTCGCTGCTCCACCTGATCCTCAACGGATTTGCTTTCCCATCCTCGCGCCATAACTCTATGGTAGCTCCGCCTGCGCTGCCGTCGTCGGTACCAACGTAATCCCGCCTCCGATGATGCTGCATCCGATGCGCGCCGCCGGGCATCCCTCAGGGCATGCAAGCCTGGCGGATTGCGAAGTTCGGCATCGACAACCTTGAGCGCGTCACCCTGCCCGATCCTGCGCCCCAGCGTGGGCAGGTGCTGGTGCGCGTGCACGCCGTCTCGTTGAACTACCGCGACCTCATGGTCGTCCAGGGCCGCTATAACCCGAAGATGCATCTTCCCCGCATCCCCTGCTCCGACGGCGCGGGCGAGGTGGTCTCGGTCGGTGAAGGCGTCACCCGCGTGAAGGCCGGCGATCGCGTGGCCGGCATCTTCATGCAGAACTGGATCGACGGCGAGCCCGACGCCGAGAAGGTGAGAGGTGCGCTGGGCGGCGACATCGACGGTATGCTCGCCGAGTCTGTGGTCCTGCGCGAAGAAGGCGTTATCCCAATCCCCGAGCACCTCTCGTACGAGGAAGCGGCGACCCTGCCCTGCGCCGGTGTGACCGCCTGGCACGCAGTCGCCGAAGTGGGCAACGTGAAGGCCGGCGATGTGGTTCTCGTCCAGGGAACCGGAGGGGTTTCAATGTTTGCCCTGCAATTTGCGAAGCGGCTCGGCGCTCGCGTGCTGGGCACGTCGAGCAGCGATGCCAAACTGGAGCGCGCGCGAAAGCTCGGCCTCGATGCCGGCGTGAATTACCGCGAGCGCCCGGACTGGGACGCGTGGGTGCTCGAACAAACCGATGGCCGCGGCGTCGATCTGGTGGTCGAAGTCGGAGGCGCCGGCACGTTCATGCGGTCGATCGCCTCCGTCCGCATTGGAGGGGTGGTGGCGCAAATTGGCGTCCTGAGCGAATCCACCGAGGGCATCGTGATTCCGAAGCTGTTATACAAGCAGGTTCATCTGCGTGGGATTTATGTCGGATCCCGGGCTCATTTTGAGAAGATGAATCGAGCTATCGCACAACATAGCCTGAAACCCATGGTGGATGAGGTGTTTAGCTTCCACGACGCTCCGGCGGCGTTGCACCGGATGGAATCCGGTAGTCACTTTGGCAAGCTGGTGCTTGCGTAACCAATGAGAATTTTTAGTAATCAAACGTGACGTTTTCCGTGGTCTGGCATCAGAAGGAGTACAAACTGGGATTGGTTCGAAAGGAGCGCAGTTCGATGAACGTCCTCAGCAACTGTCTGCGCGCGATCCTCGGTTTCCTGTCGGAAATCGTCTTTGGCTGTAGCCACCCGCGGGTGACGCGCCCCTTCACCCTGCAGGCACAGACTTACAAAGTGTGTCTCGACTGCGGCAAGCAGATTTACTACTCGGCGCAGGAAATGCGCCCGCTGACGCCGTGGGAAGTTCGCCGTATGAAAGCCGCCCAGGCCGGCGAGATCAAGGTGGTGCCCATCCCCACTGGCCCGCAGCTGCTTCCGGCGCAGGAGCGCAACTCGAACATCGCGGCGTAAGCGCCAGATTCCCGTCTTTTTAAGGAGCGCGAATTTTTGCGCTCCTTTTACTTTTGGGGGAGAGCCAGCCCGCAGGGGGCGTCTTAAGATAGAGGTTGTCCGTCCTGCCATGACCCGCCTTCTCCAAAGTCGCTGGCTGCTTCTGTGTTTTGCGCTGGGCGCAGCGGGGTGCGGCAGTGTCGCCGGGCCCGCGCTGGCCGGCAACGGCGATCTCGCCATCAGCGCATCGGCTCAGAGCGTCGGCACCAACGGGCAGGTGGAACTGCGCGCGTTCCACAGCTCCGGCGAGGCGGCCCTCGTTGCCTGGCGCATCGTTTCCGGCACGAATGCCGCGACCCTCGGCCAGGGACATATCGACGCCACGGGACTCTACACCGCGCCGGGTTCGCTCTCCAGTGACAGCATCACCGTGCATGTGCAGGCCGCCGAACCGGGGGATGCAAAGAGCATCGCCTCGCTTGCCCTGACTGTGCACCCGGGCTTTGTGCAGCCGTTGCTGCCGCAGAATGTCGCGCTCACCCCGGGAGCCAGCGCCGAGGTGACCGCGCAGATCGCGGAGGTGGACGCCGGCAGCGTGAAGTGGTCGCTGGCCGAAACGCCCGCGGGAGGTGGCGCATCGACGAACGGCGCCCTGGGCACTGTGAGCGATCTGGGATGCCGGCGCAGCTCCGACCACTACACCACCTGCAGGGCGACTTATTCCGCGCCCAGTGCGATTCCTGGGCAGCCGCTCTATGTCATCGCCTCGGTCAACGGCAGCGCTGTCACTTCGCCGCTGCGGGTCCTGCTGAACAATCAGGGGATCGTCAGCGACCCGGTCAACCACCAGACCGTCCAGACCGATGCCACGCTGCTCGGCAGCTCGGGTGGCAACGACGGCGACTACGATACCTGGCAAGACAGCAAGGGGAACTCATATGTGGCCGATTGCTGCGGCGGCACACTGGGCGCGCTGGTTCAGGACAGCGAGAAGAACGACTACATTCTGAGCAATAACCACGTGCTCGCCGAAAGCGACCAGGGCCACGTGGGCGACACCATCGATCAGCCTGGCCTGATCGACGGCGCCTGCACGCCGCTCAACCGGCCGGGATCGACACTCCATCCCATCGGCAGCCTGAGTTCCTTTGTGCCGCTGGCCTCGCAGCAGACGAACGTGGATGCGGCGCTGGCCGCAGTGGCGCCGGGCGCCGTCGATCCCCGGGGCAGCATCCTTGGGCTGGGCGCGCCGCAGGAGGGTCAGACGATCGGTGCCGCTCCGCCGATGGCGGGACGGGGCGAAACGCTGAGCGCCGCCAACCTCGGCATGGATGTGGCCAAAAGCGGGCGCACGACGGGGCTGACCTGCTCCAGCATTGACGCCGTCGCGCTGACGGTGAAGGTGGACTACTACAAGGACTGCGCGGAAACCGAGCCGTACACGACGAAGACGTTCACCAATCAAATCGGGATCGGCGGCGCGCACTTTACCGACAGCGGCGATTCGGGCGCGCTCGTGCTGGACGCCAGCAACTCCGAGGCGATCGGTCTCTATTTCGCCGGGGGCACCGACGGCGACGGCCACGGTCTGAGCGTTGCCAATCCTATTGGGGATGTGCTCAGCGAGCTCGGCTCTCAGGTGGGATCGTCGCTCAGCCTGGTGGGCACCGACAACGCGCATCCGATTGCCTGCCTGCGCTACGACCCGGCCGTCCCCACCACCGCTCCTTTCGTCGGAACGAATGCGCTGGCGCACGCGCAGATCGTCGCCGAACAGTCGGCCGACACACTGCATGGCGCGGGGCTGCTGGGAACGGCCGCCGGCAAAAGCTTTGACAGCCCCGGCGATCCCGCAGTGATCGTGTACGTCGATCATGCGACGGCGAGCGTGCCGCAGACGATCGGCGGCCTCCGGACGCAGGTGATCGTGACCGATCCCGACAAGATCGCTCGCGGCGATGCGCCGACGATGCCGGCTCTGGAGCCGGGACTGCATTTGACCGCGGCGCAGCTGGCGCAGGCCAAAGCGGTGGAGGAGCAGGTCGCGCCCGGCCTGATGAACGATCCCGCCATCTTCGGTGTCGGCGTGACGCAGAGCCTGGATAATCCCGCGGAAGCGGCGCTGCTGGTGCTGGTCGATCTGGGCGAGAATCCGCAGACCATGCCGGCGACCGTCGACGGGCTGCGCGTGCGCTATTTGCGGCTGCATCGGTTCCACACCACGCTGTCGAAGTGGGCGACGGGGCATCGCGAGTCGGCGTGCGAGATTCAGGGACTGCAGAAGGCGGCTCCGTGATGAACTCGACCGTGATCCGCGCTGAAATCTCTGTGCTCTCCCTGTTCTCGTGATTGTCCTCTGTGGTGATTCCTGCCCTCGATCAGAACGCCTGAATTGGTCCCGGGTATCGGGCGACCGCCGGATCCACGGTGAGCAGCAGCAGCCCGTCGGCGGTGGCCTGCGCGATGAGCATGCGGTCGAACGGGTCCTTGTGCAGAGGCGGCAATCCCGCGACCGCGACCGCGTGCCGGCCGGTGATCGCCAGTTCCATATAGCCGTTGTCGAGGAGCCCCCGTCGGAGCAGGGCAGGGTCGGCGCGAAAATCCGAGCGGCCCAGTCCATGCTTGATTGCGATCTCCCAGAGGCTGGCGGCGCTGAAGACCAGCGGGTTGGCAGGGTCTTCGATCATCGCGCGGGCGGCGCGGGGCAGATGTTCGGGCTCGCCCGCTGCCCACAGGAGCAGATGCGTGTCGAGGAGCAGTTTCATGGCGCGCCGTCGAACAGGTCGGCGATCGTGTCGGCTCCCATCCGATCGAAATCGTCGGGAACCGAGATTTGACCGTGCAGGAAGCCGGTGCGTCGGACGGCAGGGGCTTCCGGTGTGTCGATCGCGCTGACTTTGACAACGGGCGTGCCGGCCTTCGCAATGACGAAGGGCTCTCCCTGGACCGCCTCTTCGATCAGGCGCGAGAGGTGGGTTTTGGCCTCATGGATGTTGACGGTACGCTTCACGATAGACTAAGTTTACTTAGTCTAGTCCGAGAAATCAAGTGAGCCTTCAGCTTTCCAGGGCTGCAACCGCTTCCGGCGACGGCGTCTCGGTCTGGAATTCGCCTTCCCACTGCGCGACCACGGCCGAGGCGAGGCAGTTGCCGACCACGTTGATCGTTGTCCGGCCCATGTCCATGAGCGCATCGACGCCGAGAATCACCAGGATGGGTTCGGTCGGCAGCCCGAAGATGGACGACGTGGCCAGCAACACGACCAGGACAGCTCGTGGGACGCCAGCGACGCCTTTGCTGGTGAGCATCAGGGTGGCCAGCATCGCCAGTTGCTTGCCGAGGCTCATGTGGATGCCCGCGGCCTGGGCGGTGAAGATCGAAGCCAATGCCAGGTACAGCGCCGATCCCGCGAGATTGAAGCTGTAGCCGGTGGGAATGACGAAGGCGACGATCTTGCGCGGGACGCCGAAGGCTTCCATCTCCTCCATGGCGCGAGGCAGAGCGGCTTCGCTGGTGCTGGTGGCAAAGGCGATGGTGGCGGGCTCGGCTACGGCGCGCACGAATTTCCGAATTGGGATGCGCGCCAGCAGCGCCGCGGGCAGCATGCCGACGAGCGTGAAAATCACCAGCGCGACATACAGCGTGAGCAGCAGCTTGCCCAGGTTAAACATGACGCCGAGCCCGGACTGCGCGACGGTGAAGGCCAGCGCCGCGCCCACGCCGACCGGTGCGGTCAGCATCACGATGTTGGTGAAGGCGAACATGGCCTCGGTCAGCGATTCGGCCAGGCGCAGCATGGGGGCGCGTTTGGTCTCGCTCAGACGGCCCAGGGCCAGTCCAAAGAGGATGGCGAAGACGACGACCTGCAGAATCTGGTTCTCGGCCACCGCGCTGGCGATGTTCTCGGGGAAGACGTGCACCAGGAATTGCTGCCATGAGAGAGGCGGCGGCTTGGTTGCGGGCGTCGCGGGCTGGGGCGCCGAGGCGTGCGAAGCTGCCGTAACCGGAGCGGCGTTCATGTTGAGGCCAACGCCGGCTTTGGAGATGTCGATCGCGGCCAGGCCGATGAACAGCGCAATGGTGGTCAGCACCTCGAAGTAGACCAGGGACTTCAGGCCGAGGCGGCCGACGGTCTTCGCTTCCGCATGGCCGGCAATGCCGGTGATCAGGGTGCCGAGAATCAGGGGCGCGACGATGACCCGGATCAGGCGCAGGAAGATGTCGCTGAGAAAGCGGCTGGCCAGCGCGACGTGCGGCGCATCGACGCCGAGCTCAATGCCGGCCAGCATGCTGACAAAGATCCAGCCGGTGAGAGAGCGGCGGCGGCCCGCAGCCCAGGCGAGCAGAAGCACGCCGAGGATCCGGGCGGCTTCGGCGATGGGCCGCGTGGCGGGCGCAAGAGCCTGCGCCGCTGCGGCGACGGCGTAGAGCGCCAGGCCGGCGACGACCGGGAGCAGCACACTTCGCTTGCGGGAAGCGGTCCGCGTGAACATACGCACGTAAGCGTATCGCGACGGCAGGCAGCGCGCAGGAAAATTCCACTCGGAGCGCGAAGAGGACCAAGTGGATTATTCTGCGGTCATGATGCGAATGATGCGTTGCGTGGGTGCCACGTTCGTGTTGAGTGCGGGTCTGTTTCTGAGCGCAGGCCTGCAAGCGCAGATGCTGCAGCCGCCGACGGCGAAGCCCGAGGCGAGCCCGGTGGGCAATCCGCTGACCGACCCGGGCCTGACGCCGGGCGAGGAGATCCTCTACCAGCTGGAGGCAAAATTTGCGGCCGATACGTCGAAGGGAGGGGGACGCGCGTTCGGATCCTGGTTCGCTCCGGACGCGGTGACCCTGGCGGAAGGGAAGGCTCCGGTGGTGGGACACGACGCGATCGCCGCCCGGGCGACGTGGACGCCGGAGAGTTACCAGCTAACGTGGACGCCGGAAGGGGCGCGGATGGGGCCGTCCGGGAACATGGGCTTCACATGGGGCCATTACGAAGGAGTTTCGAAGGATCAGGAAGGGAATTCGGTGAAGACCAGCGGCCGCTATATGACTGTGTGGAAAAGGCAGTCCGACGGAAGCTGGAAGGTGGAGATGGATGCCAGCAATGTCGGTCCATCTGTGGATTGCTGCCGGGTCCAGTGAGGCTGCAGGGGCGACCCAGGTTACGGTTTCGGTACCTTTGGAGATGCCGCAATCGTGCCATAACGTTACTTCAGTGGATTACTCGTAAAGTGTAGGAAAGACAGGCACTTATATCACCCAAACGGGGCAGAGCGGAGGCCGGAAATCTCTGCAACAATGCCCATGATTTCCCCCATGGGGCGCTCCGGCGCGAGCGACCGCGGCGGTACCAGCCATGGCGACGCACGCGTGAGCTGGGTGGTGGCCGCGGACGAGCCGGAGTTTGCGGAGAGGCATGAGTCAAGTGGCCACAAACGCGCAGTGGAGCGAAGCCGAGCGGCTGAAGTCTCTGCTGGAATACGGCATTCTCGACACGCCGCCCGATCCGGCGCTTGACGAGATTGTGCGCGTGGCCGCTGAAGTGACGGGAGCGCCAACCGCGTACCTGGGATTTCTGGATGCCAGCCGCCTTTGGCTGAAGTCGCGGTTTGGATTCCAGGCCGGCGAAATTCCGCGGCTGGCGACGGCGGATCAGTACACGATTCTGGAGCCGGAGCCGCTGCTGATTGCCGATGCGGCGATGGAGCCGCGTTTTCCGGTGCGGGGCATTCCGCTGACGAGGGCGATCTTCTGCCGCTCCTACCTGGGGGCGCCGCTGGTGGGGCCGGAAGGCGCGATCGGCACGCTGGCCGTGCTGTCACCCAGGCCGAATCAGTTCACGGAAAAGCATGCTTCGATTCTGGCCGTGCTGGCGCGGCAGATCATGATGCGGCTGGAGTACACGACTCACTCGCGGTCGCAGGACCGGTCGCTGCGCAGCCGGCAGCGCATTGAGCGAGCGCTGACGGTGGAGCGCAACTTCGTCTCCGCGGTGCTGGACACGATGAGCGCGCTGGTGCTGGTGGTGGACACCTCAGGGCGGATTGTGCGCTTCAATCGGGCCTGCGAGGAGATCTCCGGCTACACCTTTGCCGAACTGGCGGGGCGGTCGTTCCCGCAGGAGCTGTTTCTGCCGGAGGAGCGCGAGACGGCTTTCGATCTGCTGCAGCGGGCAAGGCAGGAGGGCCGGCGCGAGCCGGTGGAGATGCACTGGCTGACGCGCGACGGGCGGCGGCGGCGCATCGCGTGGAACACGACCACGCTGACGGACGGGATCGGCGACATCAACTTCATCATCATGACCGGCATCGACGTGACTGAGCAGTGGGAGGCGACGACCGCTCTGCACGCCAGCGAAGCGCGCTACCGGCAGCTGATTGAAGGGTCGCTGGGCATCGTGTTCACGCACGATCTGGAAGGGCGCATTCTGTCGATCAACGCGAATGCCGCGGAAAGCCTGGGGTATCACGCGGACAAGATGGTGGGCACGCGGCTGATCGAGTACATCCCGGAGGAACAGAAGCCGGCGTTCCAGGCCTATCTGCGCAGCATTGCCACGACCGGCGAAGAGCAGGGGATGATCAGCCTGCGCCACCGCAACGGGAGCATCCGGTCGATTGCGTGGCGCAATCGCCTGATCGATTTGCCGGACACGGCCCTGTTCGTGCTGGGGCACGGCATCGACGTGACGGAGAAGACGGACGCGGAGAACCGGCTGCACGCGCTGATGCGGCAGCGGGAGTCGATCCTGGAATCGGTGGGCGACGGCATTTACGGCATCGACATGCAGGGACGGATCGTGTTCGTGAACCAGGTGGGCGCACGGATGATGGGCTATACGCAGGAGGAGATGGAAGGGCAGGAACTGCTGGCGGTGCTGGGGCATGCGCGCGCCGACGGTTCGTCGTACCGGATGGAGGAGAGTCCGATCTACGCGGCGCGGCGGGCCAGCGCGCCGATTCGCGCACGGGAAGAGGTCTTTCATCACAAGGATGGGCACCCGATTCCCGTGGAATATGTGGCCTGCCCCATGGTGTCGAATGGGCGCGTGACGGGCGTGGTGGTTGCGGTGCAGGACGTGACCGAGCGGCGGCGTCTGGACCGGATGAAGGATGAGTTCATCAGCACGGTGAGCCATGAGCTGCGCACGCCGCTGACCGCCCTGCGCGCGGCGCTGGGCCTGATTGCGGGAGGCGCGCTGGAGAAGCGTCCGGAGAAGCGCGGGCAGATGATGGAGGTGGCCATCGGGAACACCGACCGCCTGGTGCGCCTGGTGAACGACATTCTCGACTTCGAGCGGATGGGCGCGGGACGGCTGCCGATGCGTTTCCAGGAAGTGGAGGCGAAGGATTTGCTGCGGCGCGCCACGGATCTGCAGCATCCCAACGCGCAGAAGGCCGGGATCGGCTTCCTGATTGAGGCGGGTCCGCTGCCGCTGTGGGTGGATGAGGACCGCATTCTGCAGACGCTGGGGAATCTGATCCACAACGCGATCAAATTCTCGCCGCAGGGCAGCGACATCATTCTGCGGGCGCGAGCGCAGAGCGCGACCGAAGCCATCATCTCCGTGGAGGATCGCGGGCGCGGGATTCCGCCGGAGAAGCTGGACATCATCTTTGAGCGATTCCAGCAGGTAGATGCTTCCGACTCGCGCGATATGGGCGGGACGGGTCTGGGCCTGGCGATCTGCCGGAATATCGTGCGCCAGCACGGCGGGCGCATCTGGGTGGAGAGCACGGTGGGCAGAGGCAGCACCTTTTACTTCACGGTGCCGCGGACGGCGGCGCGCATCGACGGCGGGGAGACTACGAACCCGTCTCAGCGTTCGCCGCGGCTGCTGTAGGTTTGGGCACAGCAGCCGGCGCCAGCGGACGGGGCAGCGCCGCCAGCTGCGGCGTCATCTGGTGCATGGTGACAATGAGAGCGACAGCGGGAACCACTCCGACACAGCGATAGGCGTGCGGCGTGGCGGCGTCGAAGTAGACGCTGTCGCCGGCCTCCAGCGCGTGGGTACGTTCGCCATGGCGGATTTCGAGTTCGCCATGCAGCAGGTAGAGGAACTCGTAGCCGGGATGGACGTGGGGACGGACCTCGGCGACCTTTTTCGAGGGGACAAACTCGGCATAGTAAGGATCGAGCTGGCGATCGGGC
Source organism: Acidobacteriaceae bacterium (assembly GCA_049579805.1). Taxonomy (GTDB): domain Bacteria; phylum Acidobacteriota; class Terriglobia; order Terriglobales; family Acidobacteriaceae; genus Palsa-343. The sequence continues at coordinate 70,472 of JBAUOP010000167.1, forward strand.
ACCATGTAGGCGAGGCTCTCGAAGTAGTAGCTCGGGTCTTCGACGCCGGATTGCGGCAGGCGCACGCGCTCGGTGCGGCGGTGAAGGCGGAAGAGCGGATGCGGCTCGGGCTCGAAGAAGTAGGAGAGATCCCGGCCGAAGACCATGGCGATGCGGGCCAGGTTGCGCAGAGTGGGGACGACCCGGCCGGTTTCCAGCTGCGAGAGGAAGCTGGCGGAGAGACCGGTGTGGCGGCCCATTTCCACCAGACCCATGGATCGCTTCAGCCGCAGGCGCCGGATGCGTTCGCCGATGCGTTTCTCGGCAATGAAGGACTCCGCGGAGGGAGCAGGGAGCGACGCGGTTTCGTCGAGGGGGATGGACCGTTCAGGGTTGCTTTCCATAGTTTTGCCCCCGTTCCGGTGAAAGCGATGGCTAGAGTGTAGCGAAAAAAGTGTTGCTCGAATCCAATGAATTTTTCATGGTGTGAAGCGGTGAGCGCCGGCGAAACGAGGCAAGGTGCCGGGGCCGCGACTCCCAGGTGGCGATAAGTTTATGATTTTGAAGGTTATTGCTCTGGTAGGCTGAACATTCAGGTTGTTATGAGTGAGAAAAAGAAGCGGATTCTGATCAGTGGGGCCTCAGGACTGATTGGATCGGCGATGCGGCGCGCGCTGCAGGAGCGCGGCATGGATGTGGCCACCCTTGTGCGGCATCACCGGGAGGTGGTGGGCGGGACCGTCTATTGGAATCCCAGCAAGCCGGATGGCGCGATTCACCCCATGGGGGTGGAAGGCTTTGACGCGGTGCTGCATTTCAGCGGGGCCAATGTGGCCCGGCGATGGACAGACAACTACAGGCGGGAGATTGTGGTGAGCCGTGTGGGAAGCACGCGGGCGCTTTGCGAAGCGCTGGCCCAGGTGCGCCAGCCACCCCGGGTGCTGGTGTGCGCCTCGGCGACCGGGATCTATGGGAATCGCAGCGACGAGGTGCTGACCGAAACCAGCGCGCCCGGAAAGGGCTTTCTGGCGGAAACCTGCCTGGCATGGGAACAGGCGGCGGAGAAGGCGCGAGCGGCGGGGATTCGCGTGGTGCACGCGCGGTTTGGCGTGGTGCTCAGCCGCAAGGGCGGCGCGCTGAAAAAGATGCTGCCGCCGTTTCGCCTGGGACTGGGCGGAAAGCTGGGATCGGGGCAGCAGTGGATGAGCTGGATCGGCATGCGGGATGCGGTGCAGGCGCTGCTGTTTCTCATGGAGGCCGATGGCCTGGCGGGTCCGTTCAACCTGACGGCGCCGCAGCCGGTGACGAATGCGGAGTTTACCAGGATGCTGGGATCTGCGGTGCATCGGCCCGCGTGGCTGGGTGTACCGGCCGGGTTGCTGCGGGTGGCTTTCGGTGCGGCGATGGCCAACGAGATGCTGCTGGCGTCCGAGCGTGTGCTTCCGCAGAGGCTGGAAGAAGCGGGCTTTCGTTTTGAAGATGAGGAGCTCGGAACGGCCCTGCGCGGTTTGCTAGGCTAAATCTTCATGACAGTGGGTGAACGACGAGACGGGCAAAGGGCGGCTGGTGCACGGCATCGTAGCCAGGGCCGGATGGACCGCCGGCTGTGGGCTGCGGCCCTGTCGGCGTGCCTGGGATGGCTGGCGGGTTGTGCGCTGACCGCCAATCCACAGCCGCCGACGCTATGGCTGCCCACCCCGGTGAAGGATTTGACGGCGGTGCGCGCCGGCGGCGAAGTCCACCTCCACTGGACCATGCCGCGCGAGACGACCGACAAAGTGGCGCTGAAGGGGCCGCAGCGAGCGCATTTCTGCTGGAGCTGGGTGCAGAGTGCCGGAAAAAAAACTGCAGCGGCGGACTGCAAAGCGGCGGGCGATGGGACGTTCGTTCCCGTGAAACCCGCGGATACTTCGCTGCCGCTGCCCACAGAACTGACTTCCGGGCCGACGCGGGCGGTAGAGTTCTTTGTGGAGCTGGAAAACCACGCCGGGAAGACAGCGGGTCCGTCGAATCCGGCGCTGATGGCAACGGGGGTGGCTCCGCCGGCGGTGACGGGACTGGGCGCGACCGCTCAGGCGGAGGGCGTGGTGCTGCACTGGGATAAGGCCGCGCCGCAGCCGGGACTGGTGCTCCGCATCCACCGCGATCTGGTGAAGGCAGCGAGCCCAGCGAAGCCGAACAAAACCCTGGGCGCAGCCCTGCCGGAGCAGCAGACGCTGGAGGTCAACCTGGACAAGGAAGATCCAGGCGAGGCCCTCGATCGGGACGCCACCCTGGATCGCACCTGGCGGTACACGGCGGAGCGGGTTCTGCATGTGGAAGCGGATCGGTATGCGCTGGAGATCGGGGGCAATCCATCCGCGGCGGTGACGATCGATGCGAAGGATGTGTTTCCTCCGCAGGTGCCGCGCGGACTGGCCGCCGTGGTGGATGCGCAGGCGCATGCTGTCGACCTCTCGTGGATGCCGGATGCAGAGGCGGACCTGGCCGGGTATGTTGTGTACCGGCGCGATGTGACGGCGGGCGGGAACGCGGAGCGGATTTCCGGGGCGAAGCCGGTGGTGGCTCCGGCGTACAGCGATACAACGGTTGTGCCGGGGCACCGGTATGCGTACTCAGTGAGCGCGGTGGATCGCGACGGCAATGAAAGCGCGCGATCCGAAGAAGTTCAGGAAGAATTACCCGAGTAGAGAGGGACGAATGCGATATTGCCGGTTGCAAACCAGCGACGGACCGCAGTACGGAGAGGTTGTGGAGCGCGGGGGCAAGCTGTGGATCGAGCGATTGCTGCCGCCGTTTGAGGAGGATCCATGGACGCGCCCGGCGCAGCACCGGTTCGAGCCGCTGCCATTCGAAGAGGCGCAACTGCTGGCTCCGGTGGCGCCGCGGAAGATCGTCTGCATCGGGCGTAATTATCGCGAACATGCGGCGGAGCTGGGCAATGAGGTGCCGAAGGAGCCACTGCTGTTTTTGAAGGCGCCGTCGGCGGTCATCGCACCGGGAGAAGCGATTCGGATTCCTGTGCTGTCGCAGCGGGTGGACTTCGAAGGCGAGCTGGCGGTGGTGATCGGACGCCCTGCGACGCGGCTCGGCGCCGAAGAAGATGTGCGGCCTTACATTCGCGGCTACACGGTGGTGAACGACGTGACCGCTCGCGATCTGCAGAAGTCGGATGGGCAGTGGTCGCGTGCTAAGGGGTTCGACACCTTCTGTCCAATGGGTCCGCTGGTGACCGACGAGATCGATCCCGCGGCGGGGTTGACGGTGGAGACGCGGCTGAATGGGGAAATGAAACAGCACGGGACGACGAAGGACCTGATTTTCGAGGTTGCGACCCTGCTGCGGCACATCAGCGCCGCCATGACTCTGCTGCCTGGCGACGTGATTCCGACGGGAACGCCGGCGGGCGTGGCGCCCATGCGGGCGGGCGACCGGGTGGAAGTGATCGTGGAAGGGATTGGGGCTCTGTCGAATCCTGTGGTCTGACACCTGCGCCCGAAAGTCCAGGTGCGGCATCCAAGCAAGCAGCGGGTTCACGAGATTTTCTTGAGGGAATCGGGCAGGATCGTTTCAGCCGGGCACCGGGATGCCGGATAATCGAAAGAGCAGGAGGAATCATGGCAAAGACATCGCTGACGCAGCTCCGCAGCATGACGACGGTAGTCGCCGATACCGGGGATATTGAGGCCATTGAGAAGGTGCGGCCGCAGGATGCGACCACGAACCCGTCGCTGCTGACCGCGGCGGCGCAGATGCCGCAGTACAGCAAGATTGTGGATGACGTCCTGCTGGCGGCAAAAAAGCAGCTGGGCGACGACGCCGAAGACGCGAAGGTGACGAAGCTCGCCTTCCAAAATCTGGCGGTGGCGTTCGGCAGGAAGATCCTCGCGATTGTTCCTGGACGCGTATCGACGGAGGTCGACGCCCGGCTCTCCTATGATACGGAAAAGACCATGGAGCAGGCCCGCTCGATCATCGGCAAGTACGAAAGCGCGGGCGTTTCGCGCCAGCGGGTCCTGATCAAGATCGCGTCCACGTGGGCAGGGATTCGCGCCGCCGAGAAGCTGGAAAAAGAGGGAATCCACTGCAATCTGACGCTGCTGTTTGGCATTCACCAGGCGGTGGCGTGCGCCGAAGCGGGTGTGACGCTGGTCTCACCCTTCGTTGGGCGCATTCTCGACTGGTACAAGAAGGACACCGGCAAGGATTACCAGGGTGCGGACGATCCGGGTGTGCAGTCGGTGACGCAGATTTACAACTACTTCAAGAAATTCGGATACAAGACGCAGGTGATGGGTGCGAGCTTCCGCAATACCGGCGAGATCCGGGAGTTGGCGGGCTGCGACCTGCTCACCATCTCTCCGCATCTGCTGGAGGAGCTGGACGCGACGGAGGAGGACCTGCCGAGAAAGCTGGACCCGGAGAAGGCGAAATCGATGAACATCGAGCGGATGCACATCGACGAGGCGACCTTCGACAGGATGCATGCCGCCGATCGCATGGCGCACGACAAGCTGAAGGAAGGCATCGAGGGGTTCACCAAAGCGCTGGAGCAGCTGGAGCAGATGTTGTCGAAGCGTCTGAGCGAACTGGAGAAGAGCGCTCCAAAGGCCGTTGGCGCGCGCTGAATGACGGCAGGATGACCGATCGGAGAGGCAGCCTTACGAGGCTGCCTCTTTTTCCTTGTGGCGCACCCCGATCGGTTACGGGTACGATACTCGTGCCTTGACGAGGCCTTTCCAGGCGGGCATGATCGGGTCTGACAGGGTCTCCAGTTCTGGCTGTCGCTCACCGTTTGGCTCGTCCATTTTGCCGATTTTGAGGGAGTTCTTTTTGGCCTGGATATTGGTCCCGTCGAACCGTATCCTCTGCACGCGACGGTTCCGGTTTGGCGTTGTCATAGGGATGACATGGATTCTGTGTGCCGCCGGAGTGCGCGGCCAAACGGTCGTTGCAAGTAACAAAACCACCGCAGCGCTTCCCGATGCTCCGCTGCCTGCGGGTTCCGCTTCCCTGATTGCGGCTCCTGCTCCGGCCGCATACGAGCCGCCGCGGAAGCTGCTGGAAGACTGTGCCCTGGACATGCCCCATTCTCCTCAATGCCGGGTGCACTGGCATCAGCTCATCATTTCCACGACTCTTTTCAACGCATTTGAGGATGCGGGCAATCTATACACCGGCTACTGGTATCGCTACGAAACGACCCACGGGGACTGGTTCGACCGGTGGATCGATTCCGCAGCCGGCTGGCGGTGGAACGTCTGGGCCGACCAGAATCCCTTTCTGGACGACTATGTCGGCCACCCCATGATGGGCGCGATCACGAATAGCCTGTGGATCCAGAATGACCCGAGAAGCATGACGGTGGAGCAGTCGAATACCTGGCCCTACTGGCGGCGGATGCTGCGCGCCGACGCGTTCTCGACGTTCTACAGTTTCTGGTGGAAGCTCGGTCCCGCTGGCGAGGCCGCCATCGGTCACAATGGGGATCACATCATCGACGAGACAAACGGCCGGCGTTCGAACGAAACGGGCTGGGTGGAACTGGTGACGACCCCGGTGGGTGGCGCCCTGTGGACGATGGCGGAGGACGGCCTCGACAAGCATGTGGTCGCGCCCATCGAGGGCGGAGGGCGGAATCCTTTTGCGTTGCTGGGGCTCAGCTTCCTGGAGCCGGCGCACGCGACCGCCAATATCCTGCGCTTCCGTCCACCCTGGTATCGGGATGACCGTGTGGTGAAGGCAAAGACCTTCTGGAGCGATCCGCCGGACGAGAGTGCGGTGACATTTACGGCGCATCCGGAAACGACCAGCGAAGGCGAAGAAACGGTGACCGCATCGTCGGCGCTTCCGGAACCGGCAGTGGTCGTGCAGAACCCGAGCGCGGCACGGCCATTGCCGGTGTGGCCGGAGCCGGGCGGCGTGCACGAATTTGGCGCCTGGTGGGGCCTCTCGCTGATGAGCGGACACATCTGGGGCTACGCCAAAGATGTGAAATACATGCCGATCGACGTGCGCTACACCTACCTTTTCACCCAGCATCAGTACTGGACGATGCGCTATGCGCCGGAGATGACGGCGCTGGCTATGCTGGACGAGCCCAACCCAAACGCCGCGCCAACGGATGTCTTCAACCAGAGGGAGCGGGCCTATGGCAGTGGCGTGAGCCCGGTCGGTTTCGAGTCCGACTTCATTCCGCGGAGCCGCGTGCAGCCCTTCTTCAGCACCAACGGAGGGTTCATCTATTTCGATCAGCGCGTGCTTTCGCCGGAGGGTTCGCAGTGGATGTACACCATTGATTTCGGTACCGGCATCCACATCTTCCGCAAGGCCCGCCAGGACGTGACCATCGGCTACCGGTACCAGCATCTGTCGAACGGGAATATCAGCATGCACAATCCGGGAACGGACGCGAACACGTTCTACGTGGCGATCTCACGGTTCCGGACGAAGGGCTACCGGTAAGAAACGATTCTTTTCCCTGCAATCCCGGGGTATGCTGGGTGCACTTCAGCTCCTTTGCGAGGGTCCATGTTCTCTGTGCGGCGCATCGCGCTGTCCGCTCTCCTGCTGGCAACCACGCCGGTTCTTCTCCACGCCGACAATGTCTCCAAAATCGAAGGGCGGATGCGGCAGCTGCGCTCGCTATCCGCCACGGATCGGCCGCCAGCGACGGTGCAGCTGGCCGGGGAAATCCGCGCACTGCCTCCGAGCAAAGACAAGGTGATGCTGGCCGACAGTCTGGCGCATCTGGTGACCGAGGGGGACCAGGGGCAGGCGACGATCCAGGCAGTGGCCGACACGCTGCGGCAATCCCTCAGCGAAACGCCGGTTAAGAGCAAAAAGGGCGATCTGCCGATGCCCTACATGGACGTCGCGAATCTGGCGCGCTACGAGGGGGCGAGCGAATCCTGGAACGACCCGATGTATGCCAAAGCGCAGCAGACGCTGGCCGAGCAGGATGCGCAGATCGAGAAGGCGGACTTCACCCTGAAGGATCTGCATGGGAAGAAATGGACGTTGTCCGCGCTCCGCGGCAGGATCGTGATGGTGAACTTCTGGGCGACATGGTGCGGGCCCTGCCGCCTGGAGATGCCGAATTTGGACGCGATCTACACCCACTTCGAGCCGCAGGGGCTGGTGGTGCTGTCCATCAGCAGCGAAGAAAGCTTCAAAGTGAACGCATTTCTCAGCGGCAAAAATTACCATCCGCCGGTGCTGATCGACGACAGCGGCAAGGTCTTCCGGATGTTCCACATCGAGGGGATTCCGAGGACCTTCGTTTTCAACCGCGACGGGAAGCTGGTGGCTGAGGCGATCGACCAGCGGACACAGCGGCAATTTCTGGACATGCTGGCGAAGACGGACCTGCATCCGTAGCCCGGCGCCCGCCGGTGAGCGGCGGCAGCACGACGCGGAACCGCAGCAGAGGCGCGTGGCGGCTGCGCCTCAGACCCGCGGAGGCGGCATCATGGGTGCCTGGCTGACGGGAACTACTTTCCATTCCGAGAAGGCCAGCACGTACAGCATGATGAAATTCACCAGCGGCACCAGCATGAGCAGGCTTAGCCACGGGGAAAAGCCTGCCTTCTTCCAGATCATCCAGTAAGGGATCATCACAATCACGATGAAGATGAGGAAGAAGAAGGGTAGGACGGTCATCATCGCCATGACCATGTGCAGGGTGTGCGGATCGACCAAGGTTCACCTCCGGGAAACGCGGGAAAGGGATTTCGCGCCAGCTTAGCCTTTCCTGCTGGACCGAGGCAAGGACTTCGCGTCCGGGAGCCGAGGCGAACGCTGCGCGGGCAGGCCTTCGCCGGCACCTCAAAAGAAAAATGTGAACAGTGGCCGCGTGGCAGCCGTCATTGCGGGTAAAGGGGCACGGAAATTCAAGGAGCCGCAGGGGTGCGACCGGAAGACGAAGCGGAGTTCGCAGGTCTGGTCGAGCGCCAGTGGCGGTTTGCCTGCCGTGTCGCCTGGGCCGTGCTGCGCCAGACCCAGGATGCGGAAGATGCGGCGCAGGAGGCTTTCCTGAAGATCTGGCGTGTTCAGGGATGGCGCGATCTGCGGGATGAGCGCGCCTGGGTGGCGCGGGTGGTGTGGCGGACGGCCGTGGAGGACTGGTCATCCAGACAAGCGCGCCTTCGGCGCCATGGGTATCGCCGAGGGGAACGCGGTAGCGACTCGGGGGTGGATGAAGTCCCGGATGCGCGGCGAAGTCCTGAGGAGTCGATTGTGGCGGCGAACTGGGAGGCGGCGGTGCATCGGCTGATCGACAGCCTGCCGGAGGAGCTGCGGCAGCCGCTGTCGTTATCCGCGGAGATGAACTCGCGGGAGATTGCGGAGGCGATGGGCATTGCCGAGGGCACAGTGCGGACGCGGCTGATGCGGGCGCGGCAGATGCTGCGGGAGAAGATTGAGGCCATGGAGGAGCGGCGCTATGCGGGACGATGAGCGGGTCGCTGGCCGAAGCGAAGAGCGCGACGAGCTCGACCGCGGGATCGATGCTGCGCTGCGCAGCTATACGGAGCCGCCGGAGACGACAGAGCCGCGGGTGGCTTTCGCGCGGGTGATGGAGCAAGCGCGGGCCGAGCGGCCAGCACGATGGATTCGGTGGTGGATGTGGAGCGCGGCGGGAGCGGCGGCGTGCCTGTTGGCTGTGGTGATTGCGATAGGGGCGATGTGGGCGCCGCGCACCCCGCAGATAGCGTGGTCCCCAAAGACGCCGGAGGTTGCAGCGGTGCCGGAAAAGCCTGCGGGTGCGCAATCCGCGCGGTCCTTCACCGCGCAGGCAGGAGCCTTGCCGCATAACCGCGGGCAGAATATCGCACGCGCAGCCCCTCCCAGGAGGACGCCCCTGCCGAAGCTGGCGGTGTTTCCCACGCCCCGGCCTCTGTCGCCGGAAGAGCAGGCGTTGGTCGCCTTCGCGCAGCATGGACCGCCCGCGGTGCAGCGAGCGGTCCTTGAAGATCAGAAGCACTGGGACGACCCCATCATCGTCGCCGGCTTACGGAACCGATCGCTGGAATCAGGAAGTCAGCAGGATCGATAAACAGGAACAGGAGCCTCTATGAAAGTAATCGCTACTCTCGTCGCCGTCTTCACGCTGTCTTTGCTGCCCGCTGCCGTGCGGGCACAGACCCCCCCGGAGAACGCCCCTGCGTCGGCGCAGCAGCACTTTTACCGTCTGCATTTCGCAGTGGAAGAGCTGGACGCTGCCGGAAAGGTAACCAACACCCGCAGCTATGAGGAAACCATTGCGACCGCGAACGCCGCGGACCAGCAGATCAAGACCGGGTCAAGAGTTCCGATCGTCACGGGTTCCTACGGACCGAACACGACTCCCGCGAACACCCAGTTCCAGTACATCGATCTTGGCGTGGACCTCGACGTCCGCAATGCGACCGAGCAGGGTGACAAGCTCAGTTTTCACTTCAAGGCGGAAGTCAGCAGCATCGCCCGCCAGACGGAGCTTGCCGGCGTCGGCGAACCGGTCATCCGGCAGAATAGCTGGGATTCCACCCTGACCGTTCCCATCGGCAAGCCAACCGTCGTGTATTCTTCCGACGATCTGGACAGCAAAGGCAAGTTGCAGGTGGAGGTGACGGCAACGCGAGTGGAGTAAGGGTCACGGGTGCGGAATTCCTAAGACCTCGAGACAGCGGATCAACGCCCGATCGTTTGTAAGCACGCTGAACTGACGTCGGGCGCCCACGGCACAAATCAAAATATCAACAGGTCCGCACTCGACGCCCCGATCCCGACAGAGATTAAAGCTGCGCGCTGCTTCCACATAGTCGGCAGTGGTCAGCTCTTCATCCGGGAAGGGCTCGAGTACCTCTTCAGTTCCTCTGAACTGAGATTGATCCCGGATCCCGGAGAGTACTTCCTGCCGGATGGGTCCGATAATTGCGATGCGGCCATCCTGAATTGTTTCCCTGAGCACCCCGGCCAGTCTCTGCTCTTCTGGATTCAGCGCGGCTTTGTTCTGGCGCCGGAGGAAGAGCGACCACACACAGGTGTCGACCAGGACCTTCATTGCTATTTGTGGCCGATGCGGTCGAGCTTCCGATTCTTCTTGTAGTCGTACTCAGGATCGAAATCGACGGTCCCGAAATGCTTTAGAATTTCAAGCTGCTTTCGCCTCCGAATATATTCATCGAGCGCCGCAGTCACGGCTTCCTTCTTGGTAGCATGTCCGCCGATCCGGCGAGCTTCGTCAATCAGTTTGTCGTCGAGCGCAAGATTCGTCGCCATGCCGATTGACCTCCAAGTGTGTGTAGGTTATCACACATGAAGATGTGTAACGCTTGTGGCAAGTAAAAAGGCTGCGGATTGCTCCGCAGCCTTTTCGCCGAAGCACACCCTGGGTTAGGTGACGAGGAGAGCCCCTGCAGACTTCTCCTCGCCGTCTTTGGCGACAGGGCGATAAAACAGCTGGTTGTTGTCGAGGTAGACCTCAAGAAACGCCGGCCGCTCACTGATGCCGCCCGCGATCAACGCCTCCGACAGCGGGTCTTCGACGTAACGCTGGAGGGCGCGGCGCAGCGGACGGGCTCCGTAGCTGCGGTCGACCAGCGTCTTTTCGAGGATCCACTTCTTGGCCTCTTCGGTGACGGAGATGGTTATGGCCTTCTGCGCCAGGTTCGCGTTGAGCTGCTGCACCAGCAGCTCGAGAATCTGGATCAGATCGGCATCCGTCAGCGACTGGAAGAGGATGATCTCGTCGATACGGTTGAGGAACTCGGGATTGAAGGTCCGCTTCACCTCGTTCTTGACAAGGTCCTCGATCTTCTCCAGGACCAGGTCTTCGCGATCGCTCTGGAAGCCCAGCCCCTGCTTGCGCTGGAGATGGCGAGCGCCGATGTTGGACGTCATGATGACGATGGTGTTCTTGAAGTCCACCGTGTTGCCGAGGCCGTCGGTCAGCTGACCGTCTTCAAACACCTGCAGCAGGATATTGAAAACGTCGGCGTGCGCCTTCTCGATTTCGTCGAGCAGGACCACCGAGTACGGCGAGCGCTTCACGCGTTCCGTTAACTGACCGCCCTCCTCGTAGCCCACGTACCCCGGAGGCGAACCGATGAGCTTCGACACCGAATGCTTCTCCATGAACTCCGACATATCGAAGCGGATCAGCGACTTTTCGCTGCCGAAGAGGAACTGAGCCAGGGTGCGTGCCATTTCCGTCTTGCCCACGCCCGTCGGTCCCAGGAACAGGAACGAACCGATCGGCCGATTCGGCGATTTGAGTCCGGCACGCGAGCGGCGGATGGCCCGGGCCAGCGCCGAAATCGACTTGTCCTGGGAGATGACCCGCTTGTGCAACTCCTCTTCCACGCGGAGCAGCTTCTGCGTTTCCTCTTCCTTGATGGAGGTGACCGGCACGCCCGTCCAGCGGCTGACCACGTCCTCGATATCCTCGCGCCCGACAATGCCGGCGGTGGAGTCGTCGAGGTGGTACTTGTCACGGAGAGACCGAAGACTGTCGCGCTCCTTGCGTTCCTCGTCGGAGTAAAAGCGCGCCTTCTCGAACTCGTGGTTCGCGATGGCGTTCTCCATGCGGTGCACGATGAACTTGATCCGCTTCTGGACCTCGGTGATCTCCTCCGGAAGCGAAGTCTGGCGCAGCTTTACGCGAGCGCCCGCTTCGTCGATCAGGTCGATGGCCTTATCCGGCAAAAAGCGGTCGGAGATGTAGCGATTGGAGTGGGACACGGCGAAGTTGATCGCTTCGTCGGTGTAGCTGACGGCGTGGAACTTCTCGTACCGGTCCTTGATGCCCATGATGATCTTGATGGCGTCCTCTTCATTGGGCGGCGGGACTTTCACGGCCTGGAAACGGCGCTCCAGAGAACGGTCCTTCTCGATCGACTTCCGGTATTCGGCCGGGGTGGTGGCGCCGATGCACTGAATCTCGCCGCGCGACAGGGCGGGCTTGAGGATGTTGGCGGCGTCCAGCGAGCCTTCCGCCGAGCCGGCTCCCACCAGCGTGTGCAGCTCATCGATAAAGATGATGGAGTTCTGATTCTCCATCAGCTCTTTCATGATGGTCTTCAGGCGCTCCTCAAACTGGCCGCGGTACTTGGTGCCGGCGACGATCAGCGAGAGGTCCAGCGCGAGCACGCGCTTATCGGCCAGGAAGCTGGGCACGTCCCCATCGGAGATGCGCTGGGCCAGGCCTTCGACAATCGCTGTCTTGCCCACGCCCGGCTCGCCGATGAGCACGGGATTATTTTTGGTGCGGCGGCAGAGAATCTGGACGACGCGCTCCAGTTCCTGGTCGCGGCCTACCAGCGGATCGAGCTGCGCATCCATGGCGGCCTGGGTCAGGTCGCGCGAAAATTCCGACAGAAGGCTGGACTCGCGATTGCGCGCCTGGGCGGGCGCCTTTTCCTGCGTGGCGCGCGCCAGCTCCTCACGCACCGCGAGCAGCTTCAACCCGCGCTCGTGCAGAATCTCCGAGGCGAAGCACTTCTCTTCGCGGAGAAGCCCCAGCAATAAATGCTCAGTCCCAATGTGTTTGTGCGAAAGGCGCTCCGCCTCCTCGGCGGCGTACGCGAGCACACGCTTGCACTCATTGGAGAGCGGGAGGTCGACGGACGTGGAGACCTTCTCGCGGATGGTGGTGTGCCCTTCAATCTGCTTGCGGATGGATTCAACCGAGGCGTGGGAGCGAAGAAAGCGATTGGTGAGTGCTTTGTCTTCGCGCAACAGGCCCAGCAGCAGGTGCTCCGTTTCGATATACGGAGAGCCGAACTGGCTGGCCTCATACCGGGCGAAGAAGATGACGCGCCGCGCTTTTTCTGTATAGCGTTCGAACATGTTCCCTCTGAGAGGCTCCGTTCCGCCGCTGGGATGCCAGTCATGAATGCCGGCAGCCCAAAGGCCAGTCAGGCCCCTTCTTCCACTGAGCCTGAAAAGAAACTTCAGGCTCATCCGGCCGCCCGGCCAGCAAACCGGGGCAATATGGGCGGCCCCTGAGGGTGGTGCAATCGTCTGCATCCGACCCGAATTTCCAGAAGCGTCGCAACCTCCTTACGGCTATCGGCGCTCCTGTTTCTTACCAACTACCTTGCAGCCATCCGTTTCAAACCGCCAACGGAGAGACCTCGTCCATGCGGCCCTTTTCGAGCCGCAAAACCCGTGTGCAGCGGCGCGCCAGCGCCAGATTATGCGTCACAAGCACCGAAGTCAGCCGATGCTGCCCGTGCAGGCGCTGGATGAGGCCGAAGACCATCTCCGCCGTCAGGCTGTCCAGATCCCCGGTCGGTTCATCCGCCAGCAGGACTTTGGGTTGCGTCACCAGCGCCCGGGCCAGCGAAACCCGCTGCTGTTCGCCGCCGGAGAGTTCGCCGGCGCGATGGGTCACCCGGTCACCGAGTTCGACTTCGTTCAACCACTGCTCCGCGCTTCTGAAGGCCTGAGCCTTCGAGTCGCCCCTAGCCAGCAGGGGCATTGCGACATTCTCGAGTGCCGTAAATTCAGGCAGAAGATAGTGAAACTGCCAGACATAGCCGACCTGGCGATTGCGAAAAGTGGCCGCCTGTCCGGGCCTGAGGGATCTCAAATGAGTTGAGGCGCAGTATACGTCACCCGACGAGGGGGTATCAAGGGCGCCCAACATGTGTAAAAGCGTGCTCTTGCCCGCGCCGGACTGCCCCACAATCGCCAGCATCTCGCCCTCGAAAATATCGAAAGCCAGATCTTCGAAGAGCACCAGCCGCCCGCGGCCCGTCAGGTACTCCTTGCGCAGACCTCTCACGCTGATAACGATTGGATGATCGAGCCCCGCTGCAGGACGCAGAGGCGGGGGAGGCGCGGGATCCGCAGTCATTCCGGAGGCGGGAACCGTTTCCATACCTACCTCTACCACTCCCTTCCTCAAAAAGGAAGATGGGAGTTACTCCTTTGGACGCCGAAAGTGGAAAAGCGGTACAGGAGTACTGCCGTAGTTATTACGGACTGGGGATGGCGCATCATTGCGCAGTCGGCCGGGCAACGTGGAGCGGCATCCGGCTTTCGAAATCGAGCTGTCAGTCGCCGCTCGAATGGCATTCGCGGTCGTTCTTCTCTGCTGCGGTCCCCCGGCCGTCATGGTCGCCGCGCCGAAAGCCGGAGGGTCCGGGTTTGCGCGGCTGCAAGATCGTATCGATTTCGGCGCCAACCAGAAGTGCGATTCCAGCCAAATACATCCACAGCATCAGGATGACGATGGCGGCGAGGCTGCCGTACGTGGCGCTGTAATGGCCGAATTCCGAAACATAGAATCGAAATCCGACCGAGGCCGCCGCGATCAGAACGGCCGCGGAAACATTGCCGGGGGAAATATACCCGAACCTGGATCTTCCGTCGGGCCCAAATCGGTAAGCCACCGCCAGCGCCAGCAGCAATGCTGCCCCCAGAATGACCCAGCGGACCGTCGCGAAGAACAGACGTAACGGCGCACTCCACCCGATCATCGACGCCACCCACGACTGCACCGCACCTCCTGCAATCACCAGCCAGAGCGATCCAATCGCCAGCAGAGCAAGAAACAACATCAGCAGAATCGCCGTTCCGCGCGCTTTCCAGAAGGGTCTGCGATCTTTGATAGCGCCTACCACGTTCAGCTGCTCCATGATCGCGTAAACCCCGCTGGAGCCGGACCACAGCGTAAAGATCAATCCGAACGCCAGCAGCCTTTTCTTGCCTTCCGATGTGACGTACCGCGCGGCTCCGTGGAAAAGCCTCGCCGACTGCTCCGGCAGAACCTCGCGGAGCAGATCCGCCATGGCCTGATGCAGGTGGGGGATAGAAACGAAAGTCAGCAGGGAGAGGATGAAGATCCCCGCCGGAAAAACGGCAAGCAGAAAGAAGAACGCCAGAACGGCCGCACCGTCGAGCACCCGGTCATCCTGAACCTCACGCCATAATTCCTTTACGAAATCGACCAACCGCCTGTATGAGGGCAAACTCGTGTCGGAAAGCTCCTTTCCGCCTGGCCCAGTAGTTGGTCAGCAGTTTGTTCCGCAGTCTTATAGATGATGGTTCCGGTTCATCCAGCCGTTTCCGTCGACTGAAACGCAAATGCTCGCTTATATGCGCCAGTCTGCAGTGACCGCATCGTCGACGGGGGGATTTCATCAGTGATGCGGGGGCAGGCTCATACAGGGCTTGTGTCGGATCGGCAAACTGGAAATTTCGCCTCTGCCGATATCGAATATCGAAAAGGTGAATCCGGAACTATCGATCGGGGCACCGCAATGGGCGCCAGCTCCCATCCCTTACCTTCGTACCCCCCACCCCTCACTTTTCCCTTGCCCTAAGAATTCCAGTCCGTCATCCTGATAATGGTTAGAAATAGA
>JBAUOP010000168.1:0-3333 GCA_049579805.1 Acidobacteriaceae bacterium
TCATTTGATATCTAATACTTAGACGTCTATCCTTCTCTCATGAGCGAGTTCGCGATCGAGGCCGAGGGCCTGCGCAAGGCATACGGCCCGGTGACCGCCCTCAACGGGATGACGCTTCAGGTGCCGACCGGGACGGTGGCCGGGCTGCTCGGGCCGAACGGCTCGGGCAAGACCACCACCGTCTCGATCCTGTCCACCGCCCTGCGCCCGGACGGCGGGCGGGCTGCCGTGCACGGCCTCGACGTGGTCGCCGACGCGGCCCGGGTGCGGGCGGTGATCGGCTTCGCCGGGCAGTTCGCGGCGGTGGACCCCAACCTGACCGGCCGGGAGAACCTGACGCTGATCGGCCGGCTCTCCCGGGTCGGCCGCGGGCTGGCCAGAACCCGCGCCGAGCAGCTCCTCGACGTGTTCGGGCTCAGCGACGCGGCGGACCGGCTGGTACGCGGCTACTCCGGCGGCATGCGGCGGCGGCTCGACCTGGCCGCTGCCCTGGTCCACCGGCCGCCGGTGCTGTTCCTCGACGAGCCGACCGCCGGCCTGGACCCGGAGAGCAGATTCCAGCTCTGGGAGGCGGTTCGCGACCTCGCCCGGTCCGGCACCACCGTGCTGCTCACCACGCAGTACCTGGAAGAGGCGGACGAGCTGGCCGACCAGGTGGTGATCATCGCCGACGGGCGGGTCGCCGACACCGGGACGCCGAGGCAGCTCAAGGAGAGGTTCGGCACCGTGGTATTCACGCGGGACTTCGCCGCCCCGGCCGACGCGCTCGCCGCATCGCGGCTGCTGGCCGCGGCCGGCTACCGGGCGGAGGCGGAGCGGGCCGGGCTCCGGGTCAGATCGGACTCCGGCTCGGGCGCCCTTCCCGGCCTGCTTCGCGTCCTCGACCGGGTAGCCGACCCGGTCTCCGTCGCCGTCCGGGAGCCGACGCTGGACGACGTGTTCCTCACCCTGACCGGCCAGGTCCCCGCCAGCCAAGGAGGCACCCCCGGATGACCGCCATCCCCGTCGTCGCCCGTCCTCCCGGCCGGCCGGCGCTCGGCCGCGTGGCCGACGCGATCTGGGACACCATCGACGTCTGCGGCCGCAATCTCCGCTCGCTGACGCGCACCCCGCAGGCGCTGATCTTCGCCACGATCCAGCCGATGATCTTCGTGCTGCTGTTCCGGTACGCGTTCGGCGGGGCGATCAAGGTGCCCGGCGTCAGCTACGTCGACTTCCTCATGCCAGGGGTGTTCGCGCAATCGGTCGCCTTCGGCGCGATCGGCACGGCGGTGGGGCTGTCCGCCGATCTGCGGTCCGGGCTGCTGGTTCGGTTCCGCACGCTGCCGATGTCGCGGATCGCGGTGCTGGCCGGGAGGACCCTGGCCGACCTGGCCCGCAACGTGCTCGTGGTCGCGGTTATGCTCGGCGTCGGTTACGCGGTCGGTTTCCGCAGCCCGGCCGGCCCGGCCGCGCTGCTGGCGGCGCTGGGCCTGGTGATCGCGTTCGGCTACGCGCTCTCCTGGGCGTTCACCGCCCTGGGCCTGCGGGTCAGCGATCCGGAGGCGGCCCAGGGGGCCGGGGTGCCGGTGGTGTTCGTGCTCGTCTTCACCTCGTCCGCGTTTGTGCCATCGACCGACATGCCCGGCTGGCTGCAGGCGTTCGGCACCCACCAGCCGGTCAACGCCCTGGTCGTGGCCGAGCGCGCGCTGATCTTCGGCCAGCCCGCCGCGCACGACGCGCTGATCTCGCTGGCCTGGAGCGGCGGCCTGCTGCTAGCCTTCGCCGCGCTCTCGCTCCGCGTGTACACCCGGATGAACCGCTGACTACTCGCTCGCCGCACGGACCATGGTGCTGCTGCTGGTGATCTTCGTGCCGTTGACCGCTGGGCGGTGCGGCCGTGCCTGAGCCTCGCCGGGATGTTCCCGGGCGCTGCCGCCGGGGCATCTCTGCAGGTACAAGAGACTTCGGTTGGCGGGGGTGAGCTTTCACTGAAACCCATGATGTGGTTGTTCCTGGGCATCCTGGTCACTTTCCTCATCACCAGGATGGTGACCAGGATGATCCGATCGGGCAGCGGAGGCGGGGCCGGGCTCGGCAACGTCACGCTCGGCGGCAACCACATTCACCACCAGGTCTTCGGCATCCTGATCATCATCGGCACCGGCATCGTTCTGGTATCGCAGACGCCGTCAGGGACCGCGCTTGACGCGGCGGCCGCGGTATTCGGGATCGGCGTCGGTCTCACCGTCGACGAGTTCGCGCTCTGGCTGCACCTGAAGGACGTCTACTGGGCCAGGCAGGGGCGGCAATCGGTCGACGCGATCTTCTGCGTCCTGGTGATAACCGGGGCGCTGATCGGCGGGGCCAGCTTCGTGTCAGGCGGCATCGGCTCATCCGAATGGTGGTCATCCCTCGCCGGCATCGCAATTACGCTCGCGCTCTGCCTGATCTGCCTGCTCAAGGGCAAGGTCATCACCGGTGTCATCGGCATCGTCATCGGCCCGGTGGCGCTGGTCGGAGCGATCAGGCTGGCCAAGCCGGGGTCCTGGTGGGCGATGCGCCGTTACCCGACCCGGCCGCGCCGGGCCGACCGCGCCGCGTCCCGCTACGACCAGCGCCGCATGGAGCGGTGGGACTGGCTGAGGGACCTGGTCGCCGGCGCGCCCACCCCGGAAAACCAGGCCGACCCGGCTGCCGTGCCGCCAAGTGCCGATTGACAGGCAGCCGTTCAGTCGGGGCCGGCTAGCAGGTCAGCGGCCGCGCTTGACCTCAACGCCAGTTGAGGTTCTACCCTCGAACTAATGAGCTCAGATACGGACAGCGCCCCGACGGCGCCGGCCAGTCCGGTAGGAGGGATATGGGCGCCGGCGCACCGCCGGCTGACGGTCGGTCTGGTGCTCGCGGTCACCTTCGTCGCCTTCGAGGCGCTCGCCGTCGCCACCATCTTGCCGGTGGTCGGCCGCCAGCTGGGAGATCTCCGTCTTTACGGGTGGGTGTTCAGCGCTTTCCTGTTGGCGAGCCTCATCGGGATCGTGATAGCCGGGACGCTGGCCGACCGTGTGCCGCTCGGGCGGCCGATGCTCGCCGGTCTCGTCCTGTTCGCGCTTGGCCTGATTATCGGCGGGACCGCGCCGGACATGCTGGTTCTCGTCGCGGGCAGGGCCGTGCAGGGCCTGGGCGCCGGGGTCGTGCCCGCAGTCGCCTACGTGGCGATCTCGCGGTGCTACGCCGAGGAGTCCCGGCCAAGAATGTTCGCTGTGCTCTCGACCGCGTGGGTGGTGCCCGGCCTGATCGGGCCGGCCGTCGCCGCCCTCGTGGCCGCGGCAGTCGGCTGGCGCTGGGTATTCCTGG
>JBAUOP010000169.1:0-169807 GCA_049579805.1 Acidobacteriaceae bacterium
CAATCCAGGTCCTGACGCACGCCTCGCTGAAGAACGCATCGTCGCGCAGCCGAACTACCTGATCCACGGCGATGTCGTGCTTTTGTATCAGGGCATGACTTCAGTCGTGCCGATAACGCGCTCTAAAAATGAGGGCTTTAGCCCCTGCGCCTTTTGCTTCTTCAGCGTCTCAAAACACCAACCAAAATCCTCTCCCTCTCGGATCAATCCTGCCTTCACTGGATTTTCCGCGATATAAACCCGATGCCGCTCGAAGCTCTGCTGTCCCTCGACGCGCACCTCAGAAAAGCCGCGTTGCCAGACCTCTCCCGTGTACCCCAACTCTTTCTTCACCCGGTACGAGAATCCACCCTTGATGAACTGCATTGCTTTTTCCACGGAGCTTTCCGGGCCCACGGTCAGGAGCAAATGGACATGGTCGGGCATGATGACAAAGTCGTGCACCCGGAACCGTCGCGCGATCATGCACGAACGCAGGACATCCACCAACAGTCCCGCGAATCGATCCGACTGCAGCAGGCGCCGGCCCTGGCTCGTTTTTGTGGTGACGAAGAATGTGCGCGTGTAGCGCGGAGCTTCGGAAGCTTCGGACCTGCGTGTGGGAATGGCCATAACAGGGGCTAAAGCCCACTCTTTTTTACGCCCGGAACGGCACGACTGAAGTCATGCCCTGATACAAAAGCAAAACCGAAGTCACAGCAATGCACCCCGGCGCAGACCGAATCGGTCGCCGCAGAGGCCGACAAGAACCTCGAACGGTGAACCACGGGCTCCGCCGGTAAAAGGCAGATCCTCCCTAAGCAAGCTGCGCGTTCACGCCACAACTTCAGAGCTTGCAGAAGAACTCCGGAATCGAGTGCTCTTGTACCAGGGTATGATTCCAAGGCTGCGGGGAAACTCTGGAGATGAGCGCTTTTGTATCAGGGCATGACTTCAGTCGTGCCGATAACGCTTCTTAAAGATGAGGGCTTCAGCCCCTGCGCCTTTTCCCAAAGCAGACAATCCGGGTCCTGACGCACGCCTCGCTGAAGAACGCATCGTCGCGCGCAGCCGAACAGCCTGATCCCGGCGATGTCGTGCTTTTGTATCAGGGCATGACTTCAGTCGTGCCGAAAGCAGCTCCTCAAGATGGGGCTTTGAGCCCCTGCGCCCTTATTCACAGCGGGTTCATCCTGAGCGAAGCGCCGCCGAGATTCTCGTCAGCAGTGCTCCGAGACGCCGATTGGGGTCAGCGTGATGTAGGATTTTCGCCATGCAAGATGACTCGAGCGAGTGGCTGCCGTAGGCCCCCGGCCGCCCCCACGGTACCTCGGTACCGTGCGGGCCCACGATTCTCCTTGCCTTCCATCCCACCGCACCCCACACTGGAAAAGGAAGGAAAGCTCTGTCCGCTACACGCGAACAGAGCTTTTCCTTTCCATGACTCGCAATCAGGTCAGCCCAGGCTGACCCCGCCGCTCTTTGACATCGCCGACGCCCCGGGCTCAAGCCTCCCGGAATCCCCACGGACTTCTCTGTGTTCTCCGTGTCCTCTGTGGTGAAACACTTTCGTCGCCGACAGGCGACCCGCCACCGGCTACGAGCTACAGGCCACAGGCTCCCGCTAAGTCCTGTCCCTCGCAACACATGCAGTCGAGGCCGGACGAAGTGCCATCGTTTGACACACTTAACACATGGGCCACGCGCAAGTGCTGATTTTTGACACACATGCGCAAATCGGAGATATTTTTTTCGAAGGCATTCCCGATGAACCAGCCCACCAAGGTCACCCGCAGCCGCTTCGAGATCGCCCAGGACGGCCAAACCAGCTACCTCGAATTCGACACTGACGGCCAGGGATGGCTGACCCTGCTCCACACCGAAGTGCCCGAAGCACTGCGCCGCCGCGGCATCGCTCTGGAGCTGGTCACCACCGCTTTCCAGTACGCCAAAGATCACTCCCTCAAAGTCGATGTCGTCTGCCCCATCGCGCAGCACATCCTCACCGCGCATCCCGAGTTCCAGTCCCTGGTCCACAAAAGATAGTGCGCCTGCGGAATGCTGGTTTCACCCCGCTTCGGCCAGCCCGTATTTCCGCTGCCAAAGTCCCTGCAACCGCGCCCGAATCCGCACTCGCTCCTCTTCGGTTGCTTCGTCTTCCGCTTTCGTCACGAAGCGCGCCGATTCCTGCTTGGCCAGCTCCAGCAGCTTCCGATCCCGAATGAGATTAGCGACGCGGAAATCCGGCAATCCCGCCTGCCGCGTTCCAAAAAACTCGCCGGGTCCGCGCAGCTCCAGATCCAGCTCGGCCAGCTCGAATCCGTCCTGGGTTCGCACCATGGCCGCCAGACGCTCCTCGGCGTTGGGCGAGATTTTTCCGCCGGTCATCAGGATGCAATACGACTTCGCGCCGCCGCGTCCGACGCGCCCTCGCAGCTGATGCAGTTGCGCCAGCCCGAAGCGCTCGGCGTGCTCGATGACCATCACGGTCGCATTCGGCACATCGACGCCGACTTCGATGACCGTGGTCGCGATCAGCACGTCGATCTCGCCGCGCTGAAAGCGTCGCATCACGACGTCCTTCTCATCGGCGTCGAGCCGGCCGTGGAGAAGTCCGACGCGCAGTCCGGCCAGATCCTGCGTCCGCAGCCGCTCGTACATGTCGGTCGCGGACTTGAGGGGAAGTTTGGGAAACAGCGCCTGAGTCTTGGACTTCGTCTTTGCTTTCTTCGGCTTTTCTTCCGGCGCTTCGTCGGGCAGAGCGAAGTCCAGTTCCGGCTGATCGTCTTTTGACCCTTCGATCACCGGATAAACGACGTAAGCCTGATGACCTTTCTTCACCTGCTGTCGGACAAACTGCCAGACCTCGTCCGACCGATCGTCGGACACCTGGCGCGTGACAATCGGCGTTCTTCCTGGGGGCAACTCGTCGAGGACGCTGAGATCGAGATCGCCATAGAGAGACAGCGCCAGCGTGCGCGGAATCGGTGTCGCCGTCATGACGAGAACGTCCGGTTCGGCGTTGGCCTTCTTGATGAGGCGAAAGCGCTGAAGGACGCCGAATCGGTGCTGCTCGTCGACGACGATGAGGCCGAGGTTTGCGAATTTGATCTGGCTGATCTTCTTTTTCTCGCCAGTCTTTTCGTCCTCAACCTCCTTTTCTTCGACCAATGCTTGAGTTCCGATGACGAGGTCAGTCTCTCCTTGGGAGATGCGTCGTCGCGCCAGCCGTTTCACGTCCTCATCGAGCGAGCCAGTCAGCAGCGTAATGCGATAGCGCTTTGGCGATTTCTCCAGGATGCGCCGCGCAGACAGGTAATGCTGCGTGGCCAGGATTTCCGTCGGCGCCATGAGCGCGGCCTGATAGCCGTTCTCGATGGCGATGAGCATCGCCTGCAGCGCGACGATGGTCTTCCCGGAACCAACATCGCCCTGCAGCAGACGGCGCATCGGAACGGGTCGCCGCATGTCCGACGCGATCTCGCCGAGGGCATTCTTCTGCGCCGCGGTGGGATGAAAGGGCAGGATCTCGCGGATGGCGGCGCGGACCTTGTCCGAGGTCTCAAAGGCGATGCCGGTCTTCTCCTGGAATCGGCGGCGCTTCACCTCGAGTCCGAGTTCCAGGTAGAACAGCTCCTCGAAGATGAGCCGCCGATGCGCCGGCGTACCGGCGAACTGGAGCTGCGCCATCGCCGTGCCGGCCGTCGGAAAGTGGACTTCGCGGAGCGCAGATTCGCGGCTGGGCAGCTGGAGCCGATCGAGAAGAGACTGCGGCAGCGTTTCCGGGAAGCCGCCTTTGAGTTCGCCGAGGAGATTCCAGAGCGTGCGGCGGATCCAGCGCGAGGCGAGGCGCGGGCCGCCGAGAGATTCGTAGACAGGCGTGATGCGGCCGACCTCCAGCAGACGGTCGAGCGCGTCGGACGAGCCATCGGGGATGATCTCGAACTGCGGCTGGATCATCTTGAAGCCGCGGCCGGAGCGCGAGACGTCGACTTTACCGAAGAGGGCGACCATCTGGCCGGCGTGGAATTTGCCTTCGAGATACGTTCCGTGGAACCACATGCACTTGAGCGAGGAGAGCCCCTGTCCGACGGTCATTTCAAAGATGGGCATGCGTTTGGTACGGAGCAGAGCGGCGCCGCGGACTTCGCCGATGAGGCTGACGGTTTCGCCGGGCTTAAGCTCGCTCAGGACGCGGGGGTTGAGGCGGTCCTCGTAGCGAAAGGGCAGGTGGAGGAGCAGGTCCTCGACGGTAGCGATGTTCTTTTCTGCCAGCGACTTGGCAATGGCGGGGCCGATGCCCTTGACGAACTGCACCGGGGTTTCGAGGTTGGGCACTGGAAGCAGGTTACAGGGTACAGGGTGCAGGGAACAGGGGCTGTGAGGCTGTGGATATCGGCCCATTGCGGAGAGGATCAGCATGGGCGAAAATAAGGCGAAGACGAGGTTGGTATGTCTTCGGCCCACCTGCTCCGCCTCCAGATTGAAGCTGCCCTTGCCGATCGGATTCCTTCGGCGCTGACGCCCGCGCCGCGAGTGATTTGTCCGACAGCGCCGACAGGGATTCTGGCACTGGATGCCCCGCTGGGCGGCGGCCTGCCATTGGGGGCGATCAGCGAACTCGCTGGTCCGGAGTGTTCCGGCCGGACAACGCTGGCGCTGGCGTTTGTCGCGGGTCTGACGCAGGCGGGAAGGGTGTGCGCCTGGGTCGACGTGTCGGACACGCTCGATCCGGAGAGCGCGGCGGCGAGTGGAGTGGACCTGGCGCGGCTGCTGTGGGTGCGGTGCGGCGGTGCGCCGGAGACGGGGGCGGGATTTGCGGTGCGGGCGGCTGCTGCTGTGTCGGACAAATGTCCGACGCGTGTCGGACACGAGGAGCGGGAGGTATCGTTTGAGCCTCGGTGCGCGGAGCCGCAAACGACGGTGCGGCGCAAGAGCGGGGAAACGGCGGCCTCGATATCGCTGGTGTCGGGACAGGAGCTGCGACGCAACAGGGTTCCGCGGAAGCCGTGGTCGCGGCTGGATCAGGCGCTGCGGGCGACGGATCTGCTGCTGCAGGCGGGGGGCTTTAGCGCCATCGTGCTCGACATGGGTTCGATTGCGCCGGAGTTTGCACTGCGGGTGCCGCTGGCGACATGGTTTCGGTACCGGACGGCGGCGGAGCGGACGCAGGCCAGCGTGGTTTTGTTGACGCAGCAGACGTGTACGAAGTCGAGCGCGGGGCTAGTACTCCGGCTGCAGCCAGGCGAGGTGATGGATGAGGGAGGAACCGTCCTGTCCGGGGTGGAGTTCAGCCTGGAGCGGTCGCGGGAGCGGTTCGCGCCGGTGACGGAGTTCAGCCGCAAGCCGCCGCAGAGCGATCCGACGGGCCGGACGCTGGGGCTGCGTGGCGCCGGAGATGCCGTGCGCTGGCAGAGCCGCACAACGTGGGCGAAGCGGGCCAACGACGGAGGGGCGCGATGAATCGGCCGGCCGAGCTATACGCGTGCGTCTATGTGCGGGAGTTTCCCGCGCAGGCGATGATGCGTCTGCGTCCGGAGCTGCGGGAACGGCCGGTTGCGATCCTGGAGGGAGAAGCGCCGCGGCAGTGGGTGTGCTCGAAGAACGCGCGCGCGCATGCGCTGGGCGTGGAGGCGGGCATGACGCGGGCGGAGATGGAGGTCTTTCCGGCGGTGGCCTTGCTGCCGCGGGCTCGGGGCGAGGAAGCCGGCGCTCGGGCGGCGCTGCTGCAGGCGGCGGGACGGTTTTCGCCACGGGTGGAAGACCGCAGCGAGGAAGGATGCTTCTGCGGCGTGCTCGACATTACCGGGACCGAGAAGCTCTTCGGGCCTCCGGAAACAATGGCGAAGCGGTTGCTACAGAGCGTGGGCGTGCTCGGCCTGCGGGCGGCAGTGGTGGTGAGCTGCAATCTGCAGGCGGCGGCTTGCCTGGCGCGAAATCTGCCGGTGCGAGTAGCGGTGATCCCCGCGGGACAGGAAGCAGCAATGCTGGCGCCGTTGCCGCTGACCGTGCTGCCGCTGACTCCAGAGCAGGCGGAGACGCTGGCGCGATGGGGCATCGCCAGGCTCGGCGATCTGGCTGAGCTGCCGGAGAAGGAGCTGACCGCGCGGCTGGGGCAGGAGGGGCGAAAGCTGCGGCAGCTGGCGCGCGGAGAAGCGCCGCATCTGCTGGTTCCCGCGGAGCCGGTGCTGGCGCTGGTAGAGCAGATGGAACTGGAGGCGCCGGTGGATTTGCTGGATGCGCTGCTCTTTGTGCTGGGCGTGCTGCTGGATCATCTGATCGCACGGGCGGCGTCGAACCTGCTGGCGCTGGCTTCAGTGACGGCGGAGCTGACGCTGGACGGCGGCGGCCGGCATACACGCACCGTGCGTCCGGCGCTGCCGGGCAACGATCGGCGATTGTGGCTGCGGCTGTTGCACCTCGATCTGCAGGGGCATCCGCCAGCAGCGGCAATTGTGGGCGTGAAGCTGAGCGCGGAGCCGGGCAGCACCAGCAAGGTGCAGATGGGGCTGTTTACACCGGAGCTGCCGGAACCGGATCGGCTGGACGTAACGCTGGCTCGCCTGCGCGCGGTGGTGGGCGATGAGCGTGTGGGGCGCGCGGTGCTTGAGGACACGCACCAGCCGGAGGCATTTCGGATGGCGCCGTTTGCCATTCCGGAGAAGGCGGCATCGGCGACCGTTCCACAGGCGCAGGCGCGTTCGGCGCGACGAAGGCTGCGTCCGCCGGAAGCGGTGGCGGTGACGCTGCGCGAGCGCAAGCCGGTCTCGGTTGTCTTTCGCGGCAAGCGCTATGGGGTGGAGCGCGCGTGGGGTCCGTGGTTCTTCTCCGGCAACTGGTGGGGCGTGGAGTGCTGGTCGATGGAGAAGTGGGATGTGGTGGCTCGCTCGGAAGCCGACGGCGCGACGATCTGCTGCGCGCTGTCGCGGAATCCGCTGCGGCCGGCGGCGATGGGCGACTGGCGGATGGAGGAGATGTATGACTAGCGGAGTCGGCACGCCGCGCTACATCGAGCTGCACGCCGCCAGCGCGTTTTCGTTTCTCGAAGGTGCGTCGCAGCCGGAGGACCTGATTGAGCGCGCGGTGGAACTGGAGATGCCGTCGATGGCGCTGCTGGACAGCAACGGCGTGTATGGGTCGGCGCGCTTCCACTCCAGCGCGCAGCGCAACGGGATGCGGGCGCATGTCGGAGCAGAAATTGCGATGTCCGCGTTCGGTTCGCGGCTCACACCGCCCGCGTGGCTGCCGCATCAGTTTACAAACGAGCCGGCGCGGCTGCCGCTGCTGTGCGCGTCGCGAATGGGCTATCAGAATCTTTGCCAAATGATCACGCATTTCAAAATGCGCGAGACCACGAAGGCCGAAGGCGCGGCGACGCGCGATGATCTGGCGCAGTATGCCGGTGGGTTGATTTGTCTGACGGGCGGCGAAGAGGGTCCGCTGGCGGCGGCGCTGGCGCGGGGCGGGGAAGCCGAGGGTCGCGCAGTCGTCGAGGAGATGACGCGTCTCTTCGGACGCGAGAACGTCTACGTTGAGCTGCAGCGGCATCAGGAGCGCGAAGAAGAAGCGCGCAACCAGGCGGCGCTGCGCATTGCCCGCACGCTGCGGCTGCCGGTGGTGGCGACCAACGGTGTGCGCTATGCGAAGCCGGGAGATCGAGAGGTTCTCGACGTCTTCACATCGATCCGCAACCATGTGGACCTCGATCATGCCGGCCGATTGCTGTCGCGCAACAACCATCTCTACCTGCGCAGCGCGGCGGAGATGGCGATGCTGTTCCGCGATGTTCCTGGCGCGGTAGAGGCGACCAGGGAGATCGCGCAGCGGCTGCCGTTCGAGCTGAACGATCTGGGCTATGAGTTTCCGCATTATCCCGTGCCTGACGGCGAGACGATGGACAGCTTTCTGCGCAAGCGCGTGGATGAGGGCGTGCGGCTGCGCTATGGACGGATGAACCACAGCCTTCAGGAGCGGGCGAAGAAGCAGGTGGAGCACGAGCTGGCGCTGATCGCGAAGCTGGGATTCGCCGGATATTTTCTGATCGTGTGGGACATCGTGCAGTACTGCAAGCGAAACGGGATTCTGATCCAGGGACGGGGCAGCGCGGCGAACTCTGCGGTGTGCTACGCGCTGGAGATTACGGCCATCGATCCGGTGGGGATGGAGCTGCTGTTCGAGCGCTTCCTAAGCGAGAACCGCGGCGAGTGGCCGGACATCGATCTGGATTTGCCGTCGGAAGAAAAGCGCGAGCAGGCCATTCAGTATGTGTACCAGCGCTACGGCGAGCTGGGCGCGGCGATGACGGCGAATGTGATCACGTATCGTGGCAAGTCGGCGGCGCGTGAGGTGGGCAAGGCGCTGGGGTTCGATGCCGAGTCGCTGGGGCGGCTGACGAGCCTGGTGAGCCAGTGGGAATGGCGCGGCGAAAACGACACCATGGCGAATTCGTTTCACCATGCCGGATTCGACGTGCAGCATCCGCGGATTGCGAAGTATCTGGAGCTGTGCGTGCGCCTGCAGGATCTGCCGCGGCATCTGGGACAGCACTCGGGCGGTATGGTGATTTGCCAGGGGCAGCTCAACCACGTTGTCCCGCTGGAGCGCGCGTCGATGCCGGGCCGGACGGTGGTGCAGTGGGATAAGGAGGACTGCGCCGACCTGGGCATCGTCAAAGTGGACCTGCTGGGGCTGGGGATGATGGCGGTGATCAAGGATTGTCTGGAGCTGATCCCGGAGCATTACGGCGAGGCTGTGGACCTGGCGAATCTGCCGCAGGATGCCTATGTCTACAAAGTGCTGCAGAAGGCGGACACGGTGGGGATGTTCCAGATTGAGAGCCGCGCGCAGATGGCGTCGCTGCCGCGCAATCATCCCGAGCAGTTTTACGACCTGGTGGTGCAGGTGGCGATCATTCGGCCTGGGCCCATCGTGGGCAAGATGATGCACCCGTACATGCGGCGGCGGCAGAAGAAGGAAGAGGTGACGTATCCGCATCCGTCGCTGGAGCCGGTGCTGCGGCGGACGCTGGGCGTTCCGCTGTTTCAGGAGCAGCTGCTGCGCATTGCCATGACGGTGGCGAATTTCAGCGGGGCGGAGGCGGAGGAGCTGCGGCGGGCGGTGGGCATGCGGCGCTCATGGCAGCGCATGAAGGATCTGGAGGTGAAGCTGCGCAGCGGGATGACGGAGAACAACATCGCCCCGCATACGCAGGATGAGATTGTGCAGGCGATCAGTTCGTTCGCGCTGTATGGATTTCCGGAGTCGCATGCGGCCAGCTTTGCGCTTCTGGCCTATGCGTCGGCGTATTTCAAGGTGAAGTATCTGGCGGCGTTCACGTGCGCGATCCTCAACAATCAGCCGATGGGGTTCTACGCGCCGGCGGTGCTGGTGAAGGATGCGCAGCGGCACGGGCTGCGGGTGCGGCCGATTGATGTGCAGGAGTCGGCGTGGGCGTGCATGGTGGAGCATGATCAGGACGGTGCGCTGTCGCTGCGGCTCGGGCTGGGCTATGCGCGGGGATTGCGGCAGCAGACAGGCGAGGCAATTGCGGCGGCACGCCGGCAGGGTGGCCCCTTCCAGTCGGTGGACGAACTGGCGCTGCGCGTGCCTGGGATGAACCGCAAAGAAATTGCGTTGCTGGCGAATATCGGGGCGCTGAATCATGTGGTGGGGATCGGGCATCGGCGCGATGCGCTGTGGCAGGTGGAGCGCGCAGGCAAGCCGGAGGGTCCGCTTCTGACGCATTCAGGGGCTCTGCTGGCCGATCCGCCCGAGACGTCCCCGCTGCGGGTGATGACGGCCGAGGAGCGGCTGGTGGCGGATTATGGGGGGACAGGGCTGACGACCGGCCAGCATCCGATGGCGTATCGGCGAGCGGCGTTGCAGCGCCAGCGAGTGCTTTCGGCGCAGGATCTGCACACGCGGCGCGATGGAGAGTGGGTGCGGACGGCGGGCTGCATCATCGCGCGGCAGCGGCCTGGGACGGCGAAGGGGTTCGTCTTTTTGTCGATGGAGGACGAGACAGGCATCGCGAATGTGATCGTGACGCCCACGATGTACGAGCGCAACCAGGTCGTCGTCACGCGATCGCGGTTTTTGCTTGTCGAAGGGCCTCTGCAGAATCAGGATGGGGTGATCCACGTGAAAGCCGTGCGGCTCACCCCGCTGGCGGATAACTCCGTCGAGGTGCGCTCGCACGACTTTCACTAACCCATCCTTACTGCGTCGGTTTCAGGTGCCGGTTGAAGAAGTCGGCCTCGAGCGAGTAGGCGGTCATCCATGAGCTGTGCAGCAGGAAGCCGTGAATCTCGTCAGGGAAGATATGTTCTTCGAAAGGTGTGCCCTGAGCACGCAGCGCGGCAGCGAGGCGGACCGTTTGTGAGAACTGGACATTGCGGTCGTCGTCGCCCTGCATGAGCAGCACCGGGGACGTCCAGGTTTTCACGGAGGCGAGCGGCGAAGATTCCCACGCGAGACGCGCGGCATTCGGATCCGCGTTGGGGTTGTAATCGGGCTGCCAGTTCCTCAGCTCGAGGTTCCAGTCGTGGACGCCGTGGAAGTCAACGCCGGCCGCGAAGAGGTCGGAGGCGCGGGCCAGGGCGAGTGCGGTGAGATAGCCGCCGTAGCTGCCGCCCCACACGCCTATGTGAGCGCCGTCGACGTCCGGGCGATTGCGCAGATACAGACCGGCGCCCTGGACGTCGTTGAACTCGCTTGCGCCGGCAGCGCCGTAGTTGAGGGCTTCACGGAAGTCGAGACCATAGCCGATGCCGCTGCGGTAGTTCACCGAGAGCACGATGTAGCCGAGACTGGCGAGGTACTGGTTCTCCGCGTAAGCGTCAGAGTAGTAGTCCATGTAATGCCAGCCGAGGAGCATCTGGCGGCGCGATCCGCCATGGAAGAAGACGATGGCGGGATGCCTGTGACCGTCTTCGGCGGAGGCGGGCAGGAAAAGCTGGCCGTGAATCTTCATGCCATCCGCGGCGGAGAGGATGACCTGCTGCGGGACGACGAGCCTGGCGGCAGGGAAGTCCGCGGGGATCATCTGCGGGGCCACGTCGCGCATGGTGCCGTTGCCGGAGACGATGGCGGGCCGAAGGGGCAGGCGGGCGTCGGAGCGAAGGACGGCGACCGTGCCATCGGGAGCGATGATGGGGATCACTTCGAGGCCGTCACCATGGGTCAGCTCATGGGGCGATCCGCCGTCAGCCGCCACTTGCCACAGATGCCGGCGGTCGATGTCGTCCTGATTCGAGGAGTAGACGAGCGTGCGGCGATCTTTGCTGAAGGCAACGTAGTCCACTTCGAAGTCGCCGGGGGTGAGATCGGCAGCGGTGCCGCCGTTTACATCGATGGAATAAAGGTTGAGCCAGCCGGTGTCCTCCCAGGGGAAGACGATATGGTTCCCGGCGGTCCAGAAAAGCTGCCGATCGGCTTCGGTTCCGTGAAAGACGCTGCCCTGGCCGTCGTGGGCCATCCACACAGCGTGGCCCGTTCCGGTTGCCGCGTCGGCCACGACAATGGACCACGGCTGGCCGGTGCGGCGCGGCTTGAACCCGACGCCGGAGGTGTCCGGGGGAATGCGGACGAAGGCGATGCTGTGGCTATCCGGCGACCAGACAGGATCCAGATCGATTTCGGTGGAGGGATCAAGATAGCGCAGGGCATGGCCGGCCACGGAATACACGCCGATGAAACCGTGATCGCCTCGCTCGCTGGCGAATGAGAGGTACTTGCCGTCGGGAGACCAGGCTAGCGAGTCGAGGCGGCCGCGGGTGTGGAGGAGTTGTGCGGGCTTGGCCGCCGGGTCACGCAGATCGACGGTCCAGATCTGGTCCTTGTCGAGATAAGCAACGGTCGCGCCATCCGGGGAAACGGCGGGTGCGCGGCCGTCCGCCAGCTTGCGGGCGCCGCCGCCGTCGGCGGCGACAACCCAGATCTCCTGGTCGACGCCCTGAGGCAGCAGCGCCGGATTCGGCGACGGCTTTTCCGGGAATTCAAAATCGCCACCGCGGACATAAACGATCCGGTTGCCATCCGGGGTCCAGGCAATGTCGCCGAGATCGATCCCGTCGTCGGCGTCATCGTTGGTGACGCGATGCACGGTCCAGGCGCTGCCCACTTTCTCGGCGACCCAGATATTGCGCTTGCCTTCCTGATTGGCGATCCACAGCAGGCGATTGCCCTGCGGCGCCGCCTGCAGTTCCGAGGTGAAAGGAGCGCTCAGTACCTGCTGAAGAGTGAAGCTTTGCGCCAGAGAGGGCGCAGCAGGAGCCAGGCAAATGGAGAAACCGACGGCAGCCACGGTGAGGCGATGCAGCATGGACCATCCTCTGAAGATTGGGATTCGCCCATTATCCGGGTGCGTGGCGGCATTTTCAAATCGAGCGCCGCAGCTATACTCGCAAAAGTGAGCGCATCGCCCAACTCGCCACGCGAGGGCCAGGGTCAGCTCGGGTTCAGCTTTGACTCTCCGGTCACGCGGCGCATCTGGCAGGTCGGGGACCTGGTGAGCGAGGTGCGCCTGCATGTGGAGCGCGAGTATGGCGATCTCTGGGTGGAGGGCGAGATCTCCAATCTGCGCTCCGCGCCGTCGGGCCACGTCTATTTCACGCTCAAGGACGGAGAGGCGCAGTTGCCCGTGGTCCTGTTTCGCCGCCAGGCCTCGCTGCTGCGGTTCAAGCCGGCGGATGGGCTCCATGTGCTGCTGCGTGGCAAGGTCTCGGTCTATGAGCAGCGCGGGCAGATGCAGCTGGTGGCGGAGTTTCTGGAGCCGGTGGGAGCGGGATCGCTGCAGATTGCCTTCGAGCAGCTCAAGGCGCGGCTGGAAGCGCGCGGGCTCTTCGATTCGGCTCGAAAGAAGCCGCTGCCGTTATATCCGCGCTGCGTGGGCATTGTGACCTCGCCGGCCGGAGCGGTCATCCAGGACTTTCTCAACATCGTGAATCGCCGGCACGCGGGGCTGCATGTGCTTCTGTATCCGGCTGTGGTGCAGGGTGAAGCGGCGGCGGCGGAAGTCGCGGCCGGCATCGCCTGGTTCAATCGCACGCGCGAAGTGGACGTGATTGTGATTGCGCGTGGCGGCGGGTCGCTCGAGGATCTGGCGCCCTTCAATACCGAGCGGCTGGCGGATGCGATTGCCGCCTCGGAGCTGCCGGTGATCTCGGCGGTCGGGCATGAGACGGACTTCACTATCGCCGATTTTGTGGCCGACCTGCGCGCCCCCACCCCCTCGGCCGCCGCAGAGATTGCGACGGCCGCGCTGCACAACGTGGCTGAGCGCGTCTACGAGATGGACCAGCGGCTGCAGCGGGCCTGCCGCTATCGGCTGATGCAGGCGCGCAACGCACTGGCTCGGGTCCGCGTCGAGTCGATCCTGATGCAGGAGATGGATCAGCTGCGACGCAAGCAGCAGCGAGTTGACGATCTGGGCTTGCGGATGGAGTTGGTCTGGATGGCGGGCCACCGGGCAATGACCGACCGATGGCATCAGCTGACGGCGCGACTGCAGCGGCAGGACATTGGGTGGCGCGCGGTGGCGGCGCGAGAGCGGCTGGGGGCGCTGGAGGACGGTATGAGGCGTCTCGCCCGGGAGCGGTTGCGCTCGTGCCGGGAGCGGGAAGCCGGCTTGACGAGGGAACTGGCGGCGCTGTCTCCGCTGGCGGTGCTGGGTCGTGGCTATGCGCTGGTCTATGAAGAACACGGACGGCTGATAAAAGATAGTGGAGCGGTGACAGAAGGGCAAACGATTACCACGCGCCTGGCACACGGCCGCGTTCGGAGCCGCGTGAGCCGGGTGGAAAGAGAATCCTCGGGACCATGAGAAAGCTGTTCGGTACAGATGGAATTCGTGCGGTGGCAGGCGAAGCTCCGCTGGATGAAAAGACGCTTGACGCTGTGGGTCTGGCCCTGGCGCACCAGCTAAAAGCGTCGAACGGGACGCCTCGGGTGCTGCTGGGCATGGACACGCGCGAGTCGAGCGAATGGATTGCGGCGACGCTGACCGGGGGCCTGATGGAAGGCGGAGCGCGGGTCGAAAGCGCCGGCGTGATTACCACGCCGGGCATCGCGTATCTGGCGCGGCGGCATGGCTTTTCGGCGGGTGTGGTGATTTCCGCCTCGCACAATCCCTGGCAGGACAACGGCATCAAGGTTTTTGGCAGCGATGGTTACAAATTGCCGGACGAAACAGAGCTGCGCATTGAAGAAGAGATCTTTCGCCGTCTGGAAGGAAAGCGCGCGCCGGCCAAGGGACCGGCGCCGGCGGTCGATGCGAAGTACCGCGCCGATTACGAGCGGTTTCTGCGCGCGGCGGTGCCGGGGCTGGATCTGAACGGCCTCGAAGTGGTGCTGGATTGCGCCAACGGCGCCGCCTCTGCGATCGCGCCGGAATTGTTCGCAGACTTGGGAGGGCAGATCCGGCTCACCCATGCAGCTCCGAACGGACGCAACATCAACGCCAACTGCGGAGCGCTGCACCCGGAGGTGGTGGCTGCGGAGACGAAGGCTGCGGGGGCGGATTTGGGAGTGACCTTCGACGGGGATGCCGATCGCGCCATGTTTGCGGACGCGGACGGCAAGGTGGTGAACGGCGATGCCGTGATGCTGCTGGCGGCGCGCGATATGCAGCTTCGCGCCATGCTCCGCAACAACACCGTGGTGGCCACGACCATGTCGAATATGGGGCTGGAAGCGGCATTGCGGAGGAACGGCATTCGTATGCTGCGGGCTCCGGTGGGCGACAAGTATGTGCTGGAGCGGATGCAGCAGGAAAATGCGTCGCTGGGTGGCGAGCAGTCGGGGCACATTCTGTTTCCGCATCTTGCAACCACCGGCGATGGACTGCTCACCGCGCTGGTGGTGCTGGACGTGGTGCGGCGCTCGGGCAAGGCGCTGCACGAACTGATCGCCGATCTTAAAGTCTTTCCCCAGGTGATCGTGAATGTCCGGGTGCGCGAGAAAAAACCGCTGGATCAGATTGCAACCGTAACGGAGACGATTCGCGACGCGGAGACTGAGTTGGCGGAGAGCGGCCGCGTCGTGGTGCGGTATTCCGGCACAGAAGCTCTGGCCCGCGTGATGATCGAGGCAGAGTCAGAAGACGCGATGCGCCGCCATGCTGACCGTATTGCCGCCGCCATCCGGTCCGAACTGGGCGAGTGATCAGGAGAGATCGCGCCAGTTGGGACCGATACCCACATCCGCGACGAGCGGCACACTCAGCTCGATCACATGTTCCATCTCGTGGCGCACGAGCTCGGTGACGGGCTCGATCTCTTTTTCCGGAACATCGAAGACCAGCTCATCGTGGACCTGGAGGGTCATGCGGGTCTGCAGCTTCTCTTTCGCCAGGCGCTGATCGATGCGGATCATAGCCAGCTTGATGAGGTCGGCGGCCGTTCCCTGCAGCGGCGTGTTGATGGCGGTACGCTCGGCAAATCCGCGCTGGTTAGCATTGCGACTCTGAATGTCCGGAATCGGCCGAATGCGTCCGAAGATTGTGCGAACCTTTTGCTCGCGCCGCGTCTCGTCAAGCATGCGGTCGATGTACGCGCGAACGCCCTGGTAGCGGGCAAAATACTTGTCAATGTACAGCCGCGCTTCGTTCTGCTCAATGCCCAGCTGCTGCGCCAGTCCAAAGGGCGAAATACCATAGACGATGCCGAAATTGACAGCCTTGGCGCGGTTGCGCGTCTCCTTGTCCATGGTTTCTGCGGCGACGCCGAAGACTTCCGCGGCGGTGAGAGTGTGGATGTCCTGGCCGGTCTGATAGGCGCGGAGCAGCAGCGGATCCTCGGAGAAGTGCGCCAGCAGACGAAGCTCGATCTGCGAGTAATCCGCGGAAAGCAGCACGCACCCGGGCGCGGCCACAAAGGCGGCGCGAATTTCGCGGCCCAGCTCAGTGCGGATGGGAATGTTCTGCAGATTCGGATTCGTCGAGGAAAGGCGCCCCGTAGCGGTGCCCACCTGATTGAAGGTGGTGTGCACGCGGCCTTCGCTGTCGGCCAGCAGGGGCAGAGAATCGGCGTAGTTGGACTTCAGTTTGGCGAGTTGCCGATATTCCAGCACCCGACGCGGCACATCGTTGTGTTCAGCAAGCTCCTCGAGTACATCCTGCGCGGTTGAAATCACCTTGCCCCTGCCGTATTTCAGCGGACGCGGCAGGTTCATCTTGTTGAAGAGGACGTCGCCCAGCTGCTTGGGCGAGTTGATATTGAAGCGGTGCCCGGCGAGCGAGAAGATTTGCTCGCTCAGGCGATCCATATCGGCCGACAGGCTGGCCGACATGCGCGACAATTCGGCGGAGTCGATGCGAATGCCGGCCCTCTCCATGCCCAGCAGAATGGGCACCAGAGGAAGGTCGATCTGTTCGTAGACGCGCCGCTCGCCAAGAGCGTCGACATCTTCGCGCAGGATTCCCGTGAGGGTGCGGGTGAGATCGGCGGCTTCCGTGATCTCGCGATCGCCGGTTTCGCGCGGCGGGCCTCCGGCGAAGCGCGCAGCCACATCGCCCAGGCGATGCGTGGCGTGTGTGGGATTGACGAGGTAGGAGTAGAGCATCACGTCGTCCGACGTGCCACGTAACGTCACGTCGTGTGAGGCGAGAACCCGCAGGGCGCCTTTCAGATCGTGCACCTGCTTGGGAATCGCCTCATCTTCGAGCAGAGGACGGACGGCATCCAGGGCAACGCGCATCGCCGTATCCGCTGCCGCCGCGACCCCAAGAAAGCACCCCCGCGGCGAGGAACTCTCTTCGGTCGCTTCGGCCAGATCCAGCAACGACATGGTTTTGAATTCCGGCTCGCGCTCTTCCAGCGCCTCCGATTGCTGCTCGCTCACCTGCTCGGCGGCGGATTCCAGTTCGGAAGCCGCCAGGGCGAGCGCAAACCCGTGCTGCTTTGCCTGGGTTATGAATGCTGCGATCTGATCCGGCGTCGGTTCCAGAACGTATTCAACAGCCGTTGCGGGCGCGGCGGGGGCCAGTTCGCGCAGCAGCGTGGTGAACTCCAACTCGGTAAACAGAGCCCGGCAGGCAGCGGTGTCCGGCTCCTGGGTGCGCATGGAATTCGGATCGAAGTCCAGCGGCACTTCGCAGTGGATCGTCACCAGCTCCTTGCTGAGCAGCACTGCCTCACGATTATTCTGCAGAGATTCACGATAGGTCTTGCGTTTGATCTCCGCGGCCCGCTCCAGCGCGGCTTCAACGCTGCCGAACTGCTGAATCAGTTCAACGGAGCCTTTGTCACCGATGCCCGGCGCGCCGGGGATGTTGTCGACGCTGTCGCCGCGCAGGGCCATCACATCCACGACGCGTTCCGGCGGAACCCCAAGCGTCTCGACCACCTTCTCGCGGTCGAGAATCAGGTTGTCCTTGACGGGGTTCAGGATCTTCACCCGGTCGTTGACCAGCTGCATCATGTCCTTGTCGTTGGAGACGACGAAAACCGGGTTGCCGGCTTCGGCGGCCTTGCTGGCGAGGGTGCCGATGACGTCGTCGGCCTCAAAACCTTCCGCTTCGAGGATGGGGATGCGGAAGGCTTCAAGGGCGCGGCGGACGTACGGCAGCTGCTGCGCCAGGTCGGGCGGCATCTGCTCGCGATTCGCCTTATAACCGCCGTATTCGATGGCTTCCCACGCCTGCGTCTCCGCGCTGAATTTCTTCACCGTCATGGATCGAGCGCGCTCATCGCGGAAGACCGGCCCCGAAACGTCAAAAACGGCAGCAAAGTACTCCGGCGAAAAATCGCGGCGCAGCTTGTTGATCATATTCACGAAAACATACGTCGCAGCCGTGGGTACGCCGGCGCGCGTGGACATTGCGCGTGGCTGCCGCTGCATTGCGTGGTACGCGCGAAAGATAAAGGACATTGCATCGAGCAGGAAGACTGCCGGCTTGCTGGATTTTTCCGCCATCGGGATGAGTGTACCGCCTGCGGCGAGAGGGCTTCGTGCGCCCGCAATTCGTGGTTTTCGATGTCAGGGAAACAGCCAGCGATCCCGCCGCTATAATGCCCCAGAGGAAAAATCACAATGAAAGTTCGCTGGCTGCCGCTGGCCCTGTGTGCGGTGACGCTTTCTGCCTGCCTTGCCCAGTCGGCCCCCTCGACCGATAAGCCCCTCACGGCGATTCCGTATTCGCCGAGCCTCGATGCGGCCGACATGGACCGCATGGCGAATCCGTGCGTGGATTTCTACCAGTACGTCTGCGGCGGCTGGATGAAGAACAACCCCATTCCGGCGGATCAGGCCGGCTGGAGCGTCTATGCGAAGCTCGCCAATGAGAACCGGCAGTTTCTGTGGGGCATTCTGGAAGAAGACGCGAAACGCAAAGATCGCACGCCGGTGCAGCAGAAAATCGGCGACTACTATGCCGCCTGCATGGATACCGACGCGATCAATGCCCGTGGTCTGTCGCCTCTGAAGCCGGAACTGGACCGCATCGCGGCCATCGAAGACCGGCAGCAGCTCGCGGCGTTTCTGCGCGAAGGCGCCGATCAGCGCGGCCTCTACTTCCTTCGTGCGGGTTCGGCGCAGGACCCGAAGAATGCGGGAATGATGATCGTCGAGATCGGCGCCGGCGGCCTCGGCTTGCCCGACCGCGACTACTACACGAAGACAGACGCCAAAAGTGTGGAGACACGGCAGCGCTATGTCGCCTACATGGCGCATCTGCTGGTTCTCTCCGGCGAAGTCCAGACCCGGGCGGATGCCGACGCGGCGGCGGTGATGAAAATCGAGACCGCGCTGGCGAACGGTACGCTCACGCGCGTGGAAGAGCGCAATCCGTACAACGAATACCACCCGATGAAGATCGGCGCGATCGAGTCTCTGGCTCCGTCGCTCGAGATTGGTGCGTATCTCAGCGAGGAGCGGGTTTCCGCCTCCGAACTCTCGAACATCAATGTCTCGCAGCCGAAATTTCTGGCGGCTTTGCAGCATGAACTGGCAACGGAGCCGCTGGGGAATCTCAAAGCCTACCTGCGCGTGCATGCTCTGAACGCCGCGGCTGCCAGCCTTTCCACTCCGTTTGAGGATGCGCAGTTCGATTTCTACTCGAGATATCTGCGCGGGGTTCCGCAGATGCAGGCGCGCTGGAAGCGCTGTGTTAGCCAGGTCGACCGGCATCTGGGCGAAGCTCTCGGACAGGAGTTTGTGGCGCGCAACTTCTCACCGAAGACCAAACAGGACGTCCTGAAGATGACTGAGCAGATTGAGGCGGCCATGCAGCAGGAGATCGAGCATCTGGACTGGATGAGCCCGGCGACCAAGGAGCAGGCCATCATCAAGCTGCACATGGTGCGCAATAAGATCGGCTATCCGGAGAAGTGGCGCGATTATTCCGCCATGACGGTTAAGCCGGACGACTACTTTGGCAACGTGGAGCGGGCGCATGTTTTCGAGGAGCGCCGCGACTGGAACAAAGTGGGTAAGCCCGTCGACCGCAACGAATGGTTTATGAGCCCGCCGACGGTCAACGCCTATTACGATCCGCAGACCAACGACATCAACTTCCCGGCCGGAGTCCTGCAGCCGCCTTTATACGACCCGAAGGAAGATGCCGCGCCCAACTACGGCGATACCGGCGGCACCATCGGGCACGAGCTGACCCACGCGTTCGACGACGAGGGACGGCAGTTCGATGGCAACGGCAATTTGCGCGACTGGTGGACGCCGGCCGATGCGAAAGGATTCGACCAGCACATCAGCTGCCTGCGCGATCAGTTTGCCGGCTACACCATCGTCGACCAGATCCACATCAATTCGAAGCTCACCAGCGGCGAAGACACGGCGGATTTGGGCGGCACGCTTCTGGCTTATCTGGCGTGGAAGAAAGACACAGCCGGCATGCATCTGCAGAACAAGGAAGGATTCACGCCCGATCAGCGGTTTTTTATCGGCTACGCGCAGTGGGCCTGCGAGAACGAGCGCCCGCAGAATCTTCGCGTCAGTGCCATTACGAATCCGCACTCACCGGGCAAGTACCGCGTCAACGGGATTGTGGCCGATCTGCCACAGTTCGCGGCCGCCTTTGGGTGCAAAGCTGGTCAGCCGATGGTGAATGCCAAAGCCTGCAGGATCTGGTGAGCGAGCCTGAGACGAGCTGTGGCCCCCCCCACCCCCCTGGGTGAGGACCTCAGGTAGTGCTTTGTTTTCAATTGCCGAAGGGTAATACCCTGAGGGTATTACCCTGACATGCACCATTTGTGATGCATACCTCCCGGCCAAATTCCGGACAAAGACGGACGACCGCAGGACGACGAACACCAAGGTCAGGCGATGAACATGCAGTCGCCGTAGGAAAAGAAGCGGTACTCCGCTTCCACCGCGTGGCGATAGGCGGCGAGGATGGGTTCGCGTCCTGCAAAGGCGCTGACGAGCATCAATAGCGTCGATTGGGGCAGGTGGAAATTCGTCAGCAGCGCGCCAACGATGCGGAAGTCAAATCCGGGCGCGATGAAGATGCCGGTCGATCCGGCGTGCGGCGTGAATTCCTCGGCTGTGTGGGCGCAGTGTTCCAGGGTCCTCACTGTTGTTGTGCCCACAGCGACCACCCGCCGCTTCTCCCGCCGCGCCGCATTCAGGGCGGCAGCGGTTTCGGCCGACAGGCTGTAGTGCTCGGCGTGCAGCCGCACATCCTCGACGCGCTCCACCCGGACCGGCTGAAATGTTCCCAGACCGACGTGCAGCGTCACGGTCGCGATCTGAACGCCGCGCGCGCGAATCGCCTCCAGAATCTCCGGGGTGAAGTGCAGGCCCGCCGTGGGCGCTGCGACCGACCCGCGTTCCCGGGCATAGACCGTCTGATAGCGCTCGCGGTCGCCACTGCGGTCCTCGCGGTGGATGTATGGCGGCAGTGGTACATGGCCCAGCTTTTCGACGGCAGCGAAGAAATCCGGCACGGGCTGGAAGCGTAGGGTGCGCTCGCCGAATTCGCCATGCGCGATCACCTCCGCCTCGAGAGCCCCATCGCCGAACTGCAGCCGTTCTCCGGTCAGCACTTTGCGTCCGGGCCGTACCAGCGCCTTCCATTCCCACGCGGAAAGCCGCTCGACCAGCAGCACCTGCACGCGGCCGGTAGTCCGGTGGCTGGCCTGGGTGTGCAGGCCGGCGCGATGCGCGAAGAGCCGCGCCGGAATCACGCGCGTGTCATTGAGGACGAGCAGATCGCCGGGCTGCAGCCGCTGCGGCAGGTCAGGAAAATGCCGGTCCTGCCACGCGCCGGTTGCACGGTCGAGCGCCAGCATGCGCGCTCCGGCACGGTCGGCCAGCGGCTCCTGTGCGATGCGCTCGGCGGGAAGGTGAAAGTCGAAATCGGAAACCAGCACTGGGTCGATTTTACGGGTTGGGGGTCGGCCCGAAGTACGCCTCGGCCTGCAGCCGTGCGCGCTCCAGAGCAGCATTCAGCTCCTGGCGCGTGGCTTCGAGCGCGGCGGCATCGGCATCCGGCGCAGGGGCCGGTAAAGATCGCGCCCAGCTCACCACGACGCGAGAGAAGGGCTTCGGGACCAGGAAGCGGTCCCACGATCGAAAGGTCCAGGCGCGCTGCGGCAGCAGATAAAAGCTGCCCATCGGCGCGCCCGTCATGGCCGACAGCTTCACGGGTCCGATCTTGGTCTGGTAAATCGGCCCGAGCGGCCCATCCGCGGTAAAAACCACGGGCAGACCGGAGGCAAGCACCTCGCGCATCGCGATCAGCCCGGCCGCCCCGCCGCGCGAGCTGGACCCACGCACAGTGCCATAACCCAGCAGGCCGAGCGTGCGGGCAATCAACTCCCCGTCGAAGCTTTGGCTGATCAGGATCGAGCAGCGGTACTTCCGGAAATACCATCCGGCGGGAAGGGTGCAGCGATGCCAGAAGCAAAAGATACCGCGCGCCGGCGGGATAGCGGGGACGGCGCCCTCCTCCGCAATCTCCTCAAAGCGCAGCGTCAGCCCGATGCCGGCGAGGATCAGGGCTGTGAGTTTGGGGATGATCCAAAGCGCAACCCGCTGGCCGAACGTAAAGCGCTGTCGATCCCCGTCGCTCACGTGTTCGATTGTAGCCAGAGATCCGCCAGGGCCGGCGGTCTGCGCCGGATTACTTCCGGGACACTAACTGGGGATACATCAGGTTCAGGAGGGCCGCCCAGGTTACCCCGTTTGTGCTACAGTCGCGGGCACGGATTTCCTGTAGCGTGGGGTCTGCAGCGGAATCCCGCAGTCCCCGGTGACGTCGATGAGCAAAATCCTTGTTTTTCTGATGCTGCTGGCGTGCGTTCTGGCCGCGGTGGCCTGAGCCCGCACCAACCGCTCCTTTGCTGCCGCCCTTCAGCCTGAGTCCCCCGATTCGAGGCCAAACCCGCTCTGCGAAACCTATTCTCCCGAAGTCGTTATTGGCTTGGGCGCGTTCTTTGGCGTCGCCACGTACCCCTGGATTTGCTTCTTCGTGATGTTATTTACCACCAGCTCATACAGCAGGTGATCCTTGCCGGTATAGAACTGGATGGGCTCGTCCAGATTCCGGTCCTTCTTCTGGATCTCCTTGTCATCGGAGTAGACGATCAGCGTAAAGCGGCTGTGCCTGGGGTCGGCCTTCTTGAGTTCAAGGGCCACCGTGGCCACCGCCTGTTTGTGTCCTTTATCCAGGGTGAATTCGTAGTAGTTACGGTCGCCGAGGTGCTTCAGAACCTCCAGCTCCTTCCCATTCGTCGCGATCAGACCGCTCTGCATGCCCATGTCGCCCTGCATCTTCTGCATCTGCGACTCGGCGTTCTGGAGCTCAGTCTTTGTATTGTTCAGATCGGTCTTGACGCCGCCCACGTCGGTCTTCACTCCGGAGACATCGGTGGAGACGGCGCTGATCTGTTGTCGGGCTGCAGCATTTTCCTTTTCCAGGCGCTTCGCATCGGCTTCCTGCCGGTTCAGCAGATCCTGCGCCTTGGCTTCCAGCTGTTTCTGGGTCATGCCCAGAGACTGCCCCAGCGTTTCCGAGGTGACTCTCAGCCGCGCATTCGTTTCGTTGAGCGCCGTGGCGAGTTTGTCGTTCTGCTGCTGGGTGGTGGCCAGCTGCGCTTCGGCATGGGTCAGCCGTCCTGCAAGGCTGTAGCTCCAGATGAGTCCGGCCAGGGCGCACAGGACGGCTACCGCCAAAGCGCCGATAAATAACGATGTGTAGCTCCTCTGTTCCGGTACATCCGACGATTCTTCCATGGCTTTCCTTCTTTCCTTTGCGGGGACCTGCTGATGCAGAAGCGTACCGCAGCATCGCGCGACCCTGCAATGCAAATCGCGGTTCGCGCATTCTCTGCATCGTCGGGAACGGTAAGATAGTCCACAAGATATGCCACGCTAC
Organism: Acidobacteriaceae bacterium; assembly: GCA_049579805.1. GTDB lineage: Bacteria > Acidobacteriota > Terriglobia > Terriglobales > Acidobacteriaceae > Palsa-343. The sequence continues at coordinate 23,312 of JBAUOP010000169.1, forward strand.
CAGTACCGCGATATCGAGCCCACCCGGGAGGCGAAAGAGGTCTTCAGCCGCTGGGTGGATTCCCTGGACGACGAATTTTCGCGCCACGAGGATGCCACCCTTCGCGGTGAGATTGTCCGCGACCATCTGCACCAACTGCTGCTGGGCCGACCCCACGGAGGGCGCCTGAACTTTACGCTCACCACCGAGCTGCCCTTCAACGTGCTGGAGCTGTCGCTGGACCCCGCGAACGTGACCCTGGAGCCCGAGTACTACGGCGATATCGATGCCGAGCGCTACGCGCTCATCAAGCCCCTGGTGTGGTTCTGGCGCATGTTCGACCGCTCGCCGGTGGCGCTGAACCTTTGGCTGGGCTTCCGCATGCGCGCCATGCTGGGCAAGCACATCTTTAAAAGCATCGGCCGCAACGTGAAGATCTACCACGGGGTCGAGTTCACCTTTGGCTATAACCTGACCATCGAGGACGATTGCATCATCCACAGCCACGTGCTGCTCGACGATCGCGGCGAGCTGATTATCCGCAAGGGCACCTCAGTCTCAGAGCACGCGGCGGTCTTTTCGCATGCGCACGATCCGGTAGAGGCCTGCATCATCGAGCATCGCCGGACCGAGCTGGGGCCCGCGGCGCGCGTCACGTATCGCTCCCTGGTGATGCCCGGCGTGCGGGCCGGCGAGGACTCTATGCTGGCCGCGCAGGCGGTGGCCACCCACGATCTGGAGCCGCACAGCATCGTCGGCGGCGTGCCCGGGCGCAGGATTAAGACGAAAAGCCAGGCCGCGCGGCTGGGAGAGAAGACCGAACCAGGCCCCTGCGCGGAGCTCCCTCCCCATGACTAATCAGTTTTGCCGCCGGTGTCGCAAATCGAAATAGGGCGGGTCCCAACTGATACCATCGAGACGATTCCAATGGATCCAAACCACATCATTCTTGCGATTTTTGAATTCGTTGTCCTGATTTTCTCTCTGAGTCTGCACGAAGCGGCCCATGGCTGGATGGCTTCTCGCCTCGGCGATCCAACGGCGCGCATGCTGGGCCGCGTCACCCTGAACCCGATCAAGCACATCGATCTCTTCGGCACGATCATCCTGCCGGCGGTCATGCTGCTGATCAATCCGGGCTTTCTTTTCGGATGGGCCAAGCCCACGCCGGTGACGCCTCGAAATTTCAAGAACGTCACCCGCGACGACATTCTCACCACGGTGGCCGGCCCCGTCAGCAACGTGCTGGCCGCTGTCGGCGCCACTCTCGTCCTGCTCGTCATCTCGCGCGTGAGCAGTAAGGGCGCGGCTATCGTGCATTTTGTCGCAGCGACAGGGAACCTGAGCATCCTCACCAGTTCCGGCTCTCTGCTCATTCCGGTGGTGGGCATTCTCTATCTCACCATCTTCCTGAATCTCATCCTCGCCGCCTTCAACCTGATCCCCTTACCGCCGCTCGACGGCTCGCACATTTTCCGCCACATGCTGCCGTACAAGGCGCTGCGTCTCTACGATTCCATCGGGATCTTCGGCCTTTTCGTTCTTTTTATCTGGGGTGGCCCGGTCATTGGCTTCATGATTAGTCCGGCTCTTGCGTTTCTCCGTGGGGTTCTTCTCTCCTTTTGAGCCAGACGCACCCATCGTGACAGGAGATCGATGCATGCGACGCACCTTCATTCACCTGCTGGCCTTTGCCGCTGCGGCTCTGTTGACTGCGTCGGCGCAGTCTGGCCTGGCCCAGACTGCCTCGGCCCAGACCGCGGCCGGGCTGCCGGCGCAGGGGCAGTCGTTTCGCGCCGAGCACCGTCAGTTTCTGCTCGACGGCAAACCCTTCCGGATCATTTCGGGTTCGATCCACTACGCCCGTGTGCCCCGCGCTTATTGGCGCGACCGTCTCCGCATGGCGAAGGCCATGGGCCTGAATGCCGTTACCACGTATGTCTTCTGGAACGCTCACGAGCCGCGCCCGGGCGTCTACGACTTCTCCGGCAACCTCGATGTCGCTGAGTTCATCCGCGAGGCGCAGCAGGAGGGCCTTTACGTGATCCTGCGGCCTGGACCCTACGCCTGCGCCGAGTGGGAATTCGGCGGATATCCGGCGTGGCTCCTGAAGGATCCGAACATGGTTGTCCGTTCGCGCAATCCGGAGTTCCTCGCCGCTGCCCGCGCCTGGCTGCTGCGGCTGGGCAGGGAACTGGCGCCGCTGCAGATCGGCAATGGCGGTCCCATCATCGCCGTACAGGTAGAAAACGAGTATGGCAGCTATGGTGACGACCACGTCTACATGAACGACATCCGGCAGATGCTGGTCGACGCGGGCTTCACGAAGGCGCAGCTCTTCACCGCCGACGGCGCCGAAGAAGTGCCGCGCGGCAGCCTGCCGGATCTGCCCGCGGCCATCAACTTCGGTCCCGGCGAAGCGCAGAAATCGCTCGCGATTTTGAAGAAGCTTCGTCCCGACGGACCTTTCATGAACGCCGAATACTGGGACGGCTGGTTCGACCACTGGGGCGCGCCGCACGCCCATACCAGCACCGACCAGCAAGCCGCCGACCTAGACTGGATCCTGCGCCAGGGCTACTCCATCAGCATTTACATGTTCCACGGCGGCACCAGCTTTGGCTGGATGAACGGCGCCAACTCCAACGGCAAGAATTACGAGCCGGATGTGACCAGCTACGATTACGACGCGGCACTCGATGAGAGCGGCCATCCCACGCCCAAGTATTACCGCTTCCGCGATGTGATCGCCCGCGATACGGGCATTACGCCGCCGCCGGTGCCGACCGCGCCGCCGTCCATCGCGATTCCGGAGTTTCGTCTCGAACGCGCTGCGTCCCTGTGGGCCAACCTGCCCGCTCCCGTTCACTCCGAGCAGCCGCTGACCATGGCGCAGATGAACCAGGCCTATGGCTACGTCCTCTACCGCACAACGGTGGCCGGTCCGGTGAGCGGCGATCTGAGCATCGGGGCCGTCCACGACTATGCCCAGGTGTATGTGGACGGCAAGCTTGCGGGCACCATCGACCGCCGGCTGAACCAGACCTCACTGCCGCTGCACATCGACTCGGCGCATGCCCGGCTCGATATCCTGCTCGAAAATACAGGCCGGGTGAATTTTGGACCGGCGCTGCCGGGCGAGCGCGTCGGCCTCCTCGGCGGCGTCCGCGTCGACGGCAAGCTGTTAACCGGTTGGGAGAATTTCTCTCTGCCGATGCACGACCCTGGCAAGCTCGAATACACCGACAAGTCCTGCACCGGGGCCTGCTTCTATCAGGCGACGTTCACGGTCGATCGTCCCGAGGACACATTCCTCGACACCGGCGCACTGGGCAAGGGCATGGTCTGGGTCAACGGCCGTCCGCTGGGGCGCTTCTGGCGCATCGGGCCGCAGAAGGCGCTGTATCTGCCCGGTCCCTGGCTGCACCCCGGGAAAAATGAAGTTGTGGTCTTCGATCTCGAAGGGCAGCCGAGGCGCACACTGCGCGGCCTCGATCATCCGGTTCTCAATGCGCCTATCGAGCCGGGCACCTGACCGGCACCTGAATTCGCTTTTAACAAGCAAAAGGGAGGAGCCGCGGCTCCTCCCTTTTCATTTCCCGCCGACAAAGCTTACGGGCGCCACCACGGATGATGCTGCTTGCTGGCGTGAGTCGCCTGCGATCCGAATGCGTGGCCCATGCGGTAGACCAGTCCTACCGACAGAGCGAACTGCTCTGCCAGGCCGTTCCCGCCGAAGTTCGTCAATGTGGCATCCGGCGCGATGCGGAAGACCAGGCGCGGCGAGCGGTTCAGGTCGATGGAGCCGCCGAAAGCTCCAGCAAACGTGAACTGATTCGAAAAGAAGCCCACGTTCTGCGGCGGAACGCCGTCCAGACCGCGCGTGAAGTCGCCGTAGGCTCCGCCCACAAAGGCGTGCAGCATCATAGAGGCGTGCTGGTTGCTGAGCGCGCGGAACTCCGGGCCGGCGAGGAACATCTGCTCGCTGACAAAGGGGCCCTCGATCGGTCCGGCGTTGGGACCGGAACCGATGCAGGCGCCGCAATTGGGGGTTGTGCCGCTGGTGCCGTAGTAGCCGCGCACATTCACGCCCGCGCCCCAGCGGGGGCTGAGCTCGCGGATCGCCCGCGCATCGAAGCCGCCGAGGTTCGCGCCCTGCAGCAGGTTCGGTCCTGCATCGAAATGCGAGTAAGCGACGCCGCCGTAGATTTCCCAGGGAAAGTCGTACCGCACCCCGGCCAGCGGGGCCGGCGGAGGAAGCTGAGGATTCGGCGGCGGGCTCTGCACCTGTCCCTGCGCCGCCATGCCCGCCAGACCCATCACAGCGGCTATCGCCGCCACAGCCACACGCACACTCCAGGTCCTCGTCAACCGACAACTCCTCCAGTGCAACTGCAGAGAATTCCGCAAACTTGTATGCAAAGTTCAAAGATACATGGGTGGAGCGCATTCTGTCCCGGTCGGGCCCCTGAGGGTCGACGAGCCCTCCTGTAGTCTGAGGAGTGATGACCCGTCCCCGCCCAATTTCCCAGCAGACCTTCGACTCGCTCGATGCCATGATGCAGGCCTGGGCCGCCGAGGCCGTGCGCATCGCCGCCGAAGACCACGGCATGAATCTGGACTTTTCTCCTGACTCGATCGCCCGGCTCGAAACCGTGCTCGCCGCCCGCAGCCCTGTTCCGGCCGACCAGCAGGACGAAGCCACCCGCCTGTGGGGCGCGTACTACGGCGAGATCTTCCGCAGGAAATATCCGGCGGACTGGATCATGGCCGTCTATCCCGGCCAGCTCAACTCCGGACGCTCCGACGCCGGCCAGGAAATGGCCATGCCCGCGCTCAACATTCGCGGCTCTCAGGTTTACCCGCTGCTGAAGGTGTTTCGCCGCCTCACGATGGGACCGAAAGAAGACCTGAGTGCCTTCTACGCGAAGGTGACATCGGCCCTGGACGCCACGCGCTCCTGACTTGCTCCTTTCCATGTGGTCCAGGCTGGGGACATGACATCAGGAGACTTACAGGTTTTCGGGTCCTTTCATGCCGCGAATATCCAGCTTCCGACCGACGCGGTCGCAACCGCCATGGAAAGGATGGGGATCGAGGTGCAAGAACTCGATATTTGATCCAAAACACTGAAGCCGACCTCGCGGCCGGCTTCGCTACCTGCCCTCCAAGGGGCAGGGGTAATCATCTTTGTCGATTTTAGACGCTTTGAAAGGTATGTCAAGGCATACGGTATGCGTATGCCGGCGGAGGTACTGATCCTTGAAAGCTCATGTGTATGTTGACGGGTTCAACCTCTACTACGGAGCGCTGAAGCGCACGCCATGGAAATGGCTCGACCTGGCGGCACTTTGCTGCACGATGCTGCCGAGCGATACTGTCGATCACATTCACTACTTCACTGCGCGGGTCAGTGCAAGGCCGCAGAATCCGTCCTCGGCCCACGATCAGGCTCTGTACATTCGGGCGCTGAGGACGACACCGAATCTGAGCATCACCTACGGACACTTCCTCACCCACAGTGTGCCCATGTACTTGTCCTCGGTTGTGCCTCCGAAGCGGGTCTTCGTCGACAAAACTGAAGAGAAAGGTTCGGATGTTAATCTCGCCTCTCACCTGTTGCGCGACGCGTATACGAACAGGTTTGAAGTGGCCGTTCTCGTTACGAACGACTCTGATCTGGCAGAACCCGTCAGGATCGTGGCGCGAGAATTGAAGCTTCCTGTGGGCATTCTGAATCCTCACCAGCACCACAGCGCTCAGCTCAAGCAGCTGGCTACGTTCATGAAGCGCATTCGCCAGTCGGATCTCATCGCGAGCCAGTTCCCCGACACGATTCGATTACGGATGCGAAGGGCTCCTTTAGTAAGCCGTCTGGTTGGTGAACGCACCTGCGCGCCCCGCCTGGCAAGCCTCGCACTGGCAATGTCTTCGCAGGTATTGCCAGGAGTAGATTCCGCTGGAGTGGCCGTCGTTCCACTTGAAGCTGATGGCGTAGTTCCCCGTGGGAGTCGACGAGACCGGCCGGGGCGGCTCCCGATACATCGGCAACAGCGTCGCGGCCTTCGCCTTTGGCTCGCCCGGCTCGCGTCCCTGCGCTGCTCGTTCCTCCTCGCAGGTGGCGCAGGGGCATGCGCTGCGCAGCCAGGCGAAGCTCCAGTGGCTGTGGTGCCCGTCCTTCCAGAGAATCTCCAGGCCCTCGCCGGTCGTCTGCTGCACACGAACCTTCGCCGGCGTGACTGCCTCGCGGGGCAGTTCCGGCTCCGGGGCGTGCTGCGCCTCTTCCGCGCTGACCAGGCGAATCCCTTCGTGACTCATACACTCCTGCTACGGGCTACAGCCCACCGGCCACGAGCTACAGGCTGCTCTTAGGCCGACTGCAAAAACGCCACCGACTGCAGGCTCGTCACCTCGAACCGCTTCCGGCACCGAATGTTGGTACAGGCCACCATATCGTCCTGACGCACCATATACGACTGCGCCTTGGCGAATCGCGCCCGGTCCCGCTCGTCGGCATTCCTCGGCAGCTGGGCTTTGCGCATGCGCACCAGCCACCGCACCTGGTACTCACCCGATTGTCCGCAGTGCGGACAGTTGAGGGTATGGGTACGCTGCTCGGATTTTTCATTGAAAAAGTCGCGTTCTTCCATGGGCCGTATACTCCACGAAAAGTATTTCACATCGCGCCCGGAAGGAGATGCTACTTTGTAGGTCAGCCGCCCGCCCCCGGCGGCTCGGCTGGCGCCTGGTTGGGGCGCCCTCAGGCTCCCCGGACGCTCCCTGCTATGCCCAAAAAGCGCGCAAAGAAGAAGATATTCTCCACGGTGAAGGCGGTTAAAGCCAACGCCCGAGAGCGCGTGGGCCAGCCCAAACCCGAGCGCGTCATCGTGGATACGCCCCGGCAGGAAAAGCGCGTCGAAAAGCATCCCAAACCGCTCGCCAAACTGCTGTCGGAGGAGGAGTGACATGGCTCAGGCGACAGGGATGGGAGGCGTTTTTCTCCGCGCCCGCGATCCGGAGGCGCTTTATGCCTGGTATGAGAAGCATCTGGGCCTGCCCAAAGCCGAAGGTTGCTTCGCCTTCCCGGCTGAACGGCAGCGCGCCGTGATTACCCTGGCTTTCTTTCCCCAGGCCTCGGACTATTTCCCGGGCAACCAGCCCACCATGCTCAATTTTCAGGTGGACGATCTCGATGCGGTTCTGGACGGTTTGATCGCCGCCGGTGTCTCCGTGGATCCCAAGCGCGAAAGCTTCGATTACGGGCGCTTCGGCTGGTTCACCGACCCGGAAGGCAACCGCGTGGAGTTATGGCAGCCGCTCGCTCAAAGTGAAGTCAGGCTTGCCGAGTCGGTGCCATAAAAGCTCCTGGCTCCCGGCTCCGAGCTCCCGGCTGTCTAATCCCCGCTGTTTGGCATCCCCGCATTGGACTTCAGCGCAGAGGGCGTGCCCCCGTGCAGGTACGTCTTGTACTGCGTATCGACGATCCCCAGGTTGCGCGCCAGCCCCAGCCGGGCCTCGTTGAGCTGCAGCACGCTGTTGACATACTGCGTCTCAGCGGACGCCAGGGTGGACTGCGCCTCGGCCACCGGCAGACTGTCGGTCACACCCGCCGCGAAGCGCTGCCGGGTCTGATCCAGAGCCGTGTTGGCCAGCTCCACGTTGCTCTTTGCCACCTGCACTGTCTCTTCCGCGGTCTGCAGGTCCAGCAGGCTGTCTCGCAGCTGCTGATCGATCTTCTGCGTCAGGTCGGCCATCCGCGAGCGGATCTGCTCCAGCTGCGCCTGCGCCACGTCGTTGTCACCGCGAATCTTCGCTTCCTCGAAGATCGGGATGGACAGCGTCCCCACGGCGGCGAAAGTCCCGTGATACACGCCGCCGGAGATGCCGGTGACGCCATAGTTGCCCCCAAAGGTCAGGGTGGGAAAGCGCTGGTGCGCAGTGGCGTGCCGCTCCATCTCCGCCACGCGCAGTTCCTGCTTCAGCATCTGGAAATCCTGCCGGCTGGCGTACGCCTCGGTGCGCGCTGCCTCGATGCTCATGGGCTGCAGCTCGGCATACGGAGACGAGTCGGTCAGCTGAATCGCCTGTTCCGGCGCCAGGCCGATTTCGCGATTCAGGGCAATCTTCCCCTTCTCAAAATTGTCTTCGGCTGCGATCACGGTCTGTTGCTGGGCCTGGTATTGCACCCGCGCCCGCAGCTCGTCCAGATTGGCCACCGTACCGGCCAGGTGTTCCTGATGGGCCTGGTTCAGGACCGCCTCATCGGTCTGCAGAAGGGCGCGCGCGTAGTCCGCCTGGGCTCCGGCCGCCAGCGCCAGCAGGTAGGTGTTCCCGACGTTCAGCACCACCAGGCCGCGCGATGACTGGGCGTTGTAGTACGCAGCTTTCTCCGCCGCCTGGGCTGCACGCCACACATCGTACCCGGCCCAGTTGAAGAGCGCCTGCGAAAAATTGATCTGGCCGATGGTCGTGTCCACCTTCGTAACCAGGTGAAAGGAGGACAGCGACACACCCGGCGGCAGGTGCGACGCAAACTGGCCTTCGATTGAAGGGTGAAAGCCTTCGGCCGCGAGATTGTATTCGTGCACTCCGGTTTCGCCATGAAACGACAGATTCGGCAGCAGCACGTTCGCCAGCTGCAGTTTCTCGGCATTCGCCGTCATTTGCTGCGCCCGGGCAAGGGTCAGCGCCAGGTTATTCTCGATCCCCATACGGATCGCATCGTCGAGCGACAGCTGCCGGACGGCGGGGGTGGCCGGTACCGCCTGCACGCTGCCCGCGTAGGGATTCACCTGCGAGTTCGCAGGATTGCTCTGCGCCTGCGCCGTGAGACCGGCGGCCGTAAATGCCACCAGGCCGACGCCAAAAACCAGCCTTCTCTTCATCCGCGCTTTCATCCAATTGCTTCCGTTTAGATCAGAATACCCTCGAACGGTTTCACAAATCCCGTATGGTACGGATGAGACCCTCGAGGCGGGCCTCATGAGCCGGGCAGAACGCGAAACAGGGCCGGGACCTGAGGTGGAGACCGGTCTCGCCGGGCGGCCAATTTCCGTTTCAGCCTCTTTCGCGCCCCCCAAACCCGGCGACGTCATTCCGCTGGCTGCCTCTTGTCTGTTAAATCCCGGTGAATACTGAACGGAATGGCCCGACCCCACCGTTGTGCAAGCAACACCTCAGTAACTGAGTTCATCGAACTGTCTGGAAAGCTACGGGCTTTGTACGCACCCATCCATCTTCTCCTGCCGGAACAGCGCGGGGGTGCAAATCGCGGGTGGAATCAGAAGGCTCGTATGTCGACGCTGGAGGCCGGTATGCTTCCGGTGAAGATAATTGAAATGCGGCCCAGGTCGCCTGCGGTTCCGGCCACGCCGCGTGGTGCGGAGATGAAGGGAAAATCCATCCCCGGGGTCCTGATGTTGCGCTGCTCTGCGCTATCGCACCACGCGGTGCGCGCAGCCGCTCGCCAGGCAGGCCTCAACCTGGTTATCGACTTTGCCGAGAACCGCCGCGAGTTTCTGGACGAACTGCGACGCGGCACCACAGACCTGATTGTGGCGGGTCCCGAGGGACTACACGATCTGGAGCTGCGCGAGGTCTTCAGCCGTGCCGGGGCCGTCCAGCCTCCGATTCCCGTGATCCTCGCCGGCGGGCGGATTGCCCAGAGCGAGGCGATTCGCATTTTGCGCAGTGGAGCCACTGAAGTCATTCAGCCGGGCGAGATGGAACGCCTGCCCACCGTTCTGGCCCGTGCCCTCAAGGTTCGCCAGACCGCGGTCGCACAGAGCCGGAGCCAGGAGGAAATCGATCGGACCGCGGTCCTGTTGCGCGAAAACCAGAAGCTGATCACCATCGGTCGTCTTGCGGCCTCCATCGCCCACGAGATCAACAATCCCCTGGAGTCGATCACCAACCTTCTTTACCTGCTGGGCGAAGAACACGAACTTTCCGCGGCGGCCCGCAGCTACCTCGCGCTGGCACAGAAGGAACTCGGCCGAGTCGGCCAGATCAGCCGGCAGACCCTCAATTTCTCCCGGGAAACGACCGGACCCATCCGCGCCCATATCGACGAGCTGCTGGAGGAAGTCATCTCGCTCTACAGCCGCCGTGTCATGGAGAAAAATCTGCGGGTTGAGCGCCAGTACGACTGTCCCGAAGAAGCCCTCGTCTATCCCGGCGAGATGCGTCAGGTGCTTTCCAACCTCATCACCAATGCCGTCGAGGCATCTTCGTCGAACGGAAGGCTGCGCCTGCGCGTTCGTTGTACGCGCAGCTGGAGCGACCCTGGTGTCCGCGGCATCCGCATCTCGGTTGGAGACAATGGCAGCGGCATGCCGCGAGACGTGCAACGGCGTTTGGGCGAGCCCTTTTTCACGACCAAGGGTCAGCGGGGCACCGGCCTCGGCCTTTGGGTGACCCGGGCGATCGTGGAGCGCTACGGCGGAGAGATCCAGTTGAGGTCCACCGTGGATGCTCGACGGCACGGAACCGTCTTCAGCATTTTCCTGCCGACCAATCTCCGTCCGCGGATGGTGGAGCCGGGTGTCCAGCAACCGGAGGGCCCGGGCAGTGCCCGTCCGGACAGCGCGCAGACCGGTTCCGAGGTTGTCTCCATTCGCAAAGCCGCCCTTCACGGTCAGCAGCAGCGGCGGGTGAACGGCGACTGACCAGAAATGTGTCGGCTCCCGGCTCCCGCCTCCCAGCTGACGGTTCAGCTGTAGCGCAGCCAGCGCAGCATCTCCGGAAGGGTGGCGCGTTTGCCGTACATCAGCACCCCAACCCGGTAAATCCGCGCCGCCAGCCACACCATCGCCCACACCGAGGCGAACAGCAGCACGATGGAGAGTGCCACCTGCCACGCCGGCGGCATCTGCGCGCAGATGCGCATGTACATGATGATCGGCGTGAAGGGCGGAATCAGCGATAGCACGACGGACGCGGGCGCGTTGGGATTCCCCAGCACATAGGGCAGCATAACCACGCTGACCACCAGCGGAGAGATCAGGATGAAGCTGAATTGCTGCACCTCCTGCTCGCCGCTGACGCTCGATCCCAGGGCAGCCGCCAGCCCGCTGTACAAATAGAATCCGCCCAGGAAGAAAACAGCGAAGTACGCGAGTTCGGCTCCCGTGATGCCGAGGGAGCTCAATCCGTGAATCCCCTGGCTGGCCGCCATGGCCGAGCCGGCATAAAAGGCCAACAGGGCGCCCCAGATGGCCATCTGTGTGAGTCCCGTCGCCCCCACACCCAGCAGTTTGCCCATCATCAGAGAATCGGACGAGGTCGTGGAAAGCAACACCTCGAAGATCCGCGAGGTCTTTTCCTCCACCACCGAGCGCGCGATGTTGATGCCGTAGATGAGCACCGAGCCATAGAGCACCAGGATCAAAGCGTACGCGCCGAGAAAGCTCCGCTCGGAATTGGAATGAACGAAGGCCCCGTTTTTGATCTGCAGGGTCTTCAGCTCGACCGGCTGCATCAGGTCGTTGAGTTGCCCCGGCTGCATCCCCCGCGCCAGCAGTTGCTGCCGGATCAGGGCCGAACGCACCGCCGACTCCATCTGTGCCTTGGCCACGATATTGATGGAGCTTCCTGAAACCCAGGTCGCCTCAGGTTGCGTGTCGCCGGGGACGTTTTCCAGGGTCAGATACCCGGCGATCTGGTGCGATGCCACTTCCTGGTCCACCTTCTGGCGGTCGGCATTCGTCGCAGGCGCAAACACCTGAATCGTCGAAGGAGGGAACTGGCCCTCCTGAAGGGCCGACCTCACCTGGGCCGCCAGGTTGGTATTCGCGGAGAGAATGGCCAGGCTTTGCACCCCTTCCAGCTTGTGTCCGCTCATCCCGCCCAGCCAGGCGAGGCCGCCCATCCCCAGCGGAACCAGCAGCGTGGTGATGCGGAAAACCTTGCTCTTCACCCTTTCCAGATATTCGCGCTTGGCAATCAGCAGGGTTTGTCTAAGCATCGGCGCGCCCTCCCACCGTCTCGATGAAGATTTCTTCCAGCGAGGGCTCGACCAGCTCGAACTTCGTCACCACCGCAGTGGCCGCCGCGGTGCGCAGCAGGTCCTGGGCGTCCGCATGGGGCTTCAGACGAATCTCCGCATGTCCCGCATAGGTTTTGTACTCGGCGACCGCGGGATGCCGCAGGAATCCGTCGTCGCCCTCATACTGAACGATCACCCGGTTGCGTTCGTAGCGCGATTTCACTTCGCGCATCCCGCCGGAAAGCACCGCCTCGCCGCGATGGATCAGGCAGATTGAATCGCACAGCTTCTCCACCTGATCCATGCGGTGCGTCGAGAACAGCACGGCATTCCCCTGCTTCTTCAGTTCCAGCAACGTATCCTGCAGCAGCACCGCGTTCACCGGATCCAGACCGGAAAACGGCTCGTCCATGATGATCAGCTCCGGATCGTGCAGCAGCGTGGAGATGAACTGAATCTTCTGCTGCATGCCCTTCGACAGCTCTTCGGTCCTCTTGTTGATCGAATCCGCGATCTGCAGGCGTTCGCACCAGGATTTTGCCCGCCGCGCCGCTTCCAACGCGCCCAGCCCCCGCAGCTCGCCCAGGAAGACGAGCTGGTCGATGATCTTCATCTTCTTGTAGAGCCCGCGTTCTTCGGGCAAATAGCCCACCCGCTGCAGGGCCGCGCCGGTAAACGGCTTGCCGAACAGCGAAACCTGGCCGGTATCGGGCATCGTGATGCCGATCATCATACGGATCGTCGAGGTCTTGCCGGCGCCGTTAGGGCCCAGCAACCCAAACATGCTGCCCGCTTCGATCCGCAGAGACAGATCGCGCACCGCCGCCTTTGCCTCATACGACTTCGACACGCGATTTAGCTCGACCAGGGCTTCCATGCTTCGACATTTTCTCCGGGCTGAGGAAGGAAAAGGCCAGCATACCAGCACCTGGGGGCGCGTCTCCGCAACGGCTGCGCTCGCGCCAGAAAACCCGCATTGGAAAAAATCGACCCGCGTCCCAGCGGCCAGAGGGGGCGGACGATGCCCAGCCCTTTCCGCTATTCTGAAAACGCTGCTCTTGCTGAGGAGAACCAACAGGAATTGGAAAACGGGAAGATTTTGCAGCCCAGCCGCATCCTGGTCACCGGCGCCGCCGGCTTCCTCGGATCGCATTTATGCGACGCGCTGATCGCTGACGGAAACACCGTCATCGGCGTCGACAATCTCAGCACGGGCCGCCTGGCGAATCTGGAGCAGCTGAGCGCCGAAGCGCGCTTTGAGCTGATCGAACACGACATCTGCCAGCCCTTTGACTTCGGTCCCGTCACCTTCGTTTTCAACTTCGCCTCCCCGGCCAGTCCGGTCGATTACCTCCGTCTCGGCATCGAGACTCTCCGTGTCGGCTCCGAGGGCACTCGCAACGCGCTGGAAGTTGCTCGCAGGTACAACGCCGGATTCCTCCACGCCTCGACCTCCGAGTGTTACGGCGATCCAGCGGAGCACCCGCAGCCGGAGTCGTACTGGGGCAACGTCAACCCCATCGGGCCGCGCTCCGTCTACGATGAGGCCAAGCGCTTCTCCGAGGCCACCGTGATGGCCTTCCACCGCTACTACGGTGTGGATACCCGGCTGGTGCGCATCTTCAACACCTACGGGCCGCGCCTGCAGGCCAGCGATGGCCGCGTGATCTCCAACCTGATGGTCCAGGCCCTGCACGGCGAAGAACTGACCATCTACGGCGACGGCAGCCAGACCCGCAGTTTCTGCTATGTTTCCGATGAGATCGAGGGCATTCTTCGCCTGTCGCGATCCCATGAGCATTTTCCGGTCAACATCGGGAATCCCGAGGAGTGGACCATCCTCCAGTGCGCGCAGGAAATTCTGGCCGCGACCGGATCGGTGAGCCCAATCCGGTTCGAGCCGCTGCCCCAGGACGATCCCACCCAGCGCCGGCCGGACATCGGCAAAGCCAGAGCCCTGTTGGGGTGGGAGCCGAAAGTCAGCCTGCGCTCGGGTTTGCGGCTCTCGCTGGACTATTTCCGTGAATCGGTGGCGCGGGGCGAACGGGCCACCGTGGCCGGCTCCTCGACGGGCCTTTCCCCGGCGCCGTAACCCGGCGATCTGACGCTTTCCCCTTCGGAGTGGGTTGAAGGGGGTAAATCCCTGATATATTAGGAAGCTGGACCGGAGGTCTGTTGTGAATTCCCCGGTTCCGAGCTGCATTCGCAGGACCGAGATTGAAAGGATTGCCGCAGAGTGTTAATGATTCGCCTGGCGCGCGTGGGTGCGCGCAAACAGCCCTATTATCGCGTGGTCGTGATTGAAAAAGACCGCGCTCGCAACGGGCGTTCGGTGGAAGTGGTTGGCACCTATAATCCACGAACGAATCCCGCATCGATTGACCTGAAGCTTGAACGCATCGACTACTGGAAGAGCAAAGGCGCCCAGCCTTCGGACCGGGTTGCCAAACTGCTGCGTTCCGGTTCGTCGACTGCGGGTCACGCACCGGTGTCCACCACCGGCGGCGGGACCGAAGCGGATGCCTCCGCAGCCTGAGTTCGGTCCAATTACGGAGGAGTCGCCCGCTCGCCTGCTCCAGAACCCTCCCAAAAGGTTACTTTCGTATCTCCGGGTCGCGGAGTGCTGTGAATTGGTTCTTTTGTCCGTCTCAGCCATAGCGTAGTATCCGCGTAACCCCGGAAGATGAACGTTGTGTGTCTTCCCAATGGGGGGCAGGATGAATCAGACAACAGACAGACCCGATGACATGCGGGAGTTAGTCACTCAAATTGCGCGAGCGTTGGTGGATGTTCCCGAGGCTGTAGTTGTTGAAGCCGTTGAACGAGAAGAGAGCACGGTGTTACGGCTCCGCGTTGCCCCTACGGATGTAGGAAAGGTAATCGGCAAGCAGGGTCGCACAGCGCGCTCGGTGAGGACGATTTTGGGAGCTGTCAGCATGAAGCACCATCATCGCTACACCCTCGACATTCTCGAAGAGGACCATCAGGGCCACGGGGCCGAAGAGGACTAGCAGAACCCGGTTCGGATGGATTCCCCCCGTCCATTCCCGTCAGGCGCTCAGGAAGAGCGTCGTGCGCCTGAAAGTGGCGATGCCGCCAGCCGTTCTGTGCGGGCGCCGTGGGTGCTGCTGGCGCGCCTCGTCCGTCCGCAGGGACGGCGTGGCGAGCTGACGGCCGAGGTGCTGACCGACTTTCCGGAGCGCTTCCACCAGCGACGGCGGCTTACCCTGATTCCGCCGGAGCGGGTGGGGACGCGTCCGCGCGAGGTGGAGCTGGAGAACTTCTGGTTCCTGCGCAGCCGGATCGTCCTGAAATTCCGGGGCATCGACTCCATCAACGAAGCGGAAGCGATCCGCGGCTACACGGTGGCGGTTCCGGCCGAGGAGCGGGCGCCGCTCGATCCCGGCTCGGTCTACGCCGGCGATCTCATAGGCTGCCACGTGATCGACCTGAACCACGCGAGCCTCGACGTGGGGGAGATCGCCGATCTGGATCGCGGCTCTTCATCGAGCACCGAGCTGCTGGTGGTGCATCGCCGCGGCCTGCAGGGGCCCGACCGCGAAGTCCTTATCCCGCTGGTGAAGGAATACCTGGTGCACATCGATCCGGAACACCGGCGCGTGGAAATGCGTTTGCCCGACGGGCTTCTGGAGATCAATGCTCCGATGACCGAAGAAGAGAAGGAAGAGAATCACGGCGGGTGAAGCGGTCCTCGACGGGGAAAGACAGGAAAAGCAAAAGGGCCGCACGAGAGCGGCCCTTTGCCGTTGCGACGATCCGGCGTTAACGGCGGGACTTCTTCTTTGCGGCTTTCTTTACGGCTTTCTTTACGGCTTTCTTTGCGGTTTTCTTCGCCGCCTTTTTCGCGGGCGCTTTTTTGGCAGCCTTTTTTGCCGCTTTTTTGGCGGGCTTCCTGGCAGGCGCTTTTTTCGCGGCCTTTTTGGCAGCCTTTTTCGCAGCTTTTTTTGCGGCTTTCTTCGCAGGCGCTTTTTTCGCGGCCTTCTTTGCAGGCGCCTTCTTCACTGCTTTTTTCGCGGGGGCCTTTTTTGCCGCCTTTTTGGCGGGTGCTTTCTTCGCCGCCTTTTTAGGAGCGGCCTTCTTCGCGGGTTTCTTCACAGGAGGAGCTGCGGGCGGAGCTGTCGATACCGGCGCGGCCGCTGCGGGTTCCTCCTCGTCCATGTCGTCGTCGTCGGAAGAGATGGTTGTCGTGGTTATCTCTTCCTCTTCCTCGTCTTCGCCGAAGCCGTTTTCGAGCTCTTCCATGTCATCGTCGGCTTCCGGCTCGAAATCTCCATCGCTCATTGCATGAAGTCTGTATTCGTCCTGCATCCGATATGCCCTCCGGGCTTCGATTCAGTTGCACCGCTGTATGAGTATGCCAGAAAAATCGCAAAACCCTTGCGCCGCGGATTATAGCAATTGCGCGTGCGCAGTGGCGAGTGGTTCGCGCGAGCGCATGCCACAATAGGATGCGACAGGCGCATGCGCTTCGATCTGATCACCATCTTCCCCGAGTTTTTCTCGAGCATCCTGGAGCATGGGGTGCTGGGACGAGCCTGCGCCAGCGGGCGGGTCGCGGTCGAGGTCACGGACCTGCGGCGGTTTGCCCACGATCGGCATCGGACGGTGGACGACCGGCCGTTTGGCGGCGGCGAGGGCATGGTGCTGAAGCCGGAGCCGCTGGCCGAGGCGGTCGAGTCGCTGGGCCTGGCGGCGAAACCGGAGCGGGACCGCAGCCGGGAGCAGGTGATTCTGCTGTCGGCGCAGGGCGCGCGATTTAGCCAGGCAACGGCGCGCGAGCTGGCCGGACTGGAGCGGCTGGCGCTGGTCTGTGGGCGGTACGAAGGGGTGGACGAGCGGGTGAACGAGCTGCTGTGCGATCGCGAGCTCTCGGTCGGCGACTTCGTTTTGTCCGGCGGGGAGCTGGCGGCGGCACTGGTGGTCGATGCAACGGCGCGTCTGCTGTCGGGGGTGCTGGGCAACGAAGCGTCGAGCGAATTCGAGAGCTTCGGGCTGGCGGAAACGGAGCCGAATCCCGAGCCCGGAGCCAAATCCGTTCCGCGATCGACCCACGGGGCCGGCGGCCTGCTCGACTATCCCCACTACACGCGGCCGGCGGAGTTTGGCGGGCTGGCGGTTCCGGCGGTGCTGACCCAGGGCGATCACGCGGCGATCCGGAGATGGCGGCGGGAGCGGGCGCTGGAGAAGACCTGGCGCAACCGCCCGGATCTGCTGGCCGGGGCTGCGCTGAACGAGGCGGACCGGCGGTTCCTGCACGGACTCGGCTGGAACGGGTAGCGCCGGGGGCATCGTCTCGTCGAGCCCCTCCTCGGTCCCCAGCTGCCAGTCCCCAGTTGCCGGGGGTGGGTTTTTCGGCTTCCCACATCTGGCAAAAAGCGCCAGATATGGGGCACCCGGCTCCTGGCTCCGGGCTCCCGGCTAGATCCTGAACTGCTGGACGATGGCGGTAAGGCTTTCGGCGGAGGAGCGGAGGGTGGCGCCGGTGGCGGCGACCTCGGTCGAGCAGGAGAGGGATTCGGCGGCGAGGCGGGCGACTTCTTCGGCGCTGGCGTCGATGGACTGGCTGTCGGCGGACTGGGCGGTGGCCGCGGCGGCGATTTGTTCGGCGAGGGATTCGGTGAGAACGGCTTTCTCGGCGATGCCGGCGAGGAGGGACTGGGCCTCTTCGGTTTGGGCGCGTCCGGCTTCGATGCCTGCCTGGCTGGCGTCCACGGCGTCACGAGCGCTGGCGGTTTCGCGCTCGACCGCGGCGAGGGTTCCTTCGATCTGACGAGTGACGGTGCGGGTGCTTTCGGCGAGGCGGCGGACTTCTCCGGCGACGACGGCAAAGCCGCGGCCCTGTTCGCCGGCGCGGGCGGCTTCAATGGCCGCGTTGAGGGCGAGGAGGTTGGTGTTCTCGGAGAGATCGCGGATGGCGAGCAGAGCCTGGCCGATTTCGCGGGAACGCTCGTCGAGCCGGTGCATACGGTCGTGGATGGTGTGAGCGGAGCCGGCGATTCGCTGCATGGACTGGACGGCGGCGGCGATCACGGAAGCGCCGCTGCGGGCGGATTCGGCGGAGGCGCGGCTGGCGAGAGCGGCTTCCGCGGAGGACCGGGCGATAGCGGCCGAGGACTCACTGAGGCGGCGGGTGGACTGGAGCACTTCTTCGGTGAGATTGCGCTGGCGCTCGCAGTGGTCGGAGGCGTCGCTGGTGCGGTCGCTCAGGTGGGCGGCCGCATCGTGAAGGGTGGAGGAGGATTCGCGAAGACCGGCGAGAACTTCGCGGAGGTGGCGGATGGTTTCGTTGAGGGCGAGGCCCATGCGTCCGGCCTCGTCAGTGGAATCGACGGCAGCGGTGGCGGTGAGGTCGTGCTCGGCGAGGCGATGGAGGACGTGGCAGGCATCGAGGATGGGGTGAGTGATAAGGAAGGTAAGGCGCCAGGCCATGACGAGGTTGAGAATGACGATGAGGGCGACGAGAGAGGCGAGGAGCGCGGGGTGGAGTCCGGCGAGGCAGGCGGCGCCGAGGGCGACGGTGAAGAGGCAGGACCAGCCGAAGGAGAGGGTGAGCTTGGTGCGAAGGGGAAGGTTGCCGAACCAGGCGAGAGCGGCCTTCCAGAGACGGATCATGCGGGCTCCTTGGGGGCGCGGGCCGGACGCGTGACGGCGAGTGCCGGGATGCGGACCAGGCTCGAGCTTCAGAACGCTTATCGGCGGGTGAGGGATCGACGTGAGTGTGATCACTAGCTGGTAGCTGGAGCAGGTAGCCCGTAGCCTGTAGCCAGATGGCGCTTGCA
Organism: Acidobacteriaceae bacterium; assembly: GCA_049579805.1. Taxonomy (GTDB): domain Bacteria; phylum Acidobacteriota; class Terriglobia; order Terriglobales; family Acidobacteriaceae; genus Palsa-343. The sequence goes on from JBAUOP010000169.1 coordinate 42,077, forward strand.
TTCCGCCGGCGTTTGGGCGGGAATGGGGATTTTCCTGTAAACTGAGGATTCGGAAAATTCACCCAGAAAGAGTCAGGATTATGTCCATTCATCCAGTGATGCAGCGCCTTGCCGAGAAGCTGAACCGTACGGATTTGCCGGCGTTTGGGCCGGGCGACACGGTGCGGGTGCAGGTGCGGATTAAGGAAGGCGATAAGGAGCGGCTGCAGGCGTTCGAGGGCGTGGTGATCGCGCGGAAGAATGGGCCGCAGGGCAGCTTTACGGTGCGCAAGATGAGCTTTGGGCAGGGCGTGGAGAGGATTTTCCCGTTCAACAGCAAGGTGATCGATAAGGTGGACAAGGTGCGGTCGTCGAAGGTGCGGCGGGCGCGTCTGTTCTACCTGCGCGGGCTGCGCGGCAAGGCGGCGCGTCTGAAGGAAGCGGAGAGAAGCTGAGAGGCAGCCGGTAGCGAGTAGCCGGTAGCAGAAACATGAACGCAGCGGACGCCCTGGTGAGAGCCGGGGCGTTGGTGTTTGTGCAGAACGAAATAAAAGATCCTGCGAGATGCGGGTGAGCATCGGATCGACTGTGAACGTCCAATGAATGACGGCGGGGTGAGGATGGACACGAGCAGACGGGCGATCGGCGGAGATGGAAACAAGGCGCAGGAGAAAGCGCAGAGCCGGTGGCGGCTGACGGGGCTGGACTGGGCGCTCGGATGCGGGCTGATCGTATTGGGCGTGGCGCTGTGGCTGCTCCTGCGGCCTGCGCGGGAGGCGCCGTGGAATGACCGGGCGATTGCGGCGGATTTCCAGACCCTGAGGATTGAGAAGCCCGTGGCGCCGGAAGAGGCGGGGCAGACGCCGGGCGACGTGCACGTGATTTTTCTCTATCGGTTGCGCAATCTGACGAACAAGGCATATCAGATGCCGGAGCCCAGGCACGGCGTTCTGATGAAAAGCGTGACGGGCGGCGGATGGCAGGAAGTGGATTCAGTGCTGTGGGACAGGGACCTGACGATTCCGGCAGGGAAGGCGGCGGATGTGGAGTTCGATATGGCGATTCCGTCGACCGATGAGGATGCGGCGGAGGATCCGCAGCAGCAGAAGGATCTGGTGGCGGCGGGGATGGCGCGGCTGCGGCCGATCAGGGAACTGGCATTCTTCGATTATGCGCATCGGTATGTGATTCATCTGCCGAAGGGGTGGGGATAGAGAGAGCGATCAGGCGGCGCGGGTGAGCCAGGACTTCATGGTATTTGCGTCGACGAGGCCGGCCTGCTGGAAGTGCAGACGGCCGTCGGTGAAGACGGCAAAGTTGGGAATGCCCTGGACGTTGTAGCGCGCGGCGAGCTGCGGGTGCTGCTCGGTGTCGACCTTGAGGACGATGACCTTGCCGGCGAGGTCGCGGGCGGTCTGGGCGACGTGGGGGGCGGCCATGCGGCAGGGTCCGCACCAGGCAGCCCAAAAATCAACGAAGACAGGGACTTTGGCATCGCGGAGGATCTCGTCGAACTCGGCGGGGCCCACGGGAAGGGGTTCGGCGAGCGGTGGCAGCGGGTTTTGGCAGGCGCCGCAGCGGCCCGTGTCCGTGAGGTGGCGGGAGGGAATGCGGTTGGGCTTGCCGCAGGATGGGCAGTTGCGGATGACGGGCATGGCGTGGGGTCCTGACTTGCTGGTGAATGGATGCAGGAGACAGGCGCGGGGTTCCGAGCGGAGGGCGGGATCGTCCTCAGTCTTCAGTGGCCAGTCCTCAGGTGTCCCCAGGGCTTCGCGGGCGAAGGAAAGGACCGTCGGCCCACCTTGTCGCCTCGAACAGCGCGAGGCGACAAGGATGGGCACCGGGCAGGCTACTTGCTGCTGGTCGCCGTTGAGGCGGCGGCCTTGTGGTGATGGTGGTGGTGGTGGACCGGGTTCCGGGGCTGCGGCTGGATATCGCCGCTGACCGGGGAGGTGCCGGGGACGTTGTTGTCGAAGTTGGCGCCGGAGGGAACGAGGTAGTCGCTGACCTCATTCTGGCCGCTGGTGCCGGTGCGGACCTGGATGCGGCTGGCGTCGATACCCTTGTCGGTGACCAGGTAGTCTTTGGTGTTGACCGCGCGCTGGGCGGCGAGCTCATCGGCAGTCATCTCATGACGATGGTGATGACGGCCGTGCATCTCGGGCACAGGTGCGGAATTGCCAACCACGACCAGAGTGGCATCGGGCTTCTGCTGGGCATTCAGGGCGACGTCGTCGAGGCAGGCCTTGGCTTCGTTATCCACGCGCGTGGGGCGATGCATATCGCGATCGAACTGAATGGAGCAGAGGGTCTGGGTCTGAGGCGGCGGCGGCGGAGGAGGCGCCTGCACATCCACCGAGGTGGTGGCGGAGGCGGTGTGGCCTTTGTCGTCCTGCACGTTGCAGGTGACGGTGATGGAGCCGGAGGGCGCGCCGGTGGTGGCCAGAGTGGCGGTGGTGCCGGTGCCGTTGATGGATCCAGAGGACGCGGAATAGCTGTAGGTCAGCGGACGGTTCTGCGGGCTGGAAGCATCGGCGGTGATGGTCGAGCTGTCGCCGGGCTTGACGGTGGTGGGACTGGCCGAGCAGCTGATGGTGGGCGGCTCAAAGGGCTTGACGGTGAAATCAGCCGAGCAGTCGGCGGTTTCGTTGGGCTTGACGCCTTCTTTGCCCTTCTTGCCTTCCTTGATATTGCCCTTCACTGTGTAGCTGCCGGGATCAAGGCTGGAGGTGTCGACGGTCGCGGTGTCGCCGTTGCCGGTGACGCTGGGACCACTCCAGCTATACACAGTGTCCCAATGCTTTTTGGTGGTGACGTCGGTGGGCGTGGCGGTGACAGATTCCGCATTGCCGGGGTAGATGGAGGGGGCACTTGCGTTACACGCCAGCTTGACGGGCGGGACCTTTTTACAGCCCATGGGCAAAAAGGCCAGAAAGGTGAGCGGGAGGATGAAGCAGGCAGACTTCAAAGTTCGTCGATTCATCGTGTCGTTCTCCAGAGCGAGACGTTCGTGGGATCAGGGGCGCCGCCTGGGCTGGATCGCAAGAGAAAGAACAGGACACCAGCACAGGGAAAACAGGCGCAGGCAGCAGGAGGCGCGCGATCTACGCCAGATAGTGTAACTCCGGATCATGGCGGGCGGGCACCCGCGGAGCATTCAGAGCGGTCCATTCGTAGCTGTGGGCACACCAATTTCGAAGGATACGGGAACGAGGAGGGCCGGATGTGTACTAAAGAGTAATATGGCAACGATTGGGGCGGTCAGCAGGTTACTGTGGTGCGGGTCCATTCCAGCGGCATCTCGGGGGAGCGGAGAAGATTCGGGATAGCGGTACGGCAACGATCCCAGGCGCCCGACCGGGAAATCTGTGCTGGCGCATACTTTTCTTGTCCCCTTGTGCTTCTACAGGAAGGAGTGGTAGATTCCTGTAGAAGTCAAAGGGGAAGACGCGATGGCGTATCTGGATTTGCCGCAGGGGACGCTGGACCTGCTGATTCTGCGGGCGCTGCTGATGGGGCCGCAGCATGGGTGGGCGATTTCGGAACGAGTGCAGCAGGTGTCCGACGATGTGCTGCGGATCCAGCAGGGATCGCTGTATCCGGCGCTGCACCGGCTGGAGCGGCGGGGGTGGATCAAGGCGAAATGGGGCATTTCGGACAACAACCGGAAAGCGAAGTATTACGAGCTGACGCGGAGCGGGCGCCGGCAACTCGAAGCGGAGACGGCGAGCTGGCACAGGCTGACGGCGGCGGTGGCCCAGGTTCTGGAGAAGGGGTGAGCCGTGGGAATGCTGAGCGACTGGCGGTACCGGGTGCGAGCGCTTTTCCGGCGCGAGGCAGTGGAAGCGGAACTGGACGATGAGCTGCGCTTCCACTTTGAAGAGGAAGTGGAGAAGCTGGAACGCCGCGGGTTGAGTCGAGAAGAGGCGCGGCGGCAGGCGCGGCTGGCGTTTGGAGGACAGGCGCAGGTGGCGGAGGACTGCCGGGAGGCACGGGGGACGAGCCTGGTGGAGAGCCTGTTGCAGGATCTTCGCTACGCGCTGCGGGTGCTGGGAAAAAATCCGGGATTCACAGCCATAGCGGCGCTGACGCTGGCGCTGGGGATCGGGGCGAGCACGGCGGCATTCAGTCTGGTGGATACGGTGCTGCTGCAGCCACTGCCGTATCCGCATGCGGACCGCGCGGAGATGGTGTGGCTGGAGGCGCCGAGGGGATCGTACTACGGCAACATCGATATGCCATGGGCGGCGCAGGATTTTCAGATGTACCTGGGGATGCAGAAAGCGTTCGCGCATGTGGGGGCATTTCGGAAGAAGACGTTCAACCTGACGGGCACGGGCGAGCCGGAGCTGCAGGAAGGCGTGGAGGTATCGGGAGGATTTTTTCCGGCGTTGGGTGCGGCGCCAATGCTGGGAAGGGCGGTGACGGCGGCGGACGATCGGCCCGGGCACGAACATGTGGCGGTGCTGAGCGACTGGCTGTGGCGGACGCGGTATGCCAGCGATCGCGGCATTGTCGGGAAGACGATCGACGTGAACGGATCGCCGACGACGGTGATTGGGGTGATGCCGGCGAGCTTCGTGTTTCCCGATGGCGGGGGGATGCCGGCGGGGCTGGATGTTCCGCATCGCACGGCGATGTGGGTGCCGATGGCGCTGCCGCCGGGAGCGCGCGGGTCGAACGACATGGGCATTGTGGGAGAACTGAAGCCGGGCGTGAGCGGGGCGCAGCTGGACGAGGATTTGGCGGAGTTCGACCGGCGATTTACGGAGGTTTATCCGCAGGCGAAGGGATTCTGGACGCGCGCGGTGCCGCTGGCGGAGCAGGCGATGACGGACACCAAGCGGCCGTTGCTGCTGTGGATGGGGGCGGTGCTGGTGGTGTTGCTGATCGCCTGCGCGAATGTGGCGGGGCTGACGCTGAACCGGTCGATGGGGCGGCGGCGGGAGTTCACGCTGCGCGGCGCGCTGGGGGCGCGGCGGGGCCGGCTGGTACGGCAGATGGCGGTGGAGAACCTGGTGCTGGCTTTGGTGGGCGGAGTGCTGGGTCTGGCCGCGGCCGCGGTGAGCGTGGGGGTGGTACAGCGGTTTGGACCGGCGACGCTGCCGCATCTGCACGAAGCGGGCGTGCATTGGCCGGTGGCGCTGTTTGCGCTGGGGATCACGCTGGCGACAGGGCTGCTGTCGGGGCTGGGACCGGCGCTGGGGACGACGCGGATGAATCTGGTGGAGGCTTTGAAAGAGGGCGGCCAGCGAACGATCGGGGGCCTGACGGCGCCACGCCTGCGAAATGGACTGCTGGTCGGGCAGGTGGCGCTGGCGATGGTGCTGGTGGCGGCGGCGGGGCTGCTGCTGCGAACGTTCTACGCCATGCTGCATACGAATGCGGGCTTCGACGCGACGCACGTGATGACGTTTGAACTGCCTCTGCCTGCGTCGGCACAGTATGCGGACACGAATCGGATGGCGCAGGTGTACGGTGCGGTGCTGGAGCGGCTGCAAGGGATACCGGGGGTGCAGGCGGCCGGATTTGCGTCGGTGGTGCCGATGGGAGGCGAGACGGACAGCACGATTATCCGCATTCCAGGGCGAGCGCCCGCGCGACAGGGAGATGCGCCGGGGGCGAATTATCAGTTCGTCTCGCCGGGATTCTTCCGGGCGACGGGGACGCCGCTCGAGGAGGGCCGGGACGTGGCAATGAGTGATGTACTGAGCTCACGTCCGGTGACGGTCATCAATCGCACGATGGCGGAGAAGTATTGGCCGGAGCAGGATCCGGTGGGCAAGCAGGTCGGCGTGGGGCTGGTGCGAATCCCGCTGCGCACGATTATTGGGGTGGTGGCCGACACGAAGCAAACCTCACTGCGTGAAGCGCCGGCGCCGGAGATGTATGTGCCGTACACGCAGAACGAGATCAAAACGTGGCCTTCGATGCAGACGATGCAGTACGCCCTGCGGCTGCGCGGCAACACGGCCGGGATCGCCGCGGCGGTGCGGCAGGCGGTGGATGGGGTTGATGCGGGGCTGCCGGTGGCGCGGCTGACGGAGCTGCAGACCATGGTGGATGCCTCGATGTCGGCGGACCGCTTTGCGCTGCTGCTGCTGAGCGCCTTCGGGCTGCTGGCCCTGGTGCTGGCCTCCGTTGGAATGTACGGGGTGATCTCGTACACGGTGTTGCAGCGCACGGCGGAGATTGGGGTGCGGATGGCTCTGGGCGCGGGTCGCGGACAGATTCTGGGTATGGTGATGCGGCAGGGAGGAACGCTGGCGCTGGCAGGGATTGGGATTGGGCTGGCAGGCGCGTGGATGACGACGCGGCTGATGGCGGGATTTCTCTACGGCGTGCGGGCGGGAGATCCGGCGACGCTGCTGAGTGTGGCGGCGCTGCTGCTGGGCGTGGCGCTGGCGGCGTGCTGGGTGCCGGCGCGACGTGCGATGCGGGTGGATCCGATGATTGCGCTGCGGGCGGAGTGAGGGCGGGATTTCCACGGGCTTCCGCAGGACATGCGGCGGTAGACTCGCGGTATGGGCACCGTGCCGGGCGAGCTGATTCCGAAACGAGGACGACGGAAGGCGGCGGACGGGGATTCTTCTGGGAAAAACATGCCCACCACAGAGGACACAGAGGCCTCAGAGAAGAACGGGGCGAAGAGCTTCGTAACGGCCGAGCGGGTGGGGAAGAGCGGCCGACGGCTGCTGCCCGATGACGAAGTCACGGCGGCGACGCGCAAAATGCGCATGCTGCGTTCGCTGGCCTGCGGGAACAAATACGAAAAGCTGGCGCGGGCGACGGGGGCGGTGCTGATTGCCGGCGTGGACGAGGTGGGTCGCGGGGCGCTGTTCGGTCCGGTGGTCGCGGCGGCAGTGATTCTGCCGGCGGAGACGCGGATTCGCGGGCTGCGGGATTCGAAACAGCTGCTGGAGGACGATCGCGAGCGTCTGGAGACGATTGTCCGGCAGCGCGCGATTGCGGTGGCGGTGGAGGAAGTGGACGCCGAGACGATCGACCGGGTGAACATCTATCAGGCGAGCCGAATGGCGATGGCAGCGGCGGTGATGGGGCTGGATCCGCAGCCGGATCATTTGCTGGTGGACGCGCTGCGGCTGGAGTTGCCCCATGCGCAGACGAAGATTATTTACGGAGATTCGCTGAGCATTTCGATTGCGGCGGCATCGGTGGTGGCGAAGGTGTATCGGGACCGGCGGATGTGCGAGCTGGATGCGGAGTATCCGGGGTATGGGCTGGCCTCGCATAAGGGATACGCGACACCGGAGCATCGGCAGGCACTGCAGGCGCTGGGGCCGTCGGCGCTGCACCGCAGGAGCTTTACACCGGTATTGCAGGGGGAGTTGCTGTGGGAGGATTGAGGATAGGGAGTGGGGGGCAGGGGGCCCTATCGCATTCTTTCGCTAGCCGACCAGTACTACAAACGGCTGAAACAGCGTTCCGGCGACCCGCCGCGCTACCGCGATCAGCTCGCGCTGTCCTTCAAAAACCTTGACCAGCGGCGCCTGCGAATACTCGGGAAGATTCACCTGCATTCCGTTGCGAATCCGGCCTGCCGTTGCCTCGTCCGCGGTCACTGCCGGGATCTCCGGCAGCAGCGTCCTGGGATGGGGCATCCGATCCTCCAGGCACCCCGCCGCGCCCAGCGCCTCCACCTCGCCCAGCGCCAGTGCGTGTTCCAGCCCGAACGGGCCGGCCTCGGTCCGCCGCAAGCTCGCCAGATGCGCGCCGCATCCCAGTGCCTGCCCCATGGCGTGCGCGATGGCCCGCACATAGCCGCCCGCCGAAATCCGCATCGCGAACTCGGCTACGTCCTGGCTCACCTGCTCAATCGTGAACGCGTCCACGGTCACCCGCACCGGCTTTAGCTCCGGGGTCTGGCCCTGCCGCGCCAGTTTGTACGCCGGCTTGCCCTCAATCTTTTTGGCCGAAAATGGCGGAGGCGTCTGCTCCGTCTCGCCCAGGAACCGCGCCGCGATCTCCCGCACCGCCTCGAGGTCCAGCGTCACTGTTTGCGCCTCGCCTGCCGCCTGACCTTCGGCGTCGTACGTGTCCGTCGCGAAACCGAAACGGATCGTGCCCCTGTACGCTTTCTGGCTCGACCCGTAGAACTGCGCCAGCCGCGTGTATTTGCCCAGCAGCAGAGGCAGCACTCCGGTCGCCATTGGATCCAGCGTGCCCAAATGTCCCACCGATTGTTCTCCGGTCGCCCGCCGCACGCACGCCACCACGTCATGCGAGGTCATCCCGCCTGGCTTGTCGAGGATCAGCAGCCCATTCACTTAACCACACTATCGCACCGGGCGTCCGGTCTTTCGCTCCCGGCTACGGGCTACCGGCTACAGGCAGCTTTCAGATTCTCTCCCCCGTTCGCTCCCGGATCAGGGCCAGAAATTCATTCCGCGTGTTCTGCTTCTGGAAGACCCCCAGCATCGCCGAGGTCACGGTCGAAGAATTCTGCTTCTCCACGCCGCGCATCATCATGCACAGATGCCGGGCCTCAATCACCACGCCCACGCCCTGGGGATGGATTGCCTCCTGGATCGCATCGGCGATTTGCCGCGTCATCCGCTCCTGCACCTGCAGCCGCCGCGCAAACACATCCACCAGCCGCGGCGCTTTGCTCAGCCCGATCACCTTTCCGTCCGGGATGTACGCGATGTGCACCCTCCCGAAAAACGGCAGCATGTGGTGCTCGCACAGCGAGTACATCTCGATGTCCTTCACGATCACCATCTCGTCGTAGGCCACCTCGAACAGCGCGCCGCGCAGGATCTCGTTCGGATCCTGATGGTATCCCTGGGTGAGAAACTCCAGCGCTTTCTCGATCCGCTCCGGCGTGCGCTCAAGCCCGTCGCGCGTGGGATCGGCGTCGTAGCGCCGGACAATCTCGCGATAGATATCCTGCGTCGAGACCGCCTCCAGTCCCGTCTTCCCAATCGTTTCGTGTTTCGCGGAATTGCCCGCGTGTACCGCCAATTTCGCCATGCCTGCCACTCTTCCTGACCTCTGATCTCTAACCAAGCCGCAACCTGTCACCTGCGGTTTCGAAGGAGTTGTTCGACGTCTCCTCCACGCGCACCGCCAGCGACAGCTTTGCCGGCAACGCCGACCGCAGCCGCCGCTCGATCTCCATACAAAGATTCTCGGTGGTTGGCACACGATCCAGAAAACATTCCAGCGTGTTCAGATTCTGCCGATCGAACGGCTCCAGCACTGTGCATTTCACGCTCGCATCCAGCTCCACCAGATCCGTCACCATTCCGGTCACGCCGTCCAGCTCGCCGCCCACCAGTACTTCCACGATGTAATTGTGCCCGTGCCCGTGGGGATTGGCGCACTTCCCATACACGCGCCGATTCTCGGCCTCGCTCAGCGCCTCGGTGTGCAGCCGATGCGACGCGCTCAGCCGATACCTCCGACCTAAATACGCGTTCATGGTTCTCCCAGGTAATCCGCGAACAGATCCGGCATCTCGTAGACCCGCACCCGATGCAGCTTCGCCCCGGGAATCTTGCCCTCCAGGCGCCGCCACACCGCTACCGCAATGTTCTCGGTGGTCGGCAGCGCTGTCCTGAACTCAGGCACCTCCAGGTTCAGATGCCGATGGTCGTAGGCCGACACCACCTCCTGCTCCATCACGTCCTTCAACTTCTTCAGATCGACGACGAACCCGGTCACCGGATCCACTTCGCCGGCCACGGTCACTTCCAGCGTGTAATTGTGACCGTGTCCGTTACGATTGGCACACTTCCCAAACGCGCGCACGTTCTCCTCCGGGCTCCACTTCTCTACCCAGTAGTAATGCGATGCCGAAAACTCCGCCTTCCTCGTCAGCAGGATCATGCTATTGCCTGTTGCCTGTCTTTTGCTCTCTTCCTTTCCAGATTACCTGCCCGAGCACCCGAACACGAAACCAGCTCCGCCACAGCAGCCACGCATAGAGTGGCACCGCCAGGGGCGCCCAGACATAATCCCTGAAGGGAAAATTCGACTTCGCCACCCGGCTGTAGAAACCCCACAGCGCCCGCACCCACACCAAACTCAGAGCGGCAATGGCCACCCGCGGTCCCAGCACCCCGCTTCGCACACCTGGCCGCTCCATCTCCCAGGCAAAGAAACCGATCAGCGCCGGCACGCCTACCATCACCCCCAGTTGCAGCAGCCGCATCGCTGCGAAGGCAGGAGCGTTCCCGAACAGCAGCGTCAGGTTCTTGGTCCATCCCTCCACCAGCGCTGGAAAGCTGCGATACATGCGCGCCGACACCGCCTCCGGCGCATAGCGGAAGCGCAGCCCCAGCTTGCGCCGCTTCACCAGGCTGGCCAGCTCCACATCCTCCAGAATCGCGCTCCGCACCGCCGCGTGCCCGCCGATCTTGTCGTACACATCCCGCCGCACCAGCAGAAACTGGCCGTTCGCCGCCGCCACCTGCCGCGCCGGATCGTTCACTTTTGCCGGCGGGTAGGTCGCCGCCAGATCGCTGAAGACCAGCGGCATCAGCGCCCGCTGCGCCAGCCCCCGCACCAGCTGCCGCGGCGAATATGACTGCATCCCGGCCCCATGCCGGTCCGCCTCGACGATCGCCAGGCGTAGATGTCCGGGCTCATGGCGCGTATCTGCATCCGTAAACAGCAGCCACTGGCCGCGCGCTTGTTGCGAGCCCGCCCAGCAGGCGTTGTTCTTTCCGGTCCAGCCCTTTTCGAGCCTGGGAGCCTCCATTACCGACACTCCGGCAAACCCGGCCGCAATCGCTCGGGTCCGGTCGGTCGACGCGTCATCGACGACGATGATTTCCCAGTCTCTGCCCAGCGTCCAACCCTCTTCCTGCTGATCCACGAGCGACTGCAGGCACGTCCCCAGGCAATCTTCCTCATTACGCGCGGGTATGATCACGGAGAGAATCGGCGGCGGGGCTTCTTCCACGGTCCTATTATAGGAATGTGATGCACCGCCGGAATCTGGTCTCGCTTGCTGCGCTCTGTGCTCTGAGCTCTGTGCTCTGCCTTTCCTGCAATCGCACTTCGCACCCTGCCCAGGTCGGCGAGCGCGCCCCCAAAGTGGTTATCCATGATGGCCCCCAGACCGTGAGCCTTCGCCAATTCGAAAAGCAACGCAAGGTTGTCGTGCTGAATTTCTGGGCCAGCTGGTGCGCTCCCTGCCTCGAGGAATTTCCCTCCCTCATGCAGCTCCAGAAGGACATGCCCAACATTGCCGTGGTCGCCGTTGCGTTCGACACCACCGCGCCCGACTACCAGCAGTACCTCACCGACAACCACATCGCCGGCATCACCACCATCGTCGATCTCGACAACCAGTCCAGCAACGCCTTCGACACCACCCGGCCGCCGGAAACCTACATCATCGACACCCACGGGATTATCCGCCGCAAGTTCATCGGTCCCCAGGACTGGACCAACCCGGAAATCCTTAACTACCTGAAAAACCTTTGAACGCAACCGCCAACTGCCGCGCGTTGGGTGCGGGTGCCGCGTGTCCCTGATTTTGGGAGTTGGGAATTGCGCCGCCCCCATTAAGCTGGTTTCGTGACCACGAACGCCGCTGCTCCTGCCACCCCGAAATATCGCGAGCCGCGCTGGCCTGCCGCGCTCGCCCTTATCGCTATTGGCGGCCTGCGTCTCGCGCTGCCTGAATCGCTTTCCATCGGTCCCGACTGGTTGCTTCTGGCCATCGTGGTCGGCCTCATGATTCCCATCGCGTGGGCGCGAACCTCCGGCCGCGCCACCCTTACCCGCGTGCTCGGTGTCGTCGTCACATCCATTGTCACGGCCGACATGGTTTGGTCTCTGGCCCTTCTCATCGCCGCGCTGCCCTCCCATAAAGAAGCACCCCGCGACCTGCTTCAGTCCGCCGCCGCTCTCTGGATCGCCAACATCCTGGTCTTCGCCTGCTGGTACTGGCGGCTCGACGCCGGCGGTCCTCATGCGCGCGAACTCCGCGGTGCCCATACCGACGGCGCCTTCCTCTTCCCGCAAATGACCCTCAACGCCGAAACCCGCCGCGCCATGGGCGAAGGGCACTGGTCTCCTGGCTTCGTCGATTACCTTTTTCTGGCGTTCAATACTTCGACGGCCTTCTCTCCCACCGACGTGCCCGTGCTCTCTCGCTGGGCGAAGCTCCTGATGATGGTCCAGGCCTTCATCTCGTTTACCACCGTGGCGCTCCTCGCCGCGCGCGCCGTGAATATTCTCTGAACGGCACTGTTAAACTGGACCTCGCATGCGGAAAAATTTCACCGGTACGCGCGACCAAAAAGCCCTGTCCCCCGCCCGTCTCAAAGAATCGCCTCTCCTCAGCTTTTCCTCCACTTGCAGCACCATCGCCATCGCGCTCTTTGTGTTCGCCTTCATCTTTGAGAACTTCGCCATCCCCTCGTCTTCCATGGCCAGCACGATTCTGGTCGGCGACCACGTCATCGTCGAGCGCGCGAACCTCGCTCCGTCCACCTCCTGGGCGCCCTTCGTTCACTACCGCCAGGTCCATCGCGACGACATCATCGTCTTCAAAACGCCCTTCCTCGAAGCCGACGGCCAGCACTGGACTCTGGTCAAGCGCGTGATCGGTATACCTGGCGACTGCCTCCATCTGCAAAACGGCATCGTCTACCGCAACGGCGTTGCGCAAAATGAGCCCTTCGCCGCTCGTCCCACCGCTGCCGACTACAACGCCAATGTGGACGACTTTCCTTCGGTCGCACCCTCCATCGACGCCGGAGCCACTCCCGAATGGGCAGCTCGCTACTCTTCGTACCTGCACAACGGCAATGTCTGCGTTCCGCCCAACAGCTATTTTGTGATGGGCGACAATCGCCAGAACAGCTACGACAGCCGCTACTGGGGCTTCGTACCCCGTCAGAACATCCTCGGCCGCCCGCTCTTCGTTTACTGGTCGATCCGCATCCCGGAGCTCCCCGACAACGCGCCCGTTTCCGAGCGAGCCGCCGTTACGATCGATGAGCTACTCCACTTCTTCACCCGCACACGCTGGTCGCGCACCTTCCACCCGATTCGCTAGCGAATTCCGCGCACACCGCCTCCACGCCTCTACGAAACTCCTCTACCTGCGGCAGCAGACTGACCACCAGCCATCCCGCCCCAGGAAATCCAAAGAAGTACCCGGGATGCACGCTCACTCCGCGTTTCTCCACCAGGCGCACCGCCAGATCTTCATCGCTGCCCAGCGCGGGAACCCGCAGCACCGCGTACCACCCCGCTTCTACCTCCAGGCGCGTGACCGCCGGCACGGCGGCCAGCACTGCATCCAGGGCTCGCAAATTCGCGGCCGTGCGTTGCCGGATCTGCTCCTGCATGGCGCCTGCGCTCGCCAGCCACGCCGGCAGCGCGCACTGTACCGGCGCATTCATCGAAAGAAACGTATCCGCCACCACCTCCAGCCGGTCGAGGGCCTCGCGCAATGCTGGCTCCGGCCCGCGCACGCAAATCCACGCGGCCTTCATCTGCGGCAGCGCCGCAATTTTGCTGATCCCGCTCAGCACAAACGTCAGCACCGGATGCTCTCCTCCAGCGAAACTGACTGGGTGCCCCATTTCTGCCCGGTTTTGGCGGAAGTGGGAGGGTGCAGAACCCGACTCCTCGATGCCAAAATCTAAAAACACCTCATCCACCACCAGCGCGAGCCCGCGCTCCGCACACAGCGCCTCCAGCTCCCTGCGCTCGCGAGTCCAGTGTCCCGTAGGATTATTCGGGTGCACCACCGCAATGGCGCGCGTTCGCTCCGTCACCCGCGCCCGCAGCCCCGGCAGATCGATCTGCCACCCGTGGTCATACAGCAGCGGATAGGGCACCAGCCGCACATCCTCGATCTGCGCCAGAAAATCGAACAGCGGATAACTCGGCTGCGCGATCAGCACCTCATCGCCCGCCTCGCACAGCAGCCGAAACACCCAGCTGTATGCCTCGCTCGTGCTGGTCGTCAGAAAGATCTGCTCCGGCGATACCGCCGCGCCTGACTTTGGATTCCGCGCAGCATAGTAGCGGCACACCGCCTCCCGCGCCTGCAGCATCCCGCGCGGCTCGGGATCGTAGACCAGCGCCGCTCGATCTCCCAGCGCCGCCAGAATCCCCGCCTCGTCATAGCGAAAACCGCAGCGCGTCGGATTCGACGCAGACAGATCCAGGAGATCGAGCCCAGCCTCGCGCCGCGCCCGCAATGCCTGCGCCAGCCGGGTCTCCGCCACATCCCACGCTGTTCTTTCAGAAAACCGCACGCGTTGTTTACTCCGTGATCCCGGCCCACATCCCCGCATCCTCTGCCACCGGCCCTATTCCCCTCTTTGCCGCCAGCAGATACCGCTCCGCTTGCATGCCCTTGCGCACATTCTCGCGGCCCACGCGATCCAGCACCGCCTGCTGCGAGGTGTGCCTGCCAAACGCAGCCAACTTCTCATCCGCCAGCGCGCCCAGCCGCAACTCCAGCGACCACGGCACCGTCGCCGCCGCCGCCGTCAGCTCCGGGTGATTCCGCACGCTCACAAACGGTGGGCTCGACCAGTAGAGCTTTTGCGCCGCCCACGCTGCGCCGCTTTCCGGAAACAGTTCCGCCCGCGCCGCCCAGTGGAACGCCGCCGTCGTCACCAGCGAGACCATCGTGTGGTCCCGATGCAGATTCACCGCCCCGTCCGCGCCAAACGTCAGCACCACCTGGGGACGCCAGCGCCGGATCCGTTCCACCGCCACGCCCACCAGTTCCAGAAAATTCTGCTCCGGCAGGGCTCCGTCGGGATAATGCAGCACCTCACAGCGCGTCAGCCCCAGCGCCGCGCACGCCGCGTCGAGTTCCGCGCGCCGCATCCGGGCCAGTTCCGCATCGTCGGCCGCCGTGCCGCGAAAATGCGCGGCCTGCCCGTCTGTAAAGCACAGCAGACCCGTTTCCGCACCCGCGCGATGGGCCAGCAGCAGCGCCCCGCCAAAGGCGCCGCTTTCGTCGTCAGGATGCGCCGTCACACACAGAAGTCGATGAGTCATCTCCTTTTGAGATTAATTCGTCCTCGCCTCAACCCCGCCGCTTTTCTTCCCGGGCGGCCGGATTCCATGACAAAAGAGCGCGAAGCGCGGTTGCCTGGACCCATTCGGTGGCTCACGCGAATCCGTGCAGGGCAGGCTCCTAATCGAGGCCGAGTTTCTTCCAGAGGTCGTCCACGCGGGATTTTGTCGCCGTGTCCATCACAATTTCTTTGGGCCATGGGCGGTTGAAGCCTTCGGCGGACCACTTGCGGGTGACGTCGATGCCCATCTTGCTGCCGTAGTTGGGCAGGCGGGAGGCGTGGTCGAGGGAATCGATGGGGCCGAGGGTGAACTGGATGTCGCGCTCGGGGTCCATGTTGTTGGCGACGCGCAGAGTGACCTCGGCCAGGTCCTGCACGTCGCAATCCTCGTCGACGACGATGATGCATTTGGTGAACATGGCCTGGCCCATGGCCCAGATGCCGTTCATCACCTTGCGCGCGTGGCCCGCGTAGGACTTGCGGATCGACACGATCATGAGGTTGTGGAAGACGGCTTCGACGGGGAGGTTGATGTCGACGATTTCCGGGAGCGTGAGACGAAAGAGTGGGAGGAAGATGCGCTCGACGGCCTTACCCATCCACGCGTCCTCCTGGGGCGGTTTGCCCACGATGGTGGCGGAGTAGATGGGGTCTTTGCGGTGGGTGATGCAGGTGATGTGGAAGACAGGATAGTCCTCGGCCGCGGTGTAGAAGCCGGTGTGGTCGCCGAAGGGACCTTCGGGGCGGAGTTCGTCGAGGCGGACGGTGCCTTCGAGGATGATTTCTGCGTGAGCGGGAACTTCGAGGCTGACGGTCTCGCACTTGACCAGTTCGACGGGCTCCTGGCGGAGGAAGCCGGCGATGAGGAACTCCTCGACTTCCGGCGGCGCGGGGACGATGGCGGCGAAGGTGGTCGCTGGATCGGTGCCGATGGCGACGGCGACTTCTAATTTGTCACCGACGATGTTGCCCATTGTCAGATTCGCGGTGGCGCCTGCGGTTTCGGCCATGGCGGCGACGCGCGCGGACGCATCGCCCGCAGTGGCGCGCAGCCGATCGCGGAGATGTTCGGCGGCATTTTTCTGGCGCTGCCAGTGCATGCCGGTGGTCTGGCCGTCGTAGACCTGCATGCGGTACATGCCGACGTTGCGCTTGCCGGTGCGCGGATCGCGGGTGACGACGCAGGGGAGGGTGATGAAGCGTCCACCGTCGAGGGGCCAGCACTGGAGGATGGGGAAGTCGAGGACCGAGAAATTGTCGCGGAGGATGACGTCTTTGCAGGGCGCGTCTTTGGCGGAGATGGTTTTGGGGAAGACGTTGCCGATGGCGGCGAGCTGGGGCAGCATTTTGAGTTTTTCGAGAAGACCCTCGGGGGATTTGATTTCCATCAGAGCGCGGATGCGGCCGGCGATTTCGTCCAGCGATCCCTTATCGGGATCGAGGCCGAGGGCGAGCTTCATGCGGCGTTCGGAGCCGAACTGATTCATGAGGACGCGCGCGCCGGGGTAGCCGGCGACATTTTCAAAGAGGAGCGCGGGGCCGCCGGGGGCGTTTTTCGAGGCGCGGGAGAAGCCGGATTTTGAGACGCGGTCGGTGATCTCGGCGATTTCGAGAATCGGAGAGACTTCTTCGCGGATGCGGCGCAGTTCGCCGGCTTTATCGAGGACTTTGATCCAGTCTCTGAGGTCGTCGCAGGGCATGGCTTCACTATAGAAGGTCAATCGGGGATCAGCGCGACGGAGAAAGGATCAGCGGGCGATACGGAGAAGGCGCGGCATCCCTCTGCGCGTCGACGCTTCAGGCAGGAAGCAGGGCGTTGAGGACGTCGGCGGCGGAGTAGGTGTCCGCGTTCGCGGGAAGGAAGCGGGCGATCTCGGTGAGGTCGTCGCCGGCGGTGACGAGGGGAGGCTCAACGTGGCGGCCGCAACGGACCTGGGGGTGACCGATGTTGGCGATGAGGGCGTTGCAGAGGCATTTGCGGCCGGCGGCGTCCTCCGCTTTGCCGCCTTTGGAGAGGTAAAGGGAGAGGGGTTCGGCGGGGCAGCGGTGGACGAGGTCGCCGTCGTCGGTGCGGACGATTTCGGATAAGAAGCCGAGGTCGCAGATGCGGGGGCGGGCGGCGGCGACGGCATCGTCGGAGGCCGTGCCTTCCAGTTGGGCGACTTTGAAGGGAAATCCGGCGGGAGAGGCGAGCGGGTCGGTGAAGACGCGGGCTTCGCCGTGGAGGGCTTTATCCAGCAGGGCCTGCTTGAGGTCGTCGCGGAGACCGGACTCGCGGGTGAAGGCGAAGGCCGTGCCCACCTGGACGCCGGTGGCTCCGAGGGCGAGCGCTTCCTGGAGCTTCGAGGGCGAGCCGTAGCCGCCGGCCAGCCAGAAGGGCACGCCGAGATCGCGAATTTTGGCAAAGTCGATGGCGTCGCGCTCGCCATAAATGGGTTCGCCGTGGTCGTCGAGCTGGAGCTTGCCTCGGGGTGGAGCGTTGTGGCCGCCGGCGGTGCGGGTTTCGACCACGAGGCCGTCGACGCGGCCATTGGCGCGGCGAAGCATGGTTGTGGCCAGGGTGTTGGAGGAGATGATGGCGAGAAACGCCGGTCTGCGGAGCTGAGGTTGGGCCGCGGTGGGGGAATCCCAGTAGTCGCGGGGGTCGAAGCGCATCGCGACGTCGTCGCCATCGTGCGCCCCGGTGACATGCAGCGGATATTCAACCGGCTGATGCTCGGCGAGACGATCGAGAACGCCGGGCACGCTGAGGGGAATGCCCGCGCCCATGAGTACGTAGCGCACGCCGGCGAGCATGGCTCCATAGAGGCAGGACAGGAGGGGGATCTGAATCTTCTCGAGGTAATTGATGCCGACTGGATTCGAGTGGCCTTCGCGGGCGAGGAAGACTTCGACAAAGTTGCTGACGATGCAGAGTTCGGTCAGCTCGCGCGGCTCATTTTTGGAGTGCGCCGGTGTAGTTCGGTAGGGAGCAGTGGCAGCCCTGCCGCCGGGGATGAAATAGTCGCGGAGAATGCGGTCGGCGATGGCCCGGATGGGAAAGGCGGCGAGGCCGCGGCGCATGGCTCCATCCGAGTCGCCGTCCTGGAGGCGGCGGATAAGGATCTGATCGAGTGCGGTGCCGGAGACGACGCCGAGCTGTCCGAGACTGGAGACGGCCTGCGCGAGCCGCCAGCTGGAGACGCCCGCGCCCATGCCGCCCTGAATGACGACCGGAAGTTGTTGCATACCTGCGTCGATGATTGCACCGCGGCGGCGGGGTGCTGTGTCGCAGAAGTGTAATTTCGGCAATTTCGGCGAGGAGGTTGCAAACCTTAGTACCGTGCGTGTTTCGGCGCAGGCGCGGAGCGCGATGACCGAGCGTCAAAAAAGAAAAGGGGTGGTCTGGTTGGACCAGCACCCTTGCTGTGCGCGGCCGTTACTTGAGGCCGTAGACGTCGATTTCGCCCCGGGGATTGGTGACGGTATTGAGGTCGGTTCCGGTGGAGATGTAGACCTTGCCGTTGGCCACGACGGGCGAGGTGAATTTGACGCCGTAGCCGGGCGTATCCGCCGAGTTCTGGCTGCTGTCCCAGAGCTCGTTGGGGTAGCTGTCGGCGGAAAAGGCGCGGAGGGTGGCGTCCGTAGGCGGCTGGGTCGTGCCGGGGTTGCTGGGATCGCTCTGGGTGTTCTGGAGGGGGAAGCCCTCGTCGATCATCCAGACGATGCCGTTGCTGGTTCCGTTGGCCGAGATGAAGGGGCTGGTGCCGCGGGTGCCCTGCTGGATGGCGGGGGTGGTGTCAGCGTACGGCGAGAGCGTGCCGGAGTAGAGGAACTGGCGGACGCCGCCGGGCGCGGTGGAGGAAGTGGGGGTAACTCCGAGGTAGATGTAGTTGTTGAAGTACGCCGAGGTTCCGAAAATCTCGTAGGAGGTGACGTTGGCGTTGTTGACGCCACTGGAGTCGGTGCACGAAGTGGGGTACGTGTTGCCGTTGGTGAGGCCGCTGCCCCAGACCTGCTCCTGGATGGCGCCGGCGTCGTTGGCGGATTCATGGCCGAGGTTGGAGCTGTTGACCAGGAACATTGTGCCGGTCTTGCCGCCGGCAATGAGGGTGGTGGTGCCAGGGACGAGGATCAGGCCGCCTGCCGCCAAATCGGAGTCGTTGCAGTCCATGTACTGATAAATGCTGGGCGTGAAGTAGTCGCTGGGCTGCATAGTGCCGTTGGCGCCGGAGACGGGTGTCTTCGGGAACTTCAGCACGGAGTCGGCGAAAGCGTTGGTGCCATTCCACGGGCCGTTGCCGGTGGTGACGTAGACGTTGCCCGAGCTGTCGGCGACGGGGCCACCCGAGCCCATCCACACGCCGCCGGCGCTGGCGTAGGTGCCTTCGCCGTTGAGGACAGTGCTGGAATTGAAGACGCCCACCTGGGTGAGATTCGACGCGTTATAGGCGACCAGCCAGCCACTGTGGCAGCCTCCAAAACCCATGTAGACGTTGCCGTTGGCCAGCAGCAGAGCGGCGCGCTGGATGCAGGAGGTATTGAGCGTCTGGATGCCGCCGACCGAGGCGCTGTTGGTGGCGGGCACGGAGACGTTGAGCGTGACCGGGCCGCCGAATTTCTGAGCACCGGTGGTGATGTCGAGGGCATTGAGGCGGAAAGTGCCCGAGCCGCCCGACGCGATCTGCGCGGAGACGACGTACAGGGTGTTAGTGGTGGGATCGATGACCGGCGTGGACGTGACGCCTTCATAGGGCTGGATGGGTCCGGCGGTGAGAGGGGTTTCACCCGACTGGAGGAGCGAAACCTGCCAGAGCGGCGCGCCGCCGGTATCGGCGTCGAAGGCGTAGACGCTGTCGTGCTCGGTGGCGACGTAGAGGACGTTGTGCTTCGCGCCGTTGATGGTGATGCCGGACATGAGCAGGGGCTCCGCGTAGGCGTAGCCGTCGATGGACAGGGAGAAGAGCTTGCCGAAGGAGGTGGTATTCACGTTGGAGGGCGTGAGGATGGTCTCGTTGTCGTTCAGCCCGCTGCGGTTGGTATCCACGTGCCAGGTGGTGATGTTCACGCCGGGTGCGGCGGCCGTAATGGTTGCCGTGGTGCTGCCGCGGACGCTGTTCTGAGTGACCGTGATGGTGGATGTGCCGATGGCGACGGCCGTGGCGAGGCCGGAGCTGTCGATGGTGGCGGCGGATGTATTGGAGCTGGTCCATGTCGCCGTGGTGGTGATGTTGCCGGTCGTGCTGTCGGTGTAGGTAGCCGTTGCTGTGAACTGCCGGGTGGAGCCTGCGCTGAAGCTGGGATTGGCGGGGGTGACGGCAATCGAAGCAAGGGTCTTCACGGCCACAGTGGCGGTGGTGGACCCGGTGATGCCGTTGACGGCGGCGGCGACGGTGGAGGTGCCGGCGGCGACGGCGGTGGCGAGGCCGGAAGCGTTGATGGTAAGGGCGGCGGTGTTGGAGCTGGTCCATGTCGCCGTGGCGGTCACATTTTGCATGGAGCCATCGCTGTACGTGCCGGTGGCCGTGAACTGCTGGGTGGATCCGGCGGCTAAAGCTGGACTGGCGGGAGTGACCGCGATGGAGACAAGTGTGGGGCCCGTAGCGGTGGGCACGGTGAGAGTGGCGGTTCCGGAGACACCGTTGAGCGCCGCGGAGATGGTGGTGGATCCCTGAGCGACGGCGGTAGCGAGGCCGGAAGCACTGATGGTCGCGACGGCGGTGGCGGAGCTGGTCCACGTCGCCGTGGCGGTCACATTTTGCGTGGAGCCGTCGCTATAGGTGCCGGTGGCCGTGAACTGCTGGGTGGATCCGGCGGCTAAAGCTGGACTGGCGGGAGTGACCGCGATGGAGACAAGGGTCGGAGCGGCCGCGGAGACACTGAAAGCACTGGTGCCGCTCACGCCGCCCAGGGAGGCAGTCACAGTTGCGGCGCCGGCGGAGACAGCGGTGGCCATGCCGCCGGAAGTCACACTGGCGATAGAAGCGTTGCTGCTGGTCCAGGTGGCGGAGCCGGTGACGTTGGCACTCGATCCATCGCTGTAGGTGGCGGTGGCGGTCAGCTGCTGCGTGGCGCCGACTGTGAGACTCGGAGTGGCGGGCGTAACGGCGAGGGCCGTGAGCGTTTTAGCAGCGAGAGCAGGACCGGAGGAGCCGCCGCATCCGCTGAGAACGGCAACTACGGGGAGGGACAGAAGAAGCAGCAGGGACGGGAAGCAGATGCGGCGCAGATGCAGGCTCATCAATTCTCCTGGATGAGTGGGACGCGGGCGTTCGAGCGTGGACACACACCAGGGCAGGGGCTTCCCATGGGTGTTGAGGGGCCGTACAGCAAAAGCCGTCGAACCTTCGACGGGCAGCGGTGAACCTGCGAAACCAGGACTAAAGCTGGTGAACTAACCATTCGAAATTGCTTTCGGGAGCATGTGTTGTAGCCCTGTACGTGTCGGAATCTGCTCCTGCAAACGGTTAGTCGAGCGACAGGCCGCGCTGGTTGTATGGCGGCGATTGGGAGGTGGGGTGTTACGACCTGATCTTTGGTAACCACATTACCACAAAGTTAACTGACTTCGAGCCTGGCCAAGTGGGAATTTGCGGTGGAAAACGCAGGTTTTCGCGGGGAACAAGGCAAGGCAGGCGGGTTGGTTTTAAACCTCGTTATTAGCGGGCCATGAAGTAGTACACGGCGGGTGTGACGATGAGCGAGAGCGCCATGGAGATGAGCAGTCCGCCGATGACGGCGATGGCGAGCGGCTGAAGCATCCGGGAGCCCTGGCCCAGAGCGAACGCGAGGGGCAGCATGCCGGACATGGCGGCGAGGGCGGTCATCACGATGGGACGGAGGCGGCGGCGAGCGGCCTGGATCATGGCATCGCGGGGTGCGAGGCCGGCGCGGCGGAAGCGCTGATCGGCGTCGAGAAGGAGGATGCCGTTCTTGGCAACGATGCCGATGACCATGATGAGCCCCATGAACGAGGCGACGTTGAAAGTGGTGCCGGTGATGAGAAGGGCGAAGATCACCCCGGAGGTGGAAAGCACGGAGGAGACGAGGATGGAGGTGGGGGCGGAGAAGTTGCGAAACTCCGCGAGCAGGACGCCAAAGACGAGGACCAGAGCGAGGAGAAGAACCTGTAACAGTTCGGCGAACGATTTCTGCTGCTCCTGGTACGTGCCTCCGTAAGAGATACGGACGCTGGAGGGCAGGTGGAGAGCGGCGACCGCTTTTTTGACGCGGACTATGGCAGAGCCGAGGTCGGAGCCTTCGAGGCGTCCGGTGACGTCGACCATCTGCTGCAGGTTTTCGCGCTGGATTTCGTTCTGCGGGGGCAACTGCTGGACGTGAGCGAGAGAGCCCAGGGTGGCGAGTTTGCCGGTGGCGCTGACGAAGACCGTGTTTTCGATGGCGTCGAGCGAGGTGCGGTGGGCCGCGTCGAGGCGAACGCGGACGGTGTAGGGACGGCCGTTCTGGATGAGCGGCTGCGGGGTTGTGAGCCCATCGAGAATGGAGGTGGCGTCGGTGGCTACTTCGGAGGTGGTAAATCCGAAGCGGGCGGCGAGACCGGGATCGACCTGAAAGACGGTAGCCGGGCCGCTGATGGTGTTATCGATGCCGTTCTCGACATCTACAACGCCGGGGACTTTGGAGATGGCGTCGCCGACGCGGGGGCCGATCTGATTCAGGAGGTCCTGATCGGACGAGTAGAGCTTGATCTGGACGGGCTCGGGGGCATTGGAGAGATCGCCGATCATGTCCTGGAGGACCTGAGTGAACTCGATGTCGAGTTCAGGCTCGGCGGCGTGGATGCGCTGGCGGGCCTCCTCCATGACGGCCTCGATGCCGCGGCTGCGGTGGTCGGTGAGCAGGACAGTGAAGTCGCCGGTGTTGGCTTCGGTGACGGCGGCGAGGCCCATCTGCAGGCCGGTGCGGCGGGAGGTGGTGGTGACCTCGGGGATCTGGTGGAGGATCTGGTTGACGTGGAGGAGGACGCGGTTGGTCTCCTGCAGGGAACTGCCCGCGGGCATGATGTAGTCGAGGACGAAGGCGCCTTCGTCCATTTCGGGCAGCAGGTCGGAGCCGAGTCCGTGCCAGGCCAGCCAGGTGCCGAGAATGAGGAGAGCGCAGACGGCCGCGAGCCAAAAAGGGCGGGCGAGAGCGGTGCGGAGGACCTTCTCGTGGAAGCGCAGAACCGGCGCCATGAGATCGCGGTGGTGCGCGGGTTCAGTGTCGATGGCGATGACGTGGGCTCGGCGCGGCTTGACGCGGAGCAAGGACAGAGAAAGGCCCGGGGTCCACGAAAGCGCGAGGGCGAGCGAGGTGAGCAGGGCCACGGTCATGGTGAGGGCGAGGGCGCGGAAGAAGGTTCCGGTGACGCCGGTGACGGAGATGAGGGGCAGGAAGACGACGATGGGGGTAATGGTGGAGCCGATGAGAGGCCGCGTGATTTCCTGGAAGGCCTTGCGGACGGCTTCGATGCGATCCTCGCCGGCTTCACGGTGCAGGGCGATGTTCTCGACGACCACGATGGCATCGTCAATCACGAGGCCGACAGCAGCGGCCAGCCCGCCGAGGGTCATCAGGTTGAAGCTCTGACCTAAGGACCAGAGGGCGATAAACGTCACCATGATGGTGACGGGAATGACGAGGCCGGCGACCAGAGAGGCAGTCCAGTCGCGCAAAAACAGGACGAGGATGATGGCGGCGAGGACGAGCCCGATGAGGATGGCGTCGCGGACGCTGGCGATACTGTCGCGGACGAGGTGCGACTGGTCGTAGAAGGGGGCGATGTCGACGCCGGGGGGCAGAGCATGGCGGAGCTGCGTGATTTCTGCAGCGACTTCGTCAGCGACGGCGACGGTGTTGGAGTCGGGCTGGCGGAAGATGTTGAGCAAAACCGCCGGCTGGCCGTTGGAAGTGACGATGGTATAGACGGGCTCGGTGGCCGGGATGACCTGAGCGATATCCGAGAGGTGAATGGGAACGCCGCCCGCCGTGGTTTTCACGGAGATGTTGGCGAGCTGCTGGAGATTCGTAGCCTGATCGCCGACGAGGCCCAGGATCAGCTGGTGGTGATCGGTGTAGAGGCCGGGGGACTGGACCAGGTTGGTCTGCTGAATGGCGTTGACGAGGTCGGAGATGGTGAGCGAGGCGGCGATGAGCTTAGCGGTACTGGGGATGACGTGGTACTCGGGGACCTGGCCGCCCTGGACGACAATGTCGCTGACGCCGTCGAGCCGATTGATGGGAGGCTTCAGGTCGTAGGTGGCAAGCTCCCAGAGGCGCGTCTGCGAAACATTTTTCGAGGTGAGGGCGTAGCCGACGATGGGGTCGAGGGTGGCGAAGGTGAGTCGGTTGGTGGAGATCTGCACGGTGGGGGGCAGCGATTGCTGAACGCGGCTGACTGCGGCGTTGACGTACTGCAGGGTCTGGAACATATCGACGTTCCAGCTGAAGAAGAGGTCGATTTCCGCCGAGCCGCGGCTGGTGATGGAGCCGACGGTCTGGAGGCCGGGCACACTGTTGACGGCGTCCTCGATGGGACGGGTGATGGTGACTTCCATTTGCTCGACGGGCATAACGCCGTTGTCGACGCCGATGACGACGCGGGGAAAGTTGGTGCGCGGGAAGACGGAGATAGGGATGTGGAAGGCGAGGTACGCGCCGGCCGCAGCCAGCACAAGGGTGAAGAAGACGATGGTGCGCGCCCAGTGAGGCAGCCAGAAGGAATTGTCAGCAGAGGGTGGAGGGGCGCCGGTCACTGGTCTTCGCCCTCGCCGGGAGCAGCCTTTGGGTCAGGTTCGGTGGAAGGCGCGACTTTGACGTGGGTGCCGTCGTCCATGGAGGCGGCGCCGGTAGTGACGACCTGCTGGCCGGCGGAAAGGCCGCTGAGGATCTGCGTCTCTCCATGGTCGGTAATGCCGGTGGTGACCGGTGTCTGGTGGGCAACGCCATCGCTGCCGATGGCCATGACGGCATAGTTGCCGGAACTGGCGACGAGAATCGCCGTGGAGGGGACGACGAGGGCTTTGGATGCGGTGCGGCCCGCCACATTGACGCGGACGGCGGTGCCGGGGCGCAGGGAGCCTTTGGGATTGTCGATGCGGACCCAGATTTCGACCGTGGTGCTGCCGGGGTCAAGGGCGGGGCTGATAAGGGTGATTTTGCCGGGAACCGGTTTGCTGACGCCGGGGACATCGACGGTGGCGGGATCGCCCACGCTGAGCATCTGTGCCTGTGGCTGTGACAGATGGATTTTGGCGAGCAGGGCCCGGGTATCCATGACGGTGATGAGAGGCGCGCCGGCGGCGGCGGTTTCTCCGGCGAAGAGAGGCCGGTCGGTGACCACGCCGGCGATGGGGCTGCGAATTTCGGAGTAGCTGAGCTGGGCTGTGGCGCCCTGGTATTTGCCCTGGGCGGATTCAAGCTGGCCCTGGGCGGCTTTGATCGCAGCGGCACGGCTGACCTGCTTCATCGAGACAAGGTGTTTGGAAGCGGAATCGTAAGCGGCCTGGGCCTGGACCAGCGCGGCTTTGGCGGTGTCGAGATCGCGGCCGGGAATGGCGCCCTGGGCAAAGAGCTGCTTGCGGCTGGCAACAATGCTCTGCTGGAGGTCGAGGTTGGCTTTGGCCTGGGCCAGGTCGAGCTCGGCCTTCTGGTAGTCCTCAGGGACCTGGGCGTTGACCTGGGTCTGGTACGTGGCGTCGGCGGCGTCGAGGACGCCCTGGCTGTCGGTGACGGCCGCCTGAAGATCCTTGTTGTCGAGGGTGGCCAGCAGCTGGCCGGCTTTCACATGGGAACCGCGCTGGACGTAGAACTTTTTCACCGGGGCCGTGATTTTTGGGGAAATCGCAGCCTGGGCGACGGGACTCAGAACCGCATCCGTGGCGACGTGCTCGGTGAGAGGCTCGATCTGCGCGGTGGCGGCTTCGACGGAAACCGCGGTGGGAGCGGCTTCCTCATTCTTCGAGCAGCCGGCGAGAGAGACGAGCAGACACACAAAGGCAACACGCGAGAGCGATCGGCAATGGGCAGGGAGCAAGCGGGTCTTCATCATCAGAGGACTCCGGTAAGGGTTTGCAGGTTGGCGCGGGCGACCTGGGCGCGGAGGCGTCCGTCGGCGAGGGCGCTTTCGGCCTGGACCATCGCGTTCTCCGCATCCACCACTTCGAGAGCGAGGGCTTCTCCGGCGGAATAGCGGAGGCGGGTGAGCCGGAGGCTTTCGCGCGCGGTATCGACGCTGGTGCGGAAAGAGGCGACCTGGCCGGCGGCAACGAGGGCTTCGTTGTAGTACTCATCGAGCTGGGCGATGAGCAGGCGCTGCGTGTTGGTGAGAGCCGCCTGGGTGGCTTGCTCGCGAAGCTCGCTCTGGCGCACCTTGTCCTGGGTAGAGAACCAGTCCCAGAGCGGCACGTTGATGGTCACCGAAGCGGAGTAGCCGAGGTTGCGCACGCCGCCGGGCGCGTTGGCGGCGATTTCCGGCGCATTGATCCCGTAGGTGTAGTTGAGGCCAAGGGTCGGCAAATAAGCGAGGCGCGCGGCCCAGACCTCGTTCTGTGCCGCTTTGAGTGCGGAGAGCGCGCTGCGCAGGTCAGGATTGTTGTGCGCGGCGTCCGCCTGTACGGTGGCTTCGTCGGGCAGCGGACCCAGGATCTGATTCTGGTCCGCGAGCGTGTAGGGGGTGCGAGGATCGGGAAAGAGCAGGACGCCGAGATCGAGCCGGGCTTTTTCCGCGGCGAGGGTGGCGTCGCCGAATTCGCGCTGGCGCTGCTGCAGGGTGAGGTCGGCTTTGACGACATCGGCGTAAGCAACTTCGCGGCCCTTCTCGAGCTTCTGGGTCAGGTCGACGAAGGACTGGGCTTCGTTCAGGGCGCGCTGGGCGACGGCGGCCTTATCCGCGGAATCGATAACGCCGAAATACGCGGCCACGACGCGGACGAGGAGATCGCGGCGCGCGCTTTCCAGATCAGCGGAAGCCTGCGCGGCCAGAGCGCGGGAGCGGCGCCAGTTGGCAATATTCGGCAGGCTGATGTTCTGGTTGACGAGGAGCTGCGCCCAGTATTCGTGGACGGAATCGTTGGCGACAAAGACGGGAAGATGCTGGAGGCCGTAGGGAACGCCGGAGTCGAAAAAGCCGCTGGGCTCGGTGTAGGTGAAGACGCCGTTGGCGCCGGCATTCGGCAGCAGAGCGCCGCGGCTGATAGCGGCGTCGAGACGGGCAGAGCCGGCGGTCGCGCGGGCCGTGGCGAAGGCCGGATCGTTTTGGACGGCGAGGGCCATCGCCTGAGCGAGGGTGATGGCCGGAACCGGGCTGTTTGCGGCGGTGGCGGCGGGTTGTGGGGCCTGGGGGAGGGAATCGGCAGAGGCTGGCCGGGCACTGACGACCGCTGTGCCCGCGACGAGAAAGATCGCAAGGCTTGCCGAAAGGCCCGGAGAAAGCATGCGCTGAGAATATCAACAGCAGCTTAAGGAAGGCTGAAGGTGGGCTGAAGGGGAACTGGCCCGCAACCCCACGGCTAATGCTGCTGCTGTTCGCTCATCAGCCGGGTGAACCCCGGGGTGGCGCGCACGGAGGCGAGGGTCTGGTCCGCGAAGATCTTGCGGCGATCCTCGAAACCTTCATTGAGCGCGCGGCGGAGAAAATCGAGCGCACTCGCCGTCTTGCCGGACTGCGCCAGGATGCGGGCAATGCAGTAATCCTGCTGGGCAAGCTTGCCGGCGGGCAGTGGCTCGGTGACGTTGAAGTGGTCGGGGTCGTTGAAGACTGTGTCATCGAGGGCGAAGGCCTTCTGGTAGGCGAGGAGGCCCTTCTCATAATTCCGCTCCGCAAAATAGGCGACCCCCAGATTGCTGTACATGGTCGCGGACTGCGGGTCGAAGGCCAGCGCTTTGCGATAGTAGCGGACGGCTTTTTTGTAGTTCTTATTCGCGTAGTACACGGTGCCGAGGTTGTTCAGGGCCTCGGGATAGTCGGGGCGCAGGCGTAGAGCGTGCTCATAATCGCGCTTCGCTTCATCCATGGCGAAAAGATGGTGCCAGGCCATGCCGAGCTTGTTCCAGACAATGGCGGAGTCCTGGGTTGTCTGGCGATAGAAGTTGATGGCGGCAACGTATTGATGGTGAATCATGGCCAGGTCGCCGCGAACTTCCGGGGTGAGTTGTTGAACCGGTGCGGGCGAGGCAGTGGGCTGAGGCCGGTCAGGACGCTGGGGCGCGGCTGGGGTGGCGAGCGCCAGAACCAGGAGCCAGGATGCGAAGAGGATGCCAGCGTGCGGCATGGGAGCCCTTTCGAACGCCCCTATGATGGACCGAAACATTCCAAATGGGAAGAATGAAATTCACTCTGCGATTACGAGGGAAACATCCGATTGCGGCTCTTTCGATCAGCCGGCGACCGGCGGAGGCTCAAACGGCGGCAGGGGCGGGCGGAGAGGCCCGGCAGGCGGTGCGGCGAGGGGCGCCGGCGGGGGGAGGCGGCGTTGGGGGCAGTTGGTGGCCCGCCCGGATTTGCCGATGGAAGAGAAAGAAGGAAGTTCAGAACAGCCCGAGGGATTCCGGCAGCCGAATGTGCACGGCATTTCTACCTTGGTGTACCGTGCCAATCGTAACTTGCCGGCTGGGTGGAGAGGCTTTAATCTCGAAGCTTCGTGGGCGGTGTTTGGTGGGTATTACCAGTGGGTACTGGACGCTGTCTGCGAAACTGTCGAGTGGCCTCATCAGCCATTAGGGTTCGACTCCCTTGCCCACCGTGCACTACTCGACAAATGGCATCAAGGCTCGTAAACTAAGAACTGATTTTCGCGGACAGCGTACTCGCTGATATCGAAAGCCCCGCCGGAGTGATGACCGGTGGGGCTTTCGTATTTACGATTGATCCCATGACGACGATTCGATGGGCGCGGGCGGAGGATGCGGCGCTGATTCTCCAGTTTGTGCGGGAGCTGGCCGAGTATGAGCGCGAGCCGGATGCGGTGAAGGTGGACGCGGCGGAGTTGCTGCGGGATGGGTTTCCGGCAGCGGGCGCAGAACGCTATTTCGAGTGCCTGGTTGCCGAAGAGGACGGCGAGTCAGCCGGTTTCGCGCTGTTCTTTCCCGTCTATTCGACGTGGCGTGGGCGGTCGATGCATTTGGAGGATCTGTTTGTGCGGCCGCGGTTTCGCGGGAGAGGGATTGGCAAGGCTTTGCTGACAAAAGTGGCGGCGGTGGCCGTGGAGCGCGGATGCGCACTGCTCTACTGGCACGTGCTGGAATGGAACACACCGGCAATTGACTTCTACAAGTCGCTCGGAGCGGAGCCGCTGGATGCCTGGAAGCGGATGCGTCTGGGCGACGAGGCCCTGGCGCGCGTGGCGGCTCTGGATGGGGCCGTTCAGGATCAGTCATGAAGATTCGCGTCATCGGCGGAGGTTTGGCCGGCCCCGAGGCCGCGCTGCTTGCTGCGCGGATGGGCGTGGAGGTGGACCTCTGTGAAATGCGGCCGGTGCAGATGACGCCGGCGCACCAGACGGCGGAATTCGGCGAACTGGTTTGCAGCAACTCGCTGAAGTCCGAGAGCGAGAACACCGCGCCATGGCTGCTGAAGCAGGAAATGCGGCGCGCGGGGTCGCCTTTGCTCGAGTGTGCCGACGCGAGCGCGGTTCCAGCGGGACATGCGCTGGCCGTGGATCGGGTGGAGTTCTCGCGGCTGATTGGGGAGAGGATCGCCGGGGAGCCGCGGATCACGGTGCACAGGGAAGAAGTGACCCGGCTCGATCCGGAAGACGGCATCACGATTGTTGCGTCGGGACCGTTGACCTCCTCGGCGCTGTCGCAGGAGATCGCGCGGCTGACGGGGAGCGAACATCTGTCGTTCTACGACTCGATCAGCCCCATCGTGGAGGCGGACTCGATCGATCGGGAGAAGGTCTATCTCGCGGCTCGCTACGACAAGGGAACCGCGGACTACATCAACTGCCCGATGACGCAGGCGGAATATGAAGCCTTCCATGACGCGCTGATGACGGCGGAAAGCGTCGAGGCGAAGGAGTGGGAAAAACTCGACTACTTTGAAGGCTGTTTGCCCATTGAGGAGCTGGCGCGGCGCGGGCGCGACACGCCGCGCTTTGGGCCGATGAAGCCGGTGGGGCTGCGCGATCCGCGGACGGGGAAAACGCCGTGGGCGGTGGTTCAGCTGCGGGTGGAGAATCTGCGCTCAGACTCGTATAACCTGGTCGGCTTCCAGAATCACTTGAAGTTTGGCGAGCAGGCGCGGATCTTTCGGATGATTCCGGGTCTGGAAACCGCTAAGTTCCTGCGGTACGGGCAGATCCATCGCAACACTTACATCAATGCTCCAAAGGTGCTGGGCAAGCTTCTGCAGATGAAGGAGCACCCGCGGATCTTCTTTGCCGGGCAGATTTCGGGCGTCGAGGGGTACACGGAATCGATCGCCACCGGGATGCTGGCGGGGAGGTACGCGGCGGCGATCGCACGCGGCGAGAGCCCGGAGCCGGTGCCGAGGGGAACGGCGCTGGGATCCCTGGTGAGGTATGTGACCGAAGCCGATCCGAAGCGGTTTCAGCCGGCGAATATTACATTCGATTTGCTGGAGCCCCTGGACGAGGAGACGCGCCGGAAAGTGCGGGACAAGCGGGAGCGGCACCGGATCCAGTGCGAGAGGGTGCTGGCTCTCATGGATGCCTGGCTTGCGCCTGGCATCCACGAAGGGTACAGGGTGCAGGGGAGAGGGAACAACGAACCGTGAAGCTCCTGTCCGATCCGGCAGTTGAAGGAGCCTCCGAAGGCGCTCGCCGACCCAATTTGTAACCTGCTAACCTTAAAACAGACATGAAATTTGGCGTTCTGGTCTTTCCTGGATCGAACTGCGATCACGACACCTACAACGTGGTGGCGGCGATTGCTCATCAGCCGGTGGTCTTCCTCTGGCATGACTCGCCGAGCCTGGAAAACTGCGATGTGATCCTGGTCCCGGGCGGGTTTGCGTATGGAGACTATCTGCGGACGGGGGCGATTGCGCGCTTCTCGCCGGTGATGCAGTCGGTGAAGAAGTTTGCGGCCGACGGCGGCCTGGTGCTGGGGATCTGCAACGGGTTTCAGATCCTGTGCGAGGCCGGTCTATTGCCCGGCGCGCTGATGCGCAATGCGGGGCTGCAATACGTCTGCAAACAGGTCTATCTGCGGACCGAGACGAACGACTCGCCGTTTACGCGCACGCTGGCGAAAGAGCAGGTGCTGAAGATCCCGATTGGGCACATGGAAGGGAACTACTTCTGCGACCAGGGGACGCTCGCGGAGCTGAAGCGCCAGGATCGGATCGTATTTCGCTACGCCACGCCCGAGGGAGCGATCGTGCCAGAGGCGAATCCCAATGGTTCGATCGAGAATATCGCGGGCATCCTGAACGAGGGGCGGAACGTGCTGGGAATGATGCCGCATCCGGACCGATCCAGTGAGGCGCTGCTGGGATCGTCGGATGGGTTTAAGATTTTCGAATCGCTGGTGGGAGCGCTGGCGCAACAGCCATGATCGACATCCATCACCACCTGCTGTATGCAACGGACGACGGGCCCAAAGACATCGAGGGCTCTGTGGCGCAGGCGGAAGCGGCGGCCGCCGACGGGATCACGCACATCGTGTGCACGCCGCACGCCAACGACACCTGGGAATTTAATCCGGAGAAGAACCGGGAGCGCATGGAAGCGATCCGGGCTCGCCTGGGCGAAGACATGCACCTGGGCCTGGGCTGCGATTTCCATCTTTCCTTCGACAATATCGAGGACGCTCTGCAGCATCCCACGAAGTTCACCATCAACCAGGGGAAGTATCTGCTGGTGGAGTTTGCGGAGTTTATGATTCCGCAGAGCATCGGCGACACCTTTTACGAGTTCACGGTACGCGGGATACGGCCGATCATCACGCATCCGGAACGGAACCCGATCCTGCAGAAGGAACCGGAGCGGATGCTCGAGTGGATGCGGACGGGGTGTCTGGTGCAGATCACGTCGGCGTCGCTGGGGGGCCGGTTCGGCAAGCGGGCGCAGGCGATGGCGTGGAATCTGCTGCAGCGAAACTGGGTGCACTTTATCGCCACCGACGCGCACAACATGGAGAGCCGGCGTCCGGCGCTGCGGCCGGCGTATGCGGGGGTGGAGAAGCGGTTCGGCACCGAGACGGCGGAGCGGTTGTGCGTCGAGAACCCGCGAGCGGCGTTCAATAACCAGCCGCTGCCTCCCCAGCCCGAGCCGGAAGGTGTGTACGTCTACGAGGACGAGCCCGTCAGGCCGAAGGGGCTGATGGCGCGGCTGTTGAGGAAGTAGCCCTTCCTGCGCAGTCTGGCCGCCGCTTTCCGGAAGCTCGATCCAGCCGTTGTCTAGAGAACGCCGTGGGCGTTCAGGTGGTCGGAATAGGCCCTGTCCGATTGCCGGATGTGCTGGACCAGCCACTGGCGGACGAAGTTCAACAGGGAAACGGGGCTGGCAGAGCGGCCTTCTTCAAGGGCTTTCTTGTACTGTTCCACATCGGCCATGAGTTTGTGGTGCTGCGCCTGATGCGTGGCTAGGCCAGGATACTCCGCTCGCCGCATGAGGGCTTCTTCCTGAAGAAAGTGCGTGCGCGTGTAGATGGCCAACTGCTCCACCGTTTCGCGGATTACGGCCTCGCCCTTACCGCTCTTCATCGCTTCGGCCAGGCCGTTGATGATGTCAAACAATTTCTGGTGCTGTTCGTCCATCTGCCGAACGTGGACGCTGTACGATTCACTCCAGGCAAAGATTGCCATTGAGGACTCTCCCGAAACAGGCTCTGCCCGCGTTATCGGCGGGTGGGACGAGAAGATGAGAGGGTCCGCCGGGGCGACCTACAGACCGAGGCCGCCGTCCACGCTGAGAATTTGACCGGTAATGAAGTGCGGGCCGGTGGCAAAGAACAGGACCGCGGCGGCGACATCCTGCGCGGTACCGTTGCGCTGCATGGGCGTGCGGCGGGCGAAGTGCTCGTATTCCTCCGACACTTCGCCGTTGACGATCATGCCCGGAGCGACGCAGTTCACGCTGATCTCCGGGGCGAAGGCTTTGGACAGGGTCTGCGTGAGCATGTGGAGAGCGGCTTTGGAGGTGCAGTAATGGGCGTGCGTGGGCCAGGGATGCAATCCGCCGAGCGAGCCGAGGTTGATGATGCGGCCGCGGGCGGCCTTCAGATGCGGATACGCCGCCTGGGCCGTGAGAAACGGAGCGCGGGTATTGGTCTCGAACATCGCATCCCACTGTTCCACCGTGATGCTCTCGAGGGCGGCGGTTTCGTAGCGTCCTGCGTTGTTGACGAGGATGTCGATGCGGCTGAAGCGATCGGCGATGGCTTCGATGGTGGAGGCGATCTGGGCGGGGTCGCGCAGATCGGCGCGGAAGGCGGCGGCGAGAACGCCGCGCTCGGCCAGTTCGGCGACCGTGGTCTGCGCCTCGGCTTCCGATTCGCGCCAGGTGATGGCTACGTGAGCGCCGGCGTCGGCCAGAGCGTGAGCCAGGACGCGCCCGATGCGCTTCGCCGCTCCGGTCACAACAGCCACCTGCCCGTGAAGAGGCTTCATACGTCGATTCTAACGGCCAGGGGGCGGCAGGCTGCGGCCTGGCGGACAACAACCGATCGACCGGGGCGCATCCAACGGGCCGAACGAAGGATCCCCTCCATGCGAAGAGCGCTGGTGTTGGCCGCGATCACGGGCTGCGCACTCAGCGTGTGCGCAGGCTGTGCGGGGAGCCTCGGCGGGCATCTGGCGCGCAGCAGAGCGACGGGGATGGCGCCCGACGATGCCGCGCTCCATCCGAATCCCAATGCTCCCTACATCCTGGCCGGCGGAACCCCGCGGCTGATCCCGCGGGCGACGGCAGAAGATGCAGCCCACGCCGGCCCGTGCGACCCCGAGGTGCTCTCAGTTGAAGAGATCGCCGGCGATATGAACGGGGTCTTCCGGTCGGTGAAGCTGGCCTTCATGAATCGCGGGCCGGTACCGTGTCGTTTGGGCGGCTACCCGGTGGTGGCGCTGCTGAACGCGGAAGGCGAGCGGATCGGCAACGTTACCACGCAGAGAGTCAGCTCAACGGAAGTGCTGGCCGAGTTTGGAAAGCAGACTCCGGCCGGCGCGAACGGGCCTTCCGCGGTGGTCACGCTGATGCCGCATGCGGTCGCGGCCTTTCAGGTGGTGTGGACGACGGGCGCAGAATGCTCGCGTGTGGCTCGCATCCAGGTAACGGCCCCGGGCAGCCAGCGGACCTTCGGAATCGTTCAGCCTCTGAAGATCTGCACGGGACGGATTCAGGTGACGGAGCTGCGACTGGATGAAGGGGATGTGTGAGGGCAGGCAACAGGCAACAGGCAATAGGCAACAGGGAATAGGGATCAGGGATTGGAAGTCAGGAACGGCTTGACGGTCCTGCGGGTGAGGGCGATGGCGGCCAGCGCGATGAGGGGCGGAAACCATTCGAGGGTATAGCGGGGCTCGGGCGCTTCGAGGGTGAGAAGCACGGCGCAGCGCAGCAGAATGAAGACCAGCATGGCGCCACGGAGCGGCGGGCGCTTGAGAAATCCCACGACAGCGGCGATGAAGTAAGCAAGATTCAGGCCCGCGTACGCGTACGAAAACTCAGTTTCGGCATGATGGCGGTTGTACTGCCACCAGCGGAGCTCAATCCACAGAAACTCGGTGCGCGGCCGGAAGGCCATGTCGGCCAGACGGCCCAGAGGCAGCTCCACGTAATAGCGGAAGGGGTGGTCGTGGATGCGCTGGGCGGCCAGGGCGGCGAAGGCGGCATCGAGCTGCGGGGTCAGCGTCGCTTTGCGATTGTATTCATCGAGGAGGTTGCGGGTCTGGTCGTACTGCCGGGGGAAATCGAACGCGCGCGCGGGGAGATCGGCGAGCTCGATGGGGTCGGAGTTGACGTTCCAGTAAACCTCCCACGTGCAGGCGAGGTCGACACAGATGGTTTTTGTCCAGCGGTTGAAGCCGGGATCGGCATCCTCGCCGGGATCGACCGCGTAGCGCGGCGCCAGGGGCTGGAAGACATGGAAGGTGCGCTCGTTGCGGATCGTCCACGCGACAAAGGGAAGCACCGAAATCAGGCCGGAAATCAGCGCCCAGCGCACCATGGGAGCCAGGCCCCAGCGTTTGTATCCATAAAAGACCATGGCTGGGCAGAGGGCGACGGCGAGCAGAGCGCCGTCGGGGCGGAGCAGGGTGGCGTAGCTCCAGGCGAAGGCCAGAAGCAGAGCCCAGGTCGAGCGCGAGGCCCAGCGGGGCGCGGCGAGGAAACGGGCCAGCGCGTAGAAGCCGAGGGCGGTGCAGAAGATCTCCGGCGTTTCCGTCAGGGGCACGGCGGCGAAATTCGCGGTGAACGGGCAAAGCACGGCCAGCCACAGGGCCCACCATCCGGCGCGGGGGCTCCAGATGCGGCGGACGAAACCGGCGATCAGCAGGCAGGTGGCGAGATCGATGGCGGTTTGTGCGAACATCACCGCGTGGTAGTGCTCCATGCCGAAGAGGCGGAAGCAGAGGATGAGGAAGAGCGGATAGCCGGGCAGGCGGATGAGAGTTGGATGGATGCCGCGGACGAGATCGGCAGCGGGCGCGCCCGCCGCGGCGGCGGGTCCGCCGGTGAGGCCATAGATGCCATGCAGCATCCAGTTCTTCGCGATGTCGCCGTAAATGAGGGGGTCGCCCTGAACCTCGGGGTAGGCGTGAATGAACCAGAGGCGCAGGGCGGCCCCGGCGGCCAGAGCCAGCGCGAGGAGCATCCATGCTTTCAGGCGCATACGAGGCATTGGGACTATTAGAACAGCCTGCAGCCGGTTCGTCCTGGGAGCGAAGGTGACGGAAGTGTGGGCGCAGACTACTACTGGTTGGCCAGGGAGCCAGCAAAAGGGGCGCAGTCGTCCGGTTCCCTATCGTAGGATGGAATTTGTCGCTATTTCATGATGAAACAGGTTTTTTACGATCCGCGGCAACGGCGCCGGAAGATTCTCCGGCGAGTGACCGATTTGTCGATTATCGGCCTCACGGCGGTGCTGGTGGTTTTCGCTTTCAGCGTGCTCTCCCGGCAGACGCTGCCGGAGCTGCTGCTGCCCACCCAGAAGCGCAACTATAAGGCCCTGAAGGAAAGAGAGCCGGAACTGGCGCGCAAGTTCGCGGCCCATCCGGGCCGTCCGGGACGGCGCAGGACCCACCGCCATCCGGTGGACATTATCCTGAACCAGGATGAGGGGCTGCGGGCGGCCTTTTACGAGAACGATGAGCCGGATTACTCCTCGCTGAAGGCGCACATCCACCAGATCGACATGCTGTTTCCGGACTGGCTGCACGTGGTCACGCCGGACGGCAACCTGGTATCCGCGACTCCGTTGTTCCCGGTGCACTTTTACAACGTGGTCGATGCGGCGGGCGTGCATGGCGTGGACCCGCAGAACCGGGTGAAGAACGTGATCGAAGCAGCGAAGGAGGACACGGATGTGTTCCCCATGCTGAACGACTACAACACCCTGACCGGGCAATGGACGGGCGACATTATTGGCAAGATGTTGCAGAGCCGGGCGGCCCGCGATCGGCTGCACCTGCAGCTGGATAAGTTCCTGTACGCCAACCCGTCGTATCGGGGCATCTGCCTGGATTTCGAGCAGGTTCCGGTGGAAGACGAGTCTCTGTACGCGGAGTGGATTGGCGAGCTGCATCGCGATCTTAGGGCGAAAAAGTTAAAGATTTACGTGAACGTCCAGGTCTCGGCGGATGACGCCTTTATCAAGCAGGTCGCGCAGAACAGCGACGGCATCATCCTGATGAACTACGACGAGCACGAGGAGACCAGCGGCCCCGGCCCGGTGGCCGGCGAAGTGTGGTTCGATGCGAACCTGACCCGGGTGCTGAAGCTGGTGCCGAAGAGCAAAGTCATCTGCGGCATCGGCAATTACGGATTCGACTGGGCGATGCCGCTGCCGGAAAAGGGAAAGAAGCCCTCCAGCAAGGTCGTCAATGTGGACGATCTGACTGTGCAGGATGCCTGGCAGCTGGCGGCCGACGCGGATGCGAATGTGCACCTGGAAGGCGATGAGCTGAACCCGCACTTCGCCTACGACGACGAGGACGCGCATCTGCGCCACGAGGTCTGGTTTCTGGACGGGGTGACGGCGCTGAATGAGCTGCGCGACGGGCGGCAGATGGGCCTGCGCACGTTTGCCCTGTGGCGGCTGGGCGAAGAGGATCCGTCGCTGTGGCAGATCTGGGACCGCCCGAACGCGAAGGATGCTCCCGAACAGCTGCGCACCGTGCCACCGGGCGTGAACGTGGATCCTCAGGGCGAGGGCGACATTCTGCGCATCGAGGCGCCCCCCCAGACGGGCGAGCGCACCATCCAGATGGACGCGGAGAACTTCACCGTCATCGACGAAGACATGACCCGGTTGCCGCACTCGTACATGATCCAGCAGTACGGGTACGAGCCGCATAAAGTGGCGCTTAGCTTTGACGACGGCCCGGACCCGGTATGGACGCCGAGAATCCTCGATGTTCTGAAGAAGTATCACGTGCACGCGACGTTCATGGTCATCGGCGAGGAGGCGCAGAACAACATCGGTCTGCTGAAGCGTTACATCGCCGATGGAGATGAGATCGGCAACCACACATACACGCATCCGGACATCAGCGACATTCCCCCTTTCGAGCTGCAGGAGGAGCTGAACTGGACCGAGCGTCTGTTTGCGGCGGAACTCGGTGTCCAGCCGCTCTATTTCCGGCCGCCTTATTCCATTGACCAGGAGCCGGACACCAACGACGAAGCCGCGCCCGCCTACCGCATCCAGCAGATGGGCTACACCATCATCGGCGACAAGATCGACACCGATGACTGGAACGAACACCCGCGCAAGTCGCCCCAGGAAATCACCGACAGCGTGCTGCAGCAGCTGGACGAGATGAAGACCCACCCGTGGATGCGGGGCAGCATCATCCTGATGCACGACGGAGGCGGCAATCGCTCGGCAACGGTGGCGGCGCTGCCGCTGCTGATCACCACGCTGCGGTCAAAGGGCTACCAGTTCGTGCAGGTCTCCGACTTGATGGGGAAGACCACGGCGGAGGTCATGCCGCCAATCGCGCCAAAGATGCGCTGGCAGGCGCGGATTGACTCGGTGGCGTTCTTCTTTATGGGGTTCTTCGCGCATTTCGTCGTCGACATGTTCTTCATCGGCGACGTGCTGATGAGCGCGCGCCTGGTGCTCATCGGCATCTTCGCCCTGATCGACCGGCTGCGCAAGCGACGGATTCCCCCCGGCATCTACGAGCCTCTCGTCGCCGTGCTGATTCCGGCCTACAACGAAGAAAAGGTGATCGTTCGCACCATCCGATCGGTGCTGCATTCGAATTATCCGCACATCCGCGTCATCGTGATCGACGACGGTTCAGAGGATGCGACCTTCGACGTGGCACGGGATGCGTACCCGAAGGAGATTGCCGAGGGCCGGCTGCTGGTCCTCACCAAGCCGAACGCCGGCAAAGCCGAGGCGCTGAACCTCGGGGTGAGTCATGTCGACGAGGAAGTGTTTGTCGGCATCGACGCCGATACGGTGATTGCCCCGGATGCCGTGCGGCGGCTGGTGCGGTACTTTGCCGACAAGCGCGTGGGCGCGGTGGCGGGGAACGCGAAAGTGGGCAATCGCGTGAACCTGTGGACGCGCTGGCAGGCCCTCGAATACATCACCAGCCAGAACTTCGAGCGGCGCGCCATGGACCTGCTCGACGTGGTGACGGTGGTGCCCGGCGCGATCGGAGCCTGGCGGACGGAAGCCGTGAAGCGGGCGGGCGGGTATCCGGTGAACACGGTGGCCGAGGACGCCGACCTGACCATGAATCTGCTGGAGCACCGCTACAAGGTAATCTACGACGATCGCGCGCTGGCCTTTACCGAGGCGCCGGCCACAGCCCGCAGCCTGATGCGGCAGCGGTTCCGCTGGTCATTTGGGATTCTGCAGGCGGTCTTCAAACATCGCGCAGCCGCGCGGACCAATCGGGCCATGGGCTTCTTTGCCCTGCCTAACATTCTCATCTTTCAGATCCTGCTGCCGCTGGTGTCGCCTTTTATCGACATCATGTTTGCCGCCGGCGTGATTCAGTATCTGATCGACCTGCACTACCATCCGGAAACGGCCAGCGCGGCCAGTTTCGACAAGCTGGTGGCTTACTTCCTGGGGTTCCTGCTGATCGATTTCGTGACTTCGGTGCTGGCTTTCAGCCTCGAACCACGGCACCCCGCCAACAAGGGCGATGTGTGGCTGCTCCCGCACATCTGGCTACAGCGATTCTCCTACCGTCAGCTCTTCTCCATCGTTCTCTTCCGGACGCTCAAACGGGCGGTGGAAGGCCGGCCGTTCAACTGGGAGAAGGTCGAGCGGACGGCGCGCATGTCGCGGCAGACGGAGAAGATCGCCGCGGGGCAGTGAGCGTCGTTTCCCCAGCCCGCTGCTGCCTCCGCAGACACCTTACACACTGTGGGTCATGCGACAAGGGGCCGGTGCCGATAGAATCGAGAGAGCATTTTTTCTCTCTCATTCGGGTGGCCTTTGACTGCAATGGGTTCTGTATCGGGTAAACGGGCGGCGACGCAGGCGCTGACCTTTCAGGAATTGCTGCTGCGCCTCCAGAGTTTCTGGGCGGAGCGTGGATGTGTGCTGGCTCAGCCCTATGACGTGGAGGTGGGGGCGGGCACCATGTCGCCGGATACTTTTCTGCGCGTGCTGGGGCCGCAGCCGGTGGCCATCGCCTACACCCAGCCCTCGCGGCGCCCGGCAGACGGGCGTTATGGGGACAATCCAAACCGCCTCTATAAGCACACCCAGCTGCAGGTGATCCTGAAGCCGCCGCCGGCGGATATCCAGGACATCTAC
The DNA here is from genome assembly GCA_049579805.1 of Acidobacteriaceae bacterium. GTDB lineage: Bacteria > Acidobacteriota > Terriglobia > Terriglobales > Acidobacteriaceae > Palsa-343. Next base: position 81,973 of record JBAUOP010000169.1, read on the forward strand.
CTCGACTCGCTGGAGGCGATCGGCATTCGCCTGCGCGAACACGATATCAAGTTCGAAGAGGATAACTGGGAGTGGCCGGTGGGCGGCGCCTGGGGGGTGGGCTGGCAGGTGATGCTCGACGGCCTCGAGATCACCCAGTTCACCTACTTCCAGCAGTGTGGCGGCATGGACCTCGATCCGATCTCCGGCGAGATCACCTACGGCCTGGAGCGGATTGCCGCGTTTCTGCAGGATGTTGATTCGATCTATGACATCGTTTGGGCGCGCGATCCGAAGACCGGGCGCGCAGTGACCTACGGCGACATTCGCCTGCAGGATGAGCTGCAGCTCTCGGTCTACAATTTCGAGGCAGCGGACATCGGCAAGCTCTGGGAGCACCTGCGGCTGTATGAGGCCGAGTGCCAGGCGCTGCTGGATGAATTTCACAAGAGCTTCCGGACCGAGAAAGCCGCCGAGCGCCACGAGAAGATTCACGACCGCCTGGTGCATGATGGCGGCAGCCCGCCGCCGGACGAGGATGTGCGCGTGGCGCTGCGCCGCTTCCCGGTGCTGGGCGCCTATGAGCTGTGCCTGAAGTGCTCGCACCTGTTCAACCTGCTGGATGCGCGGGGAGCGATTTCCGTGACCGAGCGCGTGGCTGTGATGGCGCGCATTCGCAACATGGTGGTGGGCGTCGCCAAAGCGTACGCGGCACAAAAACAGCGAGCGGAGGCCGCGTAGCGCGATGGCAGACTTACTGTTCGAAGCAGGGATGGAAGAGATTCCGGCGCGCATGATTGCCGCCGCCGAGGCCGAGCTGACCGAGCGCGTGGTGGAGCTGCTGCGCCGGGAACGGTTGTTGGCCGAGGAGCACGAGGTCCACAGCTACTCCACGCCGCGACGGCTGGCCGTGCAGGTGAATGGCGTTCTGGCGCGGCAGCCCGATGCGACCCGTGAGATGACAGGCCCGGCATGGAGCGTCGCCTTCAAAGACGGACAGGCCACGGCCGCCGGTCAGGCCTTTGCCCGCAAGGCCGGCGTGGATGTGGCGGCGCTGGAAAAAATCACCACCCCGAAGGGCGAATACGTCGCCGCGAAGGCCCTGCAGAAGGGCCGCGGAGCGCCTGAAGTTCTGGGCGATCTGTTGACGGCCGAGCTGGCGGCGCTGTACTGGCCGAAAAATATGTACTGGCGGCTGCTGAAGCCGGAGCGCTTTGTGCGGCCGGTACGCTGGATGGTGGCGCTGCTCGATCATGCCGTCGTCCCGGTGGAGTTCGGAGGTGTACAGGCGTCCAATCAGACCTTCGGCCACCGCATTCTGCATGGCAATGCTCCGTTGTCGATCGATCATCCTGACGACTACCTCGGTGTTCTGGAATCAGCCAGCGTCACCGCCGACGTGCAGCTGCGGCGGCACCGCATCCGCAAGGCGCTCGATCTCGAAACCCGCAGCGTACCCGGCGCCCGCTGGCGCGAGGACGCCGCCCTGGTGGAAACCGTCACGCACCTGACCGAGTGGCCCTCTGTGGTGCTGGGCTGCTTCGACCCCGAATATCTCGCGCTGCCGGAAGAAGTGCTGGTCACGGTGATGCGCGACCACCAGAAGTACTTCGCCGTGGAGAATGTCCAGGGCAAGCTGGAGCCGTATTTCCTGGCAGTCCTGAATACGCATCCGGAAGAGAAGGGTATCGACGTCATCCGCCACGGCAACGAGCGCGTGCTGCGCGCCCGCTTCAACGATGCGCGGTTTTTCTGGCGCGTGGATCAGAAGACGCCTCTGGAAGATCGCGTCGAGATGCTGAAGTCGGTCACCTTCCACAAGGAGCTGGGGAGCTACTGGGACAAGACTCAGGCCAACCTTGCAATCGCCGAGCGCCTGGCTGAGTTGCTGGCTGAGCGGGGCGTCGCGGTGGACGTTGCCGGGTTGCGCAAGGCCGTGCTGCTGGCCAAAACCGATCTGACCACAGAACTCGTCAAAGAGTTCACCGAACTGCAGGGCATCGTCGGCGGCCTGTATGCGCGCGCCCAGGGTCTCGGCGAAACGGCCGCCCAGGCAATCTACTGGCAGTACTCGCCGGCCGCCATAGAGGACCCCATCCCGCCCACGGTCGAAGGTCAGGTGCTGGGCATCGCCGACCGCATCCAGACCATCGTGGCCATGTTCGGCATCGGCCTCGAGCCCACCGGCTCCAAGGATCCCTTCGCCCTGCGCCGTGCCGCCAACGCCATTGTGAAGATCCTGGCCGAGACCGGGTTGCCGCTGGTGCGTTCCGACCTTTTCCAGGCGGTACCGGCCACTCTGGACGAGACCGCGAAGGATAAGCTGGTCGCCTTCTTCCGCGAGCGTCTGGAGTTTTGGCTGCGCGAGCTGCGCGGCTTCGCGTACGACGTGGTCAACGCCGTGCTCGCCGTCCGCTCCGACAACATGCGAGATGCGATTGCCCGCGCCGAGGCCCTGACCGCGGTCCGCGGATCGGACGATCTGGCGGCCATCGCTGCGGCTTTCAAACGAATCAAAAACATTTTGCGCCAGGCGGAGGAGAAAGGATTCCTGAATCCCGGCATAGACTTCGGATTTGTGAGCCAGGACTTGTTGCAGGATCCTGCGGAGAAGGCCCTGAACGCGGCCGCGGTGCAGCTGGCGCCCGTAGTCGAGGAATTGCAGCGAAAGCAGGAGTATCGCCAGGCCCTTGAGAAGATCGCAACGCTGCGGCCCCACGTGGATTTGTTTTTCGACAAGGTCATGGTGATGGTCGATGAAAAGTCGCTGCGCGACAATCGGCTGCAGCTGATCGGCACAGTACTGGGGGCGTTTTCGAAGATCGCCGATTTTTCCGAGCTGGTCTCGGCCTGAACCCAATTCCCAGGAGACTCCTCGCGTGGCCTTGAGACTGCGCAATCCGCGATGGACGAAGGTCGACCGTTACGTCGAAGACCTTCTGATCCCGCCCGACCCCATCCTCGACGCAGCGCTGAAAGCCAGCGCCGCCGCCGGGCTGCCGGATATCGCCGTCACCCCCAGCCAGGGCAAATTCCTCCACCTGCTGGCGCGGATGCACGGAGCGCGCCGCATCCTCGAAATAGGCACCCTCGGCGGTTACAGCACCATCTGGCTGGCGCGCGCCTTGCCCCCGGGCGGACGCCTCGTCACGCTGGAAGCCGATCCCACCCACCTGAAGGTGGCCGGCGAGAATATCGCCCGCGCGGGACTCTCCCACCTTGTCGACCAGCGGCTCGGGCTGGCGCTGGAGATCCTGCCGCAGCTCACCGGGCCCTTCGACTTCATCTTCATCGACGCCGACAAGGAGAACGCGGCCGCCTATTTCGAAGCGTCGGTGCGGCTCTCGCGTCCGGGGACTGCCATTCTGGTGGACAATGTCGTTCGTGGGGGCGCCGTCGCGAAGCCGACGGCGCGCGATACGAGTTCGCGCGGCATCCACGAGATGAATGAGGCCATCCGCCGCGAGCCGCGCGTGACCGCGACTACGATCCAGACCGTCGGGCGCAAAGGTTACGACGGATTCCTGCTGGCCCTTGTGACAGAGAGCGTTACAAATCAGGCGTAGCACCCGCCCATGTTGCGGCGGGCGAGACTCTCTGTGCGCTCTGTGTTCTCTGTGGTGGACACCCCCTGAGCCGACCGATCAAGGCACAACCACGGCCGCCCCATCCACACGGTCGCCGGCCACGGCCTCGAGCGCCTCGTTCACCTTTTCCAACGGAAACACGGTCGTCCGCGGGCGAATCCCGATCTTCGCCGCCAGGGCGATGAAGTCCCGGCCGTCCTGGCGCGTCATGTTAGCGACGCTGCGCAGCTGGCGTTCGCCCCAGAGCAGGGAATCGTAGTCGAACTGCGGGATGCGGTCGAGGTGAATCGCATTGATGGCCACGATGCCGCCCTTGCGCAGCGAAGCCAGCGCGGCCAGCACCACCTCGCCGCTCGGGGCGAAGGTCACGGCGCAATCCAGGGGCACCGGCGGCCGCTCGGTCGCATCGCCCACCCACGTCGCTCCACGTTCGCGCGCCAGCTTCTGATGCGACGCGCCGCGCGTCGAGACGTAGACCTCGCAATTCCAGGCCTTCAATACCTCGATGGCCAGATGCGCCGACGCCCCGAAGCCGAAGAGTCCAACCCGGTCGCCCGGAGCCACCTCCGCCACACGCAGGCTGCGAAAGCCGATGATCCCCGCGCAGAGCAACGGCGCGAGATCCGTCGCCGCAGCATCGATCGGCAGCGGAATCAGAAAATCCGCGCGCGCCACCGCGTACTCCGCATAGCCGCCATCCACTGAGTAGCCAGTAAACGTGGGACGATCGCAGAGGTTCTCACACCCCTTGCAGCAGAGCGGGCAGGTGCCGTCCGTCCCGCCCAGCCACGAGACGCCCACCCGCTGATCCATCTGCACGGAATCCACTCCGGGGCCGAGCTTCTCGATCCGGCCGACAATCTGGTGGCCCGGCGTGATCGCGTCCCGCAGAGGCTTCAGCTCTCCGGCGGTGATATGCAGGTCCGTCCGGCAGACCCCGCAGGCTTCCACCTTCAGGAGGACTTCGCCCGGACCCGGTACAGGCACAGGGCACTCCTCGATCGCCAGTGGGCGCTCGGTAATCGGTGCGGGATGGTGCAGAACAGCGGCGCGCATCTGTTTTTAGATTCACTCCCCGAACCCGCGAGCGCAAGTGCGCGGCTTGGCGCTACAGGGGCTTCAGATCTTCCAGCGTCGTGGGAATCAGCTCCGCCACGGTCGGATGAATGTGCACCGAATGCGTGAGCAGCGAAGCGGGCTGGTGCGCGTACATCGCGGTCAGGATGCAGTGCACCGCCTCGTCCCCACCCGTGCCGAAGACGGTCGCGCCGAGGATCTGCCGCGTTTCCGCATCGACCAGAACCTTGATGTAGCCAAACGTCTCGCCTTTCTCGATCGCACGCGATACGCGCGTCATGGGTCGCATGCCGACGAGGGCCTTCCGCCCCGTCCGCCGCACCTCTTCCACCGACATCCCGACGCGCGCCAGCGGCGGATCGATATAGGTAGCACTCGCGTAAATGCGGTCGCTCACCCGGCGCGACGCGCCATCGAGCAGGTTTTCGGCGACGATCTCGAAATCGTTGTAGGACGTGTGGGTGAAGCCGCCGCGCCCGTTGCAGTCGCCCAGAGCGTAAATCCCCGCAACGCTGGTGCGGAGCTGATCGTCCACGGGAATATACCCATGCGCATCCGGCGTGATGCCGGCCGCGGCCAGACCCAGGTCGTCGGTGTTGGGCGTGCGGCCCACGGCCAGCAGCACATGCGAGCCGGCGACGTGCGGAGCGCCCTCATTGCATTCCACCCCCACCGTCGCCTCGCGCCCGCTCTGCTCCATATGAATGCAGTTGGCCCGGGTGCGAATACCAATCCCCTCGTTGCGGAAGATCTCGTCGATCACCCGCGACGCATCCTCATCTTCGCGAGGAGCCAGGCGCGCGCTCCTCTCCACCACGGTCACCGCCGAACCGAAGCGGCGAAACATCTGCGCGAACTCCAGCCCTACATAGCCGCCGCCGACAACAATCAGGTGCTCGGGGAGTTCTTCCAGGTCGAGGATCGTGCTGCTGGTCAGGAAGGGAACCGATTCCACGCCGGACATCTTCGGCACAGTGGGCCGCGCGCCCACGTTCAGGAAAATCTTCGGCGCCTCCAGCGTCACGTCGCCTACCCGCATCGTTGTCGGCGACGTGAACGTCGCCGTTTCCGTGAAGACGGTGCAGTTCTTCTCCTCGCGCAGGCTTTTCTCCACCCCGGTCCGCGACGGCGCGACGACCGCTTCCTTGCGCGCCATCACCGCGCGCAAATCCACCTTGACCGGCCCCGCGCTCACGCCGAAGTCGCCGCCGCGTCGCGCCAGATGCGCGGCATGGGCGCTGGCCACCATGGCCTTGGTGGGTGTGCAGCCGACGTTCACGCAGGTGCCGCCGAAAAGGTGCCGCTCCACCATGGCCACTCGCCATCCGGCTTTGGCCAGGCGATGGGCGAGCGAGGGGCCGGCCTGGCCTGCCCCCACCACAATGGCATCGAACGACTGGTTCATGGGAATCCCCTCCATTGAGATGCCGCCGCTCCAGCATAGACGCATCGCAGTCTCTCACCTGAGCGCCGGGCCATGGAGCGCCCGAGAATGGGGCAGCCGGGTTATATCGGGATTGGGGCCGGTTATCTGCGGCCGAAGCGGTAGATGATGCCGAGGCCGGCGCCGCGGTTCTCTTTGAAGGTGCTGTTGTAATCGGTGAAGAGATCGTTGGCGTTGAAGCGGAGGGCGAGGCCGGGGCCCAGGTTGTAGTCGGCGGAGACGCCGGCATCGACGTTCAGGACGGTGGAGTCGGTGAAGAGGCCGATGAGTTGCGGGGGCAGTCCATTGGTGCCGGTGCCGAAGTTGCCGTGGCCGGCGCCGGCGAGACCCTGAGCGGTCCAGGTCCAGTGCTGGCCCCGGAAGAAGCGATACGAGGGTCCACCGAGGAAGGTGTACTGGCTGATGCTGGGATTGTAGACGGAATAGGGGTTGGGGCCGGCGTATGCGGTGCCGTAGTAGCCGCGGAAATCGGCGGTCAGGCCGAGATTGCCATAGCGGAAGTCGGTGATGGCGATCTGCCATCCGGCTTCGTTCATGCGCTGCAGGGATTTGCCCGGATTGAAGCGGAGGTACGCGCCACCGAAGTCCAGCTCATATTTGTGGCTGTAAGTGTCGGCGATGATTTGCCGGATGCGGATCTTGCGGCGCGCATTGACGCGGGCCTGGGCCTCGCGGAGGACCTGGGCACGCTGGTCAGGGTTGGTTTCCTGGAGCGCGGGCTGGTTGGACTCCGGAGGGACGATGGCGGGAGAGGTCTGAGACGGGCTCTGGTTCTGAGGAGGGTTCTGCGTCTGGTTCTGAGGCGTCGTGCTTTGAGCACGCAGGGTGAAGGGAGCTAAAAGAAGGACAGCCAGAAGCGGATACAGGGCGTATCCGAGAGACTTGCGACCATGCATGAACCTGAATGCCTCCACTACCCGTAAGGAAGAAGATTGCTCTCTGTATTAAACCATCTGCGGGGCGTTGAGCGGGGCGGCATTTCCTCAAAGGCGGCGGGAAAGGGCGCAGCGGGGCAATTGCGGAAAATTCACGGGCATGCAAGGATGCCGAGAAGTGGGGTTGATATCTTCCGCAATTGAGGGCAGACGCGACGCATGAAATTTGTCATTGGGCTGATTCTCGGGCTTCTGGTGGTTCCTGTCGGCGTGTGGGTGTATTTGCATATAGGGCATCCGCCGGTGGCGGTGGCCGATACGCCATTCCCCTTCGAGAAGCAGATTGTGAAGGTCCCGCTGCATGCGCGGATCGACAGGGAGATGCCGCAGAGCGCGCCCATCGAGGCGAGCGAGACGAATCTGGCGGCGGGGGCCCAGATCTACCGGCAGCAGTGCGCGGCCTGCCACGGACTGTACGGGCGGCCTTCGGATTTCGGGGCGCACATGTATCCGCGGGCGCCCCAGTTGTGGGCGCCGCATGGGCACAGCGGCGTGGTTGGCGTGAGCGACGATCCGGTGGGCGAGACCGAGTGGAAGGTGGTGAACGGCATCCGTCTGACGGGCATGCCGTCGTTTGACAAGGTGCTGAACCCGGCGCAGATCTGGCAGGTGAGTCTGCTGCTGAAGAACGCGGCGGGGCCGCTGCCGCCCGGAGTGGTGAAGATCGTGCAGCAGCCGCAATAAAGCAGGCAACAGGGAATAGGCAATAGGCAATAGAGAAGCCGGACCTGCGCGTCCGGCTTTTTGTTGGCCAGCCGGAGAACTCCACCACAGAAGAACGCGGAGAGCACAGAGGGAAGCGGCGTGCAGCCCTACTCCGCTGGCAAGGCTCTCACTGTGCGGCGCTCCGGCTGGCACGACAATTCAGTATTTCGATTTGAGGGTGTAGGTGAGGCCGGTGGTGAACTCGAAAGAGTTGCGTTTGGTGGGCGGCGTCGCGGCCGGTGGATCGTTGAGGTAGCTGTCGATGGACCCGACGGAGAACGACAGGCTTTTGAAGAAAGGCATGGTCAGGGAGTCGGTTTCGCCCGCAGAGTAGGCGTAGGGGTTGTTGTAGGCGGGAATCCAGGTGACTTCTTGTTTGAACTGGACCTTGAGGGGAAGCTTCGCGGCCCATGTGGCGTCGAGGGTCGAGCCGATGAGGTTCTGGTTCTGGCCGGCGGGCGCGTCGATGAAGGTCTGGCCTTCGTACTGGAGCGTCGACTTAAGGTCGAGTTCCTGACTGGGACGCTTGATGGCGGTCCAGCCAAGCCCGGCGCCGTAAATCTGCTGGAGATCGAGAGCCTGGGCGAAGTTGTGGTCGAAGACCACCTGGCCGAGCACGTAAACGCGGGGCGAGAAGTAATTGTCCCGCTCGGCGTCGGCATGGTAGATGGAGCTTTTTGAGCTGCTGGCCGGGGTCATGACCCCGTCGCTGGAGTAAGCCGGCTGAATGATCTTGCCGAACGATCCGCTGAAATCGACCGAGGTGCGGTTGTGCGTGTCGAGCCAGCTCGCCGTGGGCACGGAGCGGGTGAGGGCGACAGAGCCGGCGAATGTGTACTGCTGCTGCGTGGCCTGGACGACGGTGGCGCCCGCGGTGATGTTGCCGTTCCAGCCGGCGAGCAGGCCGGGATGGCCGGCGATCTGCTTGCGCAGCGTCGTCTCGTCGACGATGTAGAGAGCGTTTTTGATGGGTATGGTCGCGATCGTCTCGCCGTTTTCCGGGTGGACGGTGATGAGCTGATCGGCCACCGACAGGGAACCCTGGGGAATGCCGGCGGGCAGAGGTCCGCGGCGCAGGGGGACGCCTTTGGGAAGGACGGCGAGGCGTGAGCCGGTGTGCAGCTCGCGAATCTTGTCCCATTTGATGGTCAGGTCGCCCAGGATTTCGCTGTGGAAGAACACTTCGTTGCCGACCGCGCGGACGAAGGTGCCCGTGAGGTGGTCCCCGTTGGTCAGGGTGATGCTGTCGATTGCGGGCGGGGATTTGTGGGAGCCGTCGGAGGCGATTCCGGGGGTGGCGTCCGTGGCAGCGCGGGCACCGAGGGGGATCAGGACCAGAGAGGCGGCAAGGAGAAGAACGTGGGGACGAAAGGACGGAGCAAATCTAAGAAAATAAAGACGTACGGCCATGCGCAGCGGAGGCTCCAGACAGAAATTATTCAAAAGGAACAGCAAAGAATAAGGGACTAAGACGATGGTACAAGAGCCTGGGGCGGAGAACCGTGAATCGAACGGGTGGGTTCCCGAAGTGATACGGGCGGACGTTGCTGTGGGGGGGACCTGTGACCTAAATCACAGAAACATCCAGCGCGTAACCTTATGCTTCCCAATATAGGAGCGAAATGGTCGCAATTGCGCTATTATCGGAAATTGGGGCCGAGGCCGCGGAGCCGGTTGAAGAGGATTTCGACCTGTCCGGAGCATGGAAGTTGAGTCTGCTGAGCGAATTGCCCATTGGCACGGTGGGGGTAGTGGAAGCCCTGGATCTGCCCGGGGAGATCCAGCACCACCTGATGCATATGGGATTTGTTCCCGAGGCGCGAGTGGTAGTGGTGAGGCGGGCACCGGCGGGCGATCCGACGGTGTATGCAATCGACGGGTTTGAAGTGGCGCTGCGGCGCGAGACGGCCCAGGCAATTCGAGTCCGTGAATACGAAGGGCAAAATACAGGGAAACGATGAGCGACTGCTGCAGCACGGCGACGATTGAGGTTCCGATTGAGCCGCGGGTTGCGGGCAGGATTCGCACGGTGGCCCTGGTGGGGCCGCCAAATTCCGGAAAATCGACATTATTCAATCGGCTGACAGGACTGCGGCAGAAGGTCGCCAATTATCCCGGAGTGACCGTCGAGCAGAGGGTGGGCCGGCTGAGCGGGATCGGGCGCAGCGATCTTACGCTGATCGACCTGCCCGGCATTTACGGGCTGGATACCTATTCAGAGGACGCCCGCGTTGCGGTGGAAGTGCTGCGCGGGGAGATGCCCGGGACGCCGGTTCCGGACGCGATTCTGCTGGTTCTGGATTCTCTGCATCTCCGGCGGCAATTGATGCTGGCGGCGCCGGTGCTGGCCCTGGGGCTGCCGACCCTGGTTCTGCTGAACATGAGCGACCTGATGGAGTCGCGCGGCGGCCGCGTGGACACGCTGGCTCTGGCCCAGGAAATGGGCGTGCCGGTGGCGAAGATCAGCGCGACGCGCGGCACGGGCCTGGACTCGGTCACGCAATTCCTGAACCGGAAATCGGAACCGGAGACGGAAGCGCCGCTGGCCTCGCGGATCGAGCTGCCGGTGATGGGGAATCCGCGATCGTACCGGCAGTGGGCGACGGGGATCAGCACGCGGACGAAATACAAGGCGCCGCTCTCGTCGCAGTGGACCAAGCGGATCGACGGCGTGCTGCTGCACCGGGTCTGGGGGCCGCTGATTTTTCTGGCGGTCGTATTCTCGGTTTTCCAGGTGGTATTTGCCCTCGGGCAACCGCTGAGCGATGGTTTTGGCAATGTGCTGAACGCGGCGGGCGATCAGGTGGGCCTGCTGATGGGCCACGGCTGGATGGAGTCGCTGCTGATCGATGGGGTATGGCGCGGCGTGGCCTCGGTGCTGGTCTTCCTGCCGCAGATCCTGCTGCTGTTCCTGTTTATCGGGGTGCTGGAGGATTCGGGGTATCTGGCGCGGGCGGCTCTGATCGCGGATCGCGTGATGCGGTCGATTGGGCTGAACGGGAAGGCGTTCATTCCTCTGTTGTCGGCGTACGCGTGCGCGGTGCCGGCGATTATGGCCACGCGGACGATCGAAAACAAGCGCGATCGGTTCGCGACGATTCTGGTGACGCCGTTCATGACGTGCTCGGCGCGGCTGCCCATCTACATGCTGATGATTGCGGCGTTTATTCCCAACAAGCCGCTGCTGGGGGATTTCCTGGGCATGCGGGCGGCCGTGATGCTGTCGCTCTACGTGCTGGGATTCCTGGCAGCGCTGGGAACCGCGTGGCTGCTGAAGTCGTCGATTCTGAAGGCGTCGTCGGCGCCGTTCATTCTGGAACTGCCGCAGTACCGTCTGCCCACGGTGCGGTCGCTGAGCCTGCGTCTGATGGATCGCGGCAAGGTCTTCCTGAAGCAGGCGGGCACGGTGATCCTGGCCGTAACCATGGTGCTGTGGGTGCTGAGCCATGTGCCGGCTCATGCGGCGCTGGGCGAGAGCCTGATTGGGCGACTGGGACACCTGATCGAGCCGGTGATTCGGCCGCTGGGTTTCAACTGGAAGATTGGCATCGGGCTGCTGACCTCGGTGATGGCCCGCGAGGTAATCGTGGGCACGCTGGGCACTCTGTACGGGGCCGATCCCGCGACGCAGTCGCTGGGACTGCAGGCGGCGCTGCGCCACGATCTGACGCTGGGTGGAGCGATGGCGCTGGTGGTGTTCTTCGCGTTTGCGCTGCAGTGCACCTCAACGCTGGCGATTGTGCGGAGAGAGACCAATAGCTGGAAGTGGCCGGCGCTGCAGTTCTGCTATATGAGCGTGCTGGCGTATCTGGCGGCGCTGGCGACCAACCAGGCGATTATGGCGTTTGTCCGGTAGGGAACAGGGATTAGGGATTATGAGCGGCTGGCATGGAGCCAGCCGCTTCTGTTTGGAGGCGGGAAGCTGAGCGCAGCAGGGCGCGAGGCTTCGGGCGTTGGGCTTGCAGGAGCTACCGGCTGCACGGTGAAGCAGCGCACCTGAACGTGGCAGCGATCATGCTCCCCGATGGGTGTACGGACCCACTCGGGATGAGCTGCCGAATGTCGTCGTGGGCGCGTTTGGTTCGCCGGGCTCGCTGGGCTAGACGGCGATCTTCTTGTCGAGGACAAACATTTTCGCGGTCTCCCGCAGCACGCCGTCGGAGGCCATGGCGTCCGCAATGGCCGGGGAACTCATCATTTTGTTGTAGTGGTCGAGGTCTTTCACCTCCATCTGGACGGCGGCCCAGTTTCCATCCAGTGCATAGTGAGCGGGGCCGATAACTCCCATCGTGCGGAACAGCGGTCCGTGCGTTACAAAACTCTCTTCCCATTTCTTCGCGTCCCTGCACTGTGCGACTACCAGGATTGTGATCATGATCTTCATACCCCTTTCGCAGATTTGGAGGAGGCCCCGGATTATACATGCCACCAGCTGTGTCAGGTATCGACCAGCCGCTGCGCGATGCGTCGTCAATGCGCCGGCGGCAGGGGAAAGAGGAGCGGCGGGAGACCAATTGCTGGAAGTGGCCGGCGCTGCAGTTCTGCGATATGAGTGTGCTGGCATATCTGGCGGCGCTGGCGACCAACCAGGCGATTATGGCGTTTGTCCGGTAGAGATCAAAGAACAGCGAACAGAGAACGGAAAGCGGCTGGGCCCATGCCAGCCGCTTTTGTTTGCCGCCGAGCGCTCACGCGGCGGGTTTGCGGGAGAGGGCGAACTGTTCAGCAAACGTGGTCATCCTGGCCGCTACGGCTTCGCCGGCCAGCGGATGTCCGTGACCGGGGGCAACAATATCGGGCTGCAGCGCGGCAAGGCCGAGGATGGAACCGGCAGCGATCTCCGCGTTCCAGGTGAAATAGGCAGGCGGTCCGTGCAGTTCGGGATCCTGGAGCACGGCAGCCTCGAAGAAGGACTCCGGTTTCGTAGTGGAGAAGGCGTCACCGGCGAGAAGGACGCGATCCTCCGGGCGGAAGAACGAAACATGTCCGGGTGTGTGGCCTGGGGTGAAGAGAACCTGCCATCCGGGAAGGCCGGCTTCGGTCGCGTCTCCGGCGTCGGGCAAAGGGCGGAGTCGGTTGCCCAGATCGATGGGGCCGCGCGGGTAAAGGGGCGAGAGCCAGCTCATCAGGCCGCCTCCGGCGCCGATCTGGGGGGCGGGGTACGATTTTTCGCCGGTGAGGTAGGGGAACTCTCGCGGGTGGGCGTAGACGGGAATCTGCCATAGATCCGAAAGCTCGAGGGCACAACCGACGTGATCGAAGTGGCCGTGGGTGAGGACGATGGAATGCGGCGGCGTGCCGAACTGCTCGTGGGCCCATTTACGGATGTAGCCGGTGGAAAACGGCAGGCCGGCGTCGATGAGCGTCCAGGCGCGCGGGCCGTGGGTGACGGCGAAGATGTTGACGAAAAGGATGCGCAGGCCGAGCACGTTGTGGGCGACATAGGGGAGGGGGAGAACGTTCTCTTCGGAAAGAGTCACAGCGGTCATGGGGATTCCTCGGAAAGAGGACTTCGCTTCAAGGAGTGGGATGCGGGCAGGGAGTGAGCGGGTCAAAAGAGGCGCCTGTTCTTCCCCCGTTCTTTCCCATGTCTGCCAAAGTCGGGCAGACATGCGGCAACCGAATGGTTAGCTGAGCGAGATTCCCGATGGAGTAGGCTGGTTGCCGTGAAAAAACTGGCGAGTCGGTGGTTAGCTGGGTGGGTCTGTGCAGCGCTTCTCATGCCGGCGCTGCTGATGGCGCAGCCGGCGAAAAAGGGCTTTGTGCATACGCAGGGGACGGAGCTGGTGGATGGGAACGGGCATCCGCTGCTGCTCCGCGGGATCAACCTGGGAAACTGGTTCGAGGTGGAGGGATACATGTTCCACCTCGACGGAGGTCCGCAGTCGCCGCGGGAGATCGAAGACCTGACGCGGGAGCTGCTGGGGCCGGCGAAGTCGGAGCAGTTTTGGCAGCAGTGGCGGGCGAACTACATCACCGAGGCGGATATCGACCGGATCCACGCGATGGGGTTCAACTCCGTGCGAGTGCCGCTGCACTGGAAGTTTTTCACCAGCGACGATAGTGAAGGGTTCAAACTGCTGGACCAGCTGGTGGCGTGGGCAAAGAAGGACGGGATCTACGTGATCCTCGACATGCACTGCGCCCCGGGCGGACAGACGGGCGCGAATATCGACGACAGCTACGGATATCCGTGGCTGTTTGTGAGCCCGGAGGCGCAGCAGGCCACGGCGGTGGAGTGGCGGCGGATTGCGCAGCACTACGCGAAGAATCCGACGGTGCTGGGGTATGACCTGCTGAACGAGCCGTTGCCGCAGTATCCGGCGCTGGCTCCGCTGCGGCGGGAATTGGAGCCGGTGTATCGGAGGATTGCCGGTGCGATCCGGACCGTGGATAAGAATCACGTGCTGATTCTGGGCGGGGCGACGTGGGATACGAACTTCAGCGTGTTTGGGCCGCCGTTCGATCCGAATGTCATGTACACGTTCCACAAATACTGGACGAAACAGACGGATGCGAGCGTGATCCAGGAATATCTGGATTTTCGCAAGCAGTATAAGGTGCCGATTTGGGCGGGTGAGACGGGCGAGAACACCGATGCGTGGGTGCAGGCGTTTCGCGAGACGCTGGAGGCAAACCAGGTGGGCTGGGCGTTCTGGACGTACAAGCGGATGGATGCGAAGCCCTGCGTGGTGACCTTTGACCGGCCGGAGCACTGGGACGAGATTGTGGCGTTTGCGAAGCTGCCGCGGGATATGGCGGACGCGGAGAAGCGGATTGCGGCGCGGCCGCCGCAAGCGGATATCAATGCAGCATTCGACGACCTGCTGCAGAAGATCCGGTTCGGCAGCGAGCATGTGAACGCCAGTTACGTGCAGGCTCTGGGGCTGCATGCCGGAACCACGGGAGCAGAGTAGGGGACAAAGCGGCGGCGCTTGAGTATCTGCGTGAAAACGCGTCGCGCGCCCCAAACCCCGGTTGCCCTCCGGCCAGGTTCACCCCACAGCAAGAAGCAAACTCCCCTCAAACCGGGTCGTCCAACGAATTGCCCCCCTGCTTCGGCCCCGAGTACTGCACGTAGAACCGATTTGAAACATCAGGCTCTCCGCGGCCTTTCTCTCGCGCACACTCTCGAGCTCAGAAAGCGAAAGTGGCTGCCCCAGGAATGGTGCACAACCCATAAAAGAGGGTAATACCCAAAAGGTATTACCCTCAGACGCCCATAAAATCAGTCACTTGCCATATACCCCACCCGGGGGGGATCGCGCGAGTACGGGCCATTACCGGTGCAGCAGAGGCAGCAGCAGCGGGAGGAAGTGCTCGGCGAGGATCTCGGCGCCCTTCGCGGTGGGGTGAACGCCGTCATCCTGGATAGCGCCAGGCACGGTATAGATGCCGGCATAGAGCTCCGGCAGCAGGGGAACGTGATACTTTGCTGCGATCAGCCGGTAAGTTTCATCAAACTGGCGGATGTAGTCGGCGCCGTAGTTTGGCGGCAGGGTGATGCCGGCGAGGAGGACCTTGCTCCCGGAGTGGAGCAGCGTGGCGACGATGGTGTCGAGATTGCGGCGGGTAGCGTCAATGGGAATGCCACGCAGGCCGTCGTTGCCGCCGAATTCCACGATGGTGACGGCAGGGTGCAGGCGGAGGACGTCTTTCAGGCGGTCAACCCCGTCTTTACTGGTATTGCCACTGATTCCGGAGTTGATGACCTGGTAGCGATAGCCGCGGGCATTCAGGAGCGACTGGAGGTCGGCAGGGTAGGCGTGAGCGGGATCGATGCCATGCCCTGCGGTGATGCTGTCGCCGAAGCAATCGATGACGGGTTCGGAGCGAGCGCCGGGAACGGGATGATGCTGGGCGGCGTAGAGAGAGAGTGAGAGGGTGAAGCCGAGAGTGAGGGTCGCAAGGCGGTGCATAGTGGTTGCAAAACGCAGGATGACATTCCCAGATTAGACGATGACGTAGCCTAAGAGGGTGGGCGGGAGAGCGAATGATTGAAGTGCGGGGACTGAAGAAGTCCATACGGAACGGCTCGCGGGTGGTGGAGATTCTGCGGGGGATCGACCTGACGATTCCGCGCGGGCAGTTTGCCGCGATTATGGGTGCGAGCGGCAGCGGAAAGAGCACGCTGCTGGGTCTGCTGGCGGGCCTGGATTCGCCGTCGGAAGGGGAAGTGATTCTGGATGGTATGACGATCAGCTCGCTGGAAGAGGACAAGCTGGCCGAGGTGCGAGGTCGGCGGATTGGCTTCGTTTTTCAGTCGTACCAGCTGATTCCGACGCTGACGGCGCTGGAAAACGTGATGTTGCCGTATGAGCTGAACGCTCGCGGGGATGCGCGGAAGAAGGCGCAGCCTCTGCTGGAATCAGTTGGGCTGGGAGATCGGCTGCATCATTATCCGGTGCAGCTTTCAGGCGGAGAGCAGCAGCGTGTGGCGTTAGCGCGCGCGTTTGTGCTGGAGCCGCCGGTGGTGCTGGCGGATGAGCCGACGGGGAATCTGGATTCGGTGAACGGGCAGCACGTGCTGGCCCTGCTGAGCGAGCGGCAGCGCGAGTCGCAAACGACCCTGGTGCTGGTGACGCACGATCCGCAGGTCGCGGGGCGGGCGGACCGGCGAATTGTGCTGAAGGACGGAATGGTGGTTGGCGACGATTTGCAGGCAACGGCCGCCCCAACGAACGCTTCAGCCGTCGAGGTTCGATGAGCGCCCGATGACGGATATGGAGCTTCAGCGGAAACAGGCACTGCCGTGGGCAACGGCGGGGAAGATCGCGTGGCGGGAGCTGCGCGCCGGGAAGACGAAATTCCTGTTTGTCCTGCTGTCGGTCGCGGTGGGCGTGGCGGCGCTGACGGGCGTGCGGGGATTCAGCCAGTCATTCCAGCGAGCCCTGCTGTTGCAGGCGCGCAGCATCATGGCCGGCGATCTTTCGGCGCGGATGTTCCGCCAGGCGACGCCTGCAGAGCAGAAACAAATGGAGGCTCTGCGGCCCGAGGGCGTGCGGGAGACGGTGGTGACGGAGACCGTCTCCATGGCGATGGTCGAAGGCGATCCGGTGCCCCTGTTGGTGTCACTGAAGGCGGTGAATCCGCGGAAGTATCCGTTTTACGGGACGGTGGTGCTCGATCCGGCGGGAAACCTTGGGGCGGTTCTGAACAATGACACCGTGGTTGTGGACGACAACCTGCTGGTGCGGCTGCGAACGCACGTGGGTGCGGAGCTGAAGATCGGCGGGCGGTGGTTCCGGATTGCGGCGGTGATCGAAAAGGAGCCCGACCGCATGACGGCGGGCGTGGGGCTGGGTCCGCGGGTGATGATGACGCGGCAGGCGATGGACGAAACCGGCCTGCTGCAGCCGGGGAGCCGCGCGACGGAGCGCTATCTGTTCGCGCTGAATGACAAGTTGAGGGTTGCCGAAGTGCGGGCGCAGATCGAGAAGATTCTGCCGGACGCGCAGGTGACGGATTTTCGAGAAACCAGCCCGGCGCTGACGCAGGGCGTGGATCACGCGACGGGACTGCTGAGCCTGATTTGCCTGGTGGCCATGGTGCTGGGTGCGATCGGCGTGGGCATGGCCATGCGCGCGCACCTGCAGCAGCGGATCGAGATTCTGGCGATCATGAAGTCGATTGGGGCGCGTTCGGCGGACATCCTGCGAATCTATTTGTTACAGACGCTGTTTCTTGGTACGGCAGGGGCGCTGATCGGCGTGGCCCTGGGACTGGGGGTGGAGTATGCCTTCCCTTCCTTACTGGGCAAACTGCTGCCGCTGCGACCGGAGATCCGGCTGCCGCTCAATCCCGTGCTGGCGGCGCTGGGAACCGGAATTCTGACGACGGTGCTGTTCTGCCTTCCACCGCTGCTCGATGTGCGGAGCGTGCGGCCCAGCCTGGTGCTGCGGCGGATGGTGGAGTCAGGCGGCGGAGGCGTGTCCGGATGGTGGGTCTGGCTGAAGGAGCACAAGCTGCAGCTGGCTTCGATCGTTGTGATCCTGTGCGGCCTGGGCGGCATTGCGGTCGCGCTGTCGGATTCATGGCTGGTGGGGAAGTGGTTTGCCGTGTGCCTGGCGGGCCTGCTGGTGTTCATCCTGGGGTTATCGGCGGCGACGCTGCGCGGGTTGCGAGCCTTGTTGTCACGGACACGGTTACATTTACATTCGACCCTGCGGCATGGGCTGGCGAATCTGTATCGGCCGGGAAACCAGTCGGCGGCAGTGCTGGCGGCGCTGGGCGCGGGAGTAATGCTGATCCTGAGCGTGTTTCTGATGCAGCGATCGATTGTGAACGCGCTGCATGAGGACGTAAAGCCGGACACGCCGAATGTATTCCTGATCGACATGAGCACGGACGAGCTGCCCGGGATACGCGCGGAGCTGAAGAAGCAACCGGGGGTGACTGGCGGTTTGGAGGCGGTGCCCATTGTGGCGGCGCGGCTGGATTCGATTGATGGCACGCCGGTCGACGAACTGAAGGTGAAGAACTATCCGAAGCGGCTGCTGCGGTCCGCGACGTTGTCCTGGTCGGCGACGCTGCCGCCAGGAACGAAACTGGCGGAAGGGAAGTGGTGGACGGCAGCCGACGGGGCTTCAGGGACGGCAACATCGGCGCCGCGTGACCTGGCCGTCGTGGATCACGTGGCCAGGCGGCTGAATCTGAAGGTGGGCTCACGTGTGACGTTCATCGCCGGGGAGACGAAGATTCCGGTGACGGTGACAGCGATCTACAAGATTGTGGGCGAGCATGCGTTTGCACGGAGCGAATTTGTTCTGCCGCAGGTGCTGCTCCAGGATCAGCCGGTGGTGTGGTACGGGGACATTCATACGAAACCGAGTGCGATTCCGACGATCGAGCGGGCGTTGTTTGCGACCTATCCGACCGTGACGGTGATCAATATTGCCGACATCCTGACGACCATTCAGGGAGTGGTGGATCAGATCACGATTGTGATTCGGTTCCTCGCGGGGTTTTCGATTTTGTCGGGGCTGATCATTCTGGCGTCCAGCGTGGCGAGCACGCGGTTCCGGCGGATGCGCGAGGTGGTGGTGCTGAAGACGCTGGGGGCGACGCGGAATCGGATTGCGACGGTTTTCAGCGTGGAGTTTCTGGTGCTGGGTCTGTTGGCCGGCGCAGTGGGGGCGCTGTTTGCGAATATTCTGTCGAGAATCCTGCTGCACCGGATGGATGTCGTTTTCCAGCACGACGTGCGCGGCACGGTGGCGGCGGTGGTGGGGACGGCGGTTCTGGCGGTCGCGACGGGGTGGGTCGCGAGCTTCCACATTTTGGGGCAGAAGCCGCTGGAGGTTTTGCGTGAGGAGTGACCTCATGCGATGAGCGCGGTGAACCGAACGGAACGTTGACCGCATTCGGCCAGGCCGATAGTATGAAACAGCGGCACTTGAGGCGGAAACGCTTTGCGCCGCGCCTACCTGTAAGACTGCCCCCTCGTTCAACGGCAGGACAGCTGACTCTGGATCAGCATATCGGGGTTCGAATCCCTGGGGGGCAGCCAATTTAGAATCAGAAACTTACCCTACAAAATCCCATCCGCAAAAGCAGCCTCTGCAGAGCTTGCAAAATATTGACTCGGCGTAGATGGGCTCATGGGGTATGGCACACCTGCGGCAAGTCAAGTCGACGGAAATGTTGGAATTGTGTGGTTGTATCGTGCCGCTTTTCTGGATCAACTGACGAAACAGCCCTCGGCGCGGTCGGGAGATGAGCCATCGAGCAATGGCTCAGGCACTCTGAAGTTTGCCCTCAAAAGAGATCGGGGATGCTGGTGAACGCGATCCGTGTGGGAGCGGCGGCACGGGCCAGCAGCATGCTGGCGGAAAACAAGGTGGCTGTCCCGTACTTCTGATTCAGCGCGTCCATGGTGCTGGTGAGCCGGCTTCGCTTCGTCTCGGTTTCGAGGCTGGAGAACAGACTCAGAGTATGCAGGTGATCCGGCACGAGGTTTCCCAGCCACACGCCGACGTAGAAGGGCCGCCGATGCTTCTCATCCTGCGGTCGCGCGACCCAGAGTTTCTGCAGGACCTCGATCAGTGTCTGATTGTCCTGACACTCGATTACGGACAGGCCCTCTGACCAGACCGACTGATGAATTCCGGATGAGTGCTGGGATTCTCCTCCTGATGTTGCGTATTTGATCGTCAGCGAGACGTGTGTCGCCCAGAGGCGCGCTGCGCGCAGCCTCATCGCTGCCTTGTGCAGTAGCTTGTGGGCGACGGCGTAGCAGCCGTCCTCGGTGCGGAGTTCCGGTGGCAGCACGTGGCTCTGGCTGATCGACTTCTGATGTTCGAGTTCGGCATCCTGGAAGTCCTCGCCCCGCAACCAGTACCAGAGCTTTTCTCCGTTAATGCTGCCCCAGACGCGGTTCAGCTGTTCGCGGTCGAGTGCCAGCAATTGTGGCATGGTCCCGATGCCTTGCTCGTGGAGCCGCTTTTCCATCCGTGCGCCGACGCCGGGCAGGTCACGAAGCGTGAGTTTCGTGAGAGCCGAGGGCAGTTGGTCAGAGGTCAGTGCGACCAGGCCGTCAGGCTTCTGCATGTCCGAGGCGATCTTGGCGAGATAGCGGTTCGGAGCCAGGCCGATGGAACAGCGCAGCGTCGAGCCTACCTGCTCACGAATGGAACCCTTGATGCGTCTGGCCAGATCCAGTGCAGCCGGCAGCGGCTGTTCGCGTCCGATCAGGGTGGATGCCATCTCGTCGATTGACAGCACAGCCGAGACCGGCACGCACCGCTCAACGGCTTCCACGATGCGGTTGTGGTAATCGACATAAACATCATGCCGGGCTTCCACCAGCACGATCCGGGGACACATCTGCTTTGCGTCGCCAACCCGCGTTCCGGTTCGCACGCCAAAAGCTTTCGCCTCGTAGCTGGCGGCGATGGCGCAGGTGGTATCGGCCATTACCGGAACAACGGCAATTGGACGCCCGCGCAGCTCCGGGCGAAGCTCCTGCTCGACCGAGGCGAAATACGAGTTCAGGTCGAGGAGCAGCCAGCGCAGCCGAGGTTCAGTTTCACATCCCATACTTCTCGTCCAGGAACGCACGGACCGGCTCCGGCAGCTTGGCGGCGATCTCCTGCCAGGTCAGAATCCCCAACCGGGCACGCAGCGAGCTGTCGACGACACCGCGCATAATTTGGAACCACCGCTCGATGAGATCCGGTCGGCGCCGATCGCAGCAAACAAAGAACGAGCCGCCGGTCACATGGGCGGCCAGAACTCCGCGAACCAACTGCCACGAGTGTACGACGCCAGCGCGGATCGGCGGCTGCTCCCTGTTTGAACACCTGATCCAGAGCCGCCGACGTATAATCGGATCGAAGACGCGTCAGTTCGGCGTAACCATTGCCATTGGTGGATCTGCCGACTCCGGGACCGGTTCCCCCCTGGTCATTCTGCGATGTGTTAACGAAATACGCCTGCGCCCTGTATGGATGACAGTCCGACACTTTCGCGGGACGGGAGCCAACGGAATCCGGCCGAACTTTTGCCGGAGCACGAGTCGTGGGGCGATTTTCGCCTGATCGAACGTGTCGGGCAGGGTGGCTTCGGCGAGGTTTACCGGGCCTGGGACCCGCGTCTTGAGCGCGAAGTGGCCCTCAAACTCCTGTTGCCAGGCTCGGTGAGCGGCGACGCGGATTATCGCTCTCTCCTTCGCGAGGCGCGCGCTCTGGCTTCGGTGCAGCACCCCAATGTCGTACACGTCTACGACATCGCGCGGCATGACGGACGGGTGGGTTTCTGGACGGATTTTGTGCGAGGCAAGACGCTCTCGGCGTTGGTCCGGGCACAGGGGCCGTTTGGCTATCGCGAGGCTGCTCTGATTGGGCTCGATGTGGCACGAGCGCTGAGCGCCGTGCACAGGGCCGGCATTCTGCATCGGGACATCAAGGCCGAGAATGTGATGCGCGAAGAGGGCGGACGCATTCTCCTGATGGATTTCGGCCTGAGCACGCTGCCCCAGCGGCAGGAAAACATCTCGGGAACGCCGAACTACATGGCTCCTGAGCTGTTTCAGGGACACCCGGCCAGCGCGGCGTCGGATATTTACGCCGTTGGAGTGCTGCTTTACTACCTGGTAACAGCCGAGTACCCCCTGAAGGTGAGTGGGCGTCCACTCGCAGAGGTGGTCGCATCGATCGGTGAACGACGGCCGCTGATCGATCTGCGCCCGGACCTTCCGGAGTCTTTCGTACGGACCGTGAACGCAGCGACGGAGATCGATCCGGCAAAGCGGTTTGGAAGCGCGGGACAACTGGCAGCGGCGCTGGCGGAATCGTTGGGCGCTTTGGGGTCAGTGGAGTCGTCCACAACTTTGCCGCCTTTGCGGAAGGGTCACAGGAGCCTGATTTGGGGGGTGACGATTGCGGCGGCCGTTCTGGCAGCCGCCATCGGGGTTGGCGTGGGGACCGGGACCGTGCAGAGGTGGCTGCATCCCGAAGCGGCAGCGATTCCGGCGGGCACTCCGGCCAACATCTATGACGACTACCAGAAGGCACAGGACCTGCTGCAGCGCTCCTATAAGGATGCAAACATCGCTGCGGCGGCCTCGGGATTTCAGCAAGTGCTCGAGAAGGATCCCTCGTTCGCATTGGCGGCCGCCGGACTCGGGGATGCCTGGTTTCTGCAATATCGCAACAGCAAAGACCCGAAGCTGCTCGATCAGGCGCGGGCAGAGACGATGAAGGCCCTGCAGATGGACCGCAATTTGGCTCCGCCATACGTCACTTTGGCGCGCATGTCCACGATGCAGGGTCAGATCTCCCTTGCCCGGCAGCAGGTCCAGAAAGCGCTGAGCATCGATCCACACAGTGCGGAGGCCTACGGTGCGGAGGCGGAGATCGATCAGGCAGACGGCCGGACCCAGGATGCGATCGCGGCAGTGCAGAAAGCCTCCGATCTGGCTCCGACTGACTGGCATTGGCCGGTGCGGCTGGGCGTGATCTATTTCACCAGCGGAAAGCCGCAAGAAGCCGCTGAGGAATTGCAGAAGGGCGTCGATCTGGATGCGCAGAATGCAATCGCAGATTACGATCTGGGGATTGTCCGAACGCAACTCGGTCAATTTGAAGAAGCGCGCAAGGACCTGGAAAGAGTTTTGTCCGTTGAACCGGATCCGGACACGTATACGGCGCTTGGAGCTCTGTACGAGCTTCAGGGGAAATACGATGAGGCGATCGGAATGGATCGGAAATCGATAGTGCTGCGACGCGGCGATTATCAGGTCTGGGGCAATCTGGGCAGCGCCTATCTGTGGTCCGGGCATCATGGGCAATCCATGGAGGCGTACCACAAAGCGATCCAGTTGGCGGAGGAGCAACGCGCCATTTCCCCTGACGATACGAGGCTGCTTGTACAGCTTGGTGACTTCTATGCATCGGTTGGACAGTCCGGACATAGCGAAGTTTTACTCCGCCGAGCGCTGGCGCTTTCCCCCGATGACCCGGACATCGAGTACCGAGCTGGGGAAACGTACGAAATCCTCCGGCAACGCGCGAAAGCGATTCCGCTGATCGCGAAGGCCCTCGCGCAGGGATATTACTCAGTGGAATTCCAGCGCAGTCCGGAGTTGGCGTCTTTACGCGCCGATCCAGCGTTTCAAACGGCGCTGAATCAGGCGAAGGCAGAAAGTGCGTTGGACAAATCCAGACAATTGCAGTAACGTGGCGGCCATGGCTAACACGGATATCACGATTTCCCAAAAAGACGGGGCCCTCGTTCCCAGCCAGAACTCGGTTCCGGCGGTTCAGGGAAACACGGTCACGTTCTCCGCGCCGAGTGTCAGCGCGACTCTGTTCTTTTCGCCCGATGCATCTTCGATCCTGTCTCCGGCGCCCTCGGCTCCGGTGTCGATCCCTGCCGGGGGGAAGACAGCGTTTACGTTCACATCGTCGAAACCTGGGGCCTACAGTGTCTTTTTTGAGCCGGATGCCTCTTCGCCGCCCGCCAATTTCCCGGTTCGCCCATCGAATCTCCTGCTGCTGGAGATCGATACGAGCCACATCGGTTTCGGTGGCCCCGGCGGCGGGCTGAAAACCGGCTGACGAAGGAAAGCCAGGCGTTGGCAGATATCGCCTTCGGTGGACCGGGCAGCGGTCTGCAGACGGGTTGATCCTGAGCGGGCCGCAACTTCCTCAGTGCAGGTCCGCAATGCGCAGCCTCGCTGCCGGATCGCCCAGCACAATATAGTTGCGCGCGTCATTGCGGGCAATCGTGAGAGCAGTCCGGGCAGCGTCGCTTAGAGGCTGCGGCGCATTGGGATCGGTGGACGCTGTGCGGGCATCGTCCTCCGTCAGTTGCGCACACAGGTGACTCCAGCGGTCGCTGAGGCAGTCGGCGGCATACCCGGCTCGGCGCCCCAGCATGAGATAAGTCAGCGGATCGCGAACCGACTGGACCTGCGGCGTGCCGGTGACATCCTGGAAGGCGTAGGGGAAGGCGATGTCGATGTGCCCGATCACCGCCAGCGTGCCGTGGCTGAGCAGCGCCTGAGGCAGAGCCGCGATGAGCGGGGCAGGCGCGACCGGGAGCTGTGCGCCGTTGGGTCCGAAGTAGTAGTTGTTATCGGCCGGGCAGCCGCCGCTGTAACAGGCAAACAAAAAGGACATCGTCCCCTGCAGCCGCGCATCGTCGGGGATATCTTCGGCAGACATGAGATTGCTGGTGTTGGCGGGGGTGCCCTGCGTCCACTCCTGCGTAAAGAGCGAACCCTGCATGCGGCGCTGGAGCGCAGGGTCGGTTATGGAATATTCGGCGCCATGCGAGCCGGTGAACAGTACGGCGGGCGGGCCGCCGGGCAGGTTGCCGCGGAGCATGTCGATGAACTGCTGCTTGGTGGCCTGTTTGGGGCTGGTGGCGGTAAAGGCGTCAACGGTGAATTTTGCGGCGCCGCAACCGAGCGGATGCAGCTTGTCGAGGAAATTGGGGACGAGCGCGTCGGACAACATGCCGGTGGCGATGTCGCCGTCGTTGTGGGTGATCCAGACCGCGGCGTTTTTGCGCTGGACGGGACGGAACGCAGGGCTTTCGTACTGCACGACGGCCTGAGCGTAGCGACCGTAGTCCTCGATGTTGTCGAATGCCAGGCGGCCGACGGCCCACTGCATCTTGAGCAGGTTCTGGAAGTCGAAGGGGATGCGGTCGGGCTGTCCGACGATCAGAACATAGTACGGCACGCCGGCCGTGGGATCGACGGCTGCGGTGAGCGACACCCCGCGGTACTGGGCCCAGTTGTCAGCGGTCTGACCCGGGCGGACGCCGGAATCGTCGCCTTCAAAGATCTTGAAAAGATTGTCATCGGCGACCTGGGTATGGCGAAGGTCGATGAGCGGCTGGAGTTGCGCTTTGATCGCAGGGTCGGCGTCGGACGCGAAGAGAATGCACCAGCCGGTCTGCGTCAGGTCGTTAGGGTCGCCTACACTGGAGTCGGCGGAGAGATGCGTGGAGTTCACGCTGCGCTGGTTCGCGCCGGGGAGATCCGGTGCGATTCGGGGAAGGTTCGCCGGAGGAAGCGCAGGTCCAGGCGCGCCGGTTTCGGCTGATACCAGCAGCGGCACGGGCAGGGCGGGATTTGTGCTCATGGGTGACCTCTTTCATTGCGACGCCGGCAGCAGGCAGGTAAACCATTATGCGACTGCCGGGGCCACGCAGCAATGGTTGCTATGGTAGCGTTTCTCCATGCCGATTTACCGCAAGACGGCTGTGGTGCAGCTTGAACTGCCCAGCGGGGCGATGGAGACGAGTCTTCCGCTGGCCTGCGAGCGGGAATTCGGAGTCCTGCTGTCAATCGACGGGAAGACCTGGCCGGCGCAGGCCTTTCGGTCGCCGATCAACGACGAGCAGTGGCGGGAGTTCATTCGGCAGCTCCGCGACTGCAACGTGAACCGGGATGTCAAAACAGGCTATCGGGGCGCGACCTCGATCCGGGCGCTGGCGCGCATGTTGTATCAGTCACTGGCAGAGTTAAGCCCGGCGCTGCGCGCGTTTCTGGACGAGGCGGGAACTCCGCGGCGGCTGGTGATCCAGACCACGCGGCCGGAGCTGCATTTACTGCCGTGGGCCGGGATGTATGACGAGTCCGGTCATATGCTGGCGGCCGGGGATTTGTCCGTGGTGCAGGCCTGGGACGAGTTCGATGCGCTCCCGGTGGCGACGAAAAGCCAGTTGCAGCTGGTGAAGGTGCTGGGCCAGGATACAAATCAGAGAACAGCCGCCGCGCTGGAAGGTTTGCAGCGGACTCCGGAGATCGTGCAGCAGGACGCGACGGATGCCTTCGAGGCGGGCCGGCCCGT
The DNA here is from genome assembly GCA_049579805.1 of Acidobacteriaceae bacterium. GTDB lineage: Bacteria > Acidobacteriota > Terriglobia > Terriglobales > Acidobacteriaceae > Palsa-343. Next base: position 108,005 of record JBAUOP010000169.1, read on the forward strand.
GGATGAAGTGGATCTGCTGCATCTGGAAAAGCACGGCAATGCCGTGCTGGGCGAAACGGGACAGGTGGCATCGGAGACGCTGGGCGCTACGTTCGCGAAGGCGAAGATTGCGCTGCTGTGGAGCTGCTATTCGGGTGCGGCGAATTCCTGGGGCGAGTCGCCGGCGCTGGCGCTGCACCGCAATGGCGCGAGTCTGGTGCTGTCCTTCCTGGCCGAGTTGCACAACGAGGATGCGGGCTCGATCTCGGAGGCATTTTACGCGGATGTTTTCGGGCCGTCGGCGAGCCGCGATCCGGAGTCGGCGCTGCTGAAGATTCGGTGCGCGAAAGCCACGACCGAGTTTGCCTTTGCAAACTGGGCATCGATGACGGTCTACCTGCGCAGCCCGCTGGATCTAAGCGCGCTGCCGCTCAATGGACCTCGTGTGCCGGCATCCGCATGGCTGGCGGAGACCAGCGCACCCGATACAAGCGCCGCGGGCGAAGCAGCCGCCAGTGAGGCGTATTGGCGCCTCGTCGCTGCGCAGATTCGCGATCTGCAGCCGGGATCGGTCGGCGAGATGGATGCCTGGGCTATGGAGTTTACCCAGCTGCCGGAAGCAGCGTTCCACGGTTGGCGAGGCAACGTCATCCGGCTGGATGAAGCCCTGGGGGCGATGCCCGACGATGCGACACTGCTCGAACTGGGTCTGGCTGTAGACAAAGCTCCGACGACAGATCCGGCTGACCGGCTGGTTTGGTTCTTTAAGCAGATCCAGCTCTTCGGCTCGCCCCTTGTCGTCTGGACGCATGCCGTGCCCCGGCATCGTGAGTTTCTGGAAGCTGCGGAACCGAACGCGGCTCTGACTTTTCTGCTGCTCTATGGTCCGGAGCAACAGCCAACGATCATGGAGTTGCTGAACGAGAACCGGCTTCAGGAAGCGCTGGCTGCATGCAACGCTATGCCCGCGGACTGCGGAGATGAAGAACTGTACGCCGCGTACTTCGCATACAGCCGCAGCGAGCAGCCGAAGCAGGCTTTGTCATGCATCCCGCGCATTAAAAGCCGGCAGGAACGGCTCCTGCTGCTGGGCAACTACGTAAGCCGGAACCCGAATTGCGTCCTCGACGAGAGCCTTCTGGCTCTGGCAACTCCATTCCCGCCGGAGGACGTGCCGCGCACTCCCGAAGACTTCTACTGGCTCGCCATGCACGCGCCGGAAAGCGAAGCGTCGCTGCGGGAGACAGGACGCGCCAAACACGAGATGGGTTACGCCCTGCAGGGCCGTGGTCAGACGGAAAAGGCCGAGTTATATCTTCGCGGGGCTCTTACCGACATCGAAGCGAGCGGACAGGATCCGAACACGCAGGAAGACGTGCGGTGGTACACAGCGCTCGCAGCAACGCTGCGGGACTGGGCCGATCTGCTGGCAGACGATCCCGATCGGCACGAGGAAGCTGCGCGGCTGCTGCAAAGGGCAAGGACGATCCAGGCGTTTCATGGCGTGCAGGTGCCGCTCGCGTACTCCGCGACCACCGCGGCGCGCATGGCGCTGGCCCAGGCCCGTTATACGCGGGCGATTGATCTCGCGGTGGAGGCGGCCAACCGCTTTGCGCGCTGCGACAACTGGCGCGGATGGTTTGAGGCGCTCCACATCCTCTTCGACAGCCTCGCAGAGACGCGGGAGACAACGCGCATGTTGAGCCTGGCGAAACTTGCAGCGGAAAAACTGCACCTTTCCGACCTGCCCGAGGAGAGCCGGGAGGAGCGTCAGCACGAACTCGCATTTCAACGGGCGCGAGCGCACTGGATCGCCGGCGAGCTGGCAGAGGCACGCGAAGAGTTGCAGGTATTGCACGAAGACAGGAGGGCGAAGCAGCAAAAGCCCGATCCTCGAGTGGAGCAGCTCCACGATTTTCTGAACCTGTCTCCTGCTGCGCCAGGGGTCAGACGCTAAACGGTGGGGTTGGCTGCACGCAACGATCTCGGTGGCTGAGAGCAAGAGCTCGCGAGCTGCCACGGTACAGACCTCCCGTTGAGCAGAGACGAAGCGTTCCACGTTCCACATTGACCATCGTGCCGAATTCTTGTAGATTCGGCTCGACTCCGTTACCTTTGCTCGAAGCCGCGCGTTTCTGGAGGTGCTGTGGCTGCTATCTTCATCAGCTATCGTCGTGAAGATGCCGAGGATTCTGCTCGCGCACTGTACGAGACCCTGCTGCGCGAATTCGGCCAGGACCGTCTCTTCATGGACGTAGAAGCCATCGCACTGGGTTCCGATTTTCGCCAGGCAGTGGAGTCTTCGCTGGACAATTGCGGCGTTTTCCTCACGATCATTGGACCCACGTGGCTCGATGCCAGGGCTCCGAACGATCCTTCCGGCCCGCGCCGGCTCGACAACCCCGGCGATTACGTGCGCCTGGAGGTAGCCACCGCCCTCAAGCGGGGGGCCGGACTTCCGGTCATTCCGGTGCTGGTGCGTGGCGCGTCCATGCCGAGTGCCGCCCAGCTGCCCGACGATCTGAAGGACCTGGCCTATCGCAACGCGCTCACCCTCAGCCACCTCGACTGGAACGGAAACATCCAGCACCTGGTGTCGGCCATCCGCCCGAAGATCGGCTGCGACGATAGCGGTCAGAAGATCGCCACTGCGGCCTCCGAAACCGCTGCCGCAGCGCCGGCGCCGCCCCCGCCCCCGCCGGCAGCTTCCCGCTCAACCAGGAAAGCGGTTCTCATCGGAGTGGCTGCGCTCATCGTCGCGGCCGGCATCGGCTACTTTGTGCTGCGTCCGAAGCAACCGGCGCCCAGCCCGGCCAACACACCAGCGGCCAGCACACCAGCGGCCAACACCCGGCCGGCCACCAATCCGGCACCGGCGTCGAATTCTGCCGCGGCGGCTGCCCCCGGTGCTTCCACACCCATCCCGGTGACGGTGGAAGCCAACAGAAGGCAACGCAACAGCACTGCCGGTCTTTCGATTGACGGCTCCGTGGTGGCAGCGCACTATTCCGGGCAGGAAATCCAGTTGCAGCTCACCCCTGGCACGCATAGCTTTCGGTTCTTCAATCCCGCCGATCCCACGGACCCAACGGTCTGCCACGGAAATTTTCTGGTTGCGGCGGGGCAGAGCCGCTTCACGCCTCGCGTGGGAGGTGGCAATTGCGCGTTGCAACCCCACGTGACTGCGCCCTGAATCCGCTCTCTGGTCTCTTTCACCCGTTGACGCGATCGCAGCGACTGAGTGCATTCTGCCCGGGTATCCCCGGCGAACGGAACGAACCCTGGCCGTCGCCCTGGTCGGGCTGAAGCTTCGAATTGCCGGCTAAGTCGGACAGGACCCGCCTCATTGGATAACAATACCGCGCTCATCTTTTTCACGGTGCAGTTGCGGGGGTGTTTTTCCACCAGCCTCCGCCAAGGGCTTCAAAGAGCGTCGCGGAGTCAGAGTACCGGGCAGCAGCAGCAGCCGTCTGGTCCAGTGCAGTTTGCAAACGTTGGCGTTGCGCATCGAGGAGAGATGTCTGGCTGATGCCGCCTGCCCCGTACCGCTGCCGAGCGATCTGATAGCTTGCATCCGCCTCGGTGGTGGCATCGGCCCGCGCCTGCAGTGTCTGTGCATCATGCTCGATGGCGTAGAGAGAATCGGCTACCTCCTCGAATGCCTGTAGCACCGTCTGGCGGTAGACGCTGCCCGCCTCCTGATAGGCGGCCTGCGCTTTGCGCTTTTCCGCTCGCAAGGCCCCGCCGTTGAAGATGGGCTCGGTAAGCGACGCGCCCGTGTTCCAGATGCCGCCACCGCTGACGAAGCTGGTCCCAACGCCGCCCCCGCTTCCCGACAGTTCGATCTGCGGATAGAGATTCGCGGTCGCAACGCCGACGTTCGCGCTGGCCTGGTGCAGCAGGGACTCCGCGGCGCGGATGTCAGGCCGCTGCCGCACCAGGGCGGAAGGGATGCTCAGAGGGAGTTCCTCGGGGAGGTGGAGGCTGTCGAGCGAGAGAACGGCAATGTGCGCTTCGGCCGGAGGCTTCCCCATCAGCACGGCAAGCTGGTCATTGACCGATGCGAGTTGCTGCTGGATCGGGGGCAGCGCAGCCCGCGTTTGCGCCAGCAGCGTGCGCTGGCTGCGCACGTCATAATCCGAAACACCTCCTGCCGCATAACGCTGCTCGACGATCTTCAGTTCGCTTTCCTCAAGCGCGATCATTCGCCGGGTAAGGTCGATCTCCCGGCCCAACTCGGCCTGGCGGATCGCGGCCGAAACCACGTTTCCCGCAAGCATCAGCCGCGCTCCTTCAAGCTGCCACGCCTGATAATCTCGCTCCGCCCGCAATCCCTCGATCAGGCGGCGGTTGGCGCCGAAGATGTCCAGAGCATAGGAGACAGCGACCGATCCATTCAGCAGGGTGAAGGGCGAGGGGCTGGCCAGCGACGTGAAGGGCGGCGTATTCGGAAACTTGATCCCGTATGCGGCCAGGTTGACCTGTTCTTCCTCAACCGACCCTGCGCCGCTCACCGACGGATATTTCGTCGCGCCGGTTCGTGCATTCAGTTCCTCCTGCGCCTCTTTGAGCCGGGCCGTTGCCTGGGCAAGCGTAGGACTGTTAACGAGCGCCTCCCGCACCATGCCGTCGAGCTCCGGCGAACGAAACAGCGTCCACCATTGGGCCGGAACGTCCAGGGAAGGATCGAACTGCTGCGCGCTTCCCGCAGGTCCCACGCTGCTCGCGGTCTCGCGCGGCGGAGTTTCCGGCGTGTATGCGGTAACCGTCGGCGCTGCGGGCGCATGATATTGCGGACCCACCGTGCACCCGAGGGGCAGCGCCAATACCGCGGCTATCATGCAACTGGCCGTTCGATTTAGATTCTCAGATCTACGCATGGCATCACTCCTCAGTCCAGCGTTCTGCGATACGTGGCCACAGCGACAAACATGAGCGTCAGCGTAAAGATCATCATGGGCCAGACGCTTGGCCAGGAATCCGCCCATCCGTTGCCCTTCAGCAGGATTCCCCGGATAAGGCGATTGAAATAAGTCAGCGGCAGCAGGTTGCCGATCGCCTGCGCCCAGCCAGGCATGCCTTTGAAGGGGAACATGAATCCAGAGAGCAGAATGTTGGGGAGAAAGTAAAAGATGGCCAGCTGCACCGCCTGAAGCTGGTTTTGCGCGAGGGACGACAACGTGATGCCGACCGTGAGATTGGCGGCAATGAACAGCAGCGAGGCAAGGTAGACCGCGCCTGCACTTCCAAAGAACGGAACCTGAAACACATAGCGAGCCGCCAGCAAAATGATCGACGCCTGGATGAGGCCGATGCCGATGTAAGGCACCAGCTTGCCGCTCATTACTTCCATCGGAGTGGCGGGCATGGCCAGCAGATTCTCCATCGTGCCGCGCTCGCGTTCGCGTGTGATGGCCAGCCCCGTCATCATCACCATGGTCAGGGTCAGCACCACCCCCATCAGCCCCGGCACCACGTTGTACTGGGTAATGCTTTCGGGGTTGTAGAGCGGATGTACGTTCACGCTGAAGGGCGCAGGCGTGCCCTGCAGAAAGTGCAGCGGCCCGGTGATCTCCTTCTGCACAACGGACTGCGTGATGCCGTTGACGGCGGCCAGCGCGCTTTCCGTTGCCGTCGGGTCGGTGGCGTCGGCCTCGATCAGCAGGGATGGCCGCTCACCGCGCAGAAGCTGCCGCGTGAATCCCGCCGGAATATTCACGACGAAGAGTACCTGGCCGCGTGCCAGGGCCGCGCGTCCGGCCGCTTCGTTGGGCAGTTCCGCGACGATTTTGAAATACGAGGAGTTCTGCATGGCTGCGATGAAGCTGCGGGTGATATCGCTCGAATCCGCGCTGATGATGGCTGTGTCCAGATGCTTCGGATTGGTATTGATGGCATAGCCGAACAGAGCCATCTGCACAATCGGAATCCCCACGATCATCGCGAAGGTAACTCTGTCGCGGCGCAGTTGCGTGAACTCCTTGAGCACGATGCTCCACCAGCGCGCCCCCGAGAACCTGGTATGCCGCCTCAATTCGGCCCTCCGGGATTCTGGTCCGAGCGGCTCATCAGGTAGATGAACACGTCCTCAAGACTCGTCTCGGTCTTTTCCGCGCGCAGCCCTCGCGAAGCCGCAGCCGTTTCCATCGTTCGCTGCAGCAGATCGGCGTCGGTTCCGCTCGCATGCAGCACGTCGCCGAAAGTGACCGTCTGCTCCACCCCAGGCAGGCGCCGCAGCTCCTCCTGGAGATCTGCAATGCGGGCGCCGTGAAGCGTCCACGTCGTGAGGTGCTGGCTCGCAATCACTTCCGCCGCGGATCCCTGCGCCAGCAGCTTCCCATATGCGATATAGGCCAGCTTGTGGCAGCGCACGGCTTCATCCATATAATGCGTGCTCACCAGCACCGAGATACCCCTCGCGGCAAGGCTTTGTATCTCGTCCCAGAAATCGCGCCTTGCCCGCGGATCGACGCCGGCTGTGGGCTCATCGAGCAACAGCAGTTGAGGCTGGTGCAGCATGCAGGCCGCCAGCGCCATACGCTGCTTCCATCCACCCGACAGCTCCCCGGCGAGCTGCCGGGCGCGGGCTACAAGTCCCAGAGCCTTGAGAGCTCCGCGCACCGCGTTCCGGCGATCGGCGATCTCGTACATGCGCGCGACAAAATCGAGGTTCTCCGCAATGGTCAGATCCTCCCAGAAAGAGAAGCGCTGCGTCATGTAACCGACCTTGCGCTTGATCTCGGAGCTTTCCCGAAGAATGTCGTAGCCGAGACACGTCCCGCTCCCGGAATCCGGCTTCAGCAAACCGCACATCATGCGGATCGTCGTCGTTTTTCCGCTGCCGTTCGGCCCCAGAAATCCAAAGATCTCACCCCGCCGCACGCGCAGCGAAACGTCTTTGACGACGTGCTTCCCATCGAAGTGCTTGTTCAGCCCCTGCACGTCGATCGCGTATTCCGGGCCGATGCCGGGATTTGCCGCAGGCGTCATTCGAGCGTCACCTCCACCGGCTGCCCAGGGTGCAGCATGGGGGCTTTCCGCACCGGAGGTTGAGCGATCACCATGAAAACCAGCTTGGAGCGATTCTCATTGCTGTAAATAACCGGAGGCGTGTACTCGCACTGCGGCGAAATGAACGTGACGGTCGCGGGAACAGCGCCGGAGCAGCCATCGCACTGAACGCGAAGGCTCTCCCCCGTTTTCAGCCGTCCCACCACCGTCTCCGGCACGAAAAAGCGCACCTCCAGGTTTTCCGGAGGCAGAAGCTGGACCACCGGATCGCCTGCGGCAACCCACTCCCCTTCGCGATACAGCGTGTCGAAGACCAGCCCGGTCCGCGGCGACGCAATCTCTTTCTGTTCCAGCCGCCATTCCGCCTCGGCCAGTGCAGCGCGGTCCGCGGCCACCTGATTTCTCTGCGCCCGGATCTGCTGCTCGCGCGCCGGCAGCGCATCCACTGCAAGGTCGGCTTCCATCTCGCTTACTTTCGCCGTGCTCGAATCGGCTGCCGCCTGGGCATTGATGAGGTCGGTCTGCGGAATTCCGCCCGCGCGGTATTGCGCCTGGTCGCTGTGTAGGATTTGCTCCGCCTGCTTGTTTTCCGCCAGCGCCTGCATCAGCTGCGTGCGCGTGACTTCGATTTCCGCGGGCCGCTTGCCAGTTTCCAAATCGGTCAGCCTCGATTCCGACGACCGGAGCGCCTGCTGTGCCTGGCGAGCCGCGGAGGCTTCGGGGTCCGCGTCGAGACCGAACAACGGATGACCCTGTTCGATTGTTTCGCCACGTGCGACCGAGATCCGCTCGAGCCGTCCGCTCTCCGGTGAGGCAACATAGACGAATTTCCCCTCGACATATCCCTGGTACGCAATGGGGCGCTGGCGCGAGCAACCTGCTGTGAACAGCGCAACCGGAAGGACCAGAAATACGCTTGCGATCGAAATGCGATTGAGGGCCACGATGTCCTCCAGTTACTTCTTCCGAGGTACGCTCCTGCGTGCCGGGGATGGCCGCCGCTCCAGGCCGTGCAGCAGCAGGCCGGTAATGTGGCGGCAAATTTCATCGCGGCTTGGCGCCTTGCGATGGAAAGTTTCCGCGAGGAACCGCATGGTGGCCATGTGCAGCATCACCAGCCCGATGGTAGAAAACACCATGAGTACGGGATCGATCTCTCGATTGACCGTGCCCGTTTTCTGCCCGCGCTCCACGGCTTCGCTCACCAGCCGTACTTTTTCGAACGGCAGGCGGCGCACGACACGGCTCCTCAGGAGCCCGCCATCGTTTAGCACCTCGCGCATCCAGGTGGAAGGTACCCACGGATTGCGCTCGATGCCGATCAGCAGCCGATCCACGAGGCCGCCCACCATCTCTTCCGCCGCCGCGCCTGGACGAATCGGATCCCATACCGAGCCGATCAGGGTGGCAAGACGCTCGTCCACCACCGCGTCGATGAGCGCATCGCGGTCCGTGAAGTAGTAGTGGAGCATCGCGGGGGTCAGTCCCGCGCGCGCGGCCATCATGGCAAAGGTGGTTGCCGCGACTCCGTGCTCGGCAAACAATTCGGCAGCCGCAGTGAGCAACTGCTCGCGTGCGTCGCGACCTGGCCGGGCAACCGGGCGGCCAATGGATGGGACGGATCTTTTCCTCATGGCATCGAGACTCTGCGTAATTAAGTAATGCATTAATTAGCTGCCAGGTGCAGACAATTGTCAAGATCCGATCTGATTCCACTCCGCACCTTCGTCACCTGCCGGCAGCCAAACTAAATCTGGACTGAAACACGACGGCCACACTTCGTTGAGTTCGCATGATGCGACCGGCCTGGAATAAAGTTCCCGGGACGAAACAGTCTTCAGGCGAACCGAACATTGCTGCTCGAATGCCGGCACAGAGCCGGGTTAGGGGCGCTAATCGAGTTTCGAGGTCCGGGACCTCTTCCTATAGCCAATTCTCTCATTCCAGGAGACTTGGCAGGATTCTCCGGACAGGTCCACCGAACCGGACAGGGTGGAGCGAACCACGTGACGCAGAGTCGCCATTGCTCCCTGTGACCGCGAACTGGCAGAGACCCTCAAAAGCACGCAGCGCCATTTCACGGCAACTTGACGGCAGCGGGGAGTGGTTGGCCGGGCGGCGGCGTACTCACGGCAGCGGCTATACTGCCGCGGGTGGGAAGTTTTCGTCTGGGTCCCACCTTTTGCAGCCCTCTCGGACGGCTGCGCCACATTCTTTTTTGAGGATTCGGAAGCCCGTAATGTCGAAACGACTGCCTGCCGCTCTGTTCCTGAGTCTTTGCGCTGGATCGCTTCTCGCTCAGCAGCCGGTGACGGCGAGCGACTATGCGCACGCCGCGCAATTTCTTGCTCCCAATGTCAATCGCCTGGTCTCGGGGGTGGTTCGCCCGGAATGGATCGGCGATGGTTCACAGCTGTGGTTCCGAAAAGTGACGGCCACGGCGTCGGGCCCGAAGGTGGAGTTTGTGCTGGCCGATGCGGCTACGGGTTCCCAGCAGCCGGCGTTCGATCAGGCGAAGATGGCCGCGGCGCTGGGCGCGCTGCTGAAACGCACGCTGGACCCGAACGAGCTGCCCATCGAAGCTCTGCACTTCTCGCCGGACCTGCGGACGGTCACCGTCGACGCCGCACATGCCGCTTATGTCTGCGATCGCATCGCGGTCACCTGCACGGCCGCTTTGACGCCAGCCAGCGAATCGCGGAACGAATCGCTTTCGCCCGATGGCCGGCGCGCCGTGTTCATTCGCGACTGGAATTTGTGGGTGCGCGACGTGGCCACGGGCAAAGAGAGGCAGCTCACCACCGACGGCGTAAAGGACTTCGGTTACGCGACCGATAACGCGGGATGGGAGTCCAGCGACCGGCCGGTGGTGCTGTGGTCGCCGGACTCGAAGAAGATCGCGACGTTTCAGCAGGATCAGCGGCTGGACGGCGATATGTACCTGGCGAGCACGCGTGTAGGCCACCCGGAGCTGCAGGAGTGGAAGTATCCGCTTCCGGGGGACAAGAACGTCACGATGATCGAGCGGGTCATCATCGACGTCAATTCGGGCAGGATGGTGCGGCTGAAAATGGCGCCCGATCAGCACCGCTCCACGCTGTGCGACAACATCGCCTGCGGCGGCGGCCCCGGCGGCGCGCCGGAGTGGGTCGATGTGCAGTGGTCTCCGGACGGGAAGACGCTGGCGTTCATTTCCACCTCCCGGGATCACAAGGATGAGCACCTGCGTGTAGCGGACGCGGCCACCGGCGCGGTGCACGACATTTACGAAGAGAAGGTGGCGACGCAGTACGAGTCGGGCTTCGGGCATGCCAACTGGGCGTATCTGCCGGAGTCGAACGAGTTCGTCTGGTTCTCGGAGCGAAGCAACTGGGGCCACCTTTATCTCTATGACCTGGCGACGGGCCGATTGAAGAACCCGATCACCAGTGGGGAATGGGATGTGGCCCGGATGCTCCGCGTGGACGATGCGAAGCGGCAAATCTGGTTTGTGGCGAACGGCCGTGAGCCGGGCGAGAATCCTTACTACGATCACCTTTATCGCGTGAACTTCGACGGCTCGCATCTCACGGCGCTGACGCCGGACGCGGGACACCACGCGATCACGGCGTCCGGGGACGGCCGCTGGTTTGTGGACGCGGTTTCCACGCCGGATACGCCGCCCACCACGGTGATCCGCGACGACACCGGCAAAGGGGTGCTCTTGCTGGGCACCACGGACCTCACCCGGCTCGAGGCCACGGGCTGGAAGCCGCCGATTCCGATTACGGTGAAGGCGCGCGACGGTAAGACGGATCTCTACGGGCTAATGTTTGAGCCAACGCATTTCGATCCGGAGAAGAAATATCCCATCGTCGATCACATTTATCCGGGGCCGCAGATCGGCAGCGTCGGGTCGTATGCATTCTCCGCGGCGCGCGGCGATTGCCAGGCCCTGGCCGAGCTGGGGTTCATCGTCGTGGAGATCGACGGCATGGGGACGCCGCAGCGGTCCAAATCGTTCCACGACGTTTCGTACGGCAACATGGGCGACAACACGCTGCCCGATCAGGTGGCGGGCATCCGGGAACTGGCGCAGAAGTACCCGTTCATCGATCTGGGCCGGGTGGGGATCTACGGGCACTCGGGCGGCGGGAACGCCACCACAGAGGCGATGCTGCGGTATCCGGATTTCTTCAAGGTGGGCGTCGCGGAATCCGGCAACAACGACAACCGCGAGTATGAGGACGACTGGGGGGAGCGCTATCAGGGGCTGCTGGTGACCAGGCCCGACGGCACCACCAACTACGACGACCAGGCGAACCAGAGGTTCGCGAAGGGCCTGAAGGGACACCTGCTGCTGGCGGACGGCACTATGGACCCCAATGTGCCGCCGAACAGCACCCTGCTGGTGGTGGACGCGCTGGTGAAAGCCAACAAGGATTTCGATCTGCTGATGCTGCCCAACATGCATCACGGCTACGGCCCCGAGGCCAACTACATGACCCGTCGGCGCTGGGACTACTTCGTGCGCTGGCTGCTCAACACCGAGCCTCCACACGAATACGAGCTGAAAACACCGCCGCCGATCGCGATGGGGCGGGGTGGGCCGTGGGTCGACAGCGGACGATAAGCGGTCCAGGCGCAGCGATTGCCGCCATCCCTCGCGGCAGAGACATTTTGCGGCACCTCCCGCTGAAAGACGGCGCGGTCATCGGAGCTGTTCCGAAGAGTGCTTCGGTGCATGGGGGCGGGGGCTTTCAGAATCTGCCGCGGTTGCCGCGTCGTCGTCGTCATTGGATCGGGGTCGGCCGCCGCGCCCGCTGCGAGCTGCGGCATCTTCCCGAGGCCGCGCTCGCCTGAGCTTTCAGCGTCTCAACGAGCGAAAATCGCAGGATTACGCGTCGAGATCCGATTACAATCGGGAAATCGGTCTCCGGGACGTATAAGGGCGGCGCCTGGGGAATCCGCAAGAGGAGCTTTTCTGCGCTCCACGCCTCCAGTACACAAAACGACGTGCCTTGCCGCTCTGCTATGCTGATGTCGTTTCTGCTGGAGCGCCGCTGTCGCGCAATTGAGTCTAATTAGTACGGAGGATTCTCTCGTGAAGACAAATTTGGTCTTCGGCCTGGCGATCTCTGCCGCACTCTGCACACCCGCCTTCGCTGCACTCAAACCAGGGGACCGCGCACCCGAGTTTTCTGCCCCCGCCTCCCTGGCGGGACAGGAATTTCATTTTTCGCTGCGGGCCGCCTTAAAGAAGGGCCCGGTTGTCGTCTATTTCTACCCATCTGCCTTCACGGGCGGCTGCGATCTTGAGGCTCACACATTTGCCCAGGACAAGGACGAATTCACCGCTGCCGGCGCCGACATCATTGGCGTCTCCGAAGACAGCATCGCACGCCTCAATCAGTTCTCCGCCGATCCCAAATACTGCGCGGGCCGTTTCCCCGTCGCTTCCGATCCCAGCGGCAAGGTTGCCGCTTCCTACGACTTGACGGCCGTCCCCGGACATCCCGGCTTGAAAGATGTGCGCGGTGTCGCCATCGACCACGGCTTCATTGAGCGCACAACCTTTGTAATCGGCAAAGATGGCAAGATCGTCGCGGAATTCTCTTCGAAGGCAGATCATTTAACGCCGGATGCTCATGTGAAGAAGGCGTTGGCGGTCGTGCAGCAGCTTGCCGGCAAGTAATTATCCGCCGACGCCTCACCATACCCCGTACTTCACGAATAGGCCGTTTCGACGTGGAAACGGCCTGCCTGAGCGAGACGTCTTGGAGAAGCTCGGATCAGAATCTCCCCCGGGCCGAGCGCCTGCGCCCAGGGCGGCAGCCACCATAGATCAATCCGCAAGCTTGAAGATGCGGATCTGGACGAGCTTGGCGATGGTGAGGTCGCCGAGGCCGCGAGTCTGCATCCGCTTAATGAAGTCGGGGGTGATTTTGAAGATGCGCATCTGGATAAGCTGACCGGGGTCGGGTTGGTAGCCGAGAGCGCGGTACTGGCGGATTTCCTCGGGATTGACGCCCTGGACTTTGAAGGCGATGAGTTTGCCGGCCGGCAAACGCGGATAGCCGAGAGCGGCCATGTCGCGGACATACGCGGCGTCGACCTTAAAGATGCGGAGGGCGATGATGTTGCCGCTGTCCATACCGTCGACGCCGGCAGACTGGAGCGACTGAACCCACGCGATTTCGATGTGGAACAGAGTGTAGGCCTCCAGCTTGTGCGAATCGAAGCCGCTGAAGCCCATCTGGCGCATGTGGTCGACAAACGCGAGGCTGGGGACGAAGGTGAAGTCGCCCTGCAGGGTGAGATCGTGGACGATGCCCGAGCAGGTGAGTCGGCCGGCTTCCGCGGCAAAAACGGCGTCAACGCGGGCGCCTTCGTGCTGAAGGCTGGCGAGGGTAAAGCCGGTGAAGTTGCTGAGCGGCAGGTTGTCGCTGTCGTGGTTGTGGCAGTCGGTGGGATCGGCGTCGCAGCCTTCTTCGAGATCGAAGCGGACGCGACCGGGCTCCGTGGCGGGCGCGAGGCTGCAGTGGCCGTGAAGCGTGGGAAGTTCCGACTGCGCGGGCAGGAGGGTCGCCCCGGCAGCAAAGAGAAGCGCGAAGAGCAGGGCGCGCGCGGTCATGGCTGATTCTCCTTCGTGGTGCTCGCGTCTGAATGGCTCGCGTCATCGAGGACGCCCGAAATACGGAGACGGACGAGCTTCTGGATGGTCAGAGGGGCGAAGCCGTGGCGCTGTGCCGAGGCGATGAAGGCCGAGTCGATATGGAAGACCCGCATCTGGACGAGGTCGTCGAGAGTGGCATCGGGGAACTGCGCTTTGACACTGCGGGCGAATTCGGGGGTGACGCCCTGAACGCGCAGCGCGACGAGCTTGTGCGGCGGAATGTCAGGGAAGCCGGCGTCCTTCATCTGTGCCACAAACTCGGGCGTGACCTGAAAGATGCGGTCGGAGATGAGGTCGTTGAAACTGGAGGCCTCGATGCCGGAGGCGCGAAGCTTCGCGGCGTAGTCGGGCGTGACGCCCTGGACTTTGAGGGCGATGAGCTGGCCGGCGCTGGGCTTACCGAAGCCCACCTTCGCCATGGCCTCGGCGTACTCGGGGGTGATGTCCTGGACCTTCATGGCGATGAGCTGGTTGACGGGCACGTCGTAGCCGGCGGCTTTCATCTGCGCGATGTAATCCGGCGTGATGGCCTGAACTTTCATGGCGATGAGGTTGCCGATGGTGAGACTGGAGCCGACTTCTTTGGAGATGGCAGCCGCTTCATCGGGCGTGATGCCCTGGACTTTCGCAGCGATGAGATTATCAGCCGTGAGCTGGCTGCCGATGACCTGGGCCATCTGCCGGGCGTAGGCGGCGGTAATGCCCTGGATCTTCATCGCGACATATTTGTCGATGTCGACGTTGTAACCGGCAGCGCGCATCTGGTCGATGTAGTCGGAGGGGTCGGGAGCGGGTTGGGGCGTGGAGCCGGACGCGGCGGGTGGAGCGGGGGAGGGTTTCGCCTGACTGGCCTGGGCCAACGCGGCCGCCGGTTGTGCGAGGGCCGCATGGGGAGCGAGGGCCGAATGCAGAGCGGCGTGCGTGGTCGTGGCGACCGTGTGCGCGATGGATGGGTCGGCTTTGGGTGCGGAGCGGAAGCTGGCGAAGAGCTGCGGCATAGGGCAGAAGAAGATAGCAACGGCGACTGCGATGCCGGCGAGCGAAAGCGGGCGCACCGAGCGTGGGGAGGGATCGGAGTCGCCGAGGATGCGCAGAATGCGGGCCCGCAGGCCGGCGCGGGAAGCGTGGCCGTCCAGTGCCATGGCGAGGCGGAGATGGTTGCGGCGCTCCTCTTCAAGGCGCAGCAGGGCTGAGGCGTAGACCGAGGGATCGGGGCAGCGGGCAAGCGCGGCGTCGTCGCAGCAAAGTTCGCGCTCTTCGCGGACGCGGCGGCTGATCCACCAAACGGCGGGGTGGAAGAAGAAGATCGTTTCGACAACAGTCTGCAGGATGTTCCAGAGATAATCGTGCCGCCGGATGTGGGCCAGCTCGTGAGAGAGAACGACCTCAATTTGTTCGGGACTGAGACGAGTGAGCGCGGCGACGGGCAGCAGGATCCACGGACGCAGCATGCCGGCGGTGAGCGGGTTGGCGATGCGGCTGGAGAGATGCAGCTCGACGAAATGGCGGATCCCCATTTGGAGACGCACGACATCGAGGCGGAGCAGCAGGGTGTGCGGCGCGGGATGCAGCGGGCTCAGGCGGAGACGGCGGAGGACCCACCATCCGCCCAGCGCGCGCAGGGTGAGAAAGAGCACGCCCGCGAGCCAGAGGGCATCGAGGAACGGCAGCATCCGATCGACGAGGAATGGGGTGGCCGGGTGCATGGATTCCGCCGGGGTGGTGACATTGCCGACAGGCGCGATCGATACGGGGGTCCAGACAGCGCGGTCGGCGTTAGCGTCTGAGAAAGCGGCAGGATGCAGGCTGACTTCTTCATACGCGAGCGTGGTGAGCGAGACAGAGAACATCGCGAGCAGAGCCGCGAGCGCGAGGATGTAGCGGGCGTTGGCACTCCGGCGGGCGAGGGCGAGATCGAGCACGCGGTAGGCGAGCGCGATGGCCGCTCCCTGCCAGAGGAAATGGACGAGAGTCCATCCGAGGGCTTGCCAGTGGTGATTCATGGACGTTGCCTCTTTCGCTCAATGAGAGTGCGGAGCTCTTCGAGCTCGCGGTCGTTCACCGGTTCCAGGGATAAGGCATGCATGGCCAGCTGCGCGGCGGAACCGGCGAAGAGGCGCTGGCTCATGTCGCGGAGGAGTTGGTCCTGTGTCGCACGCTGGGTGGCGGCGGCGTGATAGACGTGGGCCTTGCCGGATTCCTCTCGCTCGACCAGACCTTTTTCGGTCATGATCTGGAGCAGTTTGAGGACCGAAGTGTAGCCGAGGGTGCGGGTGCGGCTGACTTCTTCGTGGAGGTCGCGGACGGTGGCGGGGCCTTTATACCAGAGGATGCGCAGCAGCTCGAGTTCGCCTTCAGTGGGACGGGGGAGCTGGCGGGGATTTCGCTTCATGAACCGGACCATATACGAAGAGGTTCGTAGTTGTCAAACGAAAACCTTCGTAGATCGGCGAGACGGAATAGGAAGGGGGCCGAATGTAAAGTTCAGCATCTGTTCGGCCATTTCCCGGAGCTTGGCGCGCCTGCCCCGGCCCTTAGTGTTCGAGGATCTGCTCGAAATACGCGAGGGCCCGCGGGTCGTGCGTCTGGCCGAGCCAGAAGATGGCCTGCTTGCGAACCGCCGGATCGGGATTCGTCTGCGCGACGTGCAGCAACTCCGGAACCGCCTCGTCCTTCGGCAGCTGGCTCAGGGCAAAGACCGCCTTCTTTTTCACCTCGACGTCTGGATCGTTCTCCACCGTGTCGTTCAGCGTCGCCACAGCCTTCTTTCCCACCTTCTGCGCGACCCAGAAAATCGCCTGTTCCCGCACGCGCGTGTCGTTGTCCGATTTCGCGAGGCGGATCAGATCGTCGGTCGCCGCCGGTTCGTGGCCGATGGAAAAATCGAAGGCCAGCTTCGCGCGAAATTCCGGATCGGGGTCCGTCGCGAGCTTCTCGAGGGCCAGCAGACCGTCGTGACCGCGCTCCGCACCCAGCCAGAAGGCGCCCTTCTCGCGCAGCCAGAGCGGATTCGCCGAAGAGGAAAATCCCACCAGCGCCCTGGTCGCTTGTGCCGTCTCGTGCACGGCGATCGCGGCGAGAGCCTGGTCCGTGAGGCCGCGGCGGTTTGCTGTGACCAGGCTGGACAACCAGGCGACGCTGTCGTCGGCCTGCACGCCGGTGAGCCAGATGAAGGGCAATCCTCCGGCGTCGAGCCGGCAACCGGCGCCGACGAATCGAACCTTGTCGACCGCGCCCTGCTCGATGCGCACCAAAACATCGACGCTGGTTTCGGTGGTGGCATTCCCGTCCGAAGAGCGGAAAGTGTTATCGCTGTCCTCTAATCGATAGATACCGCAACATCCATCGTCCATCGATCCATCGCTGTCGCCCGAACACACAGAGAAACGCGATTGTGGAACAGCAGCCACCTGATAGCCAAGCCAGAGCGGTCCATGTGCATGCTGAAATCGGTTCACCGTCGCGGACAGTCCTGCGCCGGCCGGCTCAGTGTGAAACTGCGCGTTGACGACCTTCGGCGGCTGCTGGGCCATGGCCAGCATCGACACGCCGAGTATGACGGCTGCGAACCAGTCCTGTTTCATGGGATTCCTCGCTACCTGTTGAGAATTTCGAGCATGTATTGCGTGGCTTCCGGGCTATGCATCAGGCTTAGCTGCTGCACCAGGTACTGTTTCATTTCCGGGTTTTTCTCGGCGCGGGCCAGGGCCACCAGATCGTGCGCGTCATTCGCCAGAAAGAGCGCCTGCGCCGCGGCACGCTTGGTTTCCACGTCAGCATTCTGCTGGTAGGTCGCCACCAGCGCCGGAGCCACCGACATGCCGCCGGCAATTCCCAGGTTGCGGATCGCCTTCCGCCGCAGCTCGGCATTCGGTTCCGACTGGGCAATGCTGGTCAGCGGCCCGATTCCGTTGTTGCCGCTGGCGATGAACGCGTTGATGATATCGGCCTTTGTCTGCGCGCTGTTCGTCGCGTGGTAGAGGGTGAGCAGATCCTGCCCGGCGCTCATCGCTCCCAGCGTCTGGACTGCGGCCCGCACCAGGTCGGGATTCGTCTCCTGGCGCGCCGCGGCGAGCAGCTTCGTCGAGTCGCCGGTAATCAGATACGACTGCAGGACGGCCCGCTTCACCTGCGCGTCTGTGGAGTGCTGGTAGATGTCGGCCAGCGTGTCGTCCGCATGTTTGCCCTGGGCCGCGGCGAGCACGCGAATCGCTCTGATCTGCAGCGCCGGGCCCGACTGTCCATGCGCAACCCGGCCGATGAGCGCCTCGGCCTGCGGCGAGCTGCTCTGCGCCAGCACAAACAGCGCGCGGCCCTTCAGTTCCTCCGGCTGGTTGCCGGAGAGGATCTTCTCGAGGATGGGCACGGCCTGCGCCTGGTCCTGCTGCATGAGCGCATTCAGCGCCAGCAGCTTCAGATTCTCGTCCGCTTCCGCCTGGGGCGGAACGGGATCGCCGCTCTTGCCGCGAATCTCGATCTCCAGCGCCCCACACTCGTCGAGCCAGCGGCTCTGCGGATAGTCTTTGCGCAGTTCCCCACAGGTGCTGAGGGCGTTCGCCGGCTGCCCCTCCTTATTTTCGGCGTATGCCTTCCAGTAGAGCGCGCCTTCGGCATGCTCGCCCTTCATCTGCGCCACGCGGTCGAAGAGGCCGACAGCATCGGACCAGCGGCTTTCGTTGATGGCGCGGGTGCCCTCGGCATAGAGCCCGGCATCGCCGGCGCTCGCGCTCGATCCGTTGACAGCCGGCAAGGGCTGCGGCTCCTCGGCATGCAGATGCGAGGGCATAATGGTGACCGCTGCGGCAACAAGAATGAGAACTGTTCCCATGATTTTCATGAAATTGATGCTCCCTTTGCGTGATTCGGTCTGCCTGCCTGATCCGGCCTGTCGGTGATGAGCACGCGAACCTCGAAGAGGATTCCCTCCGCGTTCATCTCGTTGCGCAGGCGCCGGAGGTCGGCAGAAGTCAGGTTCGGATTGTTGGCGACCTCGGCCAGCAAGCCCTCCAGTTGATTGAGCGCACCGGCCAGCAGAGGATCGTCTGCGCTGCTCGCGGTCGCGCAATACAGGCGGTTCGAGGCCAACAGTTGCTGTGCGGCTGACTGCAGCTGCGCGGTCTCCGCGCGGTCCGACGGATCGGCATGCTCAAGGGCGACCAACAGCCGCTCCGAGCGATCCAGGTGATCCGCAAGCACCACCAGCACGATGCGCTGCGTAGCTTCTCTGCCCGCACTGCGGGCGACATTGACTTTCTTCGCTGTGATCCGCTCCCAGTAGCGCCCGCCGGCGAAGGCTCCAGCCAGCAGCGGCACGCAACCCAGGGAGAGCAGCGCCGCGCGCCAGTGTCCCCATGCGCGCGGGTTCGCGGGCTTCTTATATGGGATCAGCCCCGGCCGCAGCGTCTTCCAGACCCGCTCGCCGTAGTCCGCGCCGCGGCGCGCTGTGGGCGCGCTGCGGATGGCGTCCAGACTCTGCCGCAGTTCGGCAAATCGCGCCGAGCACTCGCGGCAGGCCTGCTCGTGCGCCGAGGCGCCGCCTGAGGCCTCACCGTAGTACAGCTCGATCAACTCGTCTTCGCTCAGGTGCTTCATGCGTTCCCCCGCAGCGGCGTCAGCTCCCGGCGCAGCTTTTGCACCGCGCGAAAGACCGCCTGCTTCGCGGCGTTCGGGGCGATGCTCAGGGCTTCGGCGATCTCGTTCATGGAACGGTCCTCGAGATGGCGGAGCACGAATGCGGTTTTCTCCGTCGGCGTCAGCCGCTGCATCGCCATCTGCTGCGCCGCGCCGATCTCTCGGCTCAGCAGCGACCGCTCGGGATCGGCTGCCTGCGCCGCCACCTGCACGCTTTTCTCCTGCGGATCGTTCTCCTCGCCGTAGCGATACTCCGCCTCGATACCGGGCTGGTTGAGCCGGTTCAGCGCGCAGTTCACAGCGATCCGGTAGATCCAGGTGCCGAAGCCGGAACGCTGCTGAAAGCTCTCCAGTCTCTGATATCCACGCAGAAACGCTTCCTGCACAATCTCCTCCGCATCGGCTTCGTTGCCGGTGATCCGGAATGCCACCCGGAAGACAGCCGCACTGTGGGCACGCACGAGCGCGCCGTAGGCGTCCTTGTCGCCGGCCAGTACAGCCCGGACAACCGTGTGGTCGATTCCCTGCATTCAGCGCTTTAGACAGAGCCTCAGCTTGGCGGTTAGGAGATTATTTTCGCCCATCGTGTCACCGGCATCGTTAGTTCGCAATCTTCGCGGCCCGATGGCGAGGATCTCTGCATACGAATTTTCACAGGAGACCCCACAATGCGCGCAGGCGCCTGATCAGCAAGCAGGTCCATCGTATGATGATCTTTTATTCAACACATCGAGGTGACCCGGATGAATCGGAAGTCGGGACGGCGGGCATCTGCAGCATGGCTCCCGCTGGTGCTGTTTCTGCTCGCGATTCCGCTCTGTGCGCAGGAGACCATCGTGGCCATTCGCCATGCGGAGAAGCCGCCAGGCGGGTTGGGGCAGCTCGACTGCAAAGGGCTCAATCGCGCACTCGCTCTGCCGAAGGTTCTGATCGGCCGGTTCGGCAGACCGGATGCGATCTTCGCGCCCGATCCGGCGGATCAGGTGAACGACCGAAGCAAGACTCTCTACTCCTACGTCCGTCCACTGATCACGATCGAGCCGACCGCCATCGCTCTGGGAATGCCGGTGAATGCGCAAATCGGCTTTAGGGACATTGCCCAGCTCCAGGCAGCCGTCACGGCTCCTGCCTACGCGCATGCGCTGGTTTTTGTGTCCTGGGAGCACATCATGCTGAATCAGTTCGCGCAGCAGATGCTGAGAAGCTACGGAGACAACCCGTCCCTCGCTCCCGATTGGCCGAACAGCGACTACGATCGCATTTACGTGTTCAGGATCACGCACCAGGGCAGTAAACCTGAACTCACTTTCAAAATTGAGCACGAGAATCTGAATGACTCCCTGAGCGACGTGTGCCCCGATCCGATCCATTGACGCGATGCCTCGCCGCCCCGACTCGATTATCGATAGAACAGCGCCAACGCCAGAATCAGAACAAGGAGAATCCCGATCAGGGCGTTGTAGAAGTTCAGGTACCCCGATTGAAGTTTGCTGACGGCTTCCGCAAGCTTCCGGATGGCCTTCGCCAGCGGCGAAAAGAGCCCCGGTCCGAAGATCGGCGCCACTTCCTGGTTGAAAATGAGGCGCTTTACGAAATACGGCCCGTGATCGTATTCCCGCTCCAGATTGTGCGTTGGACCATAAATGAATCCGTAAAACGTACGAAGTGCGTTCGAAAAGGACAGTGAGGTCGTGGCGATCCGCCGAGCATCCTCGCGGCGTCCGCCTGACCAGACCGGCACACGACGGAACCGGAGGGAGCGCCGGCTGACCAGAAACAGCCCGATGGGAAGCAGCGCCAGCAGCGGTCCTGCGATGATCATTTTGGTGGGCGAGATGAACGCGAAGGTGTTGCTGAGCGGCACCAGCAGCCAGCCGCTCCGCATGTCGGCTGTGGCATTCACACCGAAATTCGCCAGGCTGCCGGCGGCCAGGGCATGCAACCACCATGGCATCCCCACCGCCAGAGCCAGAACGAGAACGCCGAGCGTAAAGATGCTGGTACTCCGCCCGGCGGAAAAGTGCCGCGTATGCGTATGGTGATCGCCGAGGAGCCCGACGCCATAGAGTTTCGCAAACGTCGCCAGAGCCACAGCTACGACGAGCGCCAGTCCCGCAGCTGCGATCGCGATGGTGAGGCGCGCCGCGAGGTCCTTCACCTGCATTCCGTGGAAGAGCGTCTGAAATATATACCACTCGCTCACGAAGCCGGCCTGTGGGGGCAATGCGGCGAGGCTCATCGCGGCGAACAGTGCGCCCACACCGAAGAGGGTGGAATTGTTGCGCAGGATTCCCGTTTGTCGAATGGTGTAGTTGCCGGTGACCGACTGGACGCCGTCCGCGGTGAGGAACAAGGCGCCTTTGGCCAGACTGTGGGCGGCGAGGTGAAGAAGGCAGACGACCCACGCCAGCGCTGCCTGCTTCGGTAGTCCGCAGGCCAGGAAGAGCCAGGATGCGCCGAGCACGGCCACGGCCACACAGGCATTTTCAGCCGAGGACAGGCTGAGCATGCGCCTCCAGTCTTCTTCCTGGAAGGCATTAAAAATGGCCAGGATGGCGCTGGCAACGCCCACCAGTATGATGACGCCAGCGGACGTCATCGCCCAGAAGCCGGTATGCGGGAGCCATTCGAGGATTCCACGAGCGAAAGCGAAGAATGCGGCGTTGAGAACAATGCCGGAGAAGACCAGACCGGTGGCGCCGCTCCCGGAGCCATAGGCGGCCGGGAACCACTCGTAGAAGGGCAGCACACCCAGCTTGGCGCCAAACCCGAAGAGCAGCAGCAACGCCAGCAGCAGAGTGCCGGGAGTCGAGACCGCGTGCGTAAAGCTGAAGGTAGCGAATTCACACGATCCGGTGCGGCTGGCGATCAGAAGCACCGCGAGGAGAATGGCGACGGCTCCGACTTCGAGGAGCGCCAGCATGAACAGAACGGGCCGGCCGGGAGCTTCGGACAAGCCCTCGCCCAAAATCATGCCTGCCCCGCCAAGGCTCATCACCTCCCAGGCAATCAGGAATGAGATGGCATCCTGCTGGCCGAGCACGCCGACGGCTCCCAGCAGGGTCAGGGCAAAGGCGGCGAGCCAGCGCTTCGTCGGCCACCCCGCAGCGGCGCCGTTGTTCAGCACGGCGGCGAAGAATGCGGGGACAAGGCCGAAGAACATCAGCCACAGGGCCGCGGTGCTCAGGTGGAAATCCACTCGAGCGTCGCTCAGATGAATGCCGAAAGAGAGGAACGGCGATCCCGCCCCGAGCCCGGCGAGGGCTGAGGCTATGCCGGCCAGGCAGCCGAGCGCAATGCCTGCGCGGGCCAGAATGCCTCGCCGCTCCAGAAGCGCGACGACCGCGGAAGCAAGCCAAAGAAGTGCCATCGCCCGCAGAAGATCAGCCTGCATACCGGCCTCCTTTGACCTGCTGGCTGGCGCGGCCCAACAGCAACAGCAAAGCCTGAATGATCGCTGCCGGATTCGGAGGGCAGCCAGGCAGATAGACATCGACGGGGAGAATCCCTTCAAGGCCATGAGCACAGCTATAGCCGCCGCCTGTGGCTCCCCCGGAGACGGCGCAGGTGCCGGTCGCCATCACCCATCGCGGCTCCGGCATGGCATTCCAGGTTTCGAGCAGCGGTCCACGCATGGCATAGGTAACAGAGCCGGTGACGAGGAGCAGATCGGCGAATCGCGGCGACGGCGTGAAGAAAATGCCCAGCCGGTGCAGGTTGTAAAAGGGATTGTTCAGCGCCTGCAATTCCGATTCGCATCCGTTGCACGAGCCCGCATCGACGTGGCGGATGTGCAGGCTGCGCTTGAAATGCTTCCCAATGCCGCTCTTTAGCTCCTGGGCAGGGGCGGATCCCAGCGCCTCGGCCCATTCGAGATCCTTACGATCCCGCACGCCGAAGGCCCAGTCATTCGACCGGGTCATGGCCTGGTTTGGACATACCTCTGTACAGAGCTGACACCCGATGCACTTGCCATAGTCGATCCGAACGCCTCCGTCGGTAGCGGCAATGGCGCCAGGCAGGCAGGCTTCGGCACAGGCCCGGCAATTGTCGTCGCAGCGATCCGGCTGCCAGCGCGGCAGTCCCAGAACGCCCGGCTGCATACCGGCATCCGCTTTGCCTGGCCAGGGAGTCGTCGCCAGCCCGCGATTCAGTCCGAAAAGTGTCCAAACCGGCATGGTTCCTCGCTGCCTCTATCGATCGCAACCCGCCATCGTGAGTCCGAAGCTTGCTTCGTTGATGGCGTAATCCATCATGTTGGTGTCGTGCACGGTGAAAGGGAAGACCCGCCAGTTGGAGAAGGAGCCGGATTTGACTTTCACCCGAGCGAGACGCCCTGCTTTGTCGATGTGTACGCAGTAGTAGGTCGAGCCTCGTGTGCCTTCGCACCACCCCAACCCCTCCGCTTCCGGAACCGCATCGCACGCCGTGAAAACAGGGCCCTGAGGAATGGCGTCGATGGCGGCATAAAGGAGCGAAAGGCTGTTACGAATCTCCTCCATGCGCACCTGCGCTCTGGCATGGGCATCCCCTTCGTTGCGGAACGGGATTTCCATCGTGAGCTGGCCATAAGCCGCATAGGGATGATCGCAACGGAGGTCGTGCTGTATGCCGGAGGCCCGCTTCACCGGTCCTGTGGCTCCCTGGTCGTACGCGATCTGCAGCGGCAGGCGCCCTGTGGTCATCAGGCGGTCCAGGTGGCTGTTCGTCTGCTCCAGCATCTGCTTGTACTTCACGATCTCCGGCTGCAGCGCGCGAAGTTTCGCCGGCAGCTCCGCCACGTCAAGGTCGCGCCGCAATCCGCCCGGCGTGATGAACGAACGCAGGAACCGGCTGCCCGTCAGCATTCCATTGATCTGCTTGCATTGCTCAGACAGCAGCTTGCCCTGGGCTTCCCCAACCTTCAGCGTGGTTGTGTGGCACAGGTGGCCGAGATAATAGAGGTGGTTATAGAGCCGCTCCAGTTCGGCCAGGATCGAACGCAGATAAAGAGCGCGGGGCGGCACTTCGCACCCGCATGCGGTCTCCACGGCCTGGCAATAAGCCAGAGCGTGCGCAACGCTGTCCACCCCGGAAATCCGTTCCGCGATGAGCGCGCCCATGGCCGGCGTCAGCCCCTCAAAACGCTTCTCCATACCGCGGTGCTTAAAGAAGAGTCGTGGGTGACAGTGCAAAATGGCTTCGCCGACGTAGTAGAAGACGATCTGCGCCGACTCGAGCACGTCCGCGCGAACCGGGCCGAAGGGCAGAATCTGCACGTCGTCTCCTTCCAGCGGCGGAAGATCCCAGGGAGATTCCGTATACGGCATCATCTCCGCGGGCTGATAGCGCGGGTCGAGCGGCGGCAAGGGCGGCCGGGCGCCCTCATGCAGCACCAGCGGACGGGGTTCCGGGTGTCCTTTGAAGGTGATCCCGCACAGTTCGTGGATTTCGCGCTCGTACCAGCCGAGCAGTGGAATGCGCGGCGTCATGGAGGGCAGTTCGTTCGCGTCCGCAGGCAGCGTGCAGCGCAGAATCTCAAATGGCTGCTGCGGAGCCCTGTCGGCCAGGTAAATGACCTCCGGCGCCTCGCCGGGGCGCGGAAACCAGGCGTAAGCCATCTGCAGGCGCGCCCCGATCTTTATGAGCTCTTCGCAGGCCTGAGGGATCGAGTGCGGCCACACGCTGTGCTCGACCGCGCCTCTCATGCCGCGCTCAGGCAAATGCCCAACCGCACCGCTCATCGTGCCACCCCGACCATGGTTGAAGAAATCTTTGCGAATACGGACCAGAGATGCTGCGGCCACCACAGACCCAGGACCAACAATGGGACAAACGCCAGCCACATGGGTAAGGCCCGCCAGACCAGGCCGGAAAGCCGCGGACGCGGCTCCGCCGTCTCGTCAAAATACATCCGCCGGAAATGGGAAAGGAATCCGATGAATACCACGACCAGAAAGATCACGAACAGCACCGCAGCCCAGCGATAGCGGCCTGCCATCCCGGCGCGAAGGATGGTGAACTCGCTGAGAAACAGGGCGAACGGTGGCGCACCCGCAATGCCGACCGCGCCCAGCAGCCATAAGGTTCCTGATGTGGGAAACGTGCGCAGCACGGAACGGATTCCGCCCATGTCTTTGGTCCCGTAGGCGCGCATCGCGTTGCCGGAGCCGAAGAACATCAGAGACTTGTTCAGCGAGTGATTGAGCATGTGGTAGAGCGTTCCGGCCACTCCGAGAACGCCGCCAAATCCCAGCCCCAGCGCCTGAACGCCAATGTGTTCCACGCTGGAGTACGCCATCAGCCGCTTCACGTCGGTTTGGCGGATGATGAACAGCGCCGCGAGCATAAACGAGAAAATGCCAAACGACACGACAGCCGTGTGGGCAAACCAGCTGGTTCTCGTTCCGTTCACCACGCCAAGGAATCGCGCGATCCCCAGCATCGACGCGTTCAGCAGCGCGCCCGAGAGCATGGCAGAGACAGGAGCGGGGGACTCGCTGTGAGCATCCGGCAGCCAGGTGTGCATCGGAGCCAACCCGGCCTTGGTGCCGTAGCCGACCAACACGAGCAGAAAAGACACGGTCAGCAGCGGCGTATAGACCTGCGCGGCCGCCTGATGCAATGCGGCCCAGGTCATGGCATAGGTGGGACCGAACACAAACGATCCGCCCCAATAGAAAAGCACCGTACCCAGCAAGGCAAGGCTGATGCCGGCGGAGACGACCACGATGTATTTCCACGCTGCCTCGGTGCTTTCTGCCTCGCGCTCAAAGCCGACCAGGAAGGTGCTGATGAGAGTCGTCAATTCAATTGCAATCCAGAAGACCCCGGCGTTATTCATCACGCAGGCGGCGAACATGGTGAAAGCGAACCCCGAGAACAGCGCATAAAAGAGCGGCAGGCGATCCTCTTCGTTGAGCAACCGCATGTAACCCACGGCGTAGATCGAAGAGAGGGCGTACACGACGGCGATGCAGATCATCACCCAGGTGCCGAGAGTGTCGATCAGCACATATCCCTGCAGCGCCACGACGGGCCCATGGCGCAGCACCTCGATCAAAATGAGAATGCTCGCCACAAAATCGATGACCGCTGCGGCAGTGGTCAGATATTCCGCGATTCGGGCTTTGCGCAGCAGCAGCGAGGCCACGGCGGCGATAGCCGGAGACAGGAAAAGCACGAGCGCGAGATCGATTGCCATATCCTCAGCCCACCAGCCTCTGCAGTTCGCGGCTGCTGGTAGTCCCGGCATGAACCATCAGGTAACGCACCAGCATC
This sequence comes from Acidobacteriaceae bacterium, assembly GCA_049579805.1. Lineage (GTDB taxonomy): Bacteria > Acidobacteriota > Terriglobia > Terriglobales > Acidobacteriaceae > Palsa-343. The sequence continues at coordinate 134,541 of JBAUOP010000169.1, forward strand.
CCGAAACAGGCCACGACAATCAGCAGATCGAACAGGATCACGATCTCGATCAGCATCGGCATGCCCGGAACCAAAATCTGCGAGCCGAGGAAAATCCCGTTCTCCAGAACCAGTAGCCCGAGAATCTGGCTGACCGCTTCATCGCGGACCGAGAGCATCAAAAAGCCGATGAACTTCAGCGAAATCATAATCGTGAGCGCCAGAACGACGACGTGTCCTGCCGTAGCGCCCTGATGATTCATGTGGTTGGCAATGACAAACGCAAACATCACCAGCAGAGCGCCGACGACCAGGCTCGAACTGGGTTGCAGGACCGCATGCAGTTCCCGCTTGACGTGAAGCCGGTCGATGATCCGCACCAGCAGCCAGGGCAGTACCAGGCCGCGAAACAGTGCGGTCAGAACTGCGATGGCGTACAGCTCCCGGAAACCGCCGAAGTACCCAACGGCGGCGGACAGCGCGGCGATCAGCCATGACTCCGCTGCGAAAGCGTAGACGTAGTTACGGAGCCAGTGCGATCCAAGCATCACGAAGGCCAGCAGCAGGCTCATGATCGCCAGCGAGCTGAAGATCGATGCCTGCAACGAGTTCAAATGCGACAGGAACACACGCAGCTCCTTACAACAACTGACTCGACACGATCGCCAGCACCGCAAACAGGAACCCTGCGGCCAGCAGCTCCTGGTAGCGGTAAAAGCGAAGACGCGATTGCGTCGTTTCCACAACGACTACGGCCAGCGCAACCAACAGAAATTTCAGCAGGAGGCTGATGACCGATCCAAGTTGCCCCGCAGGCGTGCCGAGTTGCGACATTCCCCAGGGAAGCAGAAAGACATCGCAAAAAATGACGTACAGAATGAACTGTTTCATCATCGATGCCCACTTCAGCAGCGCCAGCAGCGGCCCGGAGTATTCCAGAATCCGGGCCTCATCGATCATGTAGATCTCCAGGTGCGTGCTGGAATGAATGGGCAGGCGATCGGTTTCCACCAGCAGCAGCGCAAAAAACCCGAGAATCAGAAAAATGTGTGCCGGGCTCCAGTAGGCGGAAAGACTCCCCAAAAGCAGATGGTTCACCACAAAAGGCAGCATGGCTTTGGCCAGCAGGCTGATACCCACCAAAACCAGGATCAGCGTCGGTTCCGCCAGGATGCCGAGCATCACCGCGCGGCTGGATCCGATGCCGCCGTAGACGTTGCCCGTGTCCAGCCCGGCCAAAATCACGGCGAACGATCCGAGCGTCAGCACCATGCCGCCGCCGAGCATGTCTCCCATGTCCGAGAGCGGGAGGGGGCGATCCGTCAGTACGGGAATCAGGATGGGGACGATGAGCATCGCCGTGAAGGCGATGAAGGGAGCGATCCAGTACACCCACGATGCCGATTCAGGAACGATGCATTCCTTGTGGAAGAGCTTCCACAGGTCCCGGTACGGCTGAAAGAGGCTGGGCCCGCGGCTGCGCTGAACTCTCTCTTCCGTCTTCAGGATGAATCCCTGCAGCAGTGGCGCCAGCAACAGCACGCACAGAACCTGAAGGATCTGGAGAGCGATATTGGGAAGGATCATGGGATCCTTCCCCATTGAGCCGCAGAAGTGCCGCTGGACTCAGAACTTGCAGAGGATATTGTGTTTTGATCGGGCTGTGCGCGGCACCGGCGTCTCTTCAAGGCGTGACTCCCTTCACAGGTAGGAGTCATCAGCCATGAGGGCGGTTAAGGGTGGACTTCATCACCAGCGCGAGTTTTTTCTTGCCTGAATCATCCGTCTTTGCATTTTGCTTGTCAAGCATCGCGCTCGGTACGAAAGATTTCTTAGCGTTCCCACCGGCGGGACTGCTGGTTCCTCGCATCTCCTCGGATCCACTGCCGGACCGGGCGACTCTCATCCCGCTGAGCCACGCGCCGAGCGAGGCGCAGACGATTTCTGCGCGCAACCGACGCTCGACAGAGACCTCTCCGAAACACGGCGCTGATGCGTTTGGCCGGTGCCGCGAGTCAGGCGGACTCCTGGTCCTCGGTGCCGATGGGTTCGAGGTCGGCTCCGCGCACCAGCTTTTCCTCCGGGGCGGGAGCGGGATCCAGCAGGATCACGTAGACGTCGTCGAGAGAAGTGAGCTTCTTAGCGACTCGACCGGTCAGTGGCTGGTTCTTCACCCGAACCTGTTGTCCTTCCTTGAATGTCATACGAAGAGAGACTAAAGCGTTCCGAAGCAGTTCCATATCCCCAAAACGGGGGACTCAATCACCTGAATACGGTATCTTGGTGAGATAGGTTAAAGATATGCCACAACTTATGTAACTAATGTGAAGGTTACGTAAAGGTAAAGGTAACGCGGTACGCGTTACCCGGATGGGATGAGGGTTCTATAACCGCAGGGCGTTGGTTCAGGCGATGGCGCGCACCGGCGGACCCTGGCTTTCCAGATACGAACAGAAGCGTTCGCACCATCGGAAGACATCTTCGTTCTTCACGCGCCGGCGGAGCTTGCGCATGCGGGCGACCCGTTCCTGATCCTCCATGGCACAGGCCTGCTGGACCGCGTCAGCCACGCATTGGATGTCATAGGGGTTCACCAGAATGGAACCGTTGCCTAACTGCGCGGCGGCGCCGGCGAATTCGCTCAGGATGAGCACGCCCTGGTCGCCTTCCTGTGCCGCACAGAATTCCTTGGCGACCAGGTTCATCCCGTCCTTGAGCGGTGTGATCAGAGCGATGTCGGCGGCGCGATACAGCGCGAGCAGCTCCGGGCGTTCTAACGATCGGTGGATGTAATGAATCGGCATCCACCCCGGATCGCCGTACTGTCCATTGATCTGGCTCACCAGCGTTTCAATTTCGAGTTTCAGTTCGCGGTATTTGGGAATGTGCTCCCGACTGGGGACGACAATCTGAACGAGACTCAGCTGCCGCCGCAGCCGGGGACAAGAGCTCAGTAAATGACGCAGGGCCCTGAGCCGCTCAGGCACACCCTTGGTGTAATCGAGGCGATCGACCCCGAGCACTATCTGGCGGCCGTGCATGTCCTGGCGAATCTGCGCAGCTCGTTCCACGATCTCGGGCTGCGCCGCATGCTGCGCAAACTCCTCATAGTCGATACCGATGGGGAATGTCCGGATCAGGGTGGAGTGGTTGCCGTCCTGGGCCCGTACCTGCTCATCGTCGCGATGCAGCTCGATTTCAGGCAGAAAGTGGCGCACGCAGCCCAGGAAGTTGCGCTGATCCCGCACCGTCTGAAAGCCGACCGCGTCGTAGGAAAAAAGGGCGCGCAGAATCTGGCTGCGCCAGGGCAGCTTCTCAAAAATATCGAGCGGCGGGAAGGGAATGTGGAGGAAAAAGCCAAGCCGGGAACGAACATTTCGCTCGCGCAGAAAATCGCCGACCAGCATCAGGTGGTAATCGTGGACCCAGATAAGCGAGTCGGGACGTGCCACGCGTTCGACCGCGTCGGCGAATTTACGATTCACGTGTACATAGGCCTCCCAGTAAGTCGGATCGAAGTTGCAGCGGGACTGGAGATCGTGAAAGAGCGGCCAGACGATTTCGTTGGAGAAGCCGGCGTAGAAGCCCTTGCGCTCCGCGGGCGTGAGGGAAACAGGAACCAGATCGACCTGCGAGTCGGAACGCTCCCGGGCCAGCAGGCGCTGAATCTGCTCTTCAGGCCCGTCGCCCGGCCAGCCGATCCAGTAGCCCTTTCTGGTTTTCAGCACGGGACGCAGCGCAGTGACCAGGCCGCCCGAGCTGGGCTTGAGAACAGGACCGCGCGGGCCCATTTCCGTGGTGATGGGCAGCCGGTTGGAAACCAGAATCATGTCGCTGGCGGCCTTCATGCACCGCCTCCGCAGCGGATCGCCCACTCCTCGAGGAAGCTCAGGAGTTGTTCCGGAGGCCGAATCCACAGCTGCGCATTCGTCGGACGCCAGTCGGGGCGGACCAGGACGGTGAGGGCATCTGTGTCGCGCAGAGCCAGGAAGGCATCTTCGTCCGTCGTGTCATCGCCGAGGAAAGCAAGTGGAGTTCCGGGCGGCAACTCCGCGAGCAGAGTTCGTACTGCGCTTCCTTTATTCGGTTCGAGGGGACGCAGTTCGAGTCCGCCATCGAACTCCAGAACGGACATACCGGAGCGCTCGGCAATCGGCGCAAAGGCTGCATGCACGGCGGGTCCCAGAATGGCGAGCTCTTCGGCAGGCAGGCCCCGCCAATGCACGGCGATGCTGCCGGGCTTGCGCTCGGCGTATCCGAGATAGTCGCGCGACCTTAGCCATGCTGTGGCTTCGGCCAGCCCCTGCTCTTCGGACTGCCGAAGCGGCGCCGCTTTTGTATGGCCGTCGGGAAACAGGCGCTGGCGGCCGTGGACTCCCCAGATTTCGGGAGGCGGGTTCACTCCCAGCAGATCGCGGACTTCTTCTGCCTGACGGCCGCTGATGAGAACAACGCGCGTCTGCCCGCTCTGCAGAAGCTTTTGGACGGCCTCGCGCACCCCCGTCCACGGGACGGCAGCATTGCGGTCGATATGGAAGGGCGCCAGGGTGCCGTCGTAATCGAGCGCGAGAGCGGATGCCGGATGGGCCGCGAGCCGATCGAAAAAAGCCCGAAGCTGCGGTTGCGTTTGCGAGGGCGACGGGTTGGACGGTTCCGAACCGGGAAGAGCCGAGAGCCCCCCAATCGTCTCCGGCGAAGGTGTTCTGGTCATGCCTGCGTCAATCGGAAGAAATTCGTACCGCACTCCCAGAGTAACCGCGCGCAGCACGCCATCGTGCCACGCTCGCGTCGCGACAATAATAAAGATGCAAAGCCGCGGCGCACTGGCATTCATCTAAAACTTTCATATACCACGGTAAGTGATTGATATTTATGTGCTAACTGTGTTTTTCGTACGGCAAGCCGCGAACAGAGCGGATCAGGCCCTCTGGCGGAGGATTTCGCAGGCCACCGCAGCCTGGCCCAGCGAAATGCCGCCGTCATTGGCTGGGACTTCCCGCTGGAAGAACACTTCGAAACCATCCTCCTGCAGAGACTGCAGACAGCCGGCGAGGAGAAGCCCATTCTGGAAGCACCCGCCGCTCAGGCATACGCGATGGAGCTGAAGGTCGCCCCGCATCCGCCGGCACAAACTGGACACGACGGCAACGAGGGTAGCGTGGAAGCGCGCGGCAATCTCCTGTGAGGATGCGCCTCTGTCCAGTTCGGAGACAATCTGGCGGATCATGGGCCGGAGGTCGACATCGACCGGTGCTGCTCCGGTGAGGGCAAATTCATACGGAGCAGCGGAAAGTCCAGGGCCGGAGTCGGCGGCGGCTTCCAGCATCATGGCCGCCTGGCCTTCGAAGGAGACACTGTGGCGCAGGCCGATGAGCGAAGCAACCGCGTCGAACAGGCGTCCGGCGGAGGAGGTCGGAAGGGTGTTCACGTGGCGCTGGAGCATGCTGTCGACGATCCGAATTCTTTCGGCAGAAGCCATCGCGTCCCAGCGGGAATGCGAAGGCATGATGCCATCAAAAGCGTCGAGCAGATAACTGCGGGCGACACGCCATGGCTCTCGAACGCCGGAATCTCCCCCGGCCAGCAGAACCGGACGCAGGCGGGCGTAGCGGTCGAAACCGGTATAGCCGGCCGCGAGAAATTCGCCGCCCCAGATGGTTCCGTCGGTGCCGAAGCCGGTGCCGTCCCAGGCAACCCCGATGACTTGTCCTTCGAGTTGGTGCTCCGCCATGCAGCTGGCAATGTGGGCGTGGTGATGCTGCACGCCGATGCGGCGGAGATTCGGCTGCTGCAGCGCGAAATGCGTACTGAGATAGCCGGGGTGAAGATCATAGGCGATCGCCGTCGGCGTCACGTGAAAGAGGCGGCGCATGCGCTCGAGCGTCTCCTCGAAGAAGCGCAGCGTCTCGTAATTCTCCAGATCGCCGAGGTGCTGGCTGGGCAAAGCGAAGCCGGCGCGCGTGAGGCAGAGGGTGTTCTTCAGCTGCGCGCCGCAGGCCAGGACCTCCGCTTCTCCTCGACCCAGCCAGATGGGCCGCGGAGTGTAGCCGCGGGCGCGCCGCAGGAGCATCGTGTGGCCGGCGACCACGCGTACGACCGAATCGTCGACCCGGGTATGTATGCGCCGATTGTGATGGGCGAAGAGGTCGGCGATAACGCCAAGGTGTTCCTCGGCTTCTGCGTTCTCAATGACGATGGGCTCTTCGCTGATGTTGCCGCTGGTCATAACGAGTGCGGCGTCTGCCTGCCAGCGCTCGCGAAGGATCCGAAAAAGAAGGTCGTGCATGGGCGTGCAGGGGAGCATGACGCCGGTAGTAGGATTGCCCGGAGAAACACCATCGGCCAGATCGGCGCCCGGACGCCGGTGCAGGAGAACGATGGGCCGTTCCGGGCTGACAAGGGCTGCGCGTTCCGCCGCGGAGACAAAGCAAAGAGTGTCCGCAACGTCGGCATCGGCGACCATGATGGCGAAGGGCTTCTCGCTGCGGCGCTTGCGCCGCCGCAACTCGTCCACCGCAGCGGGTTGACGTGCGTCACAGGCCAGTTGGTAGCCGCCCAGGCCCTTCCAGGCCACGATCCCGCCTTCGCGCAGCCGATCCGCCACATGTTCGAGAATGACTCGCGTCGACGTGGACAGCAGGGAAGAGCTGGATGCCGGTCCGAGCCCAAGGCGTGGACCGCAGACCGGACAGGCATTCGGCTGGGCGTGAAAACGGCGATTCTCCGGATTCCCGTACTCACGACGGCAATCGGCGCACATGGCGAACTCCGCCATGGTGGTCATGGGCCGGTCGTAAGGGACATCCAGAATGATGCTGTAGCGTGGGCCGCAATTTGTGCAGTTGGTGAACGGATAATCGTAGCGGCGATTTGCGGGATCGCGGGTGTCCGCCAGACAGGCATCGCAAACGCAAATGTCGGGCGGGACCAAAGCGAAAGCGGATTCCCCCCCCCCGCTCTCATGGATGGAAAAGCCGGATTCGCCGAGGGTGGGGAGCTCCGATCGCTGAATCTGCGCAATCTGCACCAGAGGAGGCGCTTCCGCCGGCAAAGCGGCGACGAAGGCGTCCACGGTCGCCGGGGCGCCTTCCACCTCAATGAACACTCCGCGCGGAGAGTTCAGCACGAAACCGGCAAGACCGTGGCGGCGTGCCAGGTTGTAGACGTAAGGCCGAAAGCCCACACCCTGGACGACGCCCCGAATCTGTAACTGCAGGCGGACATTGCGGGTTTCCGGAATCGCCGCCGTCCCTGGGGCCTTTGCACTCATCCGCCATTATGGAACAGGCGATCCCGCCCTTGCAGCCGTGCGGCTCTCAGGCCTGTTGCACGAATTCGAGCTCGAGGGTAATCGTGACCTCGTCGCCGACCATGACACCGCCGGTTTCAAGCGCGGCATTGAAGGTGAGACCGAAGTCGCGACGGTCGATCTTTGCGGTCGCGGAAACACCGACGCGCGTATTGCCCCATGGGTCTTTGGTCGGAGGCGTCGGTCCCTCAACAGCAAATTCAACTTCGCGAGTGACTCCATGAATGGTCAGCGGGCCGGCGACGACCACCGTTCCCCTGGCCTGGCGTATGACGCGCGAGGACTGGAAGGTCAGGGCAGGGAACTTCTCGACGTCGAAGAATTCAGGGCTTTTCAGGTGTGTATCCCGCTGGGGGTCGTGCGTATTGATGCTCGCTGCGTCCACCGAGGCTTCGACGTGAGACTTGTCCAGGTCCGCAGGATCGTAGGTCAGCGTGCCGGTGACCCCGGTGAACTGGCCCCGGACATTAGAAATCATCATGTGCCTGATTCGAAATTCGGCCACGGAGTGGACAGGATCGATGTTCCAGACGGTTTTGGTGGAAGCAGAGGCGGCGGTTTCGCTCATGGGTCAATCTCCTTCTCGTCATTGGATTCGGCGAAGAGTTAGTCGTTGCAACAAATATCTCTACTCCAGCTTCCCGCGGGCAACCGCGAGTAGTTCGCTCAATGTCTGCAATTGTTTACGGGTGAGATGACCCAGCTGCCGGCGGTGCAGATGCTGAACCGCCGGGTCGAGCTGCGAGAGGAGTGCCAGTCCCGCCGGTGTAATGCGGACCAGCACTCGCCGGCGGTCCTCATCCTCGCGGCAGCGGCCGATGAGGCCGCGCTTCTCCAAACGATCCAGAAGCCGGGTAATATCGGGTTCGCGCGTGACCATCCGCCCCGCAATCTCCCCGCAAAGAAGACCGTCGGGGGCCCCGCGCAGGATACGCAGAACGTTATAAGGAGCAGGGGAGAGGTCGTGTTCGCGAAGAAGCTGGGCCGGCCCACGCGACAGGCGGTCGGCGGTTCGGACGAGTTCTATATAGAGTGCTTCTTCCGCGGAGGGCGCGTTCGCGGGCAGAAATCGACGCGTTGAGGTCATCGCCCTGTTAGATACCTGTTGCAACAGATAGGGTGCGGCCGTGATCGAAAATAGAAATCTGAGCTCCCGCCTTAACCGGCAATGGTCAGGCGGTCCCCGGGCTCGATCCGGCAGTCGTCGATCTGGCCGGGGGCCAGCTCGAGCATGCTGTGAATCCTGAAGTTCACGTTGGTGATGCGCCAGGAAGGCAGGCGCCGCCAGACTTTCAGGACGCGGAGACTTCTGTCGAGGCCGACCACGTCAATGGGAAAGCGCATCCCGATGGTGTGAACGCCTGAGGAAGGCCGGATCAGGATCCCCGACCCGGGTTCGAGACCGTTTTTGCCGAGAAGGCCGAACAACCGTGTCAAAAAGGTGTCGGCGAGACCGATATCGGAACCGATCGTTACGGCCTTCTCCGGGATGGTGAGAGTCAGGTTCTTCATAGCGATCCGTCCTTGCCGGACAACGCGGACGGCAAGGTGCTCTTGATCATTTTAGACAGACCACCGGTGTGACGAGGGGGATCACACACCGGGGCAGCAGGTTGGGGTCCGGCCAACAGCAGGCGGTCCGGCTCCCGGAGACGAATCAGGCCGTTCTCTTTCTGCGCAGCACGATCACGCCCAGAACGAGGGCGCCAAGGGCGGCCGCGACGACACGAATCATCAGATTGGATCCCATCGCAATTCTCCTTTCCCGGCACAGGCCGTCATTTCAGGGCTGATCCGCGGCAGCGCAGAATTAGGCAGCCTTGCTGCTTCTCCTGCGCATGATGATGAAGCCAACGACAACCACAGCAAGAGCCAGCGCGACAACGCGCACGATCATGGATGAGGGCATTGCAGTTCTCCTTTCCGGTGCGCCCGCCACAGCGGAGCACGCGCGTTCAACCTTACAAATTCCATTCCCGGCCTCAGTGCAGAGTGCTGGTCAGGGTGATGATGGCCGGAGCCAGCAGCACAATGAACAGGCAGGGGAAGATAAAGAACACCAGCGGGAACAGAATCTTAACCTTGGTTTTGGCCGCGGCTTCCTCGGCCCGCTGCCGCCGCGTCTGCCGAATCTCCTCGGAATAGCGGGCGAGCGCGCGGACAATCGGCGTTCCGAACCGGTCCGTCTGCTGGAGCATGGTGACGAGAGCGGCGAATTCCTCGAGTTTTGTGCGATCGGCCATGCTTTGCCATGCGTCGAGGCGGGGCTTGCCGGCGCGCTGCTCGAGATTGATTTGATTGAACTCCTCGTTCAGCTCCGGATAGGACACGGCAATCTCCTGGCCGATGCGCAAAAGCGCCTGATCCAGACCCAGCCCCGCTTCCACGCAAATGACGAGGAGGTCGATGGCGTCGGGGATGCCCTTCTGGATCTTCTTCTTGCGCTTGTTCACTGCGCGTGTCAGCCAGATGTCCGGAAGCAGATAGCCGACCGCTGCCAAAGCGAGGCACCAGAAGGCTGTGTTGGTGTGAACAAAGGTGCCGGCGAGGATACCTGCCAGCGGCCCCACAAAGCGGGCCGTGAAGTAGACATCGATCTGATTGCCGCCTTTAAACCCGGCGGTCACGAAGCGTTCCCGCAGCTTTTCGTCTTCTGAAAGTCCCAGCCTTCCCCGGAAAGCGCGCGCCAGAGACAGAACCCTGTCGCGCGCCACTTCCTTGCCGCTGATGGTCCGCTTGTCGGGCCGCTCGCTGGTGACAACGTCGAGTACCCGCCGGGCCTGTTTGGAGGGCCGCAAAAGGAACGGTGCCGTCAGCAGCGTGATCACGCAGAAGACTGTGAGGGAGAGCGCAATGTAGAAAAAGATGACCATATTCGTTCCCGCCTACACGTCGATGGCGTTGATAATCCGGTTGATGAAGAAAGCCCCCAGGCAGATGAGGCCAAGGCACAGCCAGAGAAGCTCATGGCCCAGATGGCTGTGAAAGAGAGGTTTCGAATAGCCGGGGTCCATCACGTTGATCAGCAGCATGACCACCACCGGCAGCAGCGTCAGAATCCAGCCAGTAAGGCGTCCCTGAGCGGTCTGCGTGCGAATCTCGCCGTGAATTCTCTGCCGCTCGCGGATGACAAAGGAGGTACGGTCGAGCACTTCAACCAGGTTGCCGCCGGTTTCGCGCTGGACCACAATCGCCGTTACCAGAACCCGGAGATCCTGGGAAGGCACGCGGTCGATGAGCTGCATCAGCGCATCGCGCAGGGGCAGGCCAAAGTTCTGCTGACGGAAGACCTCGGCGAACTCGGTCTTGGCCGGTTCGGGCGCGCCTTCCGCCATAATATCGATGGCGCCGGACGTCGAGTGCCCGGCACGCAGAGAGCGAGCCATCATATCGATGGCCATGGGGAGAGCCTTCTCGAAGGCGCGCAGCCGGCGGGCACGCGCCCACGCGATACGCGCCCAGGGAAGTGCGGCAAAAACCACGGCCGCCCCCAGCTCGGCCGCAGCCATAGGCACGATCAGCAGAGCGACGATGAAGCCAATCGCGGCCAGCGCCGCGGTTTGCACCAGGAATGCCGAAGCGGTGGTTTTCACTGCCGCCTGGGAGATCCAGTGCTGCAGCTTCGCCATCGAAACGTATTTGCCGACGGACTGGCCGACCCATTCCCAGCGGCTGCTGAGGGGCTTGCGCAGCAGTTCGGAAGCCTCCAGTGAAGGGCCGGCGATGCCTCCCTTTTCCACCGAGATCGCGGCCAGCCGGTGCTGCAGGAGCTTGTCGGCGCGCGACGGCGAAGCCGCTACCGCGACCACGCCGAAGGTGATGATCAGAACCGCAAAGAAGCCAGAGGCCAGAAGAATCATGTCCTCGCCGTCCTTATATTTCCACCGAGTGGTCCATCAGACCGGGCGGGATGGGGATGCCGGCAGCCTTCAGACGCTCGGTAAACTTGGGCACGATGCCGGTGGAGCGGAAACGGCCTTTGACTTTGCCGCTTTCCGCAATGCCTTCCTTCTCGAAGAGGAAGATGTCCTGCATGCTGATCACATCGCTGTAGGCGCCGGTCAGTTCGGTTATGTGCGTGATGCGCCGGGAGCCATCGCTCATGCGGGCGACCTGCACGATCAGGTGAATGGCGGAGGCGATCTGCATCCGGATGGCTTTCTCCGGCAGGCGAATGTCGCCCATCATGCACATCGTCTCCAGACGTGCCAGACCGTCGCGGGGGGTGTTGGCGTGAATCGTGGTGAGGGAGCCGTCGTGGCCGGTGTTCATGGCCTGCAGCATGTCCATCGCTTCCTCGCCGCGAACCTCGCCCAGGACGATGCGATCGGGACGCATACGAAGGGCGTTGATCACCAGCTCACGCTGGCGAATGGCGCCCTTGCCTTCCACGTTGGGCGGGCGCGTTTCCAGACGCACCACGTGGTCCTGGCGCAGCTGGAGTTCGGCGGAGTCTTCGATGGTGACGATGCGCTCGCGCTCGGAGATGAAAGTGGAGAGCGCGTTGAGCAACGTGGTTTTGCCGGCGCCGGTGCCTCCCGAAATGACGATGTTGAGGCGCGCCTGAACAGCGGCCCGCAACATATCGAGCATGGGATTGGTCAGGGCCTTCGCCTGGACCAGCTTTTCCGCCGTGAGCGGCGAGGATCCGAAGCGGCGGATGGAGAGGATGGGTCCATCGATGGCCAGCGGCGGAATGATGGCGTTGACGCGGGATCCGTCCTTGAGGCGCGCATCGACCATCGGTGTCGATTCGTCCACGCGGCGGCCCACGGCGGAAACAATCTTGTCGATGATCTGGAGGAGGTGCTTGTTGTCCTTGAAGGTGACATTGGTGCGGGAGAGAACGCCGCGACGCTCCACGTACACGTTGGCGGAGGTGTTCACGAGAATGTCGTTGATCGTATCGTCCTTGAGCAGCGGCTCCAGAGGTCCGAGTCCGAAGACCTCGTCCAGCACCTCCTGCGCGATGCGATCCCGTTCCACCGAGCTGAGCGGGATGCCCTGTTCGGCGATGATCTGCTGAATAAGGATGAACAGCTGTTGCTGGCCGGTCCGGCTTTCCTGAGCTTCGTCCAGCTTCTCCAGATCGAGACGGTTGATGAGCTCGGAGTGGACCGCCGATTTGAGCTCCTGCTGCTCCTTTTCGCGGAGCGGACGGGCACTGCTGGCGGTACGCAGGCCGGGACCGCTCCCTCGCAGGGCGGCGTCGGTGCGCGGTGTCGTGACGTTCAGAGTCAGGTCGCCCATGCTTATTCAGTCCTCTTCTGGCCGAACAAAGAGAATCCTTTGCGGGCCGGCTGCGGCTTGAGTTCCTCTTCGCCGCTGAGCAGGTTGGTCCAGCGAACGAACTGAGTCGAAATCTCGGATTTCTTGTCCGGCCCGATCGGTTCGCCCACATTGATGGCGCGCTGGCACTCCGCGTAAGCGTTGCACAGCCGGATTTCCACGGGAACGCGGATCGCCTTCTCGATCTGCTCGATGGCGATGGCTCCATGGGACGAATAGCGGTTGATAATGACGTGCATCCGCGCCGAGGTCGATTCGTTCCGGCTGAGGCCGTCAATGTACCGGGACAGGTCGCGGATCGCGCCGATATCCGGAGTGGCGACCAGGTAAATCTGATCGGAGCGGTCCATAACCGCCAGACTCACCTCCTCGAGCGAGGTTTCGCAGTCGAGAATGACGTAGTCGTATTCCCCGCGCAGGAACTCCAGCGTGCGCTCCAGCGCATCGGGATCGACGGACCGGGTGAGATCGTGCGATTCCGGGGAAGAGAGGACCTCTAAACCGCTGGGATGCTTGGCAATGAAGCCGCGCAGCAGGGTGGAGTCGAGCCGGTTGACGTTGCGGATGAGTTCGTCGAAGTGATAGCGAGTGCCATCGAGGCCCAGGTACAGACAGACGTGCCCGAACTCCGGGTGGTTGTCGATGAGCAGGACCTTCTTGTTCTTCTGGCGCACCAGAAAGTAAGCCAGGGTTACGGCAACCGTCGTCGTGCCCACGCCCCCTTTGGCTCCGAAGAAGGAGAGGATGTGACCGGTCGAGCGGGAACGGCCCATTGTCGTCGACCACTGCCGCTCCTGACGGTCGAAGGTATCGGCCAGCTGGCGGAGATCGAGGGGGTTCTTCAGTACTTCGTTACAGCCGGCGCGCATCGCCGTCAGCATCAGTTCCGGATCGTTGCCGGAGGAGAGAGCCGCGGCAAAGAACCGTCCAAAGAAAAGTTGCTGGAGATAGGCTGCGGTTTCGGCCGCCCCTTTGGGGTCGCGATCGAAATCGATGATAGCGAGAACGGCGTCGGCGCCCTTGGTGTCGCCCGAAATAGCCGGACGGCGGGCGGAGGAGACGTACTCGTCGAAGGAATCGTGGGTGACGGTCCAGTGGTGCTGGGTCGCCGCCTGCACGATCTTTTCGGTGAGGTCGTGGTCAATACCGACCGTCAGCAGAGCCACGGTCAGAGTCTGAGGATTGGAGGCCTGCTCCTGCTTCATGGTGGTTAGTCCTTCTGGTCCGGCATGGGAACGTCCTCGGGCCGCGGCTGCGGCTGAGGCTGTGCCGGCGGGGTCTTCGGGGTCATATCCTTGTCGAATTTCTTGTTGTCGATGAAGGGCACGACCATCTTCGGCTGCATCGGATGCGGCGTTTCGGACAGGGGATCCACCAGTGTCGGAGTAACAATCACCGCCAGTTCGTCGTTGCTGTGAGTGGTGGTTTTCGACTGGAAGAGCTTGCCGAGAATCGGGATGTCGCCGATGCCGGGGACCTTTTGCAGCTGATCGGTGGTGCGGTTGTCCAGCAGTCCGGAAATGGCGAAACTCTGCCCGCTTCTCAGCTGCACGACCGTTTCCGCCTTGCGCGTGGAGATGGCCGGAATCGTGTATCCGGAAATCACAACCTCATTGGTGTAGTCGAGCGCGCTGACCTCGGGAGCGACCTTCAGCTGAATCGTCCCGTCCGGCAGAACGGTGGGCGTGAAGTCCACCCGAACGCCGTAGGGCCGGAACTGAATGGTGACCGACGTGAATCCGCCCGTGCCTCCCTGAACGACGGGATAGGGGAATTCACCACCGGCCAGGAACGAAGCCTTCTCTCCGCTGATCGCGGTCAGGGTCGGCTCCGCGAGGATCTGCAGAATCTGTTTGTTAATCAACGCCTGAATCGCGGCGCCGACGTTGTGGTCGGAGTTGTAGTAGAAGAGGTTGAGCAGGCTGCTCACCGCCAGCAAATCGTTCGAGCCCGAGCCCCCCGAACCGGCGGTCGGCGCGACCGTGATGGCCGGAAACTGACCTGTGCCGCTATTGAACGTATTCTTTCCCGCTGTGAAGAAGTTAAAGCCCAGCTGGAAAGCACGCGAGCGATCGATTTCCACCACCCGCACTTTCAGACGGACCTGCGGCGTGTGCGGCGCTGCCACCTGCAGCGAGTCGGCGACATTCTTGGAGAACAGCCCCGCCAGCTTCACGGCAGCCTCGTCCGCCTTGTCACTCGTAACGGTCCCGGCAAGGCCCACCTGATCGCCATGGCCCTGCACGCGAATGTTATCGCCGGGAAACGCATCCCTGAGAGCGCTGCGCAGATCGGTAACGTCGACGTCGGAATTCACGAGATAGGACTGCGATTTGCCGTCCTCGTCCCAGAGAATCAGGCTGCTGACGCCCGGAGCGCGGGCCGTGATCACGATCTGATGCGGACTGGCTGTGTAGGAATCCAGTACCTCGGGGTTACTGACGTACACGCGCTTCAGCCGGCTCTCTGTGTTGACGAACATCGAGTGGCCCATCACGAGATGGAGAGGATCGCCAATGTTGCTGGCAGTGCTGCCCATCCCGCCGGCATCCGCTGCCGGCGGCGCGGCCAGCGCGGTTGACGGCGATGTGCCGCAACAGACGACCACGGAGAGGGCGGCTGCGAGCAGCCCGCGTGGGGTTTTTCGGTGTGTGAACTGATCCTTCATGACCATGCCTCAGTTAAAACTTGCTGTGGTGCGTTTGGTTCCGAGCATGGTTTCGACTACCCAGGGGGCCGGTCCTGCCGGCCGGGAAGCCGAACGGTGCGCGAAAACTCTGGGGAAGTTTGCCAGCTCGGGCAGCGCCACTGGCGTTGCCTTGGCTTCCGCATGGTCGCCGCCGTTGCGGAGTACAAAGTGAATGCTGCCCTGAGCGCTGGCGAGCACCGCCTTTTCGGCGTCCTCGGGCGAAAGCAGCAGAGTGACCACGTCGACCGTCAGCGGTTTCCCGGTCGGATCCGGCTGCACCTGATGGCCGGCCGCCAGAACTTCGGCGTCCTGCAGCACCGTGGCCGTGATCGGGTCGGGATTCTCCGTGTCGTGATAGGTGACCAGCACGTCGACATGGGTGCCGGGCGCCAGGAATCCGGCCACGCCGACGACTTCATTCGAACTCAGCGCGATGGCCCGCATCCCGCTCGGGATCCGCGCGGTCAGACCGATGCCGGATCCGGGCGCCGCCAGCTGCCGATCGAGGATCGGCTGTCCGGCCGCGAGTGGATAGAGAACCGCCCGGCCGACCACATCGTCCACCCTGACGAAACTCCCCGCCAGCGGATGCGACTTCGGCCATTCGATCAGGTTGAGATCTTCTTTGCGGACGATCTCGCCGGGATCGAGGGAACGAGCCGCAGCGACATATTCCTGGTTTTGCGGCGGGGCGACCTTCGGGGTGCGGCCCACTCTGCGACTGAGCCAGAACGTAAAGAGCCCCGAGATCACCAGCGCCACGACAAGTGCAAGCATCATGCGGCGAGCCATATCACATTACCTCTGGAACGCCGTGAGGAACAGCGTCGTTGCCGTGCCCGCGGCTACAGCCAGGGCATAGGGGAGACGCAGCGTCCTCGCGTTGGCGACATTCAGTTGTGGATGCGGAGCAAGCCCTTCCATGCGGTGATGGAGCGCTAGTGCGCCGACATTCCTGATCGTTTCCTTTAACCGGCCGCGCCACAGGGCGAGACCGATCGCCATAACACCGCCTGCGATGGCAGTGAGAATCAACAGATAGCCAACCAGCGGCAACCCGGCGATCGCGCCGACGGCCGTGATCAGTTTCACATCGCCCGCCCCCATGCCTCCGGCCAGCCAGAAGATGAGAAAGAGAACGCCACAGATCAGTCCGGCCAGTGCCGCCAAACCCATCTGCCGCCATCCGCCCAGAGCAAAATGCAGAAGCAGTCCGAACAGAATGCCAGGCAGGGTCAGATAGTTCGGAATCCGGCGGCTGTGCACGTCGAAGCCCGCGCCTGCAAATGCACAGGCCAGCGCTGCCGTCGGGTACACCCACTCGGGTTGAAAATGCGACATTGTGATGATCCCCAATACGTGCTCTCCGCTTTATCGGCGGAAAGAGTCAGAAGGTTGAGCGGATCTGCAGCCAGCTACCCAGCCGGGGAAGCCGGGCCCGCGGAACTGCCCGCGGAGAACTTGTCCGATGGGGCGCAGCAGAGCAGGGATCCCCTGCCCGGCTGGCGCCATCATCGTGTCGCAGCCTCTCAGTCCTGATCTCGCCTCCGCAGAGGCCAGCTGAACTGAGCGGTACCGCGTTGTTCTCCCGTTGATCACCAGCCCAAACTGTCAGTTGCGGACAGCTGGTTGGTGCGGTGCCTGCGAATCACGCCGATGGAGCCGATTCTGAAACTCACGGGCGGAGGGTGGGGTGGTCGCGACCGGAACCGAGGAGCTGCAGTCGCGACCCAAAATCTTTCGTGAATCAGGTCTGTCTCCCGTACAGCGAGCAGGTCCAATTCACTTCACCCAACCAGAGACCGGCAGAACAGAAACGCCAGAACATCACGTGGGATTACAGGCTGCTGCCGATCGTGTTGAATTCGCTCGAAATTTTGTTGCTGAGAGAGCCCATCGCAACGATGGCGCCCAGGGCGATGAGGGCAGCGATCAGAGCATACTCGATCAGATCCTGGCCGGACTCATCGTTCATCAGGTTGGTGAAAATCCGCTTGGTCATGTTCATTCCAGTTCTCCTTAGAATTGCCGCACGGCCTGACGAACTTGTGACCGCGCTGCGTTGGTAGTGATTGTGTCAACATTGCGATGAAACCGCTTCAGTCGCAATGCCCTTTAAGTGTTACCTTTTGCTACTTTTGTAGAGACTGCGGTGTTGCTCTGGGCCCAAAATCCACCCGAATCAGGCATTCCCGGCGATTACCCGGCAAGGCTCTGTTTCGGATTACTGCGCGCGAGCAAAGACAGCAGGCTCGCTAAAAACTCGCCCGGCTTCGACGCTCAGAAGCTGGAGGTAATGCTGCTGTAATAACTGGCAATTTTTGTGCCAACCCCACCCACAGTGGCGATGGCCGCCAGCGTGATCAAAGTTGCGATCAACGCGTATTCGATCATGTCGGCCCCGGATTCCTCGTACCGCAGACGAACCAGAAGCGGACTCTCCGTGTTTTGTGCCGCGCTCGTTTTGCCCCGCCTCATCCTGACCCTTTCTGCTCTCCGGAGCTGCGTGTTGCCTGTTTGCCGGCGTCGCCACTCTGTGCAGTCCGTCACCGCAGGACGCAACCAAATGCTGCGCCGGACTGGAGCGGATGGCTAAAGATCCTTCCCGATCTTGGTGTAGTCCTTGCTGAGCTTCTTGCCGAAGTTGTGCATGGCAGCGAAGGCCGCGAGGGCAATCAGAGCCGCCAGCAGGCCATACTCAATAACGTCCTGGCCGGCTTCGTCGGATAGAAGGGTTCGCAACTGGTCTTTGGTAACCTTCATTCTCGCTCCCGGTGCTTGTGATTGCGGGTGCTAATCCTCGACTCAGCCGGAAACCGTCGACCCCGCTTCAGCTTCTGAAAGTAATCCAGAGTAACTCCCGAGGCCATGACGAAATCGGTACAGGAGTACTCCCTCTTTCGGTGTACTTTGGTGGGAGATGAGCGAAAAGATACCAGGAGTAACAATCGATACCGGGAGTAACAAACCCGTGATGCAGAGCTGCCACGGCCCGATGCTCTTCGAGCGAGCGGCGGCAGGCTCCCACAAATGGGGGATATTGCCACACCGGTGCTATCCAGTCCGACACAGGTGTCATCGACGGCGCACGCCGGGCGCCGGATCATGCATAAGCAGTCCCTGCCGAGTTCGGGTGGGGCTGGTGTTCTAACACGAAATGGCCATTGAGCCTCTGTGGATAACAACCTACCGTAATAAAACGGCTCTCCAAAGCAGTCTGTATCGATCTTGTTATTGCCGTCTGCTTCTGAAGCACGTATTGACGGCACGGACGCACATCGACTGCACAGCTTTGGGGGGAATCGTTAAGGGGCGCCAGCGCTTCGACTCACAAAGGCGCTGCCCAGTTCAGGAAGCTAAGGAATCGAATGACTGCCTTACGACGGACTTTGCAATCGCAGCGACGGGCAATGTGGAAGCGGTGCCGAACTTTTCGCCACCGCGACGACGGTCAGTCGATGGTGGAATTCGGCATGGTCGTCCCCGCGTTGCTGATTGTGCTCACCGGCATCTTCTCGTTCGGAATCATTCTCAATCAGTATGAGATCCTGACCAACGCAGTGAACTCAGGAGCCAGAGCTTTCGCTCTGAGCCGCGGTCAGACAACGCCGACCATTGCCAGCACCGATCCCTGTGCCTACGCCATTGAGATCCTGGAAGCCGACGCTCCTAACCTCACCCCTGGGTCCCTGACCTTCGCGATTACGTATACGAGCAACAAGGCGAGCCCGGGTACGGTGACCACTTACACGACGAGTTGCACCTCTCTTGCGACGACTATGAATACGGGCGATACGGTGCTGATTAAGGCCACCTACCCCGTCACCCCGATGGTTTTCAGCTGGGCAACGAAGTCCCTCACCCTGTCGGCTTCAGCGGAAGAGTTGGTTAATTAGCACGCCATCGCAGTTGCTGCCTGCGCAGGAAACAGCATGCCGGATGATTTCCGGCACCAAGAACAAGTAAGGAGTCTGAACTTATGTCGAAAGCAAAATCAACCCCGCCGAAATGGCCGATGGCCCCGCGGGAAGCAAATCTGAAAAATGTGTCCTGCCTGAAGCGCATTCTCGGAGAAGAGAGCGGCCAGGTATTGCCGTGGGTCGTCGTTGTGATGGTGGTGGTCCTGGGGATGGCCGCGATCGTGGTCGACCTGGGCCGCGCCATGGTGATCCAGCGGCAACTGCAGGCTTCCGCCGACGCGGCCGCATTGGCCGCAGCCGAGACGCTGCCGAACGCCACCTACTCCACCGTTGGACAGAGCTTCAGCGGCGGTACCGGCGACAAAAACGTCGACACCGGAGGTCTGTCCGTGGGCACACCCACGATCACGCCTTTGTGTCTGGCGACTGTGACCGCCTGGGGTATTCCCTGCACCTCGACAAGCCCGAACGCCATCTCTGTGACTGAGACCGTGACCATGCCCACCTTGTTTGCCGGTCTGCTGGGCAAGCCCAGCATCCCGCTGAGCGCGACCTCGACGGCTTCCAAAGGATCGAGGCCCCTGCCGTACAACATCGCCGTGATCGTGGATTCCACGCTCTCCATGACAGCGGTGGACAACAACTGTGGCGGCGCAACCCAGATGGCATGCGCGCTGAACGGTGTGCAGCAGATGCTGCAGAATCTGAACACGAAGTACGACAACGTTGCCCTGTTTACCTTCCCCAACGTCGCCACCGGGTCCTCCGCCGGAGTGGTCGCGAGCGGCTCGTACGGGTGTACGACTACGATGCCTTCGAAGAACGGATCGATCACGTATGAGCATGACTCCAGCTTCGGATATTACTCGATGCTCTACGCGATCAGTCGGAGCAATACCAGCTATCAAACTCCCTGGTCGGGTGTGGCCTGGGCCTTGCCCTATAGCTTCCCTCCCATTCCAACCAGCACGAGCGGATACACAGTCGCCTCGGGAACGCTGGCGCCGACCTATGAAGTGGTTCCCTTCGCGAACGATTACAACACCACCTCCGGCACCACCACTTCGCTGAACGCCAGTTCCAATCTGGTCAAGGCGGTGGGTGGCGAGAGCGGCTGCGGCGGCATTCTGCCCTCCAACTATGACGGCAATTACGGCACTTACTATGCCGGCGCGCTTTATGCGGCGCAGGCGGCCCTGCTGGCCGAGCAGGCGGCGAATCCCGGCACCAAAAACGTGATGGTGATTCTGGGCGACGGCAATTCGGACGGACCGAATGATTCCAGCAGCCCGTTCTCGTCCAGCCCGTCGATCCCAAGTTCAGCCACGGAGGCAGAAACTACCTATAAAACTACCTCCGCGTTAACGACCACTGCCTTTACAATGCCCAGCGGCTATAAGGTGGCGACCAGCAACGGTTCCTATCCGTCGTGGGAAGGGGAATGCGGTCAGGCGGTCACTGCAGCGCAGTACGCTTCGACCTATCCGTCCAGCACCTCCACTAACGGCACGCTGGTTTACACCATCGCTTACGGGGCCCTGGCCAGTGGAGGATGCACATCGGACAGTAACCCGCATATGACTCCCTGCCAGGCACTGCAGAATATGGCCACGGTCTCGTCCACCGGTCAGTACTTTTACAGTGACTGGACGGCGACCGGGGGCGACAGCGGCTGCCAGGCGTCGGACTCCAACAGCGGTATCACGGCCATCAATAGCATCTACAAGGCGATTGCCGAGGACCTCTCCGGAGCGCGATTAATACCCAACGGTACAACATAGTCGAACTCCCACACGTTAACCGCGAGGCCGGGATATCGAATCCCGGCCTTTCGTTTTGAGGCCGGCCCGCCAACCGCGGGACGCGCCCGGGGCTACTGGCGATCGCTCAGCACCGGGAGCGGATTCGCCGGCCTCTCCGCCGCGTGGAAATGGGCGTAGATGACCTCCGCGGTTTTGGGCTGGACCACCGCGGCCAAAGCCTCCAGGCTGGCTTCCGCAACGCTGCGCAGGCTTCCAAAATGTTCCAGCAGACGCTGCCGCGTCGTCATGCCCACCCCGGGAATCGTCAGCAATTCCGAATCGCGATCGCGCATCTCACGCCGCTTGCGATGGTAAGCAATGGCAAAACGGTGCGACTCGTCCCGAATCTTCTGGATCAGGTGCAGCACCGGGGAGCGCCGGTCGAGCACCACCGGCTCGTCCTCCTGCCCATAGAGGTAGACAATCTCCTCCCGCTTCGCGATGGAGGCCAGCGGCTGCGTCGTCAGCCCGAGCGATTCGAGCGCAGAGGCAGCGGCATGCAGTTGCCCCAGCCCGCCGTCGATGAGAATCAGATCCGGCGCCTTCGCGGCCGGCGGAGCTTTCGCTCCCGAGCTTTGCGCGGGCGATGCCTCAGCGCTCTTGCCCAGCGCCCTGTACCGCCGGGTGACGACCTCCCGCATGGACGCAAAATCATCCACGCCCTCGACCGTTTTGATCCGAAACTTGCGATAGGCGCTCTTCTTCATCTCGCCGTCTTCCCACACCACCATCGAGGCCACCGTTTCAGCTCCCTGAATATGGGAGATGTCGAAGCATTCGATGGTGCGCGGCGGCTCTTCCAGCATGAGCGCATCCTGCAGTGCCTGCTGGATCGCCTTCCGGCTCGGCTGCAGCACGCGGAAGCGCTGATCGTAGCTCTGCTTCGCGTTCTGCCCGGCCAGGTCCACCAGCGAGCGCTTGTCTCCGCGCTGCGGAACGGCAACTTCGACGCGATGCCTCGTTTGTTCGGCGAGCAGATTGGCCAGTGTCAGGCGATCGGCAAAGTCGACCGGCAGAAAGATGCTGCGGGGCACGTATGGCTGATCGATGTAGAGCTGCTTCAGCAGGGCCGAGAAGAAAGCGCCCGGCTCAAAGACAGCGGGTCCCGGAGCCGAACCATGCGCGCCCTCCGCTTCCGGAATCTCCGCCACAAACTCCGGCAGGTCCTCCCAAAAGAACTCCCGGCGATCCACGATCTTCCCCGCGCGCATGTGGAAGAGGTTGACCGCGATCATTCCATTCTCAAAGTGGAAGCCGAAGACGTCGGCATCGTCCTCCTCCGACGAGGCAATGCGCTGCTTCTCCTGCATCAGGTCGACGGTAATCAGCAGGTCGCGGTACCGGGCGGCCAGCTCGAACTGTTCCGCCGCCGCCGCGGCCGCCATCCGTTGACGGAGCGACTTGTTCAGGTCGGCGGTGCGGCCCTCCAGGAACATCTGCGCATCGCGGACGGCCTCGGCGTAAATCTCCGGCGTGGTGAGGTCTCTAACGCACGGCCCCAGGCAGCGGCCGATGTAGTACTGCAGGCAGGGCCGGGGATGGTCCCGCGACAGGTCCACCTTGCAACTGGGCAGCAGAAAGCTGCGGTGGATGAGGTCCACCACCCGGTACGCCAGATTGCCCGGAAAGTACGGCCCGTAATACGCGCTGCCGTCTCGCCGCAGGCGCCGCGTGACAAAGACCTTCGGGTAGCGATCGCCGAGCGTGAGCTTCACATACGGGTAGGTCTTGTCGTCGCGCAGCAGGATGTTAAAGCGCGGCTTCCGCTGCTTGATCAGGTTGTTTTCCAGAGCCAGCGCTTCGTGCTCGTTGTCGACGAGGATGTAATCGACATCGACCGCGTCGCGCATCAGCGAGCCGGTCTTGGCATTCGCCTGGTTGGCCTCCAGCAGGTACGAGCGCACCCGGGAGCGGAGGTTTTTGGCCTTGCCGACGTAGATCACCTCACCGTCGGCGTTCTTATATAGATACACGCCGGGCCGCGTCGGCAGTGTCCGAATCTTCTCCTGCATGTCCATAAGCGGCCCTCTTATCAGTGTAAAGGCTGATGGGGAAGGGCTTTCCGCCGTTCCCAGGCTCCTAAAATACCAGGTAAAAAGTACTTTCGTCATAGCACCAGTCCCTAGTTGTGGCGCTGGAAAACCAGTACAAACAGTTGAAAAATAACGAATTACCGTAAAATCTACTGTTTGGGCCTGGACGTGCTCATTTCAACTCAAAAGGCGAGGCATCCGCGCCGGTTGGCGGTGTGTCTCAGTGCAGAAGAAGGAAGAAACGGAGTGTCTCAAATGATACGAATTTCAGGAGCAGGACTCGCGGCCGCCTCGGCAGTTGCGGCGCTCTCTCTGGTTTTCGCCACAGGTTGCACAACCAAGAATTACGTACGCAGCCAAACCGAGCCGGTGATTCAAAAGACAAACGAGCTGGACGATGCCACCGCGGCGAATAATCGCGCCATCCACGACGTAGACACGCGAGCCCAGCAGGGAATCCAGAACGCACAGAATTCCGCCAATCAGGCACAGCAGAATGCCCAGAACGCCACCCAGGCAGCCAACACAGCGCAGCAGTCGGCCCAGGACGCTGTCAATCGCGCGGATTCGCTCGCCGGCGTGATCGCGAACCTCGACAACTACAAGCAGGTTGGCGATGTGGGCGTAACCTTCGGCTTCAATAAGTCCGCGCTGACCAGGTCGGACAAGGCGCAGCTGGATCAGTTCGGCAACCAGCTGGCCGGGACGAAAGACTACATCCTCGAAGTCACGGGCGGAACGGATTCTGTGGGCTCGAAGGAATACAACTACGGGCTGAGCGATCGCCGGGCCATGTCGGTGGTGCAGTATCTGGCCTCGAAGTACAACGTTCCGGCGCATAAGTTCTACCTCATTGGCCTGGGCAAGGACCAGGAGGTGGCCACGAACAAAACAGCCGCGGGCCGGGCGAAGAACCGGCGCGTGGAAGTGCAGCTGCTGAGCAACAGCGGTGAGAGCCAGCCGACCCAGACGGGGATGGTTACTCCCCCGTCGACCAGCGGCGGACCCTCCGCACAGTAACCCGCTTCTTCCTCTGTCTCCGGGGCGCGCCCAGTGGCGCGCCCTTACTTTTTGCCGAGCTGGCGGACGTGCGCAGCGCGGACGTCCGTTGCGGTAAAGAGGCGAAGGAACGGCGCGCCCTGACACGCCGCTTCGAGGGCGGAGCGGCCGCCGGCTTCCTCGCGCTCCACCAGGCAGATGGCGGCGATGACGCGCATGCCGGCATCGCGCGCCGCTTCGATCGCCGTGATGGTCGAAGCGCCGGTGGTGCAGACGTCGTCCACGATGAGGACAGGCGCGTCCTTCTCGCAGAAGCCTTCGATACGGCGCCCGGTGCCGTGAGCTTTTTCCGCCTTGCGCACCAGGAAGCCATGGATCAGGCCAGGGATCAGGTCATGGCCCAGGTCATGGCCCAGGTCATGGCCCAGGTCATGGCCCGGCGGCGACCCCGGCTGCTGCTGGGCGCGGTTGGCGCTGGCAATGGCGACGGCGGAGACGACCGGGTCAGCGCCCAGGGTGAGTCCGCCGACGGCGACCGGGTGAAGGTCCTTTTCTTTCAGCAGATCCAGGATGGCGAGGCCGGTGAGGCGCCCGCCTTCGGCGTGCAGGGTGGTGGTGCGGCAATCGATATAGTAGTCGCTGGTCGCGCCTGAGGAGAGCGTGAAGGTGCCGAGGCGGAACGAGGTGCGGGCCAGCAGGTCGAGGAGTTCGGAGCGAGCGTCGGTCATGGCTTTTTCAGTGTAAGGGGAAGCCGGGAGCCGAGCAGGTTACAGGTGACAGGTTGCCGGGGAATACGCCTCCGTCGCCCCTTCTGTGGAAATCTTGTCAAGCCTTACGAAAGTTCCCCACAGTGTAGTCACAGGACTTACGAGCCAAAAGCGCTGGCAGTAAATGCGCTCGGAACTGCTATTCTGAACCTATAGAGTGAAAACTGGAAAAGCCCGCCTCGCGCGGGTTTTTCGTTTGTCAGCTCAACATGGCAGGAACGATCCGGAGCCCAGGATGGAAACCAAAGGCTGGCCACCAGGCGCCAGCTAAATTATTTGTTTTCCACACATACGCTTAGGGCTCCAGCAACTGCTTTGTTTGCCACACATATGCAAGCCGCCCTCTGCAAGTGCTTTGTTTGTCACACATGCACACTTGCGAAGAATATTTTTCTCGCGGAACCCTCACAGCCGAACCGAACCCGCTTCAACCTGTCACCTGCAACCTGCAACCTGTTCATGCCCGGCGGCTTGAAGATGCGCCCGCTGAGAAACGCCGCCTGCGGTATGCCGGCGGTCATGTGAACGATGATGCCGTCGTATCCCGACGTTCGGAAATAGGCAGGAACGGGGATCAGAAAAGGCCCCCACAAAACAGGACGAAGAAACATTTTTTGCCAGGCGA
The DNA here is from genome assembly GCA_049579805.1 of Acidobacteriaceae bacterium. Taxonomy (GTDB): domain Bacteria; phylum Acidobacteriota; class Terriglobia; order Terriglobales; family Acidobacteriaceae; genus Palsa-343. The sequence continues at coordinate 159,953 of JBAUOP010000169.1, forward strand.
TGTCGAGAGGCAAGGCGCGGCTCCGACTAACGGGTGAAAGCGCAAACCAGGACCGGGAGCGCTGACGGAGGATGCAATGGAGAGAGCCGGCACCTTGACTCGACGCCGCTTTGCGGTCGGCGTGATCGCAGCAACAACGGTGGCGGCATCCCCGATCCGTTCTGCGGCGCGTTCCTGGCTGTTCGACGCGAACGAAACCCCAAAAGGAGATGCGATGACGACCTTAACGCCTTATCTGTTGTTCGATGGAAACTGCAAAGAAGCGATGGAGTTTTACCGGTCCTGTCTCGGCGGCGATCTGGCGCAAATGAAGGTGAAAGATACGCCGGCGAAAGAGTCGATGCCGGCTTCTCAACAGGAAAAGATCGTCAATGCGCGGCTCCGGAGCGGGCCGATTGACATTTCGGCGTCGGACTGGCTGCGGCCGGATCGCGAGCGCGTCCGGGGCAACACGGTCTGCCTTTATCTGAGCGGTGGAACGCTGGAGGAACTGCGCGCCCTGTTTGGACGCCTGTCAGAAGGCGGAGACGTGACCGATCCGCTGAAAGAGATGTTCTTCGGCGCGTATGGGGCGCTGAACGACCGGTTCGGCGTTCGGTGGATGTTCCAATCCAATCAGAAGCAGTAGGGAAAAGACAGCAACCACGCAGCGAAACCGGTAAAGGAGAAAAACGTCATGAAATACATTCTGATGATGTCGAGCACGAAGGCGGGTGTTTCGGGGTATCGGGCATGGTCGCAGAGCGATCGCGAGGCGCATATGCAGGTGCTGGGGAATGTCATCCGCGACCTGACGGAGACAGGCGAGTTCGTCGCCACTTCCAGACTGGCGGAGCCGAAGGAAGCCAAAGTGGTGCGCGGCGAGAAGAACGGGCTGCCGGTGACCGATGGGGTCTTTCCGGAGTCGAAGGAGTTCCTGCTGGGCTACTGGGTCGTCGATGTGGCGACTCCGGAGTGCGCGTACGCCATCGCGGGGCGGATTTCCGCGGCGCCCGGACCGGGTGGGGTTCCCACGAATATGCCCATTGAGGTGCGGCCGTTCGTGAATTAAGGGCGCAGAGATGGGGGGCGCAGGTGCCTCGGCCAACTGCTTTAGGAGCAACCGCAGGTCCTTCGCCCGCTTGCGCGATCTCAGGATGACAACCTTGAGTGTTGAGTTCGGAGTGCAGGACGAACGGGAAGGAGAGAGGCGATGAAATACATTCTGATGATGAACACGATGAAGGCCGGAGCGGGGGTTCCGGCCTGGCCGAAGTCGGATCTGCAGGCGCACGTTGCCTTCATGCACAGCCTGAACCGGAGTCTGCGGGAGGCTGGGGAACTGGTTTCAGCGGAAGGCCTTTCGTTTCCGGATCAGGCACGACAGGTGCGTGCCGGCAAGGACGGCACTCCCGTCACGGACGGAGTTTTCCCCGAGTCGAAGGAGTTTCTCGCCGGTTTCTGGATCGTGGATGTTGACAGCCCGGAGCGCGCCTATGCCATTGCGGCCCAGGCGTCGGCGGCTCCGGGGCCTGGCGGAGCGCCCCTGAATATGCCGATTGAAGTGCGCCCGATCATGAGCGCACCCCCGTCGGAGATGGTGTGACGGAAGCTGCCGAAACCAGTCCCTGGGACGGCGCATCGGAGCCCCTGCTGCGGGAGATGGCGCCGCAGGTGCTGGGCGCGATCGCCCGGCGTTTTCGCGACTTTGCTTCGGCGGAAGATGCGGTGCAGGAGGCGTTGCTGGCAGCGTTCCGGCAATGGCCCGTGGAAGGCATTCCCCAGAATCCGCGGGGATGGCTGATCCAGGTGGCTTCGCGGCGCATGGCGGACATGGCGCGCAGCGAGATCGCGCGCCGCGAGCGGGAGGGCGCGATCGCGGAGGAGGAGCCGGCGGTGGGACCGGTGGATCTGGAGGCGGACATGGATCCGGATGACACGCTGATCCTGCTGTTCATGTGCTGCCATCCCGCGCTGAGCGCCTCGTCTGCGATTGCGCTCACGCTGCGTGCGGTGGGCGGGCTGACGACGGCGGAGATCGCCAACGCGTTTCTGGTGCCGGAGGCGACGATGGCGCAGCGGATCAGCCGGGCCAAGCAGAGCATCCGAGCTTCGGGAGCGCTGTTTCGCGCGCCGACTCCGCAGGAGCGCCGGGAGCGGCTGGCGCCGGTGCTGCGGGTGCTGTACCTGATCTTCAGCGAGGGATATGTGAGTAGCACGGGCGCGCAGCTGCAGCGGCTGGACCTGGCGCGGGAGGCGATCCGGCTGACCCGATGCGCGCGGGCGCTGCTGCCGGAGGATGGCGAGGTGGCCGGGCTGCTGGCGCTGATGCTGCTGACCGATGCACGGCGGGCGGCGCGAACCGGGCCGGGCGGGGAGCTGATCCCGCTGGACCAGCAGGACCGAAGTCTCTGGGACCGAGCGGAGATTGTGGAAGGCACGGCACTGCTGACGCTCGCGCTTTCCAGGGGAGCGGTGGGACTCTATCAACTGCAGGCGGCCATCGCGGCGGTGCACGACGAAGCGGCGAGCGCCGAGGATACCGACTGGCCGCAGATTCTGGCGCTGTACGAGCTGCTGCAGCGCGTGGCGCCCAGTCCCATGGTGACGCTGAACCATGCCATTGCGGTGGCCATGGTGCATGGGCCTGCCGAGGGACTGGAGCGTCTGGCGGCGCTGGACCAGGATGAACGGCTGGCGGGGCATTACCGTCTGTCCGCGGTGCGCGGGCATTTGCTGGAGAAGATGGGCGAGCTCGAGAAGGCGGTCGAGCAGTACCGGGCGGCTGCGGCGGGCACGACGAGCGAGCCGGAGCGGAATTACCTGATCGGGCACGCGGCGCATCTGGAGGAGACGCGCCGGCGGGCGGAGGAGTGAGGCGTCGGCGCTACTGGCCTGCTGACGGCGTGGCGGCCTTCGGGTTGTCGCTCTCGGAGGCTGGCGCCGGGGTGAGATTGCGGTAGTTCATCAGCGTGTTGAAGAGCATGCGGTACTCGCCCAGGTTCTGCCAGCGCCAGATGGGGTTGGTCATGAACATGACGACCTGGCCTTTGCCGTCGGGCACAATAGCCAGCGCGGCGCGGCCCTTGATGTCGTCAGCGCCGTTGAAGAGGCCACTAAGGACGGACTTTTCTCCGCCGGGAAAGCGCATGAGCACATCGTCCTTATCCATGGTCGCGGACATCTGCAGCAGCGGCCCGTTGGCGTAGCGCACGGGCACGGTCTTCTCCGAGTAGCCGTAGAAGATGGGATTTTCCGGACGGAGAATGTCCGCCTGGACAATGGGGCCGGGCGCGTAGAACTTGCCGCCTGGCCTGCTGGTTTCAAGGGTCGGCGTCAGGCCGAATTCCGGCGGGAAAGAACTGGAGGCGCCGAGCGTGACGAGCAGGCCGCCGCCCTGGACGAACTTCTGGAACTCCACGACGCCGGCCGCGCCCATGCCGCCGGTGATGTCGGGTGAAGACCCGTAGTCGCCGAGGAATTTGAAGCGGTCGGACTTCTCGTAGGACAGGGGCCGGCCTTCGCGGGGAATGCCGAAGACCAGGTCCTTCGCACTGCGAACCTGGGTGGGAATGACGATGAGGTCGTAGTCTTTGGCCAGATCGCCCTGGTCGACGCGCTCCTTGAAGATGAGATCGTAGGGGACCTTGTACTGATCGAGGGTGTAGCGGACCCAGCCCACGTCCTGCGTGCCGTCCCACGTGCTGAAGACGGCGACGCGAGGCAGCGCCGCGGGATGCGCGGCCACGTCGGGTGCAGCCGCCAGGCCCACGACGTCGAGGCCCAGTTTTTCCGCCAGCGGCTTGAGCGTGTCGCCCGCGCTGGCAGGAACGAGAAACGTGCCGGCGGAGAATTTTGTTTTACCTGCAGTGAAATCTTTCTCGGCAATCTTTACAGACACATCTTTGAGTCCGTAGCGCAGAGTGACCAGGTTGGGAGAGCCGTGATCGGGCACGGCGTAGACGGCTGGGGCGGCCACGCCTTTCACGGTTCCCTGGGGCAGGTACTGATCCACAGGATCGACGGCGACGGACTGGATGGCGATGTCTTTGGTGGGCTGGATGTCGGTGTGGGTCATCAGGCCCATGGTCCAGGCGCTGTCGTCGTAGGTGTGCAGCTCGGGATCGGGATCGACCTGCTTGCCGAGCAGGGTTTTGGCCAGCGGTCCATAGGGCTGATTGGTTTTCACAATCAGCGAGCCGGCGGGATACGTGCCGTCGCTCAGCTTGACCTCGGCCTTCGCGCGGCCGACTTCAATGCCCTGCATGCGCAGGATGTGAATGACGAAGGCGACGCGGGTGGGGTCTTCCTGATTCGACGGGAGGATGAAGCCGTAGGGCGCTTCTTTCGTGCCATTGGTGATTGCTTGTCGAGACTTCGTATAGAAGTCGCCGACGATCACCTGGGGAAAGGCGGCTGCGAACTGGAGTGAGCTGAGGACGCCGGATTCGGCATAGTTGGTGTTGTCGCGCATCGACCACAGAACGTGCTCGTAGGGCGGGTCGGGGCGATACCACTCGCGTTTGGTGAAATCGCCGAAGCCACCACCGCCGCCGAGGAGCGCAGGGTTCTTCTCGGTGATGGTGCGCTCCATGGTGCTGGCGCCGGCGTTGCCCATGATTTCGTAAAACCGCATGAGGCCGTTGTGGTCGGTGGCCATCTCGGCAACGTAGCCGGGCGACCAGGCGTCGACGTAAGCGTGGGTCCACACGCCGGGCATGCCGTAGCGCGCGAGATTGGTCATGTCCCAGTTGGCCAGCATGGGCAGCTCGCTGTAGAGAATGGGGCTCCACAGCGGGTTTTGCGGGGCCTGGCCGCTGTAGATGTAGAGGAACGGCACGGACTCGTGCAGATCGTGGATGATGGGCGGATGCCACTGGAGATACCAGCGCAGGAAGTTCTGGTTGGCTTCGGCGGAGTAGTTGATGTCGCGATTGTTGTCGTGCTCGATGTACTTGCCCCAGTAGGGAACCCAGGACATCTTCGAGTAGTCGGTGATGTCGACGTTGTGGGCGTAGTACCAGTCGATGGAGCGGTCGCGCCCATCGGGGTCGGCGACGGGCATGATGGCGACGATGACATGATCGCGGATGCTCTGGATGATGGGCGAGTCTTCGGTGGCCAGACGATAGGCCAGCTCCATGAGCATCTCGGGGGGGCCGAGCTCGGCGCTGTGCAGTCCGCCGGAGAGCGTGTAGATGGGCTTGGTCTGGGCGATGATCGCCTGGGCCTCGGCATCGGAGAGCCCGCGCGGATCGGCGAGCTTTGCCAGGTTGGCGCGCTCCTCGTCGAGGTGCGCGATCGAATCCTCAGAGCCGACAAAAACGATGACGGATTCGCGGCCCTCCTCGGTGTGGCCGATGCGCAGCACTTTGACGCGGCCGGTGTGCGCGGCGAGGGTGTCGTAATAGCGGAGGATATCAGCGTAGTAGGTGAGCTTCTTCGGGGCGCCGATGTCGTAGCCGAGCACGTCGCGGGGCGATGGAACGGCGCCGCCGGCAGGCAGATGATCGACCAGAGGGCTCAGGAATTCCGGTTTAGTGGTCCATGCGCGGACGTGAGCGGCGAACTCGGAATCCATGGTTTGGGCCGGGGACGCGGTGGAGGCAACGGCAAGACAGGCGAACAGCACGACCGCAAAACGCTGAAACATGAGCTCAGACTCCGCCGGAAAAGGGATGTCCGCTATAGTAACGTGCCGGCGCACAAAAACCGAAGGAAGCCGGCAGCACAAGGAAAATTATGGACACTCATCGATGGGCGCCACCTCGGAAAAAGTCATCCAGTACCGACTCGCACCCACCCCCGCGGTAGATAACACTGATCGGTCATCTCCGATTTGCGGAGGGAATGGGCTCCTGTCGGCCTGTGTTCGTCGTCACAGATTCTGATTCGATTCGGGACATAACATGGCTGCTCGCCAGACTGACTGATGTCCAAATTAGCCGGAGTTAGTACGCTGAGTGGCGAGCGGCCCAAAGGGGGAGCAGATGCTTGACCAGGCGCCGATCCAGGGCGGGTCCATACACACGGTTCCGCTAACAGGGCTCACGCGGACTGACAATCTGAAGACGATTCGGCTTGGAATCGCTGCGGGATTGTTCGCATGCCTGGCGTACCCACTCGCCGTTTTTGCGCCTCTGCCCAAGCTTGCGACCGTCAGCCTGATGGCGTGCTTCGGTCCTGCATTGGCTGTAGGGTGCTACGGCATCAAACGGTTGATCGACCTGGAGAAGCCACTGCTCTCCACCACCCTGGGGCTGCTGTTGAACGTAGTGGCGGGTGGACTGTTCGTTGCCATGGGTATGGTGCAGCTGGCAATTGGGTCTTTGATCGACAAGGTGCCTCGGCCCTTCGTCGCCATCTGGCTGGGCCTCGACGTTGCCTGGTCTGCCTACGTGGGTTTCGGCACCATCTGCTTTTCCGTCGCGATGTGGAAACATCCCCGCTTTGGGCGAACCTTTGCGATCTCGGGGATTGCCATTGGAGCGGGTCTGCTGGCGCTCCACCTGTACACGTTTCCGCTTCCGCCGAAGAATGCCGGCCTGGTTGACTTAGGGCCGGCTCTCGGTCTCTGGTATCTCGTTGTCGTGATCCGGATGTGGCAGTCCCTCTCATGGGCGCGCCTCAAGAGCTAATTCGGACAAGTGTGATCTTTATTCAGACAGAGTCACCTCGACAACGAAATCCGCGTCCACGCATCTCGGGACTCTGCGATCTACGCGACAATGGAAAGAGCATGACTTTCGAAATCCGGGTGGCTTCCAGCCGCACGCGCAAAGGAGAATGATGGTCGCCATTCAGGTGGAATATCAGGGAGATCTGCACTGCAGGGCGGTGCACGGTCCTTCCGGAACCGAACTCAACACGGATGCTCCCAAAGACAATCAGGGCCGGGGCGAGAGCTTTTCGCCGACGGACCTGGTGGCCACGGCGCTGGGCACTTGCATGCTGAGCATCATGGGCATCCAGGCCAGGACGCTGGGGATCGATATCGCCGGCACTACGGCGACCGTGGAAAAGGAAATGACCCCGCCGCCGCGAAGGATTCAGAGGCTGACGGTGCGCATCCACGTGCCGCATGCGCTGAGCCGCGAAGATCAGCAAAAGCTGGAACGAGCCGCCTACACCTGCCCGGTGGGCAAGAGCCTGCACCCGGACATTGAGACTCCGACTGAATTCACCTGGGGGTAAGAATCCGCCGAAAACTCCACCACAGAGGGCACGGAGGGCACAGAGGGTCCACGACTTCTGCCTGCGGGTGAGGCGTCGTTTTTACTTCTTCTTTGCCGGTGGGGCGGGTTTGACGCCTTTCACAGCATTGGTGAGTTCGTTGAGCGTGACCGCGTCCAGCTGATAAAGCGAGGGGCCGTCGTCGCGTTTGGCGATGCCGCCGTCGTCGGTCTTCTGGATCAGCACGTGAGCCGTCTTCTTCCCGCCGCCCCAGGTCACAGCAATGTCGATGTCAGGATTCGTATCGCCGCTGGTGACGAATTTGGTGGCCGCGAGGTCGCGCAGGGCGGAGACGAGGGACTCGGCGGAAGTAGTGTCCATGATCTGGCCGTTGGAAGTCCAGGTGGAGCCGGCTCGCTTGAGGGTGAGTGAGGTTGCGCCGGAGTGGTACTCGATCGTGTCCGGATCGGTGTAGTCAAAGCTGAAGAGCTGCTTGTTGCGAAAGTCGTCGAGGGAGCGGTTGAGCGCTTCGGCGAGGGCGGTGCTGTTGGTGGAGTCGACCTTATAGACGCCGGGCATGACGCTGGATTTCGCGTAGTAGTCGTCGTTCTCCTTACGGACCTCGAGGGTGTCCGTTCCGGAGCTGCCGGTGATCTTGACGGTGGCCACGGGCGTGGCGTGAGCGAAGGCTTTGCTGGCGGCCTCGGGGGTGGTGAGAGTATTCATTTTCGCGCTGGTGAGCTGAGTGAGGAGGTCTTCGACCTCGAAGGTGTCCGTGCGATAGGGCTCCGGCTTTTGGATTTGCCAGCCGTTCTGCACACGACCGAAATCAACGGGCTGGGCCTTGCGGTTGAGGTCGATGGTGGTGACCGAGGCGGAATCGATGGGCAGGAGCCGCTTGTCGCGGAGGTCGTCGAACGACTTGTTGAGGCTGTTTTTGATATACGACGCGGCCGTAAAAACACGCGGATTCCCCGCGAGGGCAACATAGACGGCGTCGCCGGTGGGCGTGTCGTCGCCGAGGAGCAGCTTCTGCGTCTTGTTGTCCTTCTCGGTCACATCGATGGTGACGGAAGGATTCTGCAGACCGTAGGGGGCAAGGTCGGTGGCCTTCAGAGCGATGACGCGCTGTGAGGGAAGGGGATCGAGGCTGGAAAGAATTCCGGAGACGGTGTTGGTATCGGCCAGAGTGGAATGAGGGGCGGTGATCTGCCACGTCTCCGCTCCGCTGCGCGTGAGGGTGACGGGCGGAGCGTTTTTCTGCGTGACGGTCAGCGCGGTGACTGAGGCGGCATCGACTTTTACGATGGGCAGAGTGGCGGCAGCGGCCGGCGTGGGCGGCGTTTTGCGGTGCGAGGACCAGTAGAGCAGCCCGCCCAGGATGGCGAGAACCACAGCAGCGATGAGAAGACCACGAAGTTTCATAGCAAGCTTTTCGAAATTCCGCCGAGTTCGGAAGTTAAGCCCGAGAGGTTACCTCCTCTTCCACCAGACGAGGATGCCAGCTAGGATCACGATGAGGGGCAGAACAAACTGGCTGACGATGCGGACGGTGCGCAGGTCGGCCTGAGTCATGGTGAGGCGGCGGTCTTCCGGCGTTTTGGGCCGGATGGAGATGAGGTCCTCGTCGGAGGTGAGCCAGTTGACGGCGTTGCTGGCCAGATCGCCATTGCCGTTGAAGTCGATGAAGCGATTCGTGGCCCAGATGGAGCTGCCGATGGCGACGAAGCGGCCCTGCTGGTTGGCCTTGCCGATGAGGGTGGTCGCGGCGGCCAGGACGAGCGGACCCTTCTTATTGCTGGGGTCCTTGACGTCCACACGCGGCGAGCTGAGATTGGTGGTGGCCAGGCTGCTCTGCGAAGACGAGAAAAGCGGCTCGACCGATGCCGTGCTGGTATTGGTGGTAGTGAGAGAGCGCGAGATCGGGAAGGCGGTGGCGGTACCCTTCATGCCGGCGACGATGGCCTGCGAGGTGTAGCTGGTGACCAGCGGCACCTGGGGACCGAGGCCGGCGATCTGGCCGATGGGATTCAGGTCGAGGACCAGGTCCTTATCCATGGTGACGCCCCAGCCGGCCAGCAGGGAGGTAAGAGCATCGTTGTCGCCGATCGCCGAGGGGCCCATCTTCAGCGGGGGATCGAGCATGAAGAAGGCGCGGCCGCCGTTATCGATGTACGTTTTGATGGCGTCAACTTCGGGCTGCTGGTAGTCATGCGTGGGTCCGGCGACGACGATGGCGGTGCAGTTGGAGGGGACCTGGGCTTTGGTGAGCAGGTCGATGGACTGGGTCTGGTAGCTGTCGCGGCCGAGGAGAGTTTTCAGGTCGGAGAGGCCATCGCGGCTGGTGTCGTCGATCTGGTGCTCGCCGCTGCCGGTGACGAAGCAGACGGTGCGCGTGTTGCCCTTGATGTCCCGGATGAGGGCGCCGGTGATGCCTTCCTCAGTCATGTCGCTGGCGATTTCAGTGTGATCGCCCACCTGGACGGTAGCGGTGTTCAGGTTGCGGATGCCGGCGGCGCGGGCGACGTCGGGGTCCTTGTCGGGATCGACGTAGCTGATGTGGATCTTCGGCGAGAGGTCGGCGTACTCCTGGAGCAGGGCTTTGCGTTGCTGGAAGCGGCCGCTCTGGTTGAAGTAGGTGATGGTGGCGGGCAGCTTCAGCTCATCGACGATCTTTTTGGTTTCGTTGGAGAGGCTATAGCG
>JBAUOP010000170.1:0-1647 GCA_049579805.1 Acidobacteriaceae bacterium
CCACGTGACACTCCCGGCCACACGCCAGGGCGTGGTCGGCGGCTGCCTGCTGGTGTTCCTGCCGGCGCTCGGAGACTTCGCGACCGCGCAGTTCCTAGGCGGCCCCAACAACGCCATGATCGGGAACATCATCGCTGACCAGTTCGTCGAGTCCGGATCGCAGACGTTCGGCGCGGCGCTCGCGGTGAGCCTGATCGCCCTGCTCGCCATCACCGTCGCGCTTGTCGCGGTCATCCTGCGGCGGCGTGCGCGGCTCATGCAGCTGGTGAGCCCGTGAGGCGCGGCAAGCCCGGTTTCGACCGCCCCCGGTTCCTGTGGGTCGTGACCGCGCTCACCATCGTGTTCCTCTACGTGCCGCTAGCGGTGGTCTTCGTCTACTCGCTGAATAACTCAAACTCGCTGACGGCCTTTCACGGCGTAAGCCTCCGCTGGTATCGGACGCTGTTCGCCGACCCGGCGATGCTGGGCTCGCTCTGGGTCAGTCTGAAGATCGCCGTCCTGGCGACCGCCGGATCGGTGGTGCTGGGCACCATGCTCGCCCTCGGAATCCACCGCGGTCCGAAGATCCTCGGGCGGCCGGTGAACGCGGTGGTGTTCCTGCGCATCGTGACCCCCGAGACCGCCACGGGCGTGGCGATGCTGCTGATGTTCACGCAGCTCGGCATCCGCCTGTCGATCGTCACGGTGATCATCAGCCATATCGCGATGTGCGTGCCGTTCGTGGCGGTGGTGGTCTACAGCCGCCTCGTTCTGCTCAACGAGGAGGTGGAGGAGTCGGCGATGGACCTCGGAGCGACCAGGCTCGGCGCGGTCTGGCTTGTCGCGGTGCCGACGCTGCGGCCCGCGATCATCGCATCAGCTCTGCTCTCGTTCGTCCTGAGCTTCGATGACTTCATCACCTCGTTCTTTACCTCCGGTATCGGCGTCCCGCCGCTTCCGGTCACCATCTACGGGATGCTCCGCGAGGGTGTGACGCCTGAGGTCAACGCCGTGGGCGTCCTCATGCTCGTGATAACCGCGGCGGCGATCGCGCTGGCGGCCCTGATAGCTCGTATGTTCAGTCGGCGCACCGGGATCCTCCTGGAGCAAGCGGCACCGGAGTTGAAGGAGGTACAGCATGCCTGACGATCAGCCCACCGTGCAGCTTGCTGATGTCACCAAGATCTTCGGCCATCATCCGGCCGTGAACAGTGTCAGCTTCGACACCCACGGCGGGGAGTTCTTCTCCCTGCTGGGGCCGTCCGGATGCGGGAAGACGACCACGCTCCGCATGCTCGCTGGCTTCATCACGCCGGATTCCGGCCGGATCCTTCTGGACGGGCAGGACGTGACGCGCGTCCCTCCGTACCGAAGAGACGTGAACACCGTCTTCCAGTCGTACGCGCTCTTCGGTCACCTCACCGTGGCCGACAACGTGGCTTTCGGGCTGAAGCGCAAGAAGGTGCCCAAGCCGGAAATCCGCCGGCGGGTGGGCGAGATGCTCGACCTTGTCGGCCTCGCCGACCGGGCGCAGGCGCGTCCGAGCGAGCTGTCGGGCGGGCAGCGTCAGCGCGTGGCGCTGGCGCGGTCGCTGGTCAACATGCCCAAGGTGCTCCTGCTCGACGAGCCACTGGGCGCGCTGGACCTCAAGTTGCGACGGCAGATGCA
>JBAUOP010000171.1:0-4351 GCA_049579805.1 Acidobacteriaceae bacterium
CTACTGAAGACTGGCATTACTGGGTGGCGCAGGGATACCGCTTCTGATCTGTGCACGCCTGCCGAAAGCTCACCAAGAACCAAGCGATTTCCGCCCAGTCGCCAGAATGAGCGCGTGAGGACGCTCGTCGAACTCTTCACTTTCCCAAAGTGAAACGGCACAGGTGGTGAAAGCGTGATGACTGTAATAGGCGCGCTCTCGTCTTTTCGCGAACCAGGCGAGATGAGTCCTCACAACACGGGCTGGACGCCCGGGATACCAAAGTCGCCACAACCGGAAAGGTGGCGTCCAGCCGACTTCACAGTCACGCGACGCGGAGGTGTTGCAGGGCACCAGTTCAGCGAAAAATATTTTCCCACAGACACCGCACCCTATCCAGGCGACCAGAACCTCACATCGCCGCCACTCCGTTCGGTACTCGTGGGTGAGCTGATGGGCAGGATATTCGATCAGGCTTTTTCGCCACGAGAATTCAGCAGCCGCAATCAGCAATCTGCGGCCAGCGAGAGGGGCCGAGGACGATTCGGGCCGGATCAGACGATGCGCCATCATCCCTTTCAGGAATACCAGCGATCGTATCCCCCGTAATGCTGCCTGGCGGAGCCTGATCGCATGGCAAGATTGGGGGATTCGCCACCTGGAATTCCCTGGCCCCCCGCCTGTTAGCGCGGATGCACAGCCAGCTTCGCCGGTTGTGCCGCTTAGGTTCCTGGATGCGAAGCGGAACGCGCCGGTGCCGTTCGTCCCGCCATCTGTTCCACCTGCGCCCCGGCCAGCAGAAAAGCCCCCACGCCGTAGTTATAGCTGGATGACGGCAAATAATGCGCCGGCGCGGCTCCGGTTTGCTGGATGTTGCCCAGCCGGCCGTCGGCGTAGATCTGCCGGACCAGGCCGCGCCATGCCCGGACAATCACCGGTTCATAGCGGGCTCGGCTCAGCAACCCGTGATTGACGCCCCAGGCCAGGGCAAAGGTCATCAGCGCGGAACCGGAGGTTTCGGGCGGAGGATAATCTTTGGCATCCAGCAGGTCGGAGTGCCACAGGCCGCTGTCGCGATCCTGCAGCGCCGCGACCGCCGCAGCCATCTCGCGCAACTGCCGCTCATAGCGGGAGCGGTCCGGCTCGTTGCGGGGCATGTACTCGAGCGTGCGCGCCAGCCCCCCCATCACCCAGCCGTTTCCGCGCGACCAGAACACCGGCTTGCCAAGCGGGTCGGTCTGATGCAAATACGTTATGTCTCGGTAATAGAGGTGGCGGCGGTGATCGTAAAGAAGATTCGAAGTCTCCCACCAATGCTGGTCGATGTAGTCGAGATATTTGCGGTCGTGGGTTGCCGCGTACATGCGCGACCACACCGGGGGCGCCATGAACAGCGCGTCGCACCACCACCAGGGAATCTTTGCCTGCGCTGCGGGAATGGGAGCGGCCGCTCCGGCCAGCAGCCGGTCGAGAGCCTGCTGCGTGGACGCGATCTTATCGGGAGCAGGATGCAGGAGATCGAACTGAAGATAAGTCTGCGCCACGCTCTGGTTATCGGCGTTGGGGACTTCGGACCGCAGCTCCCAGTGGAATCTGTCGGCCATGGCCTGCATGGCGTCGCCATAGCGCGGATCGTGCAGCGCAGGTGTCGCCGCCATCAATCCGTCGTAGAGCGTGGCCCACGTCCAGGTGCGGGCGAAGTACGGCTGGGAGCGAGCCAGTTCCCAGTCCGCCACCTTGCGCATCGCGGCACGCACGTCAGCGGGGCGCAGCGCGCCGGATAGATGCGCCTTCGGGCCGGGATCCAGCGGCGCGTCACCAACATGCTGCGCGATGTCGCGGTCGATAGCCTCCTGCTCCAGGGTCGAGATCGCTGCGGAAGGACCCGTCGACGTGCGGGCCACGGCCATTCTGCCCGGCGATGCAGCCGTGATGAGAAACAGCGTTGCCGCGGCAGCTAAACTGTGGTCGCGATGAAAAGAAAGCAAGCGCATCATGAAATTGTCCTGCCCTTTCCTGAATTCCCTTCAGCCGAGAGGCTCGTTACGAGCCGGAGCACTGCCGGCGACGGCCCCGCGCTTATGCTCGACCATGTTAGCTCTCCGATTGTGAAGAAAAGAGCGGACGAGCGTACCGCTCATCCCATCCTGCGGTACACGCTCCGATTCCATTGCTGACATGCGCTGCGGACATCTGGTACACACAGTGTTGCGCATGAGATTGTTTCCGACACCAACTTCTTGGAGCCGGCGAAAAGCCTGCCTGCTGCGAGCTTCCGGAGTCATCACCGGAATCCTGCTGCTGACGATCGCCGGAACGGCGCCGGCCCAGACCTCGCCGGCGGAGGCCCTGAGCCGGCGTATCGCGGACGCCGCTCTCCGGCAGACATCGGGCAGCGCTTCGGCAATTCTGCTGAACGGGATCGACGTCGAGTGGTACAATACTGCCGACGGTCGATACTACCGATATCTCCAGAGCGTCGTGGACGCAAAGCCCGGCTCCGGGACGCCGCCTCCGGAACTGGCCAGTCAGGTTCTGCTCCTTTACCGGGTAACCCAGAAGGAAGCCTGGTATCGGAGTGCGTCGCTCCTAGACCGCCAACTGCTCGCCGCAAAACGCCTCACCGCCCGGCAGGCTTACACCGCTGAGCCGTTTCTGGCCGAGTACGCGGCGGTATTTCATCGCGCCGGCGATTTCGCGATCGTCGCGGCGCAGATGCAGGAGGCGGACCGCAAACCGGGGCTGCATAATCTGGCCTTGCGCATGATGACGCTGGCATCGGCGCTGCCGTACTTTCCGAAGGGCGCCGCCGGACGCGCGGCAGGCATCGATTCCTTCGAGCAATTAGCCGCAGCGGCAGCGCACAGCCAGGACCCGGCCTGCGGATTGTGGCGTGACAACCTGCGGCGCAGCAGCGCGGGGAACAGCAGTCCCCTCAATTTGCCGGGATCAGCCATGCTGACCTTCTCGCTGGCGAGGGGAGTCAGGCTGGGCCTGCTCCCACGGCGATATCTGTCAGTCGCGGAACGAGCCTGGCAGGGGATTCTGAACCGTGCGGCTGAGCAGCCGGCAAACGGGGATGATCTGTCTGCGGGAGCGCTGCTGTTGGCCGCGAACGAAATAGAGCTCTGCCCAGACGCCGAGATGGGCCTGGGGAGCCGGGTGGTTGTGGATGGCTGGTACAACAGCGAAAAGCGGAAGAATGCCGCGGGCGAAATGGTGCTGTTCCATTACAAGTGGGACGACTACAGCAATCCAGGATTCTCCCTGCTGGGACATATCTTTCGCAGTTACGGCGTGACAACCGATACTCTGGACACTGCGCCAACCATGGCGAAGCTCAGAGGGGCGCGCTTCTACATGATCGTGTCGCCGGACATCCATGTAAGTCACTTGTCAAGGAAAAAGCACGAGCTTGCCGTTCGCGCTCCGGTGAGCGCGCTGTTTGTCTGATCAGGACCTGCCGTTGCGCATCTTTGCCTCTCGGCTGGTGGTTCCTGCATTCCTGCAGAACCGGACATCCATTTGCTGCCTCAGGCTGCTGAGAGCCGTCGCAGAAGATTGAGTCTGTGTTCTCTGCCAGTCCCGAAACAATCCGAAGAGAGCCTCGGGAGTCGCCTCCGTCGCCCGGCCGGTGATATGCGGGACCTGGCAGTCTGCGCGTCGAAACGATCCTGATGTTTTTCCTTCCCCGGGAAGGTTTTCAGGCTGCTGCAGTTGGCCTGAGCTTCCCTTCAGGGATAAAGTCGGTCTTCCGCCGGTCCACGGCCAGCATATGAGCCACCATTTTTCTGGCTACGGCGAGGGTGGCGCGATTCGCGTTGCCACGCTGCCGTTCCCGCTCGTAAAGCAGGGCCAGCTCCTCGCTGTAGCGCGGGGCCAGTCGAGCCGCCTCCACCAGCATCCGCTGGATATGTTTGTTGCGCTGTTTGGAGATCGGGGTGCGCAGTACCTTGTCCGCCGAACTCTTTTCAGCGCCGCACAGCCCGCAGTAGTTGATGGCCTGCTTGATGGAGCGGAAGCGGGCGGTGTCGCCCACCTCCAGAACCCAGGTCAGGGCGGTAATGGGTCCAACGCCGGGCACGGTGCGTAATCGCTGCAGTCGCTCACTGAGCAGCGGGTCCTCTTCGAGGGATCGAAGCAGAGTCCGATCCAGCCGGATCGACCGGTCGACATGCTCCCGGCAGAGCTGCAGCAGCGGACGGATGCTCTCGCTGA
Organism: Acidobacteriaceae bacterium; assembly: GCA_049579805.1. GTDB lineage: Bacteria > Acidobacteriota > Terriglobia > Terriglobales > Acidobacteriaceae > Palsa-343. The sequence continues at coordinate 4,198 of JBAUOP010000171.1, forward strand.
CCTCTTCGTTGGTTGACATCAACTCAGCAAAGTAGCCCATGCGGTGCAGCCGCAGCTTGTTGTAGCTCACCCCGGTCTCCATCAGCAGTCCGGAGATCCGGTTCTTCATCTGCACGGCCTGCCGCTGTACCAGGTTGCGATAACGCAGGACCCG
>JBAUOP010000172.1:0-29371 GCA_049579805.1 Acidobacteriaceae bacterium
CACAGGGCACAGAGCACAGGGCACAGAGCACAGGGCACAGGGCACAGAGCACAGGGCACAGAGCACAGGGCACAGGGCACAGGGCACAGCTTTCAGTGAAGGCGGAGCCGACGCGAAAATGTGTTCCCTGCGTGAGCCGGAGTTATCGGGTTCGGTCATCCGGTTCCATTACCAAGGACGGATCGATTTGGGGCGGGCGGAGCCGTAGCATAGGACTCGATGAAGACGTTGCGACTCACCGTCGATGCCAGCGATTTGAAGAGCGAGCCTTCGCGTCGCGCGATTGCCCAGGCAGCGGAGATTCTGCGCAGTGGCGGTACGGTGGCGTTCCCTACGGAGACGGTCTACGGACTGGGAGCGAATGCGCTGGATGCGGGGGCGGTGGCGAAGATTTTTGTGGCGAAGGAGCGGCCGTCGTGGGATCCGCTGATTGTGCATCTTGGCGATGCGGCCATGCTGGGCACAGTGGCGGCGGAGGTGAGTGCGATTGCGGAGCGGCTGATCGAGGAATTCTGGCCGGGGCCGCTGACGCTGCTGCTGCCGCGGAGCGAGCAGGTGCCGGCGGCGGTGACAGCGGGGCTGATGCGGGTGGGGGTGCGGATGCCGGCGCATCCAGTAACGGAGGCGCTGCTGCGCGCGGCAGGAGTGCCGGTGGCGGCGCCGAGCGCGAATCGTTTTGGGCGGACGAGCGCGACGACAGCAGAGCACGTGGCGGAGGATCTGAACGAGCGCATCGACGCGATTCTGGATGGCGGGGAGACGACGCACGGGGTGGAGTCGACGGTGGTGGACGTGCGGGAGTCGAGCTGCGTGGTGTATCGGCCGGGGGTGATTTCGCTGGAGCAGTTGCGGGCGGTGTGCCGGTGCCCGGTGTGGATCCGCGAGGACAAGACGGCGGAAGAAACTGCGGAAGCGGCGGCGGCTCCGGGCATGGGCGGGCGCCATTATGCGCCGCGGGCCCGGCTGACGCTGGTGGAGGGAGAAGGCGAGGCGCAGAAAGCGAGCCTGGCGGCGGCGGTGCGGCGCCTGGAAGAGGCCGGGGAAACGGTGGGGGTGATGCTGCCGGATGTTTTCCAGAGCGCGGTGATCGGACGGGTGGCACGGGTTTTCCGCTGGGGGCGCTGGGAAAATGCGGAAGAACTGGCGCAACGGCTGTATGCGGGTCTGCGCTGGCTGGATGGTACAGGCGTGACGGTGATTGTGTGTCCGCTGCCGGCCGAGGGCGGTTTGGGCACGGCGTTGCGGGATCGGCTGCGAAAGGCAGGGAACAGGCAATAGGGCAGGCAACAGGCAACAGGCAATAGGGAGTAGTGATTGCGGCTACTGGCTACTCGCTCCCGGCTGCTCTCAGAACTGCGGCTGGTTTTCGCCGGCTTTATAGAGGTACTTGATTCCGGATTTGTAAATCAGGATGCGGATGACGTGGTCGCTGGAGTGAGAGAGCGAGGACGCGTTGGAGCGCACCTTGATGACGTCGCGGTCGTACCACTCGATACAGCCTTCGATGCGTGTGCCGTCGTCGAGGACGAAGACCATGGGTGTCTGCGCCTGAATCTGTTTCTGGAAGTAGAAGGCCTCGGCACTGGAGCTTTCGCGGAGGGCAGCAGCCGGCGGAGCAGAGGGACGCCAGAGGTATGGGGTTTCCTCTGAGCGCTGCGGGCGGCGATTGCGGACCATGCCTTCAGTCAATGTCGGCCGGATCAGTTTGCGGGGGCCGATGATATCGAGGTCATGGGTCTTCGCTGGGAGGTCGGGAGGGGCAGCGGGAGCGGGCGGCGGTACGGGTACGGGTCCGGGGAGCGAGCCGGGGTCAGAACCAAGCGCGGAGGAGGCTCGCCGGAGCGAGTTTTTCGCGGACTGCGCGCTGAGCGTGCGCACGACGGAGGCAGACGATAGGGACATAAACCCGGAATCCTTTACGGACAATGACGCCTATGTGATGCGGGAAACCTGGTCCGCGTCGCAAAGAGCGATCGGAGAATTGGGGAATCTGAGAGTCATCGTACTCCGGGGCGGGGCGGAGAAGCGAGCGCCAGAGTCGGCCAAAAAATTAAATTTCAACTGTCTGGCTGAGTTGGGCGGCGAAGCTGTCGAGGGAGAGGGAGCGGAGCAGGTTGCGGCGCATACCGGATTCGACCTGGCGCAGGCCGCGGGCGGCGGATTCGATCCAGTTGAAGGTCACGGAAGTGGACATGGAGGCGAGTTCGCGGCGGAGATCGATGTTGCGGACGAGGTCGGGGGTGTCGGACTTGAGGAGCAGCAGGTCTTCAAGGAGCGAGGCGGCGGTGCGCAGGAGGACTTCGGTTTTCTGCTGGCCTTCGGCGCCGGCGCGGTAGGTTTCGGTGATGTGAAAGAGGTCTGAAGCGTCCGCCTGGCCGAGGGAGTTGCGCAGGAGGACGAGGGCATCGGCGCGGCTGGCGAGCCAGGCGTCGAGATTGAAGCCGAGGGCGCGGCCGATGGCGCCTTCGGCGAGGCGAGCGATGAGGGCACGCTCGGCTGGTTTGTTCTGGGGGCGGCGCTCGGCGAGGAGGCGCTCGATCTGGTCGGTGGGAATGGCGCCGAGGCGGAAGATGCCGGCGCGGGAGCGGATGGTGGGCAGCAGCTCGCCGGGATTTTCAGCGAGCAGAACGATGGTGGCGTGCGCGGGCGGCTCTTCGAGGACCTTAAGGATTGCGTTGGCGGCCTCTTTCATGAAGGAGGCGCAGGTAAAGATGGTGAAGGCGCGGCGGGCTTCGGCGGGGACGCGGTAGATTTCGCGGGTGAGCACGCGGACCTGACCGATCTTGATGAGCATCTGCGGCGGGTCGGGAGGGATGACGAGGACGTCGGGGTGGGTTTGGATGAGGATGCGGGTGTCGCGCTTGTCGGCGTCGCGCATGTCTTCGCGGGTGGTGACGGCTTCGGCAAAGCGAGCGTCGAGGTCGCGGGATTCGCCGATACGGATGCAGTTGGAGCAGTGGCCGCAGAAGTCGGGGAGGCCGTCCGTCTCGGGGCGTTCGAGGCAGTTGGCGGCCTGGGCGAGCATGATGGCGAGGGTGTATTTGCCGGCGCCGCGGGGGCCGGCGAGGATGAGGGAGTGCGGGAGGCGTCCGGCGGCGAGGGCTTCGCGCAGGTGGCGGAGCGTGGATTCGTTGCCTAGGAAGTCGGAGAAGGGCACGGGATCAGGGTACAGGGTGCAGGGTGCAGGGTGCAGGGCGGAGGGTACGGGGCCAGAGTTTGGGGATTGGAGTTCAGCGGATCGCGCTTTGCGCGATGCCCACCCTGTCCGCGATGAAGCTGCGGACAAGGATGGGGCACCCGGGATTCTGCTGTCGAGGAATCAGCCTTCCCACTTTGCCTTAGACCACGGAGTTGGTGCGGATTACTTCTTTGTAGAAGGCGGAGGATAGTTTGGGGGTGCGCTTCTCGGTTTTGAAGTCGACGTAGGTGATGCCGAAGCGCTTGCTGAATCCTGAGGACCACTCGTAGTTGTCGAGGAGGCTCCAGAGGAAATAGCCCTTGACGGGCACGCCTTCGGAGACGCCACGATGGAGCTGGGTTAGGTAGTTTCTCAGATAAAGGATGCGGTCGGTGTCGAGGACCTGGCCGTCGGGGCGGAGGACGTCGTCGGAGGAGTAGCCGTTTTCGGTGATGTAGATCTCTTTGACGCCCCAGATTTCGGAGACCAGCTTCGGGGTCCAGTAGATCGCCTGGGGGTTGAAGAAGAGCCAGTCCGAGGAGGCGTGCGGATAACTGGCCGGGCGCGGGACCATGGCGAAGCCTTCAGGCGTGTCGGCGGGAATGACTTCCTGGGTGGTGTAGATGTTCGTGCCGACGAAGTCGAGGGGCGTGGAGATGGTTTTGAGCTCGTCGGGCGTGAAATGCGGCGCGTCGGCGCCGAGTTCGCGCAGATAAAGATCGGTGTAGCGGCCCTCCATGATGACGGTGAGGTAGGGCGCGTTGATTTCGCGAAAGGCGATTTCGGCGGCGCGGATGTGGGCTGCGTCTTCGATGGCGGGCATGGCTCCGGGGGCATCCTGCGCGAGGCCGACCTTGACGGGCTGTTTGGCGGCGGCGCGGATGGACTGCACGGCGAGTCCGTGGGCGAGGACGGCGTAGTGGCGTGTCTGCGCGAGCTCCTGGCGGGGGAGCTTGAGGCCGGGCGCGGAATCGCCGGACCCATAACCGGCGTCGATGAACGAGTCGAACTCGTTCATGGTCATCCAGTGGGTGATGCGGTCGGAGAGCTGGCCGACGGTGTAGCCGGCGTAGTCGGCGAAAGCCTGAGCGGTGGCGCGGTTGGCCCAGCCGCCCTTGTCCTGCAGGGTCTGGGGCAGGTCCCAGTGGAAGAGCGTGGCATAGGGAGCGATGCCGGCGGACTGGAGCGCATCGAGGAGGCGCTTGTAGAAATCGAGGCCCTTTGGATTGGGCGTGCCGGTGCCTTGCGGAAAGACGCGCGGCCAGGCGATGGAGAAGCGGTAGGTCTTTACGCCGAGGTCTTTCATGAGGGCGACATCTTCGTTATAGAGGTGATAGTCGTCGTCGGTGACGTCGGCGGTTTCACCCTCGTAAGTCTTACCGGGGGTGTGGGAGAAGGTGTCCCAAATGGAGGGGCCGCGGCCGTCGGCGTGGACGGCGCCTTCGACCTGGTAAGCGGCGGTGGCGGTGCCCCAGAGGAATCCCTGGGGGAAGGAGAGCGGAGTGGGCGCAGGGATCGCCGGCAGATCAGCGGCGGAGGCGCGGGCCATCAAGGCCGGGAAGGCGGGAGCGGCGGCGAGAGCGGCGGCGGACTTCAGAAAGGAGCGACGTTTCATGGGAACCTCGGAAGAGCAGGGTACAGGGTGCAGCGTTCAGCGTTCAGAAAAGCAGCCGGTAGCCAGTAGCCGGTAGCGTGTAGCAACCGCTGCTTCGGGCATCCACAACGGCAGAGATGTCGGGAAGCAAGCGTCAATCGTACCACTTAAACGTTTTAGTAGGGATATTATTTTGGCAGTTCTTTTTTGCCGGTGACTGTGAAAATGGCGGTTTGGACGTTGGGGGCGTCGCCGGGCTGGCCGCTGCCGATGGAGACGGTGTAGGCTCCAGGTTCGACGATGCGGTTGCCGTCTTTGTCGACCTGCGCGATGGAACGCGGTTCGAGGGTGAGGCCGACGTGCGCGGCGGCTCCCGCGTCGAGGTGGATGCGCTGGAAGGCGGCGAGCTCGTGGATGGGCGTTTCATAGCCGCGTGGCTGCGTGAGGTAGACTTCGACGACTTCGTCGCCGGCACGGGCGCCGGTGTTCTTCACTTCGGCTTCGACCAGGACGGGTTGGCCGGCCTGGACCTCATGCGGCGCTTTCACATCGCTGTAGGCGAAGGTGGTGTAGCTGAGTCCGTAGCCGAAGGGGTAGAGCGGGCGGCCGCTGAAATAGCGGTAGGTGCGGCCCTGCATGGAGTAGTCGGTGAAGGGCGGGAGCTGGTTGAGCGAGGCGTAGAACGTCAGCGGCAGGCGACCGGCGGGATCGTTGTCACCAGAGAGGGTTTCGGCGATGGCGGTGCCGCCTTCTTCGCCGGGATACCAGGCTTCGAGGATGGCGTTGGCGTGCTGCTGGGCCCAGTCGACGGCGAGGGCGCTGCCGTTTTGCAGGACGACAATGAGCGGCTTGCCGGTGGCAACGAGGGCGTGAAGGAGATCCTGCTGCGCGGCGGGCAGGCTGATGGAGGTGCGGTCGCCGCCGTTGAAGCCTTCGAGGTGGACGGGCATTTCTTCACCTTCGAGGTTGGGCGAGAGGCCGACGCAGGCGACGATCACGTCGGATTGTTTGGCGGCCGCGACGGCCTGGTCGCGGAGGGCGTCGGCGGGGGCGATCCAGGAGAGATCGATGCCGGCCGAGCCGGTGCCGTGGAGATATTCGAGGCGAATGGCGTGCGGCTCTGTGTTGTCGAAGTGGACGGGGGCGTCGTAGGCGGCTCCGCGTTCGCCGGACATTGCCTTGCCGCTTTCGAGGATCAGCTTGCCGTCGAGGTAGAGGCGGTAGCCTTCGGCATTCTCGCATGCGTAACAGTAGTTGATACGGACCCCGAGCTTGTAGTCGCCGGGAGCGGGCGGGGTGAAGGTGCCGGTCCAGCGAACGGAGTAGTTGTTGCGCTGCAGGCCGGGGACGGGAACGACTTTATCCCAGTTGAAGTTGATGAAGCGGTCGGTGCGGGTGAGGACGGGCTGGCCGGTGAGGTCCGGCGTGGGGAAATATTCGCCGGTGAGGCCGTAACCCGTGCCATGCGCGGGATGGAGCGCGGTTTGCTCGATGGGAATGGCGAAACCTTCGACCAGCGTGGAGCCCTGGGCGTAGTGGATGCGGGCGGAGGAGAAGCGCTTTTCAATGCCGTTGAGCGGGTAGACGGGGTTGGGCGGGGGTCCGTTGTAGTTGCCCTGGAGGGACTGGACGAGAGCAGCCGTCGGTCCGACGACGGCGACGCTGGCGATATCGGACTGGAGCGGGAGGATGTGATTCTCGTTCTTCAGGAGGACCATCGACTCGCGCGCGGCCTGGAGCGAAAGCGCTCGGTGCTGGGGCGAGTTGACGGTGCTGAAGGGGATGCGGCCGTAGGCATAGCTCGACGGAGGGTCGAACATGCCGAGCTTAAAACGGGCGCGGAAGAGGCGGTGGACGGCCTGGTTGATGTCGGATTCGGGGAGGAGCCCTTCGTGGACGGCCTGGACGAGCGAGGGGAAGGCCTGGCCCTGCATGTATCCGCATTCGAGGTCGGTGCCGGCCTTGACGGCATCGGCGGCGGCGTGGGCCATGTCGGGCGCGTAGTGGTGGCCGGTGTAGATGTCGGCGGCGGCGGCGCAGTCGGAGACGACGTAGCCGTCGAAGTGCCAGTCGTCGCGAAGATGCTGCTGGAGGAGCATGGTATTGGCGCAGGCGGGGGCGCCGTCGATGGCGTTGTAGGCGCACATGACGGATTGCGCGTGGGCCTGAGTGACGGCGGCGCGGAAGGCGGGCAGGTAGGTGTCTTCGAGGTCGTGCGGGGAGACGTCGACGTTGAATTCGTGACGGAGGGGCTCGGGTCCGCTGTGCACCGCGAAGTGCTTGGGGGTGGAGACGACGCGGAAGTAGTGCGGATCGTCGCCCTGCATGCCGCTGACGAAGGCGACGGCCATGCGGCTGGTGAGGAAGGGATCTTCGCCGTAGGTTTCCTGGCCGCGGCCCCAGCGGGGATCGCGAAAGATATTGATGTTGGGCGCCCAGAAGGTGAGGCCGTAGAACTGTTCATGCCGATTGTTACGAATGGCCTCGTCGTATTTGGCGCGGGCTTCGGTGGAGACGGTCTGGCCCATGCGGTGGACGAGAGGCGCGTCAAAAGTGGCGGCCATGCCGATGACCTGGGGGAAATTGGTCGCGTATCCGGAGAAGGCGACGCCGTGGAGGCCCTCGTTCCACCAGAAGTAGGCGGGCACGCCGAGGCGGGGGATGGCGGGGGCGTGGTCGCGCATCTGCTGGACCTTTTCTTCGAGGGTCATTTGCGAGATGAGGTCGTCGACGCGCTGGTCGATAGGGAGGGCGGTATTGAGCCACGGGAACTGCGCGTTCGGCGGTGGGTTGGCGCCGGTGCCCTGGGCGAGAGCGGGCGCCGGGACAGCGAGGGGAGCGAAGGCGAGCGCGGCGAGAATGGGGAGGCAGGCAAGGCGAAAGCGGGCAGGGATCATGACGGAAAACGGCTCCTAAATCGCGTTACTTCGATGGAAGCGACAGTATAGGCCGGGGGAGATGTGTTGCGAAGGGGATTGTGCCCGGATGAGGCGAGCAAAAAAAATCCACCACAGAGGGCACAGAGAGCACGGAGTGATTTTCGGGGATGGCGTGGCGGACTTTCCGATTTCCGCGCCGGAGTGGATACTGGCAGGAACCCTTGCGGCGAGGAGGATGAATTCCTGAGTTCACCAACGGCTGATGCTTTGGGAGAGGTAGGGCTGCCGGCGCCGGTGCGCGAGCTGGCGGCGCGGCCCTGGGACGTGATCGTCGTGGGCGCGGGTCACAATGGCCTGGCGTGCGCGGCGTATCTGGCGCGGGCCGGGCAGCGGGTGCTGGTGCTGGAAAGCCGGCAGCGGGTGGGCGGCGCGTGCACCATCGAGGAGCCGTTTCCGGAGACGCATCCGGGGGTGCGGATGTCGCCGTGTGCGTATCTGGCGGGGCTGCTGCACCCGCTGGTCGTGGAGGAACTGGGATTGCCGGCGCGGGGGTTCCACTGGACGCCGGCGGTGAACGGACTGTTCGTGCCGTTTCTCGATGGCCGCAGCGTGCAGTTGTGGGATGACGATGAGAAATGCGAGGCGGAGGTGCGGCGGTTCGCGCCGGGCGATGTCGATGGCTGGAAGGCGATGAATGCGACGCTGGCGCGACTGCGGGAGAAGCTGCGTCCAGAGGGAGACGGGGATGCGTGGATTGGGGAGGCGCCTTCGCCGGAGGCAATCGACGAGCGGCTGGGCGGCGATGAGGAGGCGCGGAAGCTGCTCTACGAATGGTCGATGGCGGAGTTTGTGGAGCACTACCTGCGCGACGAGCTGCTGCAGACGGCGTATCTGGGGCAGGGGGTGATTGGGACGAACGCGAGTCCGTTCGACAAGGGGACAGCGTCGATCCGATTTCATCATGCGTCGGGGCGGCTGGGCGGCATGGGTGGGATGTGGGGCTACGTGCGCGGCGGCATGGGAATGGTGTCGTTTTACTTTTGCGATGCGGCGCGCGAGGCGGGCGCGGTGGTGGCGAGCGGCGTGCCGGTGGCGGAGATTCTGCCTGGGGAAGGCGTGCGGCTGGAGGGCGGCGAACGGATTGCGGCGAGGGTCGTGGTGTCGAATGCCGATCCGCGGGTGACGCTGCGGCTGCTGGGCGGGGCGGCGGATGCGGGATGGAAGGGGAAGGTGGAATCCGTGCCGATTGAGGGCTGCACGGTCAAGTTGAACGTGCTGTTGCGGGAGTTGCCGAACTTCAAGTCGCGGCCGGGGACGGATGAGCCGCACCACTACGGACAGATCAATGCGCCGCTGACGAAGTCGGAGTGGAAGGCCGGGTATGCGGCGGCGCGGCGCGGTGAGTTGGGAGAGGCGCTGTGGTGCGAGCTTTATTTCCAGAGCGTGCACGATCGCAGCGTGGTTCCCGATGGGCTGCATACGATGAGCGTCTTTGCCCAATATGTGCCGTACACGCTTACAAATGGCAGCTGGGAGACGCGGAGGGATGAGGTGCGGCGGCTGGCGTTGGGATCGCTGGGACGATTCTGCTCGAATCTGGATACGGCGGTGGTCGAGGCGCAGGTGCTGGGGCCGCCGGACATCGAGCAGAAGGTAGGGCTGACGGGCGGGCACATTTTCCAGGGGGAATGCCTGCCCGCTTATATGTGGTCGAAGCGGCTGACCGCGCGGACTCCGATGGCGGGCGTGTATTTGTGCGGGGCGTGCACGCATCCGGGAGGGAGTGTGATTGGGGTGAACGGGCGGAACGCGGCGATGGCGGTGCTGGCGGATCTGGGGCAGATCGGGCGTGGCTGATGTCCCGGTGACGCCGGAGATCGCCGTGGTTGACGCCGCGGGACACGGGCACGCGCAGGGGCTGAAGCGGACGCTGCGGATGCGGGATGTGGCGCTGCTGTACATTGCCACGACGCTGAGCGTGCGCTGGGTGGCGACGGCGGCGGCGGCGGGACCGAGCGCGCTGGTGGTGTGGATTTTCGCGCTGGCTGGATTTTTTGTGCCGCTCGCCGCGAGCGTCATGGAGCTGTCGTCGCGGTATCCGCAGGAGGGCGGGCTGTACATCTGGGCGCGCGAGGCGTTCGGAGATTTTGCCGGATTTTTGAGCGCCTGGACGTACTGGATGTCGAACCTGCCGTACTTTGCGGCGATTCTCTATTTCGGCGCGGGGGCAGCGCTGTTTGCCGCAGGAGAGCGGGGACATCGGCTCGCCGGCAGTCCCTGGTACTTTATGACGTTTGCGGTGACGTGGCTGGCGGTGATCACCGCAGTGAACGTGGTGGGGCTGAACGCCGGGAAGTGGCTGAACAACGTCGGATCGACGGGGATGTGGCTGTCGATGGTGGTGCTGGTGGCGCTGGCGGCGGTGGCAGCGGGGCGGTTTGGGGTGGCGACCCATTTTTCGGCGGCGGGGATGACGCCCCATTTGACGGTGAAGAACGCGGCTTTCTGGGCGACTATCTTTGGGGCGTTTTCGGGGTGCGAGACGGGATCGTTTATGGGAGAGGAGATCGAGGAGCCGCGGAAGACGATTCCGCGGGCGCTGCTGGTAAGCGGGGTGGCGCTGGGGCTGGCCTACGTGCTGGGGACGGTGGCGCTGCTGGCGACGCTGCCGGCGGGGCAGATTTCCGAAGTGGATGGGTTTATGCAGGGCACGGCGCTGCTGTGCGGCAGGCTGGGCCTGCCGTGGCTGGGCATGGTGGTGGCCGGACTGCTGGTGCTGGGAGCGGTGGGCGGTGCGGCGGCGTACCTGTCGTCGACGTCGCGGCTGCCATTTGTCGCAGGCATTGATCTTTATTTGCCGCCGGCGTTTGCGCGGGTGCATCCGCGGTTCCGGACGCCGTGGGTGGCGATTGTTGTTTACGGGCTGGCGGGGATGCTGATGGCGGCTTTGGGGCAGGCAGGGACCAGCGTGCGCGGCGCTTACGACGTGATGGTCAGCATGACGATTATCACGACGTTTCTGCCTTTTCTTCCGCTGTTTGCGGCCATGATTTGGGTGCAGAGCCGGCCCGCAGGCCCGGAGGTGATGCGGGTGCCGGGGAAGCGTCCCGCAGCGGTGGTGCTGGCCGCGATGGGATTTGTCACAACGACGGGGGCCATTGTGCTGTCGGTGTTTCCGGCGGAAGAGGAACCGCACAAGGCGATGGCGGTGGCGAAGGTGCTGGTGTTGACGGCCGTGCTGGTAGGGGCGGGGGCAGTGGTGTTTGCCATTGGGCAGAGGAAGCGGAAGAGGCTGCTGGGGCAAAGATCGACGATCGAAGCCGGTCCATTGTAGAGATTTCGGGTTATCCCACATCTGCCAAAACCGGGCAGATGTGGGGCACCCATGCCCCGCGATCAGGCGGCCTTCTTCTTCTCGCGTTCCTCGACGATGCGTTGGTGGAGGAGCTTTTTGGCACGCTCCAGTTCGCGGCGGCGGGTGGCGCTGAGGCCTTTGCCGGCGCGGTTGATGAAGTACGTGAGCATGCGCATGCCGGAGCCGGGACCTTTGGGCGAGACCTTCTTCGACGCGAGACTGCGGGCGATGACGGGCGCGCTTTTGGTGAAGAGGTCTTTGGGCGGATGGGTGGAGTCCGTGGTCACTTTGCGGACCCAGCGCTTCTTTGGAGCGGAGTGTTTCTTCGAGCCGGAGGACTTCTTTGCCGCGCTGCGGCGGGTATTTGTCGCCATGACGGATCCTTTTAGTGGCGCTTGAAGTACTGGACTGCGCGCTCGTGCTGTTCGGCTTTCTCACGCGAGGAAAAGGTGCCGAGGTTGCGGCGCTTGCCGGTGGAGGGGTTCCTTTTGCGGGAATAGAGACGATATTCGCCGGATTTGAGTTTGCGAATCATACAGAAGAGGATGCGAATTGCGCGGGGCGGGCGGCCTGGCGACGGTTCTCGGCAAGGAAGCGGCACCCTGGTCATCAGAGCCGGGGATTGGGCGAGGGTTGGAGTGGAAGGGCGGTCAAGAGGAAAAGCTCTGGTCCTGTCTGCAGGGCGGACCAGAGCTTTCCTTGTTATCCGGGTTACGGATTTCCGTGTGGTGGGTGGACTGCGCCTCGCGGGATTCTAGTGGGGCTGCGAGGCGGCGATGATCACGGAGGCGATGACACCGGTGGCGACGGCGGCCAGAACGTAGTTGCCGTCAACCTCGCGCCATTCGTAACCGCGGGGCGGCTGGCGGAGGTGATGCGAATGCCAGTCGACGGCTTCGCCGCGCTGCCAGTCGTCGTGATTGATGCGAGCGCCTTTGTGCCAATCCTTGTGATGGACGTAGTGCTGGTTGTCGTGGTGGTCGTCGTGGTGATCCTGGGCGAAGGTGGGCACGCCGGTGAGGGTGAGGGCGAGGGTGGAAATCACGATGATGCGGAGACGTGGGTTCATGCTGGTTCCTCAGGGGCTGAGATTCGGCAGCGGGGAATGGCGTTGTTTGGCACTGGGCCAGACACTGGTCTTTATGGGGCCAGCCTCATTTTTACCCGGATAAATCGCTGCCGTTGATGAATTTTAGGCGAAGGGAGGCGCAGGCGCCAGCGGATCGTGCAGGGCGGAGGAGAGGGCAGGCACAGACTCGCGCGGGGGCAGGCTGCCCCGGGGATGGGTTCAGGCGGAGAGGCGATCGGGCCGGGGCAGGGGCTCGAGATCGGAGACGTGGGCGAGCTTCCTGCGGGGAGTCTCGGCTCCGTCGAGCAGATTGTGCGGGCTGCGCGGGGTGTCGCCGGAGACGGCGCTGCGGCTGGCGCGGTATTTCGGGAACAGTCCGGAGTTCTGGCTGAATTTGCAGCAGATGTACGATCTGAGCGCGGCGCGGATGGCGAGCGCGAAGAAGGTTGAGGAGGAAGTGCGGCCGGTTAGGAGGAGCGGGTGAGGAGGCGGCTCGGAAGGTAACGTTACGCGGTCGGCTGCGCTCGTTCCGAGCTGCGCCGACGGCCTGCGGCAGCAAGGAAGCGCCTTCGGCGCGGCTCTTGTCGGCACGGCTGAAGTCGTGCCCTGATACAAAAGCTTTCAGGCGGGATGTACGTACCTCTGGATCAGGAAAGCTATGAACCCGGACACGATCACGGAGAGAAACGCAAGTATCCACTCAGCATATTTGATGTGGGCAGGCACCATCTCTTTGTGAAGGAAAACCCGCGTATTGACCGCTTTGGTCCAGTTCAACCGCAACACAATTAACAACGCGAACACCGCCGCAATCACCTTTATGCGGTTGATCAATGAAGGGATCGATGGCAGAACAGCCAACATTGCAAGAAAAATAAGCCCGTTGGCGTTATTGCCGTACTTTCTCCAGAAGCCCACTATTTTGCTACGGTAATTTCCGAGAAATACGTCGACCTGCCTTGCTTTCCCTTCGACCCATATCCGGTCGTAGCCGCTGACGTAGATTGTGTTTGGCCCGTCCTTCATTAATCTGACTGTGACTACACGATGACCCCGGTTTACAACTTGCTCGTTGGCAGCCACAATGACGGTATTGACGAATCCGGGAAGAGCGGGATCACCTAAAAGGCTGTCGACTCCTACATGGATGTACTCTCTCCCTCGGTGGGTGGCATTTATTGCGACCTGATCTATCGCCGTCCCCTCGCGGACAACTTGTGCCAGATTTCTGAGCCCCTCCTGATCGAGCCGTACGGCGCCAAGGTTGACAGTGTTCGTGATCAGTGGAAGAAGCTCCTGCTGTTGCGTGCTCATTCACCTCCCCGAGAGGTGATCACTTGTGGGGTCTCCCCGAGGTGACAGAAAAAGCCCGGCTTGCGCCGGGCTTCCTTGTTGGGACGGATTGGGCGATCCCACCCTGTCCGCGATGAAGCTGCGGACAAGGATGGGGCACCCGGGTTGCCTACTCGCTCGCCGCCATCTCTTCGGCTTCGCCTTCCTGGCGCATGAGTTCGAGCTCGCGCTCGGCTTCTTCCCAGGCGGTCTGGACTTCGGCCTGGATTTTGGCTGCAGCTTCTTCCAGTTCCGGTGAGAGCTGGACGTTGCGGTAGTACTCCATGCCGGTGCCGGCGGGGATGAGGCGGCCGACGATGACGTTTTCCTTGAGGCCGCGCAGGTTGTCGACGGCTCCGTTGATGGAAGCCTCCGTCAGTACGCGCGTGGTCTCCTGGAAGGACGCCGCGGAGATGAAGGATTCGGTGGAGAGCGAGGCCTTGGTGATGCCGAGGAGCAGCGGGCGTCCCACAGCGGGGCGTCCACCATTGGCGATCACGCGGTCTTTCTCTTCACGGAAGCGGAACTTGTCGACCTGCTGTTCGAGCAGGAAGGTGGAGTCGCCGACTTCCTCGATCTTCACCCAGCGGAGCATCTGGCGGACGATGGTTTCGATGTGCTTGTCGGAGATGGCCACGCCCTGGAGGCGGTAGACTTCCTGGATTTCGTTAACCAGGTAAGCCTGCAGCTCCTTCTCGCCGAGGACGGCGAGAATGTCGTGGGGGTTGAGCGGACCATCCATGAGCGGCTCGCCGGCGCGGACGCGTTCGCCTTCCTGGACGTTGATGTGGACGCCGCGCGGCACGGAGTATTCCTTCTCCTCGCCGTTGTCGGCCGTGACGTAAATGCGGCGCTGCCCTTTGCTGACCTCGCCGAAGCGGACGACACCATCGATTTCGGAGATGATGGCGGTTTCGCGGGGCTTGCGGGCCTCGAAGAGCTCGACGACGCGGGGCAGACCGCCGGTGATGTCCTTGGTGCGCGTGGTTTCGCGCGGGATCTTGGCCAGGATATCGCCGGGGAAGACCTCATCGCCGTCCTGCACCATGAGGTGGGCGCGGCTGGGCATGAGATAGCGTTTGTTGCCCTTGCCGCCTTTGATGACGATGGTGGGCTGGCGCTTTTCGTCGGGGGATTCCGCGACGACCAGACGCGACAGGCCGGTGACCTCGTCGACTTCTTCGTGCAGGGTGATGCCTTCCTGCAGGTCCTTGAACTGAACCGCGCCTCCGATTTCCGTAAGGATGGCGAAGGTGTAAGGGTCCCACTCGGCCATAGCCTGGCCGAGCTTGACCGCGGCGCCTTCTTCGACCTTAAGGCGCGCACCGTAGACGACCTGGTAGCGCTCCTTTTCGCGGCCGCGCTCATCGACGACAGCAATGGAGCCGGAGCGGTTCATGGCGACCAGATCGCCCTGACGGCTGCGGACCGTGGCCAGGTTGATGAAGCGGACGGAGCCATTGTTCTTGGCTTCGAGGCGCGACTGCTCGTTGACGCGCGACGCGGTGCCGCCGATGTGGAAGGTGCGCATGGTGAGCTGCGTGCCGGGCTCGCCGATGGACTGCGCGGCGATGACGCCGACCGCTTCGCCCAACTCGACCAGACGGCCAGAGCCGAGGTTACGGCCATAGCAGAGGACGCAGACGCCGCGACGGGATTCGCAGGTGAGCACAGAGCGAATCTTGACGCGCTCAATGCCCGCGGCCTGGATGGCCGACGCGAGGTCTTCGGTGATTTCCTGGTTGACGTCGACGATGACGCTGCCCTCGTAGTCCTTGATTTTCTCGAGAGACACGCGGCCGACGATGCGATCGCGCAGCGGCTCGATGATCTCGCCGGACTCGACGATGGGGGTAACGTAGATGCCTTCGACGGTGCCGCAGTCCTTCTCGCTGACGATGACGTCCTGGGCGACGTCGACGAGACGGCGGGTGAGGTAGCCGGAGTCGGCGGTCTTGAGGGCGGTATCGGCGAGACCTTTGCGAGCGCCGTGCGTGGAGATGAAGTACTCGAGCACGGTGAGCCCTTCACGGAAGTTGGCCGTGATGGGGGTCTCGATGATTTCGCCGGAAGGCTTGGCCATGAGGCCGCGCATGCCGGAGAGCTGGCGGATCTGCTGTTTCGATCCGCGGGCGCCGGAGTCGGCCATGATGTAGATGGGGTTCATGACGCCGGCCTTGTCGGCCTGCTTCATGTTGTCGAACATCTCGTCGGCGACCTTCTCGGTGACGGCGGACCAGATCTGGATGACCTTGTTGTTCCGCTCGCCGTTGGTGATGGCGCCGTCGAGATACTGCTGCTGGACCCCGATGGCCGCCTTTTCTGCGTCGCGGACGGTGGTGTACTTGGAGTCGGGAATGACCATGTCGTCGAGGCCGACGGAGAGGCCGGAACGCGTGGCGTAGTTGAAGCCAAGCTCCTTGATGCGGTCGAGCATTCTTACGGTCTGCTCGAGGCCGAGGTTCAGGTAGCAGTAGTTGACGAGCTGGCCGATGCCCTTTTTCTTGAGGAGGCCGTTGACGTAGGGCATGTTCTCCGGCAGCTGGTCGTTGAGAATGGCGCGACCGACGGTGGTGGAGATGTACTGGCGGTCGTACTGCACCGGCTCAGTGTGAGTGAGGTCCTGATCGTCGTAGGCGGTGACCATGTCGAGGACCGGGCCGGAGTAGCGCAGACGGATGGGGGTGAGGGTCTCGACTTCCTTCACTTCGAGGGCCATCAGGACTTCTTCAATGTTGGCGAAGACGCGGCCTTCACCCTTTGCGCCCTTCCTGGCCTTGGTGAGGTAGTAGAGGCCGAGCACCATGTCCTGGGTGGGAACGGTGATGGGCTGTCCGGAGGCCGGCGAGAGGATGTTGTGCGAGGACAGCATCAGGACGCTGGCTTCCACCTGCGCTTCGGGCGACAGGGGGATGTGGACGGCCATCTGGTCGCCATCGAAGTCGGCGTTAAAGGCGGTGCAGACCAGGGGGTGAATCTTAATGGCCTTGCCTTCGACGAGGACAGGCTCAAACGCCTGGATACCGAGGCGATGGAGGGTGGGGGCGCGGTTGAGCAGCACCGGATGATCGCGGATGACTTCTTCGAGGATGTCCCACACGATGGGCTCCTGCAACTCCACCATTTCTTTGGCCTGCTTGATGGTGGTGCAGTGGCCGGTCTGCTCGAGGCGGTGATAGATGAAGGGCTTGAAGAGCTCGAGGGCCATCTTTTTGGGAAGGCCGCACTGATGCAGCTTGAGCTCGGGGCCGACCACGATGACCGAACGGCCGGAGTAGTCGACGCGCTTGCCGAGCAGATTCTGGCGGAAGCGGCCCTGCTTGCCCTTCAGGGTGTCAGAGAGGGACTTGAGCGGGCGATTGTTGGCGCCGCGCAGCACGCGTCCGCGACGGCCGTTGTCGAAGAGAGCGTCAACGGCTTCCTGCAGCATGCGCTTCTCGTTGCGCACGATGACTTCGGGCGCATGCAGGTCCATGAGCTTCTTGAGCCGGTTGTTGCGGTTGATGACGCGCCGGTAGAGATCGTTGAGATCGGAGGTGGCGAAGCGGCCACCGTCCAGAGGCACGAGGGGGCGGAGCTCCGGCGGGATCACGGGGATCACGTCGAGGATCATCCACTGGGGCTTGTTGCCGGACTTGCGGAAGGCTTCGACAACCTTGAGGCGCTTGGCGTACTTAAGGCGCTTCTGCAGCGAGGTTTCGGTGCGCATGCGCTCGCGCAGCTCGACCGACAGCTCATCGATGCTGACGCGCTTGAGAAGTTCCTTAATGGCCTCGGCGCCCATCATGCCTTTGAAGCCGGTGGGGCGATACTGCTGGTCGATTTCGCGGAACTTGGTCTCGTCCTTGATGATCTCGCGCTCGCGGACGGGCGCGTCGCCGGGATCGACGACGACGTAGCTCTCGAAATAGAGGACCGATTCGAGGTCGCGCAGCGAGATATCGAGCAGGTGGCCGATGCGCGAGGGAAGGCCCTTGAAGAACCACACGTGGGAGCAGGGCGAAGCCAGCTCGATGTGGCCGAGGCGCTCGCGGCGGACTTTGGAGACAGTGACTTCGACGCCGCACTTATCGCAGATGACGCCGCGGTGCTTCATGCGCTTGTACTTGCCGCAGAGGCACTCCCAGTCAGTAACGGGGCCGAAGATGCGGGCGCAGAAGAGCCCGTCGCGCTCCGGCTTGAAGGTGCGGTAATTGATGGTTTCCGGCTTGGTGACTTCGCCGTGCGACCAACTGCGAATCTTTTCTGGCGAAGCGAGCGAGATGCGAATCGCGTCGAAGTCGGTGATCGGGCTGGTCATTTCGAACGGGCTGGAACGGTACAAGGTGTTCCTCCTTGGCTGGCGCCAGCTTCTAGCTTTTAGCTATTAGCTCTTAGCTGCAGCCGTTTTGCTTCGGTTCCGTTGGCGTCGCAAAATTGTCAGGCGACGCGTTCAGTACTTCCAAACTTTATTCGCCCTCGGCCGCGGCCCTTAGCTAAGGGCTAAGAGCTAACGGCTAAGGGCTCGTACTTAGTCCGCGGCGGCGAGGGCGGGAACGGGTTGCTTCCTGCTGTCGTTTCCGGAGCCGGCGGCGCCGACCTGCTTGATGAGCTCAACATCGAGGCAGAGCGACTGCAACTCGCGGATGAGCACGTTGAACGATTCCGGCACGCCGGGCTCGATGGCCGCCTCGCCCTTGACGATGGCCTCGTAGATCCGGGTACGGCCATAGACGTCGTCGGACTTGGCAGTGAGCAGCTCCTGGAGGATGTAAGCGGCGCCATAGGCTTCCAGCGCCCACACTTCCATTTCTCCAAAGCGCTGCCCGCCGAACTGGGCCTTGCCGCCCAACGGCTGCTGGGTGATGAGCGAATACGGGCCGATGGAGCGCGCGTGGATTTTGTCGTCGACCAGGTGCGAGAGCTTGAGCATGTAGATGTAGCCCACGGTGGCCGGCTGCTCGAAGGCTTCGCCGCTCATGCCGTCGAACAGCTCGGTTTTGCCCGAGGTGGGCAGACCGGCCGCCGAAAGCAGCGCCTTGATTTCGCTTTCGCGCGCGCCGTCAAAGACCGCGGTGCCGAACCAGATACCCTTCTTCATACCGGCGGCCACGCGGAGCAGGTGCTCGTCGTCGAGATCGGTGAGCTGGCGCAGCGCCGCGGTATTGGCGAACTTTTCCTCAATGACCTTGCGGAGAGCGTTCGCGTCCTGGTTCTGCTGCACGAGCTCGGCGATTTTGTGGCCGAGGTCGTGCGCGGCCCAGCCCAGGTGGGTTTCGAGAATCTGTCCCACGTTCATACGGGAGGGCACGCCGAGCGGATTGAGCACGATTTCGACGGGCGTTCCGTCGGGCAGATAAGGCATGTCTTCTTCCGGAAGGATCCGGGCGATGACGCCCTTGTTGCCGTGACGGCCGGCCATCTTGTCGCCGACGGAGAGCTTGCGCTTCATGGCGATGTAGACCTTGACCAGCTTGATGACGCCGGGGGCCAGCTCATCGCCCTTCTGCAGCTTGCCGATTTTCTCGTTGGTGATTTTGCGCAGCACGTCGATCTGGCGCGAGGTCATCTCCTCGATCTCATCGATCTGCTCGTTGACCCGGGGATCCTTGTCGTTGTAGCGGATGCGCTTGAGGTTGCGGGTGGAGATGCGCTCGATGGCGTCGCGATCGAGAACGGCGCCCTTGCCGAGGAGGCGCTTGTTGGTGCGCTCGTCGTGCAGGTCGGCGAGGACTTCCTTGCCGCCGAGGATGCCTTCGAGGCGCTTGAGACGCTCGTCGGTGAGAATGCGGATCTCGTCGGAGAGGTTCTTCTCGAGCTGGGCCACCTGTTCGGCTTCGATCTGGCGGGCGCGCTCGTCTTTTTCCTGACCCTTGCGGGAGAAGATGCGGACGTCGACCACCGTGCCCTCAATGCCCGGAGGGCAGGTGAGGGAAGCGTCGCGGACATCGCCGGCCTTTTCGCCGAAGATGGCGCGCAGCAGCTTCTCTTCCGGGGTGAGCTGGGTCTCGCCCTTGGGCGTGACCTTGCCGACCAGAATGTCGTTGTGGTGGATCTTGGCGCCGATGCGGATGATGCCGCTCTCATCCAGATCGCGCAGCGCGTGTTCGCTGACGTTGGGGATGTCGCGGGTGATTTCTTCCGGACCGAGCTTGGTGTCGCGGGCCTCGATCTCGAACTCCTCGATATGGACGGAGGTGTAGTAGTCCTCGCGCACCAGCTTTTCGGAGATCAGGATGGCGTCCTCGAAGTTGTAACCGCGCCACGGCATGAAGGCGACGAGCACGTTGCGGCCGAGGCCGAGCTCGCCCTGCTCGGTGCAGGGACCGTCGGCGATGACCTGGCCTTTGAGCACGCGGTCGCCCTGACGGACGATGGGCTTCTGATTGATGCAGGTGTTCTGGTTCGACCGCTTGAACTTGATGAGCTGGTAGATGTCAGAACCCACCTCACGCGAGAGCTGCGTGGGGTGATGCTCGCCTTCCACGCGAACGATGATGCGCTCGGAGTCGACCGAATCGACAAGGCCATTGCGCTTGGCGAGGATGACGGCGCCCGAGTCGCGGGCGGTGACGCCTTCCATGCCGGTGCCGACCAGCGGCGCTTCGGACACGAGCAGAGGAACGGACTGGCGCTGCATGTTGGCGCCCATCAGCGCGCGGTTGGCGTCGTCGTGCTCGAGGAAGGGAACCAGCGAGGCGGCAACGGAGACGAGCTGTTTGGGGCTGACGTCGATGTAATCCACTTCGCTGCGGTTGACGAGGACAAAGTTGCCCTGGCGCCGGGCGTTGACCAGCTCTTCCTTAATGTTGAGCTTCTCGTCGAGATCGACGTTGGCCTGGGCGATGGTGTGCCGGTCTTCTTCCCATGCGGAGAGGTAGAAGGAATAGGGCTCGTACTCGATCTGCCGCTGCTTCTCCTTGCGCAGCTTGTCGTTCAGCTTGATGGCCTCGCTCTTCTCGAGGTGATCGCCGACGCGCATGCCGCTTTCGCCGGCATTGGTGATCTGGACGAAGTCGAGGACGCGGCTCTCGCGCACTTTGCGGTAGGGCGACTCGATGAAGCCGTACTCGTTGATGCGCGCGAAGCACGAGAGCGAGCTGATGAGGCCGATGTTCGGACCTTCCGGCGTCTCAATCGGGCAGATGCGGCCGTAGTGGGTGGGGTGCACGTCGCGGACTTCGAATCCGGCGCGCTCGCGGGACAGGCCGCCCGGCCCCAGCGCGGAGAGACGGCGCTTGTGCGTGATCTCCGAGAGGGGATTGGTCTGGTCCATGAACTGCGAGAGCTGCGAGGAGCCGAAGAATTCGCGGATGGCCGCCATGACCGGCTTGGCGTTGATGAGGTCGTGGGGCATGGCCGTGGACATTTCCTGGTACACGGACATTTTTTCTTTGATGGCGCGTTCCATGCGGACCAGGCCGATGCGGAACTGGTTCTCCATCAGCTCACCGACCGCGCGCACGCGGCGGTTGCCGAGGTGATCGATGTCATCGACCATGCCGATGTTGCGGCGCAGCTTGAGCAGATAGCGGATGGTGGCGTAGAAGTCTTCGGGGGTCAGGGTGCGGTGATCGAGCGCGGTGGTGTCCTGATTCTCGTAGAGCTTGATGTTGAACTTGAGCCGGCCAACGCGCGAGAAGTCATACTTGCGCGCATCGAAGAACATGCCTTCGAAGAGCGCGGTTGCGGTGTCGAGGGTGGGCGGATCGCCGGGGCGCAGCTTGCGGTAGATCTCGATGAGGGCTTCTTCCGGCTTGCGGACGGAATCGCGGCGCAGCGTGTTGGTGATGACGTTGCCCATGTCGTCGCGTTCGGGGAAGAAGACCTGGACGGAGCCGATGCCGGCTTCCTGGATCTTGTGCAGCTTGTCGGAGGTGAGCTCCTGGTTGGCTTCGAGGAAGACCTCGCCGGTGTTGGTGTCGACGACATCGGAAGCGGTCATGGCGCCGTCGAGCTCCGAGGCTTCGACTTCGACCTCAGAGACCTTCGCGGCGCGCAGGGCCTTCAGGATGGACGGAGTGACCTTGCGGCCGGAGTGCGCGATCTCCTCGCCCTTGACCACAACGGCGTGGGCGGGCTTGGCGCCGAGCAGATGGGTGTGCTTTTCGGCGGAGGGATCGAGCGTCCAGAAAATGCGGCCGTCCTTCAGGTTGAACTTGTCGACGGTGTAGAAGGTGCGGAGGATCTCCTCGTCGGACTTGAGGCCGAGCGCGCGCAGGAAGATGGTGCCGAGGAACTTGCGCTTGCGATCGATGCGGACATAGAGGGTGTTCTTCTGGTCGTACTCGAACTCCACCCACGATCCGCGATAGGGAATGATCTTGCCGAGGAAGTAGGTGCGGTTGTTGGCCGTCTCAAAGAAGACGCCGGGCGAACGGTGCAGCTGCGAGACGATGACGCGCTCGGTGCCGTTGACGATGAAGGTGCCGTTCTGCGTCATCAGCGGGATGTCGCCGAAGAAGACTTCCTGCTCCTTGATGTCGCGGATGGACTTGGCGCCGGTCTCGGGGTCCTTGTCGTAGATGGTGAGGCGGACGGTGACTTTGAGCGGCGCAGAGAAGGTCATGCCGCGCTCTTCGCATTCCGCCTGATCGTATTTCAGCTGCAGGCCGACCGGGTCGCCGCACTTGTTGCAGAAGTCGGGGGTGTTCTTGTTATAGGTGCCGCACTTCTGGCAGAGCACGTCGCCGGGATGGAACGGGTCGGTGATGACCATGGCGCCGCAATGGACGCAGGTGGTGCGCAGGTGGTGGAGGCCCTTGAGGTGGCCGCATTTGCATTCCCAGTTGCCGATGGAGAAATCCACAAAATCGAGCTGGGAGATGTTGCGAAAATCGCTGATGGGAAAAACGGAAGTAAAGACCGACTGGAGGCCGGAATCGTCGCGCTCGGACGGAAGCTTATCCATCTGCAGGAAGCGCTCATAGGAGCGGCGCTGGACCTCGATGAGATTGGGAATACGGATGGCGGTTGGAATCTTCGAAAAGTCGAGACGGGTACGAACCGCGCGGTTCTCGTTGGACATTCTTTACTCCTCAGGACCCGTGTTGCGAGGGAAGAACGAGCAGCCGTGCGGGTCACGCGGTGCTCGGGTTCCGATTTGCTGCTACGCAGGGCCGGCCCGCCTCGTTCGGGACGGCGCTGCGTTTTCTGGTTACGGCCGCACGAAAAGTGGAGTGCAGTGCCGTTTTTCACTTGCGCGGGGCGGCGTAAGGGGGTTACGCTTCCGCTTTACCTGGGCGACTTTGCGGGTTTTCCGCCGCCGCACGAGTTGCCGGTTTGACCTTTCGGGCATCAAAAAATCAGTGCCCGACGTGTGGGTTATGGGGCGGAGAGACAGGAGCGGAGCAGGAGGCGAGTTGCGGAAAAAGCGGAAAACGCCCGTGGAGACAGCATCTCCCACGAGCGCCACAACCGAATTGTGCACTGTATTTTGACAGAATGTCCGATTCCCGCCGCTCAAAAAACCCTGCGCCCGCGCCGTCTGACTCCTGGTGAAAAACCGCAGTCACAGGTCCGCCGCCTGGCCTGTAGCTACGCCGGCAACTGCTGCCGGAAAATACCCTGCGTCGATCCCGATTCCGCGCACGCGAACTGCCCCCGGATGCGGGGAGCAGCTATTTCAGAGCGATGATCGGGAGGACAGAAACGCGCCCCGGAACCGGCAAACAGAAATGCAGCCGAGCGGAACGCACAAAGAGAATCATAGCGCGTTCCGCTTTGGCATGCAAGTTGCTGGGCAAGTTCCGAAAAATTACTTGACCTCGATCGTTGCGACGCCATCGAACTTCTTTTTGATCGCCTCGACGTCTTCCTTGCTGATGTTCTCCTTGAGCGGCTTGGGAGCGCCATCGACAAGGTCTTTGGCTTCCTTCAGGCCGAGCGAGGTGACCTCGCGTACCGCTTTGATGGTGTTGATCTTATTCGCTCCGAAATCCTTAAGGATGACGGTGAACTCGGTCTGCTCGACCGCCGCCGGAGCGGCTGCCGCCGCGCCGCCGCCGGCCACGACCACCGGGGCTGCCGCCGCGGCCGAAACGCCGAGACGCTCTTCGAGCTTCTTTACGAGGGCCGCCGCGTCCAGCAGGCTAAGCCCGACAATCTGATCTTCCAACTGCTGCAGATCCGCCATTGTATTCTCCAGTGATTCTGATTTTTTTGCCCGCCGGTGGACTCGCGTCCGCCGGTTGCCGCCCGCCGCCTCGAGGTTTCCGATGTGCCCCAGACCAGGCACACCTCGGAGAGGAAAAGCAGCTACTAGCTTTTAGCCGTTAGCTTCCAGCTAACGATTGCTTCCAATGCGAGCCGCGCGATGGAAGCGAACCCCAATCCACTAACTCGCGGCCGCTTCGCCGCCAGCAAACTTCTGTTTCTCCACGCCCTGATTGATGACGACCGCGAGGTCGCGTCCTGTGGCGTTGATGACCGTGGCCAGACGCTGCGCCGGAGAGTTGATGAGGAAGAGGAGCTTCGCGAAGATCTCTTCCTTGCCCGGCATCGTTGCCAGAGCCCTGACCTCTTCGACGTCGATCACCTTGCCATCGACAATGCCCAGCTTAAAGGTGAACTCGGCGTTCTCCGTCACCCAGGCGGCCAGCGCCCTGGCGAGCGCGACCGGATCGCCGCTGGTGTAGGCCACCGACGAAACGCCCTTCAGGTTCTGCAGAGCGGCTTCGATTTTGGTGCCCTGTGCGGCGCGGCCGGCGAGCTTGTTCTTGAGCACGCGGTAGCGTCCACCGGCATTGCGAACGGTCTTGCGCAGCGCAAAATCCTGCGCAACGGTGAGTTTGGAGAAGGTGCCAACGATGGCGCTGGTCGAGTGCTCCAGCTCTTTTGCGAGCTCGCCGACCTTCTCCGCCTTTTTCTGTCTGCTCAGTGCCATGAAAAGCCTCTAGCTGCTAGCCTCTAGCTGCTAGCTGATTCTGTTTGTGCCCAACCAGGGCTGGCGTTCAATCTTCACCGGCTAGCGGCTAGAAGCTAGCGGCTAAAAGCTGTTTCTTTATGCCTTAGCGGCGCTGTCGGCCACCGCGCTGTCCAGCGAAATGCCGGGGCCCATCGTCGAGCTGATGGTGATGCCCTTGATGTACTTGCCCTTGGCCGCCGACGGCTTGGCGCGCACGACGCTGGTGATCACGGTCATCGCGTTCTCCACCAGCTTCTCCGGCGGGAAGGAGATCTTGCCGACCGGCACGTGCACGAGCGCCGTCTTGTCGGTGCGGAACTCCACTTTGCCGGCCTTGATTTCGCGGATCGCGGAGGTGACGTCGTTGGTCACGGTGCCGGTCTTCGGGTTCGGCATCAGACCGCGGGGGCCGAGCACCTTGCCGAGACGGCCGACGGACTTCATCATGTCGGGCGTGGCGATCAGGGCATCGAAATCGGTCCACGATTCCTTCTGGATCTTCTCGACCAGCTCGTCGCCGCCCACAATGTCGGCGCCGGCGGCTTCGGCTTCGCGCTGCTTGTCGCCGGAGGTGATGACCGCGACTTTCTTGGTCTTGCCGAGGCCGTGGGGCAGGACTACGGTGCCGCGGACCATCTGATCGGCGTGCCGCGGATCGACGCCCAGACGCAGGGTCAGATCGACGGTCTCGTCAAACTTGGCAAACTTGATTTTCTGGAGGAGCGGAACGGCTTCCTGCAGGGGATAAGGGCGCTGCTCCACCTGGGCGCGCGCCTTCTCGATTGACTTTCCTGGTTTGGCCATGGAACCTCGTCTCCCACCGCTCGGCGATGCTGACTGCCGGCCGTGGTTGTAGTGACTGGCCCCATCGAAAAAGGCGACGGGACACACGCGCCGACCCAGAGGAGGGCGCAGATATTGATTATCCACAGAAACCAGAGCTGGCGCAACCGCTGATTAGGTCCGGAACTTAGAAGTGTGGTCGCGACGGGTCCGTAATTGCGGAGAAGCACGTCCCTGTAACTGCGAGCCCCAGTCTACGATTGGATGATGGGCGTGTCACTTCCAGAAATTGTTCCCCTTGCGAAAAGAGTGCGTTGAGCGTTACAGTCGCTCTTCAGGTCGGGGCAGTACCGGTATCTTAGGAGAATTCGCCGGAAATTTTCGGGCGACCCCACCGCCTCTTCTAGCAGGTTCCGTCTCTTCAGGACTATGAAGAGGGCCATTGAGCGGGCTTGGCAATTAATGGATTTTTGCGGATTGAATTCGATATCCGTAAAACCGGCGTAGCCCTCCAGACGCGACAGCCACTCGCGGTGTTCAAAGATGGCTCCGATATACAGCCAATCGTAAAAAAAGGTCTTTGGCTCTAGGGAGAACGACCGCCCATCCAATTCAAATCCAATGATTCTTCCCGATTCCCTTAGGCGATTGTCCTTCTTGGCTTCTCGAACATCCTTCGAGTAGAGATCCGTGTAAGGCCCGCCCTGTTCAAAGACCTTTGAACCCTGAAAGACACACTCCAAGGGAACACACCCGTGTCCTTTGGTCTTGACCTTCAAATGGAACGCGCTCAAGTGCCGACCCGCCGTGCGTTCGGATTTCGTGGAAACCTCTAACAGCGGCGAAAAGCCAGCAGCCCTCGCCGCAGTGTGCAGTTCGAGAATGTTCCTCTCCTTTTGAATCGGAGCAAAACCCGAATGCCACTGAATCGGCAAAAACACCTCCTCTACGAGGTGTCCGCTATTTGCTGCCGGGATGAAGATCGGACGCTCAGCCATTGGGGAAATATTCCGAGAAGAATTCAAATGGAATCATATCCGGGATCAAAACTTCACACTTTTCGGCCGCTTGGCGGCGGGCGTACATCGCAGGGTCAGACCAATCGGTGCGCGTGTAGAGAACCTCAAAGTCAATCATATCCGCCGCTCGGAAAATCGGTATGGCTTCCATGCCTGCACGGTTAGCGACACCAGGAGTGAATAGAACACCGTCGCGAGTCAACACATCGGGCTTAACATAGAGCCAAGCGGTTCGCTGAATGCGGCCGTCGCGTCGCGCCAGATATTCCAAAGGATGATTTGTGTTGAAGGAGGGATGCACGAATCGGTCCATGCCGAACCGACGATCAGCGTCTAAGCTTACCTCGTTACCGCCCGGTTGAAAGGTGTTCATCCCCATCTCGCGCAACCTAGCGGTCGAATGCAAACCACCATTCTTCTTGATCGATTTGAGATTGCGCGAGTCGGTGAAGTGGTACAAATGGCGGATTCGATCAAACGGAGGAGGTACGGCCATTCGAGAAAACTTCCCTGATGGAGTCATTCCCAGAGCCGCTGCATCTTCAGCGAAAATCCCGCGATCGGACCCTCGCCGTGCAGGATTTCCGGCTGGAGGAGGGTTTCCGGCTCCTGGCCAGGGCGGTAGATCATCGCCAGTTTCCGCTGCGGGTCGATGAGCCAGGCGAGCTGAGCGCCGTGGCTCATCCAGAACTCCATCTTCGCCTCGATGGATGAAACCCGATCAGTGCGTGAGCGGAGCTCAACGATAAACTCCGGACAGATGGGGAGAAATCCGTCTTTCTGCTTTTCCGTTAGCGCATTCCATCTCTCACTGGAGAGCCAGGCGGCATCCGGCATCCTGATGTTCCCGTCGGAAAAGCTGACCGCGATGTTAGAGTTGAACGCGATTCCGCGCTGTTCCTTCTCGACCCAAAGATCGAGTTCGCGACCAATGTAGCCTTCCTTGTTGCTGGTGCGGCTACCCACCGGGATCATCACGATCAATTCCCCTTCCGCTGTCTGCTCGATGCGCAGGAATTCGTTCGCCGCGCTGAACCGAAGGAACTCCTCATCACTGAGACGTCTTGCCGGACGGAGCGAAACCGGAAACATGGCAAGGGGCAGGAGAATGGTTCCCGGGGCGGCGCCCTCGACAGTCTGAGACTCGTCTTCCCAAACAACCGGAACGGCCGACATCGATCCCCTCCTGCCTGCGATTTTATGCCGTGACTTCGATGCCCATGGAGCGCGCGGTGCCTTTGATGCTCCTGACGGCGGCATCGACGGAGGCGGCGTTGAGGTCGGGCATCTTCTGCTTTGCGATCTCGAGGACCTGGGCTTCGGAGACCTTGCCTACCTTGTCCTTATTGGGCGTGCCGGAACCCTTGGCCAGGTTGGCGGCCTTCTTCAACAGGATCGACGCCGGCGGCGTCTTGGTGATGAAGGTGAAGGTGCGGTCGGTGTAGACGGTGATGACCACCGGAATGATGAGGCCGACCATCTCCTTGTTCTGGGTGCGGGCGTTGAACTGCTTGCAGAACTCCATGATGTTGACCTGGGCCTGGCCGAGCGCGGGGCCGACGGGCGGCGCGGGCGTGGCTTTGCCGGCTTCAATCTGGAGCTTCACCATGGTTTGAACTTTTTTTGTCGGAGGCATTTCAATTTCCTTTAGCTGCTAGCTCTTAGCCTTTAGCTGCTAGCCGAATTTCCTTGAAACAAGATTCAGATCTGAACGACCGGAGCTAATAGCTAACAGCTAGAAGCTAACGGCTGCTTCTAAGCGATTTTCTCCACCTTGCCGAAATCGAGCTCCACCGGAGTGGAGCGGCCGAAGATCGTCACCATCACCTTGAGGGTTTCGCGATCTTCGTTGACCTCGTCGACCACGCCGTTGAAGTTGGCAAACGGGCCTTCGGTGATGCGCACCGATTCGGACTTCTGGAACTTGACCTTGAGCCGCGGCTTGTCTTTCGACGTATCGCTGCGGAAGAGAATCGAGCCGACCTCGTCGTCAGTGAGGGCCACGGGTTTGTCGCCGGTGCCGAGGAAGCCGGTCACGCGCGGCGTGTTCTTGATGACGTGCCAGAGATCGTTGTCGAGATCCATCTCGACCAGCACATAGCCGGGGAGGAAGACGCGCTCCACGGTGCGCTTCTTGCCGTTGGTGATCTCGGTGACGGCTTCGGTGGGGATCATGACCCGGCCGATGCGGTTCTGCAGGCCAAAGGCCTGGACGCGGGTCTCGATGGACTCGCGCACCTTGCGCTCAAAGCCGGAGTAAGCGTGGATGATGTACCACCGGAAGCGCTCGTTCGCGGGCGGCTCGAGACGAGGCTGGGCTTCGCCGGTGCCGCCGGTTTCCTCGGCGCTCGGGGTAGGGTTCTGGGTTTCTTCCGCCATTGGCATATCCATCCTCTTGCGGGCGCTCACTGAATCGCGCCCATCCAGTGATACAGGTACTTCACCGCGGTGCCGAGCACGGCGTCCACGACGTAGAAGAAGCCGGCAAACGCGAAAACCGAAATGATGACCACGATGGTGGTGGAGCGCACATCCGAGGCGGTGGGGGTGACCACCTTACGCATTTCGGCGCGGACATCGCGGAGGAAGTCGCGGCTGCGGGTAAACAGGCTCAGGGCGCGGTTCGGGACGCCTTCTTCGGATTTCACGATTGCTGCCTTGGCCATAACTCTCTTCTTCTTTTCCGCGCCTTTTTCAACGACGGGCATGGTGAAGCCTTTTCTACAGTTCAGGTTGATCTGGCAGGGGCGGAGGGATTCGAACCCCCAAGTCCGGTTTTGGAGACCGGCAGTTTAACCGTTGAGCTTACGCCCCTTTAAAACAGGCAACAGGGAATAGGGAACAGGGAATAGAAAACCTGGACTTCTGGTCCGATAATTCTGCTGCCCGTAGCCTAAGCTCTCGCCGCCTGCCTTTATTTCGTTTCCTTGTGCGGGGTGTGCTTGCGGCAGCGATTACAGAACTTCTTGAACTCGAGACGGCCGGTGGTCGTCTTTTTGTTCTTCGTCGTCGAGTAATTGCGTTCTTTGCACTCACCACATTGCAATGTCACAATTTCACGCATCTTTTTATCCTACCTGATTCTAACCTGAGGGGCTCAAGCCCTGATGGACCCTGCTCATTTCACCGGGCTAAAGCCCGGTGCTTTCACCGTCTTTGCGAGGCTGAAGCCTCACAAACTCTTCCATTTCTTTCTTCCGGTCAGCGGATCACTCTTGCGAATGACCCGCTGACTGATGTTGACTTGCTCCCAGCTCCCAGCTCCCAGCTCCCAGCT
>JBAUOP010000173.1:0-26159 GCA_049579805.1 Acidobacteriaceae bacterium
CCTCGGATACGCTTCCATGCTCCGCATGGTCGCCCATCCTCGCCGCCCGCTCAGCGGACATATCACTTGCTATTTCAACCGGACATATCATGTGCTAACGACAAACCTGTCATCTGACCCTGTACCCTGCACCCTGTACCCTGTACCCTGTTCTGGATATGACTCAACCCACCCATGGCTTTTCGACCCGCGCCATCCACGACGGGCAGGAGCCCGATCCTCGCACCGGAGCCGTCACCGTACCCATCTACCCCACCTCCACCTACCAGCTCGAGGGCATCGAGCAGCACCGTGGATGGGAATACTCCCGCGTCAATAACCCCACCCGCGACGCCGTCGAAGCCAGCATTGCCTCCCTCGAAGGCGGAACCTCTGGACACGCCTTCGGCAGCGGCATGGCGGCGATCTCTGCGCTGGTCACGTTACTCCACGCCGGCGACCACGTCATCTGCGGCCACAACGTCTACGGCGGTACTGCGCGCCTCTTCAGCCAGGTCGTCGTCCGCCACGGCATCGAGTTCTCCTGGGTCGACACCTCCGACGCCGAGAACGTCCGCCGCGCCATCCGCCCAGCCACCAAGCTCGTACACATCGAGACGCCGACCAACCCCCTCATGCAGCTCACCGACATCCGCGCCGTCGCCGACATTTGTCATCAGCACGGCGTCCCGCTCAGCGTCGACAACACCTTCATGTCGCCGTACTTCCAGCGCCCCCTCGCGCTCGGCGCCGACGTGGTCATGCATTCCACCACCAAGTTCCTCAATGGCCACTCCGACGGACTCGGCGGCATGCTCGTCACCAACCGAGCCGACCTTGCCGAAGACTTCCGCTTCGTCCAGAAGTGCACCGGCGGCATTCTCTCGCCCTTCGAAAGCTGGCTGATCCTGCGCGGCGTCAAGACTCTCTCCGTCCGCATGCGCCAGCACGACGCTAACGGCCGCAAGGTCGCCGCGTATCTCGCCCAGCACCCGAAAATCAGCAAAGTCTTCTATCCCGGCCTCGCTTCGCACCCGCAGCACGAACTCGCGAAACGCCAAATGTCCGGCTTCGGCTCCATGATCGCCTTCGAGTCCGGCTCCCGCGCCAACGCCGACAAAATCCTCCGCGCCGTCCGCGTCATTACCAACGGCGAATCCCTCGGCGGCGTCGAGTCTCTCATCTCCCACTCGGCCACCACCACGCACGCCGCCGTTCCCGCCGAAGAACGCCAGCGAATCGGCATTACCGAAGGCCTCGTCCGCATCTCCGTCGGCATCGAGGACATCGAAGACATCCTCGACGATTTAGACCAGGCCCTGAAACAGGTATGAAGCGGCCTTTGCTGTCGTTCTTCGCGCTCTGTGCCCTCTGTGCCCTCTGTGGTGCAAGCTCTTCGCACGCGGCTGCTCAGAGCTCAGATCCAGCAGCCGCACCCTACCAGTACTTCCGCATAGGCGCGAAGACCGACATCCACGTCCATCCCCGCGCCGGGTACGCGCTCATGGGCGGCGGCACTGACATCGACGAAGCCTTCCGCTGGCTCTGCAACCGCGCCGACGGAGGCGACTTCCTCGTCCTCCGCGCCTCCGGCACCGACGCCTACAACCCCTACATTCAGCCCCTCTGCCACCTCAACTCGGTGGCGACCCTCATCATCCCCACCCGCGCCGCGGCGAACGATCCATTCGTAGCAAGAACGATTACAACTGCCGCCGCCATCTTCATCTCCGGTGGCGATCAGGGAAAATACATCGGCAACTGGGCCCACTCGCCCGTAGAAACCGCCCTTCGCGCTGCCGTCCGTCGCGGCGTTCCCATCGGCGGCACCAGCGCCGGACTCGCCGTCCTCGGCCAGTACATCTACTCCGCTCAAAACGACAAGCCCGACGATCCCGACCTCACTTCCGACAAAGGCCTCGCCAATCCCTTCTATCGCCAGGTCGTCATCGCGCCCGATCTCCTCGGCATCCCCATCCTGCGCGGCATCATCACCGACACCCACTTCGACACCCGCCACCGCGAAGGCCGCCTGCTGGTCTTCATGGCCCGCATCCTGGCTTCCGGCCAAACAAAGACCATCCGTGCCATCGGAGTCGATGAACGCACTGCTGTCCTCGTCGATCCCGACGGCCGCGCCCAGGTGGTTGGCAAGAAGGACGGCGAAGCCGACCTGTTCGAAGCCAGCGGCCAACCGCAGCAATGCGAGCGCGGCCACCCGCTCACCTTCGGTCCCATTCACGAACAGATCGCCCCCACCGGCACGATGATCGACGTCGCCCACTGGCAAGCCTCCGGCAAGAAGGCAGTGCTCTTCATCAAAGATGGAAAGATAGTCGAATAATAGGAATCAAAATCAAAAGGCAGGCTCGTCTCCGAGCCTGCCTTTTCTGTACCCTGCACCCTGTACCCTGCCTTACTGGTGCGGCCTCTGCTCCACGCCGCTCTGCGCCGGAACAATCGGCACCTCGTTCTCCAGCACGTTCGGCGTGTCCTCGTGCAGCTCCGGCAGCGGCGCCTCGAGAGCGACCTTCAGCACCTCGTCCATCATGTCCACGAAATGCAGCTGCATCACGCTCTTCAGGTTCTCCGGAATATCCGGAAGATCCTTCCGGTTCTCCGCCGGCAAAATCACCTCGAAGATCCCCGCGCGATGCGCCGCCAGCAGCTTCTCCTTCAGCCCGCCGATCGGCAGCACCTTGCCGCGCAGCGTCACCTCGCCGGTCATAGCCAGGTCGCGCCGCACCGGAATCTTCGCCAGCGCGCTGGCCAGCGCCGTCGCCAGCGTGATGCCGGCCGACGGCCCATCCTTCGGAATTGCCCCCTCGGGCACATGAATATGAATATCGACGTTGCGATAGAAGTCCCTTGGCAAGCCCAGATGCTGCGCCCGGCTCCGCACATACGACAGCGCCGCCTGCGCCGACTCCTGCATCACGTCGCCCAGTTGTCCGGTGGTCGTCAGCTTGCCCTTGCCGTCCAGCACCTGCACTTCCGTCTGCAGAATGCTGCCGCCAACCTCGGTCCATGCCAACCCGTTCACCAGGCCGATCTCGCTCTTCTCGTGCACCAGCGAGTCGCGGAACTTCGGCACGCCCAGGAAATCCGCCAGGTTCTCCGGCGTGATCGTCTCCTTGTGCTTCGCCCCGGCCTTCACTACCTTGCGCGCGACCTTGCGGTCCACGTTGCCGATCTCGCGCTCCAGGTTGCGCACGCCGGCTTCGCGCGTATAGCTCCGAATCATCTCCGTCAGCGCCCCATCGGTAAAGACGACGTTCTTCTCCGTCAATCCGGTATTGTCGCGCTGCTTCTTCACCAGGTACTGCTTGGCGATCTCCAGCTTCTCCACCTCGGTGTAGCCGTGCAGCCGCAGGATCTCCATGCGGTCCTGCAACGCTGCCGGAATCGTGTGCAGCACGTTCGCCGTCGCCACAAACAGCACCTGCGACAGGTCGTACTCCACGTCGAGATAGTGGTCCTGGAAGCTGTGGTTCTGCTCCGGATCGAGCACCTCCAGCAGCGCCGATGCCGGATCGCCCCGGAAATCCGAGGCCATCTTGTCCACCTCATCCAGCATGAACACCGGATTGCGCGTGCCTGCCTTCTTCATCGACTGAATGATCTGCCCCGGCAGCGCGCCGATATACGTCCTCCGGTGCCCGCGAATCTCCGCCTCATCCCGAACCCCGCCCAGCGACATGCGCACAAACTTCCGCCCCGTCGCCTTCGCAATCGACATGCCCAGCGAGGTCTTGCCCACACCCGGAGGCCCGACAAAACAAAGGATCGACCCCTTGGGATTCTTCACCAGCTGCCGCACCGCCAGAAATTCCAGGATGCGTTCCTTAATCTTCTCCAGGCCATAGTGATCCGCGTTCAGCACCTTCTCCGCATGATCGATGCTCCGCGTCTCCTTCGACTTCTTCTTCCACGGCACCGCCAGCAGCCAGTCCAGATAGTTCCGCGAGACGGTCGACTCAGCCGACATCGGCGGCATCGCTTCCAGCTTTTTCAGCTCCTGCGTCGCCTTTTCGAAGACGTCCTTCGGCATTCCGGAGGTTTCGATCTTCTTCTTCAGCTCGTCGAATTCGCTTTTCTCGCCGCGCCCCAGCTCTTTCTGGATCGCCTTGATTTTCTCGTTGAGGTAGTACTCTTTCTGCGCCCGCTCCATCTGCCGCTTCACCCGCGACTGGATGCTGCGGTCCATGTTTAGCTTCTCGATCTCGATATCCAGTACATCGGCGATCTTCAGCAGCCGCTCCGGCAGGTCGAAAATATCCAGCAGCTCCTGCTTGTCCGGAACTTCCAGTTGCAGATTCGCCGCAATCGTGTCCGCCAGCTTCGATGGCTCATCCGTCCGAATGGCCGACGCCACCGTCTCCACGTTCAGCGACTGCTGCAGCTTCACATACTGCTCGAACAGCGACGTGACCCGCTGCACCAGCTGCTCAATCTGCGGCGTGATCTCGGGCAGCGGCTTGGCCATCTTCACCGTGGCCACAAAAAAACCATCCGAGTCGCTGATTTCCACCGCCCGCGCCCGCTCCAGCCCTTCCACCAGAACCTTGATGTTCCCGTCCGGCATGCGCACGCTCTGCACAATGTTGCCGACCGTACCCACCTGAAAGATCTCGTCCGGACGCGGTTCGTCGATCCGCGCGTCGTGCTGGGTCGCCAGAAAAATCTTGCGCTCGCCGTTCAGCGCCTCCTCCAGTGCACGCACGCTCGATTCGCGGCCCACCACAAACGGGGTCATCATGTGGGGGAAAATCACCATGTCCCGGATGGGCATCATGGGCAGCTTGCGAAGTTCACTGCGTTCCCGGGTTTCTTTGGACGGCTGACTCACGGCATTCCTTTCGCGGAGGCTTGTCTTCGATTCTAACGGGTCGCGCTCTTATGAGAAGAGTAACCCATTCCGGGGAGACGCTGCCCTGCGGCAGCCCTTTTTGTCGGCAAGGGGAAATGAACTTGGCACGAGCAGCAAAAGAGAGGCGCTCACCTGCCTGTTGGATGACGCAAACCACTCCAGCGTCACAATCTATGCTCGGCGGCTCCCTCGCGCAAGCGACAACCTGCGTCGCGCCGGAACAGCCCCGCAGTCGCCCACTATCCCGCTTTTTCCAGCAGCGTCATCGAGAGGTTGCGATTGTGCACCATCTCCGCCTGAATCTCCAGCTCCTTCACCTTCTTGTTGCTGGGCAGGTAATACATCAGATCCAGCATCAGCTCCTCGAGGATCATGCGCAGGCCGCGCGCCCCCACCTTGCGCAGCAGAGCTTCCTGCGCCACCGCCCGGGTCGCATCGTCGGTGAAGCCCAGTTTCACTCCTTCGTAGTCAAAGAGCTTCTGGTACTGCTTCAGGATCGCATTCCGCGGCTTGGTCAGAATCTCCACCAGCGCCGCTTCGTCCAGCTCGTCCAGAATGCCCATCACCGGCAGCCGGCCCACAAACTCGGGAATCAGCCCGAACTTGATCAGATCCTGCGGCTCCGCCTGGCGCAGCAGTTCGCTGTCCCGCTGGGCACGGATCACTCCGCCGCCCGGCTCCAGTTCTTTATCGGAGAGCGCCTTAAAGCCCAGCGCCTTCTTGCCCACGCGCCGGCCCACCACGCGCTCCAGACCCACGAACGCTCCACCGCAGATGAACAGGATGTTCGTCGTGTCGACCGGCGTGAATTCCTGGTGCGGATGCTTACGCCCGCCCTGCGGGGGCACATTGGCCACCGTCCCTTCCAGAATTTTCAGCAGCGCCTGTTGCACGCCTTCGCCGGAAACATCGCGCGTGATCGACGGATTCTCATCCTTCCGTCCGATCTTGTCGATCTCGTCGATGTAGATGATGCCGGTCTGCGCCCGCGCCACATCGCCGTCGGCCGCCTGCAGCAGCTTCAGGATGATGTTCTCAACGTCCTCGCCCACATAGCCGGCTTCTGTCAGAGTCGTCGCGTCCACAATGGCGAACGGCACGTCCAGCATCTTGGCCAGTGTGTGCGCCAGCAGCGTCTTGCCGCTGCCCGTCGGTCCCACCAGCAGAATGTTCGACTTCGACAGCTCCACATCTGTGCCGCGCGTCCGGTTCATCTGCACGCGCTTGTAGTGGTTGTAGACCGCGACCGCCAGCTTTTTCTTCGTCTGGTCCTGCCCGATCACGTACTCGTCCAGGAAGGCCTTCACTTCCTGAGGCTTCGGCAGGTGGGTGGGCGCCGCGCCGGTCTGCGCCTCGGTGCGGTCGTCTTCCAGAATCGAGTTGCACACCGCCACGCACTCGTCGCAGATGTAAGCGCGCGGATAGTCGCTCGGAGATGAAATCAACTTGGCGACGGCGTCCTGCGATTTATGGCAGAACGAACAACGAAGTGCCTCATCCGATCCCGTTCGCGTTTTCATCCCGACTAACTCCTTGACCGCTCAGCGAAACCCTTGGGGGAGTCCCTGCTGTTATTTGCTGGGCCGCGGGCGATCGATGATCTCATCGATGATCCCGTACTCTTTCGCCTGCGGCGCGTTCATGATGAAGTCTCGTTCCACGTCTCTTTCGATCTTTTCCAGGCTCTGGCTGGTATGCTTCGCCATCAGCTTGTTCGTGATTTCCCGGATGCGGATGATCTCGCGCGCGTGAATGTCGATGTCCGTCGCCTGTCCCGCCAGACCGCCCATCGACGGCTGATGGATCAGGACGCGCGAGTTCGGCAGCGCAAAACGCTTGCCCCTGGTCCCCGCCATCAGCAGGAAGGCCCCCATACTGGCCGCCTGTCCGATGCACAGCGTCTGCACATCGTTCTTGATGTACTGCACCGTATCGTAGATCGCCAGCCCCGCCGTTATGGAGCCCCCCGGCGAGTTGATGTACAGCTGAATGTCCTTCTCCGGATCCTCCGCGGTAAGAAACAGCAACTGCGCAATCACCAGATTCGCAATCTGATCGTCGATCGGAGTGCCGAGAAAGATAATGTTGTCGCGGAGCAGACGCGAATAGATGTCGTACGCCCGCTCGCCGCGGCTCGTCTGCTCGATGACCATTGGAACTAAAGCCATACTTCTCTCTACTCTCTGTTCTGCGGCATTCCCGCCGCATCGTCAGTGACACGCATCACCCTCGCATTCGCGGGGCAGTTCAGGACAGGCGTTCGACGAGCAGATTTCCTGTCTTTTCCCTTCTCAATTGTTCCCGAATTCTAGCCAGACCGCCTTCACGGGTCAAACGATCGCGCAGGCTCTCGATCGGTTCGCGTGTTTGCAAAGAGATGACCTGCAGTTCCCGCTCCATCTCCTCGTCGCTGACCTGGATGTTTTCCACATCGGCAATCCGGTCCAGCACCAGCGCCCCCTTCACTTCATTCTCCGCCGACTCCCGCTGCGCCTCACGCAGCCGATCGAAGTCCAGCTTCCGCATGTCCTCCGTCCGCATGCCCTGCGCCGCCAGAGCCCGCAATCCGCGCTCCAGCCGAGTATCCACCTGGCTTTGCACCAGCGATTCCGGCACCGGAAAGGAAAATTTCGCCGTCAGAGCATCAACCAGTCGATTACGTGTCTCCGCCAGGGTCCTGTGCTTCTTATCGGATGCGAGGTGTTCTCTCAGCTGCTTCTCGAAGTCTTCGAGGTTCTCGTACTTCCCCATCTCCTTCGCAAACTCGTCGTTCAGCTCCGGTTTCACCTTTTTGCGAATCCCGCGCACCTCCACTGCATACGCGACCGTTTTACTCGCAAGGCGCTTCTGTCCGAAATCCCCCGGATAGGTTACTTCGAACTTCAGCTCCTGCCCCGGCTTCGATCCGCGCAGCGCATCCGTAAAGGCCTGCACCGTGTCCGGGCCTCCAATTTCCACCGATACGTCCTGTCCCGCGATGGGTTGCGCAGCCTGATCCTCCCCCGTCGCATTCTCCCCTTCGAGCTCGCCGGTAAAGCTGATTTGCGCAAAGTCGCCGTCCATCAGGCCGCGATCTTCGGTCACATCTTCCATGGTCGATCGCGCATCGCGAATCCGCTCCAGTTCCGCCTGGTATTCGGATTCGGTCAGTTCCGTGTCCGGCTTCTCCACGCGTACTTCCGGGTAGCCGTCCACGGAGAACTCCGGCACCACCTCAAACACCGCTTTGAACCGCAGCGGCTCGCCCTCCTTCAGGTTCATGTCCGTCACCTGCGGCTGCGAGACCGGGCGCAGGCCCTTCTGCGCAATGGCTTCGCGGAAGTGCGGCGGCACCACCGCCTCCACCACCTCCTCGCGAATCGCCCCCGCAAAGCGCGAACGGAGCACGCTCTCCGGCACCTTGCCCGGCCGAAACCCTGGAATGCGTGCCACTTTCTGATAACGCTTCGTCACGTCGCGGAAGCCCTTCGTCACCGCCTCGGCGGGTACTTCGATCTCCACTTCACGCGTGCATGCTGGATTGAGCGTCGCCTGCGCGTGCTGGTGCGCGCCCACCGTTTCCCCGGAACTCGTCCCGGACTCGCTCGCACTCGGTTTCAGCTCCGCGGTTTCGTTGTCCGCCGCCACAGCGGCACCTGTTTCTGTTGTCTCTTCTGATGTCAAGGTGTTTGCCCTTCCCGGGCCGGTTTCCCACGCGGTTCTCGCAGGCTCTCACGGCGCTGCGGACCGCAGGGGGAAGCGGCATGATCTGATCGACCCGACTTCCCTGGCTCGCTTCGGACGCCACAGGATTGGTCGTTGCGTTGTCTCTTCTCTATGGTACGGACGCGAACGATTCCAGGCAAACAGGTCCGATGATCCGCCGAGCGAAACGGCGGATGAAACGGTAGCGCCCGCCGCTATCCGCGTTCCGCCTTCAGGTCGATCCCCACCTGCTGGCATTTTTTGTAGAAGTGGCTGCGCTCGAGGCCGAGCGCCTTCGCCGTGTTGGTGATGTGTCCCTGATGTCGTTCCAGTTCCGCCAGCAGCGTCGCGCGCTCGAAGGCGGCGACCCTCTGGGCCAGCGGACCGGTTCCGGCTGAACCGGAAATCTCGCCTCCCGCATCCGCCAAAACCGCACCGGCCTGCGGCAGCGCCAGCTCAACCGTCGCTGCATCGACGTTCTCGCCCGCCAGCAGCAACAGGCGCTCGACAATATTCCGCAGCTCGCGAATGTTCCCCGGCCACGCCCCGCTCCGTAATGCGTCGATCGCCTCCGGCGTAAACGGCACCGGCTTCCACCCGTTCTGCGCTGAGACCTGACGCGCAAAATAATCCACCAGCGCCGGAATGTCTTCCCGGCGCGCGCGCAGCGGCGGCAGCGTGATGGGAAAGACGACCACGCGGTGGTAAAGATCGCGGCGAAAGCTGCCCGCCTCCACCATCTCCTCCAGATTGCGGTGGGTCGCCACCAGCACGCGCACATCTACGGCGACCGGCTTGTCGCCGCCGATGCGCTCCACTTCGGCTTGTTCCAGCACGCGCAGCAGCCGCGTCTGCAGCGCCAGCGGCATATCGCCAATCTCGTCCAGAAACAGCGTGCCGCGGTGCGCCTGCTCAAATTTGCCGATGTGCCGCTGCGCCGCCCCCGTAAACGAGCCCTTCTCGTGGCCGAACAACTCCGACTCGATCAGCTCGTTGGGAATCGCCGCGCAGTTCAGCGTGACAAACGGCCCCGCCGCTCGCCCGCTCCTGTCGTGCAGCGTCCGCGCCACCAGCTCCTTGCCCGTGCCCGTCTCCCCGTAGATACACACACGCGTCTCGCTGGCAGCCACGCGATCGATTTGCGCCATCACCCGCTTCATGGCCTCACCGATCCAGACCAGCTCGTGTTTGCCCACCCGCCGCCGCAGCTCGGAATTCTCCGTCTCGAGGCGCTTCAGCCGCAGCGCATTCTCTACCGCCAGCAGCAGCTTGTCGGTCGAGAGCGGCTTCTCCAGAAAATCGAGCGCGCCCAGGCGGGTCGCCTTCACCGCCATTTCAATGTGCGCCTGGCCGGACATCATCACCACCGGCGCCGCCACCCCGCTGGCCTTCAGATCTTCCAGCAGCGCGAGCCCGTCGCGTCCCGGCATCACCACGTCCGACAGAATCAGGTCGAACGGCCGAGACTTCGCCAGCTCCAGAGCCCGCGCGGCGTTATCGCACACCGTCGCTTCATGGCCGGCCAGGCGAAAGGCGCGCGCCAGCGAGGCCAGCGTGCTGGCCTCGTCGTCCACGATGAGAATATCGGCCTTCGTCACGCCTCCACCTTCTCTTCTTCCAATGGCAGCCCAATCACGAATCGGGTGCCTCCGCCTTCCGCGCTCTCCACGGCAATAGTGCCGTTATGATCGGCAATCACCGACTGCACAATCGCCAGCCCCAGCCCGGTTCCGTGCTGCTTCGTCGTGTAGTACGGCGTGAAAAGCCGCTCGCGCTCTTCCGGCGTCATGCCTTCGCCCGTATCGGCAATGGCAATCCGCGCCACCTCGCCGGCTCGCGCAATCGAGATGGTCAGCGTTCCCCCCTTCGGCATGGCGTCCATAGCATTCAGCACCAGGTTGGAAAGCGCTCGGTGCAGCAGTTCCGAATCGCCCAGAATCGGCAGAGGCTCGGAAGCGATCGAGGTCCCCAACTGGATGTGCTTCTCTTCCAGCGCCGGTCCATAGAGCTTCACCACGCGCCGCACCGACTCGCGCGCGTCCATTTCGATAGCCTGCGGCTTCGGCATCTTCGAAAAATCGCTGAATCGCCCGATGATCGTCTTCAGGTTGGCAATTTCGATCTGGAGCGTGGCGGCGCTCTCCGTGAACACCTCGTCGAATTCCTTCGCCGGCAGATGGCGCGCGCGCACCATATTCTCCACCGTGATCTGCAGCGGGAACAGAGGGTTCTTCAGCTCATGGGCCAGCCGCCGGGCCAGTTCACGCCACGCGGCCACCCGCTCCGTCTGCACCAGGCGGTCGCGCTGCTCCGTCAGCTGGCGTGTCATGTTGTTAAAGCTGCGCGCCAGCGCACCCACCTCGTCGAGCGAGTGAATATCGACACGGGTTTCCCAGTCCCCCGCCGCCACTGCGGTCGCCGCGCGCGCCAGTTCTTCAATGGGGCGCGAAACGCGCACTGCGATCCACAAGCTCACCAGCACGGCAAAGATGATGCCCAGTCCGGCCACTCCGAAAGCTACGTCGCGGATGCGCCCCTGCACCTCCACCATGCCGCGCCTCGAATTCGCAACCACCAGCACCGCCAGCACGCTGCCATCCCGGCCCTCCAGCGGAATCGCCGTCGCGTCCACACTGTCCGCGCGCTTCTTCGTCAGATACACCACGCCGGTTGCGTTCTTCCCGGTATTCCGCGCTGCATCCACCAAAGATTGAAAATGGGCAACACCAGGCTCCCTCGCGGCCGCGCCAAAGTTGTACGCGTCGAACGAGCCGGTCAGGTTCCGGTAGAAATACACCTGCGTTCCGGCTGGAGCCGGGAAATCCTTCAGGAACGAAGCATCGATCTGCCGCCCGCCCACCACATAGACCGGGGGATCGGAGCCGGTCACTTTCCGCACCGCGAAGATCCCAATCTGCGAGTCGCCGTCGGGCAGGTCCTCCTGCTTCAGGAAGGCCGGCTGACCCGCCCCGGCAATGGCCGGCTCCCGGTAGCCGAAGCGCGCCGTCCACTGGAAAGACGAGATGATGCTGCCGTCGTTCGCCACCACTTCCAGATAATCCAGCCGATACTCCTGCGCCAGCGGCAGCGCCGCCTGCAGGTACGACGATGCGTCCCCGCCATTGCTCAGTTCGAAGGCAATCTGCTTCACCGAATCGCTGTCCGCCATGCGATCGAGAGCGGAGGCCGTATCCTCGGCCCGCTGGCTGAACTGGCGCTGGAACTGATTCACCAGCGCCGCGGTCTGCTGCTGGTCCAGGCCTTCAAACACCCGGCGCACCCGCACTGAAACGATCCACGCTACGGCGACAACAAGACCCACAACGGTGACGGAGAAGATGAGCAGCAGCTTCTGCCGCAGGTTCACTTCGGGCCCTCCAGCGAAGCATCCGCCACCAGCGGCGCCCCGTCCGCCGAGAGCCGCAGATCGCGCACCCGCTCGCCCGTCGCCCACGCCCGTGGCAGCCACAGCAGCGGCACAATCGTTTCGCTCTCCAGCACGCTTCGCTCCGTCTGCCACAACGACACAGGATCGGTCGCGGTCACCGTACCATTCTGCCCGAATTGCGCCAGCATTTCGTCCAGAGCCGCTGCCGGGCTGGCAGCTTCCAGGTGCACGCGGCGCAGCGTGAGAGCCGCGGGCTGGCGCGAGCCGGCCACCTGCACCGTAAACCCCGCCTCCTCGAGATTCAGCGCCAGGCGTTCTGCGGCCAGATGCAGGATGCCGCTCGTGTCCTCTGTGCTCAGAAGCAGGCCAGGCGTTGACGCGCCGCCGCGCAGCGCGCGTGCCCGGGCGAGATCGCGGTCCGTCGGGAACAGGAAGGCGAATCCGCTGAGCGCCTCGGGCAGCAAGCTCGCGGTCACCTCGCCCTGCTTCTGGAAAATGACGTTCGACAGCGCCGCGCGATCCACGGCCAGCGCCGCCGCCTCGCGCATCTCCCGGCTGGCGAACACGCCATTCGGCGCGATCGTGAGAGCCAGCAGATCGACCGGCCGCGAGACCAGCAAATCCAGATGCTGCTGCTGCGCCTGGCGGATCATCTCCGGCGGAACCTCAATGATGTCCGCCTTGCCCACGCTGAAGTCGAGCCACTGGTCGCGTGTCGTGCGATGCGCATGAATCTCCACGCTGTCGACGAAAGGCCGGCCCGCCCAACAGTCATCGTTCGCGGCCAGCACCAGCGCGCCGTTCGCAAAGCCGGTCACCCGAAACGGCCCCGTACCGATGACCGCGCCTGAGGCGTCCTGCCGGCCAATGGCAAAAACTTCCTGGGCGAGCAGCGCAGGCAGGTCCGGGACCGCAGCGTCGCCCACAAAGATCACCGCATCGCCCACAGCACGAACCATCCGCCACGGACACGCCAGCGCAGGGCTCGCGGCTGCACTGCGCGCGCACACCTCGTTCAGACCCGCAACCACCGCCTGCGCCGTCAGCGGCGTGCCATCCTGGAAGCGCACCCCAGGCCGAATCGCAAACTCCCAGCGATGATCGGCGTCCTGCGCCGCCCAGCGCACGGCCAGCGCGGGTTGCGCGATTCCGGTGTCGTTCACGGTGGTCAGCGTGTCCAGCACCAGCCGCCGCGCCAGGGCGTCGGGCATCTGCCACGGATCGCCCCGGATCTCGATGCGCAGCGTGCCGCCGTAGTGCGGACGCGTCCGCGCCTCTGCACCCAGCGCCACCGCCAGCAGCAACCCGCTAATTACAAAGCGCCGAACCATTCCACACCTCGTAGCGCACCGGCGACTCGCGCCGCACGATAACCGTCGCGCTCGTGCCATCCACCGATGGCCAGATCGCCGTCACCACACCATCCACCGACACCGGCGCGCTCACCGGAATCGCTTCCCGCCCCGCAATCTCCCACGCGCGCAGG
Organism: Acidobacteriaceae bacterium; assembly: GCA_049579805.1. Classification (GTDB taxonomy): domain Bacteria; phylum Acidobacteriota; class Terriglobia; order Terriglobales; family Acidobacteriaceae; genus Palsa-343. The sequence goes on from JBAUOP010000173.1 coordinate 13,408, forward strand.
CTGTCCCCTGCCGCCGCGGCGCCGGAGCCTGACACCAGCACCTGCGCCCCGCTGCCGCAGCCGGACCGCAGCACGGCAAAGTCGCTGCCCCAGTCGTTCGCGCCGTCCACCGGTTTCATCACGCCGCCGTCGATCAGCAAAACACGCCCGTCGACCAGCGTCAGCAGCGTCGCGTCTCCGGTTTCATGCGGTATCTCGCCTGCCTCGTAGAACGGAGGCAGCTCCATGCCGAACCCCGGCGCCACAACGCCCGTGAAGTTGTCGCGCATCGCGTTGAAGAAAGCCTCCTGGCCGACACCCAGAGGCCACGGATCGTCACTGTCCGTGCAGGTCACCGACAGCGCCGTGCCCACGCCTGCCGCCGTCTCGCCTCCCCTGCAATGCACGCCAGGCAGCCAGGCATCGAAGACGTGATCCGTCGCGGCCACCAGCTCGCCCCGCAAATCGCGCGGATACGGCCGCGTGTGCGCAATGGGAAAGCTCTCATCCTGAATCCAGCGCCCCGTGCCCAGGGCCGCAGGGTTCTTCTCGTAGGTCAGGATGCGCTCCGGCTCCAGCACCACCAGCCTCTGCACACCGCCGCTGCTAAAAATCTTCGCGTCGAGCACCGGCTCGTCTTCGGTGATCAGCAACGTGCGCCGGATGGTGATAGTCCCGCCGCTGCCGCTTGGCGCTGCGGGAGCCAGAGGCACCGCCAGCATCGTCACGCGCGTCTCCGTGCCTTCCTGCACTTCGGCCACCCACAACCCACCCTGCAGATTTTCGGAAAGGGTCACCCGAATCAGGGTCGCGCTCTGGCTGCCGCCCGCCAGCACACCCAGCCGGCGCAGATCCTGCTCCAGCAGCCGCCGGATGTCGGGAATCTCACTGGCGGGCAGCGTCGATGCGTTCTGCACCGCCAGCCGCGACGGTCCCGGGCCCGTGAGCGCGGCAATTTGTCGGGCCAGGTCGGAGGCGGGCTGTTCCCAGCTTGCCGCCTGCGCCACCGGAACCAGGAAGCCAGTCAGGCACACGAGCGCCGTCCACCATCCCCACAACCGCAGCCTGTCCATCATTCGCTGGGGCGGATTATATCGTGCGCTCGTCATCGTTCCGCTCCCCAAAAAGCGGGATGGAATCCCACCCCGGCTGCCTGTTTGTGCAACCGGGGTGGTCTCACCCGGGGTGGGTCTTCTGTTGAGCCTGTCTCCGACAAGCCGAGACCCTGTCCGGACGGCACCTCGACCCTCAACCTCAGTGTCCCGACGCACTCGACGCCGCTGGCGGACCGTCAGAATCCATCGGCTGCGTCAGGCTCTGTTTCACCGCCGAATTGCCATCGAGGCCGCGAAAGACGTCGCTGGCGAAGAAATACTTGCCGTCGGACGGCACCATGACCAACTGGATTTTGTCTGACAGCCGCTCGGCGATGATCTTGTTGATAAGCAGCGGCGACTGGTTCAGCAGCTTCGCTTCGCTCGCCATCCGCTCCGCGTCCGCCGCGGCCGTCACCCGAATTCGGTTGGCCTCCGCCTGCGCCAGCAGCTCGCGCCGCTGCAGCTCCGCCTTGCTGTCGATCACTTTCGCCTGCGCATCGGCGTCGGCGTTCTCGATCGTCGCCTCTTTGCGCGCTTCAGCCTCCAGTTTCGACTGCTCAATTTGCTTCTGCTTCAGCGGCAGCGTGTACTGCATCGCGTCGGCTTCGCCTTTGGCCTCGACCACGCGAGCCTGCGCGTCGCCCTGCGCCTCCTTCACCTTCTGCGCCGCCTCGGCCTCAGCCTGCAACTCCGCGATCCGCACCTGCTTCTGCTGGATATCGGTCTGCACCGCCATCTGATCGTCCTGCTGTTCCTTCAACAGCAAATCCTGCAGGCCCCTCGCGTACTCCGGCGGCAGCTGGATGTCCCGCAGCATGACCTCCTCAACCAGAATGCCGTCCCCTCCCAGCTTGTTCGCGATCACGGCCGAGGCCTCGCGCCGGACCTCTTCGCGCTTCGAGCTGAAGATCTCCCGCACGGTATAACTCGGAGCCAGATCGCGCCACGCACTGGCCACCACCGCCGGGACCATCTGCTGATCGATTGGCTGCGGCAGGTGCGTCTCCATCCAGTCCAGCCTTTTGGGATCGAGGCGATACCGCACTGTGATCGCCAGGCCGATATCCAGCCCCTCCTTCGACTGAACATCGAGCGGCTGCATCTCCAGCCCGGCTTTCTTCGCACCGGAGCCTTCGACCACTCCCGTTGTGAACAGCTGGTCGCGCAGATCGAACATCGGCACGCTCTCCATCAGGGGCGTGACGAAATGTGCCCCGGAGTACAGCGTTCCCGGCAGCGTGCCGCGCATCTGGCTGACGCGCACGCCGCCCATTCCTGCTGGAATAACGACAATCCCGTCGGCGATCAGCCATGGCAGACACGCGGCGATTCCCAGCATCGCCGCTGTCCGCCAGCGCACCGGCCCCGGCATCGGCGGTTCGGGCTTCCTTGATTCCGTGTCGGACAAAGCCGTCTCCGTGTCCGACGCCGCCGAGCGAAGCTTCCAGTGGTAGTCGATCCACGCCCACAGGTCGTACAGAGTGATGCCCAATGCGGAAGCCAGCAACAGCGCCCCCGCGACGATCAGCAGTTCCTTTAGCGCAAGCATTGCCCTTCTCTCCCTTTCCTCCGCTCTCCCCGAACACTGGACCCCGCTTGTCGAGCGAAAAACAGCCGGACCAGCCCACCGAACAGCAGTTCCTCTGCCAGCAGTCCGCACGAAACGCTCAGCACCAGAGCGCCCACCACACTCACCGCTTCCGCAAACAGTTCCATCGCCATCCTCCCGTTCGTGCCTGCCCGCCTGATGCCTTTACCGGTCCGCCGGGGCTGTCCCTGCCTCAGCAGCCGCAGCCCCATCCGTCGGCCGCGCCACGATACCCACCTGCGGCTCGGCCTTCGCCAGCACCGCCGTCACGCCCGCAGTAGCCGGTCCCTCCGGCGTTCCGAAGATCGCCGCAGTCTCCGCGTCGCGCTGGCCGACAATCTCCACCACGTCCCCGGTCCGCACCTGCGCAAAGAGGTCCTTCAGATCGCGCCGTCCCATCCGGATGCAGCCATGCGAAGCGGCTTTGCCGATGGAGCGAGGCTCATTCGTTCCGTGGATCCCGTAGCCCTTGTCGCTCAGCCCCATCCAGCGCGTGCCCACCGGATTCCCCGGCCCGGATGGAATCACCTTGCCGCTGTGGTAGTACGTCGGGTTCGTTACCCGCGCCACAATCGTGAAGGTCCCCGTCGGACTCGGCGTCGCATCCTTCCCCACCGCCACTGGATAAACCTGCTTCACCACGCCGTCTTCCAGCAGCGCCAGCCGCCGGTCTTCCAGGCTCACGACAATTGTCCGCGTCACCGCCGTCACCGCCGGAGTCGCCGTGTCCGACACGGCGTCCGTCTTTGCCTGCGCCCGCAGCGCCATCGTGGAGAGAACCAGAAATCCTGTTGCCACCGTTGCCTGCACCTTGCTGTTCATCGCTCGCCTCGCTTGTTGCCAGCGCCGCGACAAAGTGCAATCGCGCGGCCATCTTTCCGCGCTCGTCAAATCAGATACTTAGCCGCTTCTGCGTGTCTGACGCCCCGTCCGACATGTGTCGGACACGCCACGTCGTGTCTGCCCGGACACGCGAGGCACGTCGGACGCGCGTCCGACACCTCGGCCAACCCCGCCTCGCGCCAGAGCGTCTCGATCAGCCATGGAACTTCATCTGGCCAATCTGCTGCACCGCAAAATTGTCGTGCTGGGACCGCCCTTGCTCGGGGGCGTCACGAGTCAGGACAAGCTCGAAACCGTCACTCTCCTCGGCATCGATCCCGCCGGCATCTGGATCGAAAGTGAGGAGGCCGCCAACCGCCTCGCCGACCGCTTTCGAGTGAAACCGGCCGCACCCTCAGCCTTCTTCATCCCCTTTACGCAGATCACGACGATTCTCGCCAGCCTGGAGGCAGCCGCTGCGACAGGAGCCACCCTTCCGCAACCCGTGCAGCCTGATCGCGCGGGCACAAACGCTCGGCCGCCCGGCCCTCCAGCTGCGTGATGGCTGCATCTGACCCTGTCGCGAACATGTTATGATCGCTGTTCTCCCCCCGGAAAGGCAGCAATGGGCCAGCAGACTCTTCCCTCGTTGATGGCGGACATGCCGCTGCTTATCGTCCTGTTCTTATCGATCGTCAACCTCTTTCTCGTCTTCTATCTGATTCGCGATCGCGGCCGCGCCCGAACAGAACTCGCCGAGCAGATGGAAGAGCGCGTCCGCACGGAAATGGACAAGCTCACCGAAGACACGCGCCGCACCAACGATGACGCGCGGCAACTGCTGGCCAGCATCTCCCTCGCGAAAGCCGCCTCGCTCGAGGAAAACGCCCGTTTCCAGCTGCAAATCGATGCCGCCAAAGAAGAGATCCAGCGCATGGTCTCTGAAATCCGCAGCGTGCGCCAGTACGTCACCAAAATCACGCCCCCCCGCGAAGAAGCTGCGCCCCAGCTTCCGGCGCCCCGCGCCGAGAGCCAACCGGCCCGCGAAAACGGCGAGTGGAACTCCCCCGAAGCGCTGCTGCGCATGGCCCGCCAGTCGGAAGAATGGGCGAAGACCGCAAGCTGTCTGGCTCGCATCGACCCGGCCACCGCCACCTCCAGCAATCTCGAATCCGCCGGAGACATCTGCCGCGACCAGGGTTTTCTCGCCAAGGCCATCGAGTTCTACCGCCAGGCCACCGCCAAAGACAGCGAGAACCTCAATGCGCGCGCCCAGTTCCTGGCCCTTTCGGCCAAAGCGCACGCCTCGGAGCGCGAAGAGTCTCTCCGCCTGCTGCAGGACCTTGTCGCAAAAACGCTCACCAACGCCGCCGCCGGGCCCGGCATCCAGACAATCTTCTTCACGGTGATGGCCGAACTCAGCCGCGAGCGCGAATTAGCAGCGTTTTGCGAAGCGCAGCTCCTGCTCCCGCTGCCGCGCATTGCCCTGCTCGTCCTGCACCGCCGCCTGGTCCTCCTCTACAAGAGCCAGAACAAGACCGACGACGCCCTTCTCCACTGCGATGCCGCTCTGCGCCTGGCCGGCGAGGACGTGGACCTTCTCGTGCTCCACAGCCAGTTGCTCTTTTCCGCGCGCAATTACGAAGAAGCCTACCGGCTCGCCCTGCGCGCGCTCCAGCACGATCCCACCCTGGCCCGCGCCTATATCAATCTCGCCCTCGTCCAGGAGAAGCGCATGGGCCGTCCCGCCGCCCGCGAGCTCCTCAACAAGGCCGTCCAGTTCGCCAGTGCCGCGGAGATGTGCCGCGTTGAAGAACACCTCCGCCGTATGGCCGCTCTCGACGATCTCTCCGAGATCGTTCCCGCCACCGGACCGCAGCTCATCCGCGCCTGAAATCAGCCCCTTCCGCCCTGCTCTTTTCCGGGCGGCTCACCCACGCGCCCGTCCGCCCGTCCAACCAGGGGACCCGTCAAGCCTGCTCGGGCCTGCGCTCAAGCCTGCCGGTCTGTCTCGACCGCCCCAGGCTTCACCCCAATCCGCCCACGGATTTCAGGCACAATAGAAGTGGTTCGGAAGGCTCCTGGATGATGCATCGCTCCCATTTCGCGGCCCGATTCCCATCGAGCCGATTTCGCTCGATGAGGTGGTCGGTATGGCTCTTCGCCGCAGCCGTGGCCGCCTCGGCCCAGAACGCCGCCCCATCCTCGGCGCCGGCTCCGGCGGCCACTGTTGCCTCTGCCGCTCCCGTGCCTGCGGCCGCTCCGTCTGCCACTCCGAAAACCTTTCTCGTCCCCGCCGGCACGCGCGTCCTGCTGGAGCTCCGCAGCGCCCTGAACACCAAAAGCGCCAGGCCTGGCGACGGCGTCTATCTCAACTGCACCTTCCCTGTGGTCGTCGGCCACCACGTCCTCATTCCCGCCGGAGTCTACGTGCAGGGAGTGGTCGACAGCGTCGTCCATCCCGGCCGCATTCATGGCAACGCCCAGCTCAATATGCATTTCACTTCGATGATTTTTCCCAACGGAACCGTCGTGGACATCCCCGGCCGCGTGAACAGCCTGCCCGGCTCGCAAAACCAGGTCATCTCCGGCAATGAAGGCACCATCGAGCAAAAGGGCGGCAGCAACAAGGGGCACAATGCCGCCGAGACCGCCAAAATTGCGGTGCCCACCGGCGGCACCATTGGCTCCATCGGCGGTTTGGAAGCCGGACATCCGCTGGCCGGCGGCCTCGAGGGCGCCGGAGCCGGTCTCGCCGCTGCCGGGATCGTCGCCCTGTTCACCCACAAAGCCGACATCAACATGCCCGCCGGCAGCCAGGTGGAGATGGTGATCCAGCAGCCCTTTGAAGTTCAGGAGTCGAACCTCACCGGCCCGGTCACCTTCGCTCCGGCATCGGTCCAGACTCCAGGCACCCCCGTGCTCCACCAGCGGCCGCATATTCTCTGCCCTGCGGGCAGCCTGGGGTGCAGCTAACCGGACATGAGTGATCCCACCCCCCGCAATAGCCGCCTGCGCGTCTGGCTCCGCGACATCGTCATCTCGGTCATCGCGTCGTTCTTTATCGTCACCTTCCTCTACCAGCCGGTGCGCGTGGAAGGCACCAGCATGCAGCCCGAGCTGCGTGACCAGGACCGCCTCTTCATCGACAAATTTTTCTTCAAGTTCGAAAAAATCGACCGCGGCGACATCGTCGTCTTCCACTATCCGCTCGATCCGGAAAAGAGCTATATCAAGCGCGTCATCGGCCTGCCCGGCGACTCCCTCTACATCGACCACGGCCGCGTCTGGGTCAACAATCAGCCCCTCGACGAGCCCTACGTCCCCCGCCGCTATCGCGACACCCGCTCCATGGCCGAAATGATCGTTCCCCCCGACGAATACTTCGTCATGGGCGACCACCGCTCCATTTCCAGTGACAGCCGCGACTTCGGCCCCGTCGACCGCGACCTAATCTACGGCAAAGCCGACTTCATCTACTGGCCTGCCTCGAATATGGGCGTCGTGCACTAGCCGAACTCCCGTCCGCCTCGCGCCAAACGGCGCCATCGCTGCCCTGGGGTTTAATTCTTTTCCATTTCGTCAATCCGCCCGCAGCCCCTGCCGCGTACGTGTAGCAGGCACCGTCGGCTGAACGATCGACGACCCTCATAACCCGCCGAATGCCGTCATTCCCCTGCTTCGATCGCTCGCGGCCTTCACGTCGAAGACGCGACCTGTCTGTTTTGCGCTACTGCACTGCCCTGGTTCCAGAGGCCCAGGTTCCGCACACGGAACCTGGGATCCCGCCGCCGCGCGGAACTGGCTCGCCTGCGCACCCGCACGTCACCCTAACGACGCATTGCAGGAGACCTTCATGAAACTGGATGAACTCGCTATAGCGGGCAATCGCCGCACCTTCCTCAAAGGCGCGGGCATGGCCGGACTCGGCATGGCTGGTGCAACTCTTCTCGGCTCCAGGCTGGGATTGAACATCCCTGGCGTGGAAGCCGCTTCCTCCTACAGCGACGCGGAGATCCTCAACTTCGCGCTCAACCTCGAATATCTCGAAGCCGAGTTTTACGCTATGTCCACCTACGGCGCCAACCTGGTCAAACTCGGCGTCATCAAGTCCTCCGAGGAATCCGGACCGACCATCGGCGGCGCCAAGGTCACCGACTTCGGCACGGAAGCCACCTGGGCGACGGCCCTGCGGGAAGATGAGATCGCCCACGTGGAATACATCCGCTCCGCCCTCGGTTCTGAGGCGGTGAAGAAACCCGCCATCGACCTCAACGCTCTCGGCTACGGCTTCGCCGGCATTATGAGCTGGCTGAAGCTGGCCCGCCAGCTTGAAGATGTTGGCGTCAGCGCCTATCTCGGCGCCGCTCCGCTCATCTCCAGCAAAACCTATCTGGGCGCAGCGGGCGCTATTCTTGCCACGGAGGCCCAGCACTCCGGCGCTATTCGCGACGCCTGCATTCGCTGGGGAGTCACCAGTCCCGCTGTCGATTCCAACGACGTGCCTCCCACAACCAGCCATCCGTTTGACGTGGATAAGAATGCGCTCAGTATTCCCCGCACGACGTCGGAAGTGCTGAAGATCGTCTATGGCGGAGGCACCTGCGCGGGCGGCTTCTATCCGGCCGGCATGAACGGCGCCATCGTCTGCCAAACCTCGTAACGTTCAGGCCTGGCTGCGATCCCCACCGCTGCCGGGCCTCTTCCCTTTTTGGAACCAGCCGCACTCGTCGTCCTGTTTTGCGACACAATCGCGCGCTTTCCGCCTCTTCTGGTCGCACGGCCTCCGTTTGCCGATAGCGTACTCACGGGGAAAACGCCATGGACGCCCATTCGATCGACACCGATTTTGTCTTCCCGGATCTCGCCACCCACTCCCTCAACGAAAATGAGCTCCATTCCGACACTTTGGATTTCCCTCTCGCCGGCGAGGAACCGCTCGGCGTCTTCCGCGGCCTCCTGGCTGCCGCCATGATTCAGGTCGGCGTCGTCCTCCTTGGCATCCTGGGCTGGCAGCTCTGGCGCTTCCTGCGCTAACCTGCGCCGTTCCTCCTCAACCTCCTGCTACCCTCCCTCTATGGACCTCGTCATCAACGGCCAGCCGCGCACCTTCCCCGCCCTTTCCGCCGGCGCGACCCTGCTCGATCTCCTGACCGCCCTCAGCCTCAAGGCCGACCGCATCGCTGTCGAACACAATGGCTCCATCGTCTCCCGCCCCGCTTGGCCGGCTATCTCCCTGGCGGACGGCGACCGCTTCGAGATCGTCCATTTTGTCGGTGGCGGCGCTGCATCCGCCGGCTCCCGCGCCATCGCCGCCCCCGCGTAACCGCCGCCGCTCCCGGTCCGCCAATTTCACCCACCCGCTGCCCTTTCCGATTCCACCCGCCCGCCGGAGTTATCCTCTTCGCATGAGCGAAAAGCTGCGCTGGGGCGTTCTCTCCACGGCCAACATCGGCGTCCGCAAAGTCATCCCCGCCATGCAGCGCGGCCAGCTCTCCACCGTCACCGCTATCGCCTCCCGGCATCCGGACAAAGCCCGCGCCGTCGCCGCCCAGCTCGGCATCCCCACCGCCTACGGATCCTACGAGGAGCTCCTCGCCGATCCCGCCATCGACGCCGTCTACAATCCACTCCCCAACCAGCACCACGTGCCGTGGACCATCCGCGCCGCGGAAGCCGGCAAGCACGTGCTCTGCGAAAAACCCCTCAGCCTGACCCTCGCTGAAGCAGAGTCTCTCCTCGCCGTCCGCCGGCGCACCGGCGTCGTCATCGGCGAAGCCTTTATGATCCGCTGCCACCCGCAGTGGCTGCGCACCCGCGCTCTTATCGACGAGGGCCGCATCGGCACGCTGCGCGCGGTCAATGCGGTCTTCAGTTATTTCAACAACGATCCCGCCAACATCCGCAATCAGATGGAGTGTGGCGGCGGCGCTCTCTACGACATCGGCTGCTACTGCATTCAAGCCGCCCGCTACGCCTTCGGCCAGGAGCCCACCCGCGTCTGCGGCCTCATCGATCGCGACGCCGCCTTCGGCACCGACTGCCTCACCTCCGCCCTGCTCGACTTTCCCGGCGGCCACGCCATCTTCACCGCCAGCACCCAGTTTGTTGCATACCAGCGCCTGCATTTCCTCGGCACCAAAGGCCGCATCGAGATCGAGATCCCCTTCAACGCCCCGCCGGACCGTCCCACGCGCATCTATGTCGACGACGGCCGCGACATTTTCGGCGGCGGCATTGCCACCGAAACCTTCCCCATCGTCGACCAGTACACGCTGCAAGGCGACGCCTTCTCGCGCGCGGTTCTTGAAGGCACACCGGTCCCTGTTTCGCTCGAGGAAGGCATCGCCAATATGGCCGTGATTGAGGCGGTCTTCCAGTCGGCGCAAAACGGCCAGTGGCAGGCCGTCCAGCACGCAGCGGCGGGGGCGGCATCGTGAAGATCGTCCGCCAGTCCGAGACCGAGCTCGTCCTCAGGGACAGCTCCCTCTGGATTTCCGTCCTGCTTGCCCTCGCCGCGCTGCCCGTCTTCTACACGTCCTCGTTGCCCGGCAGGCGCGGCAATCTCATCGTCGCCATCTTCTTCGCCGTCGGCGCGCTCGTCTGGCTCCGCAAGGCCACCGTCGTTTTCGATGCCGCCCAGCGCACGGTGTACTGGCGCCGCATGCGCTTCTTCCGCTCGGTCTCCGGCGCGGTTCCCTTCTCCGAGGTCGCCGGCATCGGCACCGAAACCTCCTCGGGCAGCGGGGGCTCCACTCTGTACCGGCTCACGCTCCTCACCGGACAAAAGGCCATCCCCTTCACCGACCATTACGGCGGCCGCGATCACTGGATTCAGCTTCGCGAGGCCGCTCAGCGTTTTCTCCAGACCCACCGCGGTACGCCCCTCCCGGCGCCCGCCCGTGATCTCGACGACTCTCTCCGCTACCTCCTCCGCCAGGGACGCAGGGTCGAAGCCATACGCCTCCTCGAGAGGAGCGAACGCGTCGACCTCCCCACAGCCACCCAGCGCGTCAACCAACTCGCCGTCCGCCTCAAGGCGGAGAAGTAGCCATGCGCTCCACACGCCTCTGACTCCGCTCAGAAAGAACCCCATGCACGAACCCAACCCCGTCGCGCGGCTCCACTACGAGCTTGTCCACGGATTGCTGGAGACCGGCGCCTCCCCGGCCAATGCCGAGCTCGCCGAGCGCATGAACATCGACGCTGCCGACGTCGAGAGTCTCCTGCGCGAACTCGCCTCCATTCACGGCGTCGTTCTGCATCCGCATGTCTGCGCGCCCTGGATTCTCCACCCGTTTTCGCTCACTCCCACCCTCAACTGGGTCGAGGCCCAGCACCGCGGCTGGTGGGCGCCCTGCATCTGGTGCGCTCTGGGAGTCGCCACCCTGGCCGGAGGCGAGGTCCGCATCCACTCTCGCTTTGGCGCGGAAGGCGAGACGCTGACGATTCCGGTGAAGGATGGCGAGCCGCACGGGTTCGATTCGCTCGTGGTGCATTTTGCCATCCCGCCCGCGCGCGCCTGGGACAATGTCCACGAACACTGTGCGATGGTCCTTCCCTTTCGCTCAGCCGACGAGATTCACGCCTGGTCCAGCCGCCATCGCCTGCCCACGGGCGAGCCCGTTCCGCTGCATCAGGTCGCCCGCCTCGCTCGCCTCTGGTACGGATCCCACGCGCGTCCCGACTGGCACAAATGGTCCGTCGCCGAAGCCCAGCAGATCTTCCACGACGCCGGCCTGCGCTCCAGCTTCTGGGATCTCGGACAGAAAGCCGGCAAGTTCTAGCCAGCGCCTCGGCACTGGCCACCTGTCGCCTGTTACCTGCCACCTGTTACCTGTCACCTGTAACCTGTCACCGCCCTGGAACGTTGTATTCTTGCTTCACATCGTCCCCGGAACCAGCCCCCCAGGGTCGCCTCCGGCCGCACGATGTTTTGCACGAGGCCATCGATTTTGACCACCCCAGTTCGACCCGGCGCCTCCCGCTCGTCCCGGCTCCCTGTGCTCCTCAGTGGATATTTGGCCGCCGTCCTCCTGCCGTGGATTGGCGTCGTCTTCAGTATTCGCATACCCGCCCTGCACGGCACGCCTCTGGCGCTCAACTTCATCTTCGTGGCCGCCATCACCGTTTACGGCAGCCTGGGCCCCGGGCTTCTCTCCGTCCTCCTCACCGCGTTTTATTTCAACTATCTCGCCCTGACGCCCCACGGATTCCTCTCCCTTGATCCCGAGTCGCTCCTCTACACCGCCGTCATCCTCACCATCGGCTTCCTCATTGCATGGCTCTGCGATGTCCAGCGGGTCACCCGCAGCCGCCTCAGCGCTGCCCTCACGTCGCTGCAGGTCCGCACCGACTCTCTGATGGAGGCCCAGCAGGCCAGCAACGCCGCCGCCTGGATGTTCAACATCGAGGACGGCCAGCTCCACTGGGCCGAGGGCGGCGCCCAGGTCTTCGGCCGGCCCCTGGCCGCCGACGCTCCCCGCCAGCTCACCGTCGACCTCATCATCGACGAAGACCGCGCCCGCGTCCTCCAGGACTACGAACAGGCCATTGCCGCCAACCGTCCCTTCCGCTCGGAATTTCGCGTCCGCTGGCCCAATGGCGAAATCCACTGGCTGGAGAGCCGCGGCACCCCCTCCGCCGTCAACACCAAAATCTGGCACGGCGTCACCATCGACATCACCGACCGTAAAAATGCCGAGCTCGCCCTGGTCCGCTCCGAAAAGCTCGCCGCCATCGGCCGCCTTTCCGCCACCATCGCCCACGAAGTCAACAATCCCCTCGAAGCGGTCACCAACCTTCTCTACCTCGCGCAGAACGAACCGAACCTGCCGCCCGCCGCCCGCGATTACCTCCACCGCGCCGACCAGGAACTCTCTCGCCTCGGCGGCATCGCCCGCCGCACTCTCACCTTCGTTCGCCCTAAATCCTCGCCCGGTCCCGTTCGCGCCCTCGAGGTCGTGGAAGCCGTCGTCGGCATGTTTCAGCCGCGCTGCACCGCTCGCGGCGCCGAGCTGCGCATCCTCGCCGACTGCGATGCCATTCTCTCCATCCCCGCCGACGACCTCCGCCAGATCCTCACCAACGTCGTCTCCAACGCCTGCGACGCTCTGCCCGAATCCGCCGGTCGGATCGAAATTGAGATCGAGCCTGCTGGTTCCCTGGCCGTCCTCACGGTCCGCGACAACGGCACCGGCATTGCTCCGGAAAACATCCCTCGCATCTTCGACCCCTTCTTCACCACCAAAGAAGACGTCGGCACC
>JBAUOP010000174.1:0-46986 GCA_049579805.1 Acidobacteriaceae bacterium
GTAGACTGAAGGAACGCAGTCGGGGAGTGGCTCAGCCTGGTAGAGCACCTGGTTCGGGACCAGGGGGTCGGAGGTTCAAATCCTCTCTCCCCGACCATTATTCTTTCGCATTCAAATAGACTTAAGCGGCTTTTGTCGCTGCGTCTTTTTCCGTGATTTTCGGTACATTCGGTACAACTGAAGGCAAGTTGAACCCGAAACCACACTTCTCTGACCACTCCCTGCGGAACTCCATGTCCTCCTTGATCTTGTCGTAGAGATCGGACATGCTTTCATCCGCATGCCCCATCCAATATTTCCGAAGACCTTCAGGACACGCCGTGCGGTTACGAAGATGCGTGTTCCGGCAACGTCTGAAGGCGCGGTGGCCTGCCTTGTGCGTACCCGTGAACACGTCGATGTAGCCCAATTTCTTCAGCGCCGGGTGGAGGTGCCGACGAAGGATGCAGGATGACCCAAGCGGCTTTCCTTTCCCTGAGCAAAACAGGAAGCCGGTTTTCCGTTTTCCAGTGAACTCCCTGAGCATCGCAGCGATCTCCGGATGAAGATCGACCTGGCGAGACGCGCTTGCTGTCTTGACGCGCTCCTCAACCTTGCAGTGGCGAACCTTCAGTGCAATTGTGAGGGTCCGAAAGTCGGTGGTTGGATGCTTGTCAATTTCGAGCCCAATGAGCGCAGTATCGCTGATGTACTCGTCGAACCCTGATAAGGGCTTTCGGTGGTATATTTTGATTTCTTCCGCCGGTCACCCGGAAAGCCTAACCAGGAGATTCGAATCGTGAAACTCGTCATGAGCGTTGTGACAGCCGGTAGTGTTCTTGTTCTTGCGTTGTGCGGAGTATTCACCTTGTCTGCCGGAGCGCAAAGTTCCGGTGACGTAGCAGCGCAGGCGCTGATGAGCAAGTTAGAGTGGCGTTCGGTCGGCCCCTACATCGGCGGACGCGTGGTCACGGTGGCGGGTGTGCCGGGGCACGACGATTTGTTCTACGCCGGAACTGTGGGCGGCGGGGTGTGGAAGAGCACGGACGCCGGGAACGAGTGGAAGAACATCACGGACGACAAGCTGCCGGGGCCCAGCGCCAGCATCGGCGCCATCGCGGTGGCGCCTTCCGATCCCAACGTCCTCTACGCGGGTACGGGCGAAGACGATATCCGCAACGACATGATTCCCGGCGACGGCATTTATAAATCCACCGACGCGGGCAAGACCTGGGAGTACGCTGGCCTGCGCGAGACGCACTCGATCAGCGAGATCATTGTGAGCCCGACCGACCCGAACGTCGTTTATGCGGCCTCCATGGGCCACGTATTCGTGCCGGATCCCAACCGCGGGGTCTTCAAATCCACGGATGGCGGCAAGACCTGGACGAAAATCCTCTTCGTCGACGACAAGACCGGCGCCATCGACCTGGTCATGGACCCGAATCATCCGGACCTCCTCTATGCCACCATGTGGCAGGCGCAGCGTATGCCGTGGGGGCTGATCAGCGGCGGTCCCGGCAGTGGCCTCTACAAGACGACCGACGGCGGCGAGCACTGGGCCAACCTAACGCATAATCCTGGGCTGCCCACCGGCGTGCTGGGCCGCATCGGGATCACGCTCGTCGCCGAGCACCCCGACACCCTGTACGCCATCTTTCAGGCGAAGGACGGGGGCGTCTTCCGGTCTGACGACGCGGGCGCCACATGGACGCTCGTGAACAACGAGCAGAAGCTGCGACAGCGCGCGTTCTATTACATGGCGGTGTTCGCTGACCCGAAAGATCCCGACACGGTGTACGCGCCTGAGGTCGATGCTCTGTGGGTCTCCCATGATGGGGGGAAGACCTGGACCAAGCTGCGGACGCCGCATGGCGATAACCATGTGGTGTGGATCAACCCGGACCACACCAACATTCTGCTGGAAGGCAACGATGGTGGGGCGACGGTCTCAGTGGACAGCGGAAAGACCTGGACCACCGATCACAATCAGCCGACGGGGCAGTTTTATCACGTCAATCTCGACGATCAGTTCCCGTTCCACATTTACGGCGCGCAGCAGGATGAAGGATCGTTTGAGGGGCCGAGCGCCAGCGCCGGCGGATCGATTCCTCTTTCGGACTGGCAGCGGGTAGCGTACGGCGAGAGTACGTTCACGGTGCCGCTCCCGGGCAATCCAGATATGACCTTCGGCAGCGGCTACTACAGCATTTTCGTGAAGTACAACCTGAAGACGCATGAATTTCACGGCATCAGCCCGTGGCCGAATTATCAGGAAGGTTCGGCGTCCGGCGAGTTGAAGAACCGCTTTGGCTGGACGCATCCGGTGCTGTTCTCGCCGGCGAATCCTAAGCAGCTGCTGATCGGGGCGCAGTATGTCTTCAAGAGCGACGACCAGGGCGAAACCTGGACGCGCATCTCGCCCGATCTCACCCGCAACGAGCCCAGCACGGAAGTTGCCAGCGGAGGGCCGATCGACGTGGATGCGTCTGGTGCGGAGATTTACCCGGAGATCTACTCTCTGGCTGTTTCGCCGCTCGATGGCAACCTGATGTGGGCCGGCTCCGACGACGGCCTGGTGCATGTGACCACGAACGGCGGAAAGAGCTGGCAACTGGTGACGCCGCCAGGATTGCCCGACTGCGAGATCAGCTCCATTGAACCTTCGCACACCAGCCGCAACACAGCGTACCTTACGGCGTGGCGCTACATGTGGGACGATTTCCGCCCCTATGTTTATGAGACCACCGATCTGGGCAAGCACTGGACGGCGATCACGAACGGCCTGCCCGAGGATCAATTTACCTTTGTCATCCGTCAGGATCCGAACGATCCGAAGCTGCTCTTCCTGGGCACCTACAGCACGGTCTATGTGAGCCTGGATGGCGGGGCGCAGTGGCGGCCGCTCACCCTGAACCTGCCGCCGGCAGAGGTGCGCGATATCGCCATCAACCTGCGTCAGGGCGACGTAGTGTTGGCCACGCACGGGCGTGCGTTTTGGGTGCTCGACAATCTGGCGCTGCTCGAGCAGCTGACGAAGACACCGAGCGTGACTGCCGAAAGCGGGTACGTGTTTGCGCCGGAAAAGGCGTGGCTGACCCATGAGTACGGTTCCGGGTCTCCCGACTTCCGGCGGCCCGCTGTCGGAACCAATCCGCCGTTTGGGGCGACGGTGTTCTTCCATATTCCCAAGAATTACGACGGGGAAACTCCGGCGACTCTGGAGTTTCTCGATGCTCAGGGGAAGACGATCCGCAGTTTCACTCTGCATCTGGAGACGGCCAAGGAGAAGCAGGAGAAGGCGGACAGGAAAGCAGGGAAGCCTGCTCCCGACCACAGCTCGGAGAGCACGGCGCAGCGGATGCAGGAAGCCGAGGCGAAGCTGACGGCGATTGAGCCGGGTATGAACCACTTCCAGTGGGATTTGCGCTATCCACACGCGGAGGAGATCGTGGGCTATCACGCGCCGGCGGCGGCGGGCGGGTTGGACGACTCCGTCACCGGCCCGGTGGTTGTGCCCGGCACGTATACAGTGGTGCTGGATTACGGTGGGCAGAAATCGCAGCAGACTTTTGCCGTTGGGCTGGATCCACGGTTGCAGGCGACGCAGCAGGACCTTGCGGCACAACTGGCTCTCGATCGGCAGATCCAGGCCGATCTGGATGCGCTGGATAAGGATGTGAATCGAGCCATTGCGGCGCGTGACAAGCTGGAGAAAGCAGGCGACGCGCAGGCTGCAGACGCATTGAATCGGGAAATCGATAATGTGGCGCAAATGAAGATGCGGGCGAGCGAAGGCAGCCTGCTCTATGAGACGAAGCTGCGCGGACACCTCGCGTACCTGGAGGCGGATATTGACTGGGCCTTTGGGCGGCCGACTGCAGCGCAATATGCCGTGTTCCATGATCTTGATGGACAGGCGAAGACTGCGGAGCAGAAGCTGGAGTCACTGACTGCGGGCGGCGAAAAAGCGAGGCAGGGAGAGTAGCCGGCGTCACCCAGTCTGGGACGAGCAGCTTACGCTGGTTGTTTTAGGCCCCGGCTTCTTCCCGAGCTCGGAGTCTCGCGCTGGCCGTCCGGAATATTCCCGCAGGAAGGCAATGGAGCGGATTGGGGGGAAGGGGTCTGGCTGTTCTGATCCCAGGTACTGACCCGGGCATACACGGCTGCACGCTTCACCCGCGCTGCCCCTTCGGCTTCGCCGCAGTGTGGCGGCGCACGTAGTCGCGGATGAATTCCAGCAGGATGTCCGTCATTTTCTGCCCTTGGCGCCGGCCGGGGCTCGTGGGATCCTGACCTCCAACTGATCCCCGCCGCCTGCAGGTTCCCTGCGGGTTCCAAGTCATGACAGAGGAATGGATTCGAGTTCTTTTTCTTTCTACTGTCAGAACGGAAGGAGCGGTCTGCTATTCCCTTTCAACTAGCCGGGGTCCCGAACGCATCCTGACCGTAACGGAGGAGGGCGCGAAGGGCGCATGAAGGGGGACCTCGTCCTGAAAATGCGGCCCTGTAGTTATCGAGCCGGCATGTGACAGTCGGACGCCACCTCCGATTGAAGCTCCGCCAGCTGTCGGGGGCAGTTTACATCCGGTCGCCGATATTGATCTCCGACCATGCTGCTGCCGAACCGTCAAAGCCAGTCGATTGATCAGCGAGTCGCCATTTCTGGACTTTCCCTGCGCGTATGACGGCTCTGCAGGTGCCGCCCTGGTTCAGGTAGCTGACCGCTCTCGCGCTGTCATGGACGCCAAATCTCACGGTACCACTGGCAACACGATGCGCGAGGGCAAATCCTTCGAGCAATACACGTGCTGGGTCGCCGGCACATAGTCCTTCGCCTTCGCCAGGTAGATGCTTGGCACAAACTTCTGGGGATTACGGCCGATGACCGGGAACCACGTCGACTGCACCTGGACCATAATGCGATGCCCCCTGAGAAAGACGTGATCGTGATCGCGCAGTGGAATATGCCATTCCTCCGGTTTGTTCGGCACCAGCGGCTGCGGATGCTCGTAGCTGTGCAGGAAGCGGCCGCGCCGGACCTCCATCGCGATGGGCAATTCGTAGCCGTTCATCGACTGCGCGTAAGAGGGGTCCGGGATGCCCGTGGTCGCGGTCGCCTGACCGGATTGTGGAAAGACATCAATTAATTTCACGACGAAGTCCGAATCCGTACCCGATGTCGAGGCGAAGAGGTCCGCTGCAACGGGCCCCGCGATCCTTACGTCGTGATCGAGAGGCTCGCTGACGAAGGTGAGCACGTCGGGACGATGATCGACAAAGCGCTGGTCCGCCATTTCCCACGTCCGCCATTCCGGACTAGGATAAGTCGGCGAGACGGGACGCGTCCGATAGGGGACGGGATTCGCCGGATCGGATACGTACTGCCGGTACCGGGCTCCGGCTCCACTGTCCGGTGTAAAGGACAGCGTTCCGTCGGCGTGCAGATACAAACTGGTTGGCTTCTCGTCCTTTGGGGGCCAGGTCGCCCAGGTGTGCCAGGTATTGGTGCCGGTTTCGAAGGTCGTCACTTTCCAGACGGGCTTCGATCCCGTACCGTGCAGGTAATAGCGAAAGAACGGCGCCTCGATGTTCTCGCGGAATTCCAGCGAAGTCTTATGGCCGCCAAAGGGCAGTAGGCCGATATTTGCGCCTTCGGGCATCTGCCATTCGCCGTGGAACCAGGGGCCGGCGACCATGAAGTTAGTGTTGTCCGGATCATGTTCTTCGGCGTGGCGGAAGATCTGCCACGGTCCCCATGGGTCCTCCTGATCCCAGAACCCCGCGACATTCAGGTCCGGCACCGTGGAACTGTGCAACTGGTCGACCCATGCTTCGCTCTTCCAGAACGAGTCGTAGTTGGGGTGGTCCATGATGTCGTTCCAGAAGGGGATCTTGCCGTGCAAATACTCGTCATTGGCATTGGTGAGCGGTCCGAGCCTGAGATACCACTCGTAAGTGTCGTAGGTGTCAAAGTCGAAATTGGTGTTCTTAGTCTTGTCCGCCTCTTCCATGACCGAGTATTCGAACGCGTAACTCTCGCGCAGAGCGCCGTAGCGGTGCATGTCGTCATTCATCCACTGGTCGACGGGCGAGGCCTGCTCGCTGATGGCCTTGAGCGCGGGAGGCGGATTGAGCAGGGTAAGCGCGGCGGTGAGCCCGTTGTAAGAGACGCCGTAGATGCCCACGCGTCCGTTGTTGTTCGCCACATTCTTCACCAGCCATTCGATGGTGTCGTAGGCGTCGTTGGTCTCGTTGGCCTGCATGGGATTGTGCGGGTCGTAGCGCGAGGTGAGCTGGAAGACACCCTCGGATTTGAAGCGGCCGCGCAGGTTCTGGAAAACGAAGATGTAGCCGTCGGCAGCAAGCTGCTTCCAGCTGTCCGGCACCCAGTCCGGTCCGTACTTTGCGGCATTTTTGTCGAAGGTTTCCTGGGTGGGGACGCCATAAGGAGTACGCGTGAGAAGAATGGGCAAGGGCTGCGTCTGATCGCGCCGGCGAATGACCACAGTTTGCAGGTGCACCCCGTCGCGCATTGGCACCATGAATTCCTGCACGCTGTAGTTGCTCTTTTGGGCGGTCGCGGCTGACTGAGACTGCAGCGCCGTGGGCAAGGCCAGCAGCGTTGCGCACAGCGCCAGCAGGGAGGCGCGACGGATTGAAGGGCTCCGACCAAAGGACATAGAAGACTGCGGCACTGCTTCGCGCACAATAAGGCCGTTTCTCATACCGCGTATATCTCCTCGCCCTTATGCCAATGAATTTCAGGCACAACAGAGCTCAATATCTGAGACTGAAATGAAGCATATGCCAGTGCAGCAAAAACCAGGAAAAGGAAATCGCCGCCAGCGCAATGAGCAGGTTGCCAACCCGCGATACCCACCATTCTCCCCGCGCTCGCCACAGCCTTGCGACACCGTAAATGACCAGCAGAGTTCCGAGGGAGCCGATCCAGCCAATCACCTGAAAGAGGCGGAGCCTGCCGTCCAGACTTGAATTCAGGAGCGGATTGCCTCCCGAGCTGATGAGGAGAACCGTCCAGCAGAGCAGGAATGCGAGATCCGCGGCGAGGACCAGACGAATAAGACGGCGCAGCGCCGGCTCCGGCCCATTGAGTTCCAGCGGGTGATGGTAGTGCCGGCGCACCCAGATGGACAGCGGCCACCACAGCAGTGTGCCGATGCATACCGTCACGATCAGCCCCAGCAGGAAGAAATTCCAGTTCTTGTTATTGGCGAGGCCGACTTTTGTCCAGACCATAAAGGGATAATCCATCGAAAGGGTGAGGCGGTTCTGGTAATCGCGTGTGAAGCCGACCAGATCCTGACCATTCTTCTCCCGGTAGAGCAGAGGGCCGATCTCGACGAATGTCTTCGGCACCTGATTCATGCTCTTGAACTCACTCACGGTGATGGTGCCGTCCTTGTTGGGTATCACCGAAAGGTTTGAAAGGAATCCGAAGAAGCTCAGGATGTTTGTGACCGGACGGCGGCTCGTGATGTATTCGCCGGCTACACTCTGCGCATCGCGCACGGCGTTAGGCTGCTTCGCCGCCGGCGGGATCCGGTAAGGGAAATACCGGTTGAGGAAGGCGTGAAAGAGCTCGCCGCGCGCATCGATTTCGCCGCGCCCTACGCTGTTGTAGGAGACGAAAAAGCCGAGGTTTTCGTCCTGGATCAGGTGCAAATCGCTGTGGAACCACTGGGTATCGCCGCCGTGCCCGATGATGCGGTGACCGTTCCGGGTTTCCTCGTAAAATCCGAGCGCCATGTGAGGGAGGGAGGGGTCAGCAGCGAACTGGGCAGAGTGCATCTGCGCGACGGTCGCGGGACTGAGAATGCTGACTCCGTTGTATTCTCCGCCCTGCAAATGCGCGATCATGAAATGCGAGATGTCGTTGGCCGAGGTAGCCGAACTGCCAGCGGGCTCCGCAGCGATCGTCTCATACGGTTTCGGGGGGCTGGTGGCCAGCGCGTATCCCTGCGACATGAAAGGCTGCAGCGCGGCGGGCAGCGGCTGCACGAAGGTGGTGTGCGTCATTCCCAGCGGCTGGAAGATGTTCTTCTCGACGTAATCGTCGAAGGGCATGCCCGAGACTCGCTGGACGATGTATCCGGCCAGGGTTGCGCCATAGTTAGAGTAAGCCGGAATTGTGCCCGGCGGATAGACGCGGTCCGGCATGTGGTTGACCAGGTATTGGCGCAGCGGCATCGGCTTCGGCTCGTTGTCGATGAGATCCTTGATGGCTTCCTCGAAGCCGGGCGTGTGGGTCATCAGGTTCCACATTGTGATCGGCTGTGGGTAGGTCGCGGGAACCTTGAAATCGAGGTATTGATTGATGTTGGCATGCAGATCGATTTTGCCGGCCTGTACCAACTGCATCACGGCTGTCCACGTAAACAGCTTGGAAATGGAGCCCGGGCGAAACAGGGTGTCCGGAGTCACCGGGGTTTTCTTCGCCACATCGGCATAACCATAGCCATGCGTATACAGAACCTTGCCATCCTTGACCACCATCACCACGGCGCCCGCGATATTCTCGCGCTTCAACTCGAAGGGAACGATGCCATCGAGGAAGGGCCCGAGATCCTCGGGAGTGAGCGCGGCCGGCGCACCCGCGGTTGGCTGGGGCAGGGCCTGTGGTTTCTCCGCGATGGGCCGCGGGCGCGCGTTGGGCACCTGGCCCTGCATCTGCCCAAGTGTGACAATTGCGGCCAGCGCTGTTAGCCGGAGGCATCCAGAGAATATCTGAGTACGGTTCAAGAGCAGGTCCTTCCTTTCCGAGCCTTCTATTGCCGGTCTGGCGACTTAGCACCATGCCAGCCGTTTGGTTCAATCCATCTACCTGGGTGATTGCATCGTTTCGGTGTCCTTCAATATTCGAGGCTGAAATGCGATAGATCCGTTCTCAGGTCGCCGTCCATCCTGAGGGAACAATCATGGTGCGGCTGGATAATCGGGAAACGGCGGGACCGTCGGCTTGGGCAGCGGGTGTGCCTTCAGTTCATCGAGAATCGTCCGCACTCCTTTTTCAAGCTGAGGATCGCGGCCCTGACGCCATAGGGCCGGATCCATGCCCACCTCGATGTCGGGGGAGACTCCCTCATTTTCAATTCCCCATTTTCCCTCCGTTGTGAAGAATGCAAGACTGGGCGCAGTTACGAGTCCACCATCGATTAAGGGAGGATAGCCGGTGATTCCGACTTCGCCTCCCCAGGTCCTTTCCCCAATCAGGGTGCCGACGTTGAGGTGGTGGAAGAACCACGGGATCAGGTCTCCCCCCGAACCCGCATAGGGATTGATGAGCATGACTTTCGGCCCGAAGATCGCTTCGCCGGGCTCGGACTGTACGGCACCGTTGGGCGTATACCAGTAGTTCCACAGCGTTCGCTGCAGATACTGGATGATATAGTCCGCGGCCTGGCCGCCGCTGTTATAACGGTCGTCGACGATCGCGCCCTGCTTGCCCACCTGCGCGAAGTAGTAGCGATTGAACGAAGTAAATCCGCCTGTCGTGGTGTCGGGCAGGTACACGTAAGCGACTTTGCCGCCGCTGAGCTGGTCGACCTTTTGCAGGTTGCCGTAGATCCAGTCGCGGCCCCGCAAAGCAACTTCACTGCCGATGGGAACCACGGTAACCTGCCGGGAGCCGGAGCCATCCGGACTGGGCCCCACGGTGATCGAGACCTGCTGTCCTGCGGTGTTGAGAAAGTAGCTGTAGATATTGTCGCTGGCATGTAACTCGCGGCCATTTACAGCCAACAGATAATCGCCCTCGTGGACATCGATCCCCGGCTCCGTCAGCGGGGCGTGTAGTCCTGGGTTCCAGTTTTCTCCGCTATAGATTTTCCTGAAGCGATAACGGTCATTCGCAGTGGTGTAGTCCGCACCCAGCAAGCCGACGCTCACGGGCGTGGGGCTGGGAATATCTCCTCCACCGATGAACATGTGCATGGTGGAAAGCTTGCCCAGCATTTCCCGAAAGAGATAGTTAAGGTCCTGGCGACTCATGAGGCCGGGCAGGTACCGGGCATATTCCTTTTCGGCGGTATCGAGGTTCAGGCCATCGAAGTTGGAGGCATAGAAGTAATCGCGCTCAATACGCCAGGCCTCGCGATACATTTGGTTCCATTCCTCGCGCGGGACGACCCAGACCTGCATCGCGTCCGTATCCAGAAGACCCTCGCCTGGTTTGGCTGGAGCGGCGGTTGACGCAATACCCCATTTATCTCCCTGTTGGTAGAGATATTTCTCGCCATCGAACGAAACGCTGGCGCTCTGAATGCCTTCCAGCAACGGCGTTGGCTTCCGCGTGGAGAGACTAAATTTGAGCAGGGTGGAAACGTGGGTTTCGGGCGAGGTCTGGAGTAGGAAAATTTCTCCCGCTTTGCCCGCCTGCAGATCCGTATAGTCGGCAGCGGGGATGGGCAGAGCCAAAATGCGCTGGCCGATATCGTCGAAGTCGATCGTGACCGCCTCGCCGGCAGTGTCGGCTTTTGGGGAAGCGGAGGGATTTGGCGAGGACTGGGCTGGAGCCGCGGTCGCGACGTGTTCCTCGTCGCTTTGGGCCGCGAGAGGCGAAGGGATGCCTTTGCGCAGCACAGCGAGGTAAACGCTGCTGGTCACCCTGTGGCTGTCGCTCGACATATCCAGATAGAAGTCGGCCGGACCGGAGTTTGTGCTGGCGGTAAAGTAGATATATTTTCCGCTCTTGTCGAAGACGGCATGCGCTGCGTTGCTCAGACCATCGGTTAGCTGCGTGGCCTTTCCAATATCCAGAGAATAAACAAACACGGCGCGCTGGTGATTCGTCAATAGTTTGGTGTAAGCGATCCAGCGGCTGTCCGGCGACCAGGAGGGATTCAGTCCAGGGAAAAAGTCGAAGTAGGTGTCCGTGTCAACTTTGACGGGGGTGGGATGGTCCAGATCGAGATACCAGACATTCAAACGCTTGTCGGTATAGACCAGCTTCTTGCTGTCCGGGGACCACGTAAGGTTGAAGAAGTAGGAAGGCGGGTTGCCCAGATCGATCGAACGCACGTGGCCCATGCCGTCCTGATCCCTGATATGGAGCGCGTACACTCCGGAGCGGTCAGAAAAATACGCGATCGATTTCCCGTCTGGCGACCACGCGGGATCACGGTCGGCTACGCCTGGGGAATTGGTGATGTTCCGAATGCTGCCCTTATCGGCGGGTACGGTAAGAATTTCTCCGTGCGCTTCGAATACGGCGCGAGCGCCAGTGGGAGAAATTCCGGAATTCAAAACGTGGTCCGCAACTTTTGCAAAATGCGGGCGAACCTGCGGAAAGTCCCCGGTGATGGTCACGTGGACCTCGTGCTCATGTCCGCTGGAGAGATCGTACAGGTGCAGGGAACCGAATTGCTCATAGACAATCGCGCCAAGCCCGGCCGAGGCGGACATAATGTCTTTGCCCGAGTTATCGACGACTTTCGAGATCTTTTTCGTGCTGATGTCGTACACGTAGAGGGAAATCGGCTCGGCTCGCGCCGAAAGAAAATAAATCTTATTGCCGACCCACATCGGATTGAAGTCGCTGGCATTCTCGTGCGGCACTTTGACGACGCTCGAATCCGCGAGGTTCGCGATCCACACCTGCGGCGCAAGGCCACCGTGGTAATGCGCGACGAACGCACTCATGAAATCGTCTCCGCCGCCGAAAAAGATTTCCCGGGGCAGGGGCGTGTAGGCCAGATGACTGCCATCCGCAGAGTACGATCCCTGATAGCCCATGGGCAGCGGCAGCGGCTTCGCAAAACCGCCGTTCATTGGGACCGTATAAAGCTGCTTGTAGCGCATGGAAAAGCTGTCGCGCAGGGACTGGAACAAGATATTTTGTCCATCCGGCGTCCAACCCTCCACCAGGTCCGATCCGGGGCTATAGGTGAGTTGGCGCGGCTGGCCGCCCGAAGCCGGCATGACGTACACGTTGGCGTTCCCGTTATAGCGACCGGTGAAGGCAATCCAATTGCCGTCGGGTGAAAATCTTGGATTGGATTCTGCTCCCGGTCCGCTGGTCAGTTGAACCGCGGCTCCGCCGTCGCGGCTCACGCTCCACAGACGCGCTCCATAGGCAAAGCTGATGTGCGTTGCGCTCAGCGTTGGGTCCTGCATCAGAAGCGGCTGTTGGTCCTGGGCGTGCAAACCGGCATAAGCGAAGAGAAAAACGGCGAAACACAGCAAAATCCTTTTCATTCCTGCCCTCGATTGAGACTTCGTTGTCAATCCTTTGGCGCAATGTCCGAGTAAGACAGCAGGTTTCCCGGCTTCATCCGCCGCGCCGGAATGCGGCGCCGGGTGAGAATCGGAATTTCGCGAAGACCATCGGTGTTCTTATAGTTTTAGTTACTGGCAAAGCGGAGTTTTAAATCGAATCGAATTTCCAACTGACCTTCACATTAGTTCCGACCAGAACGTCAAATCTGATTCGGGCCTTCGTTAAAAGCTGAATTTCACAGCTAACTGCATAATCCTCGGGTTGACCGATGCGGTGTTGATTATGCCGAAAGTGGGCGAATCGACATCCAGGCCCGGATCCGCGAATTGCGGGGTGTTGAAGGTGTTGAATGTCTCGGCGCGGAATTCAGCATTGGCTTCCTTGTTGCGCACCCTGAAGGGAAAGGCCTTCACCAGGGCGAAGTCCAGATTGTTTTGCGCGGGACCGCGCGTCATCCCTGGTCTGGAATTGCCGAATCCGGTTGCGATTCCATCCGCCCCGATAACGGGATAAGGATACGGAGTCTGAGTTGAGGTGCCAGCGTTGCTGTAAAAGCAGTTTGCTTTGAAGAAACCGTTCAGCCTGCCGGTCACCGATCCGTGTGTGGCAAGCTCAGAGGCATTGCAGGCAGGGTTAATCTCGGCAAAATCCGCATCGGGGCCGCTCATGCCAAAAGCATTGTTGCCATTGGTATCGAGAAAATAGAGAGAGTGCCCCGATTGAATCTCAACCACGCCGGTCGCAGTCCATCCTCCCAGAGCTTCCCCGGTCAGAGAGGTGGGGCGAAAGGGCGTGGGAATTTGGTACACAAAGTTCGCCACCAGGCGGTTCGGCCGGTTGAAATAGTCGGGCCCATAGTCCGCGCTGGGATTGTTCTGGTTGCCGGTCCTGGTGCCTCCGTTAGGGCCGATGGAAGATTCCAGGGTGTCGGACAGACTGCTGGACCAGGTATACGCAATCTGAACCTCCGACCCGTTCTTAAAGCGCCTGGTGAAGTTTGCCAGCAGAGCATCGTACCAGGAGTTACCGGACGATTCGACCTGGTTGAAAACAGTCTGGCCGAATCCTTCGACCGGCAGCCGCAAGGGAATGTTCGCAACTGTGTTGTTGGTCTGTCCGCGTATGGGATTGCCAGGATCTGCCGACAGAGCCTGGTCGGGGAGATCGGTAATCAGTATGTGTTGAGCTCGCGTGCCCAGATAGCCGACCTCCAGCACTGTGTTCCTGGCCAGTTCCGTTTGAACATTCAAGCTGTAGTGCTGGACCAGTGCCGGGCGAAAATTGTTTGCGTAAGTGAACAAACTCAATGCCGTGGTGGGCGAGTAAGGCGTGAAGTTAGGGAATGTCTGGGTGAATGGTGCAAGGGGCGCACTCCAGTTGGCTGCTGCATTATTCCCGCCGGCAAGTTCGCGGAGTTCTCCGAAAGGCGGATTGAGGACCAGTTGAAGATTCGGCTGGCCGGTCGCCGTTTCATGAAAAATCCCGTAGCCGCCGCGCAACACGATGCGACTCGTGCCGGGCAATTGCCATGCAAATCCCACGCGGGGATTCAGGGTGTTTTGACCGTCTCCGGCAATCGGCAGTTCTCCGGGAGTCCGCGTCACACCGGTCGGAAGGGTTCCCGAAAAGTTCGAACCCACGACAAAACCCTGCAGCGACCCACTTGCCGGCGGATTGGCATCGGCGGCGGCGAAATTGAAATTCGAGTTGCGCCCGATTGCATCCGCCAGGTCCCCCACGCGTTCATACCGGAAACCGAGATTCAGGGTCAGTTGCGGGGTAACCTTGTAATCGTCCTGCGCATAGGCGTCGTAGTCGAGGGCGCGCCACTTACGCGAATCCTCGTTGGGGAAATCGACGGACAGATACATGTTGCTGAAATCCAGAAGATTCGGGTTTTGCGTCGCGCTCTGGCCGAGCAGAGCGTCGGGATAGGTGCCGAAAATAATACCGCCGAGATACGTCAGGGTGACCAGGTTGTACTGGGGGCGGGCGATACCTGCGCCAAAACGGAAAGCATGATTGCCATGCGTCCACGAAACTGTGTCCTGGCCCACGAAGGTATTGGTTGCAAGTTTCACCGACTGCCCGTTTCCTCCGGTGGTGATGCCGTTCAGGATATTGATCTCCGGCAAGTTATCGAAAGAGGGTACGGAAGCCCCTATGTCGGAGAACTGGAATGCTTCCTGCTGGTCGGTGTCGACCCAGACACGGTGAAATCCGAACTCCGCCTGATTCAGCAGGGAGGGGCCAAAGATATGGTTGTTGGTGATTGAAACGTTGCGGAAGTGATCCGGCTCCTCCAGCGGAAACCCCGGGACCGTGTCGCCGCCGAGGTTGGCCGATGGGAATGTGTAGGCCTGTTCGCTGTTGGCGAAGAAGAACCGCACCTGCCACTGGCTCGCCGCCGATTGTTCCCAGTCTCCGTTGGTCATGAACTGGTCTTCGTTAAAATAACAGGCATTGCTGAGCACGCTGACACCCTGACCGGCAAACGGCAGCGAAGTATTAATCCGCTGCGGCGTGGGAATCACATATTGCCCGTTGGGCAGCTTCAGGTTGAACAGCGCCACAGCCTGCGGGGCGATATTAGAGCCGTCCGGGAGCACGTTGGCGCCCGTACCCGGGGTGCCCGCCGGTGCCCCCAGCAGCGACTGAATGAAGTTCGGCTGCCCGGCAAACAGGGCGCCCAGCGCGGCAGCGGAACGGTCATCGGTTAGCGGGGGCTCATTCAGCACGGTCGAGCACTGGGGATCCAGTCCGTTCTGTTGGCGCGTGGACTGATAGGAAACAAAGAAAAACGCCTTATCGCGTTTGATCGGGCCACCCAACGTCATGCCTGGCTGATTCTGGCGCAGAACCGCACGGCCCTCGTCTGCCTGCTTGCGAAAGTAATCGTTGGCGTTGAGATCTTCGTTGCGGAAAAACTCCCATAACGAGCCATGAAACTGGTTGCTGCCCGTTTTGGTGACCACGTTGACATTGGCCCCGGCATTGCGTCCGTAGGAGGCATCGTATTGGCTGGTCTGGACCTTGAATTCCGCGATCGTGTCGGGATTGGGGATGGCAACGCCGCCCGTGAAATATCCACTGCCCCCGATGTTATCGATTTCCACTCCGTCCATCTGATAGTTGTTTTCCTGATAGCTCGTTCCCGCCGCGATGGGAACGTCGGTCGCGCTGCCGCCGTCGCCACCCCCTCCGCGTCCAAACTCGGCCGCGTTGGTCACATCAGAGGCAACGCCGGGAGACAGGTTGATGACCTGGGTGTAATTTCGCACCGCCAGGGGAAGACTGCGCACCATCTCGCCGGTGACGATGGAACCCAGCGTGCTGGATTGGGTCTGCAACAACTGACCGGTTGCCTGCACCTCCACCGTCTGGTTGGTCGCGCCGATCGTAAGCTTGACATTGACCGCCGTGACCTGGGTGACGTTGA
Source organism: Acidobacteriaceae bacterium (assembly GCA_049579805.1). Classification (GTDB taxonomy): domain Bacteria; phylum Acidobacteriota; class Terriglobia; order Terriglobales; family Acidobacteriaceae; genus Palsa-343. The sequence continues at coordinate 15,657 of JBAUOP010000174.1, forward strand.
CCACGATGTTGGGAAAGTCTGCCGTGGCAAATCCCTGCTTCGTGATCTCCAGCCGGTAACGGCCTGGCTGCAAGAGCTGGACGGCGTAGTCTCCGCCGGAACTGGACTGGACGTGCCGCTTCAAGCCGGTGGCCAGGTCCGTGGCCGTGATCGAAGCGCCGGGAACCACTGCTCCTGTAGGGTCATGGACAGTCCCCGAAATGGAGCCGGTGCCGGATATCTGAGCCGACATCGGACAGTTCAACATCAGCGCGACAGATAAAGCCACGGCCAGTGAAATCGGGCGGAATGCGGAAAATCGATATGCTGAACGCATTGGAGCGCCTCCCGAGCGGTAAAACGAAATCTGTTCCATGTCCGGGATTAGAAACATACGTTACATGGGGGGTGTGGAATGCGCAATAGTTTCAGGCAATGCCTTGCCCCTTGTCAACACAATAATGAGCTTCACTTCTCCAGGCCCGAGATTCACTTCCTCCGGATGAGCCGATATTTGACGATTTTGTTTCACTTTGTCGGCCCTTGTCGGGCCTGGGGCGGTTTCCGGCGACAAAGATCAACTTGACACTGCCGGGCCGGCGGACGATTCTTCCATGTAGTCATGGCCAGAAACAAAAGAGAGGGCATCCTGCAGGAAGATGATGGATCGTTTGCCCGGCGTCTCTCGGGCCTGAGCGCAAAACGGCGCGAGATCGTACGCCCGGCACTGGAGCATCCCAGAAACTTCGTCCTGCTGAGCGTCCGCGACATAGCGGCGCGCCTAAACAGCGACCCGGCGACCATTGTCCGTATTACGCGAAGCATGGGATTTTCCAGCTATAAGGAGTTCCAGCAGTATCTCCACGAGCTTGCCATCGCGAACGCCACCTCTCTCGACACCATGCAGGCCGGCCCCAGGGATTCAAGCCTCACCGGGACCATTCGCGAATCCCTGGACAACGATCTTCACAATCTGAATGCGCTGCGCAACAGCCTCGACCTGGCGCGGATTGCGCAACTCGCACCCAGGATTTACGCAGCGAAAAGAGTGCTTCTGTTTGGAGGCGATCTGGCGGAGAGCCTGATCCAGTACTTCCATTACCATCTGCTGGTGCTGGACCTGCCGGTGCAGATCGCAACGGCTTCAGGACATGCCGCTTATATTGGTCGCGGAGCCACGAACAAAGACCTGGTATTTGCAGTCAGCTTCCGCCGCGGACTGCGCCAAACAGTAGAAGGAATGCAGCGGGCGAAGCGCACTGGCGCGTACTGCGTCGGTATCACGGACAGCTACGTTTCACCGCTTGCACAGCAGGCGGACGAGTTTTTCCTGGCATCGGTGGAGTCCCACTCGTTTGGAGCGTCGTACGTCGCGCCGCTGGCGCTGGTCAATGCGATTTTGATGGGCTGCGCCAACTATAAGCGGTCGCGGACGCTGGCGCTGCTGCGCCAGGCGGAGGAAGAGCAAAAACACGGATTTCGATGGTTCGGATCGTAACGGGCGCAACGACGACGGATCGAGTTGCAGGCCGACTCTACAGGTTGCACTCCGCTTCAACAGAGCAGCGCCCGCGGCAATCTATTAATGGCGTGAGCCTCATCGAGAAATTTCCGCGCTTGACTATCGCTGGTCATCGTGTGCATCATGCTCCTTTTGAAACACATGTTTCAGCAGCCGCGGAGTTTGTTCTGGAGAGACGATGAAGATCGCAGCAATTCACGCACGCGAAATCAACATGCAATTGATCGCACCGTTTGAGACAAGTTTTGGGGTAACGCATCATCGGCGCATTCTGCTTCTGGAGATTCGCTCGGAGGACGGCGCGAGTGGCTGGGGCGAGGTAACGGCGGCCGAAGGCCCCTTCTACAACTCGGAAACGACGGACACTGCCTGGATGGTGCTGCGGAATTTCCTTGCGCCTTTGCTCCTGGGCAAGACGCTGGAGACCCCGGAGGAGACGCTACATTTTATGGCTCCGGTACGCGGTCATGAAATGGCGAAGGCAGCGTTGGAGACCGCGGTCTGGGACCTCGTGGCGAAATACCAGTCGACCAGCCTGAGCAAACTGCTGGGCGGAACTCGCGCGGAAATTTCCAGCGGCGTTTCCCTCGGAATCCATCAGGACGTCGGCAAACTGCTCGAGCGGATCGCTCAGGAACTTGCCGCCGGATACAACCGAGTCAAGCTGAAGATCAAGCCGGGCAAGGACATCGAGGTAGTCAGCGCGGTTCGCAACAAATTTCCCGATATTGCCCTTACGGTGGATGCGAATTCCGCCTACCGGCTTACCGACGTTGCGTTGCTGAAAAAACTGGACGCGTTCAATCTGACGTACATTGAACAGCCGCTCGAGTGGAATGAGATCTACCAGCATTCCATATTGCAGAGGCAGCTCGAAACGCCCATATGCCTGGACGAATGCATCCACAATCTGCGCGATGTTGAAGCCGCAATCGCGCTGGGCGCCTGCAAAGTGATCAACATTAAATTGGGTCGTGTGTCCGGCCATGCGGTGGCGCGAAAAATACAAGCCTATTGCATGGAGCATGGCGTACCGGTCTGGTGCGGAGGAATGCTGGAGGCCGGCATTGGCCGCGCCCACAATATCGCGATGTCCTCCTTGCCGGGCTTTGTGCTTCCGGGAGATGTGTCCGCCAGCAAGCGCTACTGGGAGGAGGACATCATCGTGCCGCCGGTAGAGGTTGGCGCGCAAGGGACGATTCACGTTCCGGAATTGCCTGGCATCGGTTTCGGAATAAACAAGAGGCGCATCGAGAAGCTCACGGTCCGAGAGGAAGAATGGAAGGCCACGCAATCTGTCGGCGCAGTTGCAGTGAGTGCGACCTGAGAGATCCGCGGATTCACAACACGGCGTCGAAAAATACGACGGCAATTCACGATGAGGAAAGCGCGCATGATTGCGAAAGTTAGCAGATCCGTTTCCACTTCAATTGTTTTTCTGATTCTCGCCGCAGGACCGGCCTGCGTGGCACAGCAGCAGGATTTTTCCGCGCTCGATGGGTACATCAACACCACCATGCAGAAATGGCAGGTCCCGGGAGTCGCGGTTGGTATCGTAGAGGGCAGCGCTCCAGTCTATTTGAAGGGATTTGGCGTTCGCAATCTTCAGACACGCCAGCCGGTAACCCCCGACACCTTATTCGATATCGGCTCGTGCACCAAGGCATTTACTTCGGCATCGATCGCCATGCTGGTCGATGAAGGCAAAATGCACTGGGACGACAAAGTGGACAAGTCCATCCCATTTTTTCATCTCTACAATTCTTTCGCAGATGAAGACGTGACCTTGCGCGACATTCTGACGCATCGCACCGGCTTGCCTGGCGCAGACCTGATTTGGTATGGCGCGCCCGTTTCGAGGGAACAGATTGTGCGCGACCTGGCCTACATTCATCCCACAGCCGGCTTCCGCGCCAAATTTCAATATCAGAATGCGATGTATGTGACTGCCGGCTACGCTGTGGGCCTGGTTTCAGGCGGTACATGGGATGAATTTGTGAAGCAGCGAATCTTCCAGCCCCTGGGCATGACCGAATCGGACACCACCGCGATCGATGCGCAGAAGTCGCCGGATTATGCCAGCCCCCACGAACTGCGCAATGAGAAACTCGAAGTGATCCCATGGAGAAACATCGACAATGCCGGACCTGCGGGATCCATCAATTCGAGCGTCCGCGACATGTCGAAATGGCTCGCGTTACAGCTGAACGACGGTGTCTTCGACGGCAAGCGTTTGATTTCGTCAGAGAGCCTACAGGAGATGCACCGGCCGCAGATGATCATCCCAACCAACGGCGGAATCGCGGACGAGTTCTTTCCCGATTCGATGCAACTGAGCTACGGTTTGGGCTGGTTCATTCAGGATTATCGCGGGCATCAGTTGGTTCTCCATCCCGGGGACATCGACGGCTTTGAGGCGCTCACGGTGCTGATTCCGGAGATCCATACGGGCTATGAGGTGCTGGTGAACGTCGGCGGAAACTCGTATCGCCAGGCGCTTGGCTATCACATTGCAGACATGCTGTTGCATTTGCCGGCGGAAGACTGGAGCGCGCACTTCAAGGCGAACGATGCAAAATATAAGGCGGAAGAAAAGGCGGACACAGCGGCCTGGGAATCGAGGAGAAACCCGAATGCGCCGCCGTCGCACGACCTGAGTGCCTACGCGGGAACGTACGTGAACAAAGCCTATGGCGATTCGAAGGTGTCGACGCAAGACGGCCAGCTGGCGTTTCTGTTTCACGACACTACTTCTCCGTTGAGCCACTTTCAATACGACACATTCCTTGTTCATCTTCGATCGGGCGAGGGGCCGGGGACGCGGCTCACCTTCGCCCAGGATGAGGACGGAAATATTTCCGGATTCGATATGGCAGGTATTCGGTTTCAGCGCCAAACGCCATGAGTTCGATCCAGCGAGGCACTGCAATTTGATCTAGCAGTCTGGTTCATCCGGCTCATTTGAGCGCGTCAGCCGCGGCGGCCGATCAAAGTCGTCGTTCGCACGTGCTGCAACGGCTGGTCCAATTGGTTCAGCGTGGTGACTTTGAGCTTTACCAATCCATAATCCTGCCGCGAGCGCAACGGGCGCATTTCGACAATTTCGATTTCCACCCGCAACACGTCTCCGGGCCGCACCGCCAGCGGCCAGCGCATCTCGTCTACTTCAAGGCCAATGAAGCGTCCGGCAACGCCAAGAGCATCCACCATCATTCGCATGGTGAGGCCCGCTGTCTGCCATCCGCTGGCAGCGAGGCCGTGGAAAAAGCTTAGCGCGGCCGCGGCTTCGTCCAGGTGAAATGGTTGCGGGTCGTACTGGGCCGCGAATGCCCTGATCATGTCGGCGTCGACGACGAGCGGTCCGCCACGATGCACTTCGCCCACGGAAAAATCTTCAAAATAACGCATAGACTTTGAGTCGCGAAGGTCGCTTCATTTTCCCTCCGCGCCATTCCAGCCGGGACCGCGCAGCGGCTTTCCGGCTTTGATTCCTGTCAGGTATCCGTTTTCGAATTCCAATTGTCCATTCACGAACACGTAATCGATTCCCTGCGAAAGTTGCGTTGGGTTGGCATACGTGGCCACGTCGCGAATCGTCGCCGGATTGAAGATCGTGATATCCGCATAATAGCCCGGCTTCAACAAGCCGCGATCGCGCAGGCGCTCCCGTTGCGCGGGCAATGAGGTCATTTTGCGAATCCCCTGTTCCATCGGAAGCAGGTGCTCGTCGCGCACATAATGGCCCAGGAAGCGCGGCATTGCGCCAAAGGCGCGCGGATGGGTATGGATCTCAAAAAGCTGCCCCTCGAGCGAAAGTTCTCCGGCATCGAGGCAGAGGCTGGTCCACGGCTGCTTCAGGCCGTATTTCAGATCGCTTTCGCTGGCCATGAAATACAGCGCGCCGGTCTGTCCGTGGTCGGCGAGAATGAAGTCGAAGAGAGTGTCGAGCTGAGACTTGTGTTGCTCCGCGGCGACCTGCTCGATGGTCTGCCCGTCGTATTTTTTCAGTGCGGGATTTTCCACGCCGGAAATCATCACGCCCGCGCCGCCGCCGCTGTCAAAGAACAAGTTTTCCCAGCCGGGATGATCGGACGCCATTTCCTGCCTGATCTTCTCGCGAATCGCGGGATCCTTGAGCCGCTCGAGCATTTGATTCTGACCGCCGTTCGCCACCCACGGAGGGAGGCTGGAGGCGAGCGCCGTACCGCCGGCAAGATACGGATACATGTCGGCGGTAACGTCCTGACCGGAATCGCGGGCAGCCTGGATCGTGGCTACGACCTTCGGCATCGATCCCCAACGGGTTTTGCCCATGACCTTAAGGTGGAAAATTTCCACGGGAATGTTGGCCTCGCGTCCGATGCGCAGAGCCTCGTCGATCGCCTGAGGCTCGGTTTGGCCCTCGCTGCGCATGTGCGTCGCGTAAATTCCTCCATATTGCGAAACCACTTTCGCCAGGGCGACGAGTTCCTCGGTCGTGGCGTAATGGCCCGGCGGATAGATCAGCGCCGTGGAAATTCCAAATGCACCCTCCTGCATTTCCTGCGCGACCAGGGCCTTCATTCGGTCCAGTTCTTCCGGCGTAGGCGCGCGGTCTACATCCCCAAGTACCGCCTCCCGAACCTGCGCCGCACCGACATACGTGCCAATGTTCAGCGGAGTGCCGGTTTCATCGAGGCGACGGAAGTAGCCGTTGAGGTCCGTCCAATCGACAGTCAGGTGGTACTGATTCAGTTCCGGTTGAAGGCTTGCGAGAGTGAGCGCGTCCTGTGGCGCAATGGACTGGCCCTCGCCGGTGATTTCCGTCGTGATTCCCTGCGACAGTTTGCTCAGCGAGCGGTTGTCGACGAGAAGAGAGATTTCGGACTGGCCCAGCATATCGATGAATCCCGGCGAAACTACCAATCCGGATGCATCGATCACACGCCCGGCGGTGGCGTTCCGCAGATTGCCGATGGCCGCGATGCGATCTCCGCGGATGCCAATGTCGCCGGACACCCACGGATTGCCGGTGCCATCCATGATTCTGCCGTTCCTGATAATGACGTCGTAATCATTGCTTGCCTCAGCGTGTTCCTGCGCCGGCAACGGCGAGTTATACGCGGCCGCCGCGATCTCGCCGAGCGCCCCACCAACCACTTGCTCTGCGGCATTCGGATCGTCCAGCGGAACGGAGACCATATTTACGTACAGCGCCAGCAGCAGATGCTGGCCGGCCGCCGTCTCCATATAACCGGCCAGACCCTTGCCGGTGACCATCAGGTTCTTGTTCAGTGCGTCGTAAACCTCGAACGTCCCGGTCTTGGCATGGACGTGCCCGGCGGCCGGGGAGTGCACCTCGATGTCGGCGAGGGTACCGTCGCGGCCGAGCACCGGGAGGGCGCGATAGAAATCGGGGAAATTCCTCTGCTTCGACATGAAGAGCAGATAGTGCGTCATGAAATCCGGCGTGAAAAAAGCGTTTCCTCCGGCGCCGTCGGTCTGAGACGCGGCGGCGAGATCGAGGCCCGCTTTCTTAAGGAAGGCATTTTCAAGATCGAAGCCGGCCTGGTCGATATTTGTATGCGCATGAGCCAAGACCGCTCCCAGGATGTAAGGCGTCATGCTGGCATGCAGATTTTGGCTGACCTTAAGGGTGACCCGGATCTCCTCCTTCAAGGGCGGCGAGACGTGCTCGGCCACAAGAGTTTCCGGTTTGTAATTTATAGCCAGGGCTGTGAAGTCCACCCGTTCCGCGGGCGCGGGCAGCTTTGCGGCGATGCCCTGATCCCTGAGCGCCTGCACCAAAAGGGCCGCGGCATATCGGCCCGGCTCCGGCACAGGGTAGGCGTTCATCTGTGGCGGCGCTCCGAGCGGCAGACTGCCGCTCAGCGTCACGCTGCGAGTGCCGTCGGGGTTCAGCTTCTCATCTGTATAAGATATGTCGGGCTGAGATCCGGGTTTGCCGGTAGTGGCCTGATTGATGATGCGGACGTAAGACGTCTCCGGTGAAATCTTCAGCTGGACAGGCGCGCCTTCACTCTGGCCGGGCGAGACGATGACGTCCACAAGATTGTCATTGACGACGATCGGCGAAATCACAACCCCGGTGCCCAACTCGCGCTCGCCTTCGGGGAACAGCGACGTATCCACCAACACGCGGCCTTCGATGCGCATGATTCCTTTCGCCGCGATCTGCCGCGCAAATTCGTGCATTACGAGCAGGGGATCTCCGGGCAGCCCCTTGCTCTTTGGCCCGCCGTAGGAATGGTCCTCATTTTCGAAAGCGAGAGTCCCGTTCGGCTGAATGCGGTTCGACAAATCGGGATCGCCGCTCGCGACAACGACCAGATCGCCGTGCAGAGTGCCGCCTTTGTCGATCGGCCCCGTGCGATACACGCGGGTGTGGAAGCGGTAGTTCGGTCCGAGAAGCTCGAGAGCTGTACCTTCGGTGAGCAGCTTAGTGGTCGACCCAGGAACGAAGAGCTTCTGCGCGTTCAGCGTGTACACTGAGCGGCCTGAATCGAGCGAATAAAGTTCGATGCCGAAATGCGCATGCGCGAACTCAGGCCGCGCCATGATTGCATCGATTCGCTGTTTAAGAGTCGCTGGAGACTGCGCAAACAGGGTCGGTATGCAAAATGCGACGATTGCGAACGAAAAGGGGCGAGCAATTCTGCCTGGAAACATGGGTGTAAATACCCTCCTTGCTTTAGCTTTGTGGACCTGACGCCGTCGTGGGCGGAATGTCCCGGAACCGAATATTCAGAACGGGATACTGCTGCCAGTCTTTGTAGTCGAAGTGCCACCACTCATATTCGTAGACCGTGAAGCCCTGGTCTTCCATCGCCTGGCGAAGCAGGTTACGGCGCCATCGCTGCAGTGAGGTGCCGCCCGGATCATTCGCGCAGGAGCGGTCGGACATTTCGTCGAACACGCCCGTCATCGGAAGCTCTTTCCCGGTCCTGAGGTAGTAGAGCGTGATGTCCACCGCGCATCCGCGGTTGTGGCGCGAGCCCTGGGCAGGATCGGCGACAAGCGACGGTGCGATCGTTTTCAACAAGCTGATCCTTCCACAGCGGAGGTGAGCAGTACCGGCGCCTTTATTGTTGACATGAATCATTCTTCATACGGCTCCAGCAGATAGGTTCCGGATTGTTCGTCCAGGATAAATCCAGTGACTGCGTAGGAGTTTTGCAGCAGCGTTTGAAATTCCGAGCGCACCCGGGACTGAATCTCCATGGCCTGCTGCGGATCGGAGCCGCGTATTGCGGAGATGTTCGCCGGGATGGCGATGCATTCGTGCGTCGCCGAAATTTTGCGGCCGCCGCGTTCAAGCGTGTCCTGCACGACACGGGAAGCGAGCCACCATTCGGCGACCAGGCGATCGGTGGGCAGGCCGGCATCCAGATTGCTGGACGTGCGGCCGTATAGGTTGGGCAGATACCGCCGCACGACCGCGCCGAGTCGAGCAATGTTGAAGTGGGCGTTTCTCAGTTGCAGGGGATCGAACGTCCACTCGATCATCTCGACGCCACGCCCCATAGCGTTTTCCCGCTGCGCGAGTTTGAGTCGCCGGCCCACTCCCGCGTTCTGACATTCCGGAAGAACCGCTGTCATATGGGAATGAAGGCAAAACCGCCCTGCGTGGACCGCGGGAAATGCGAGTGCGAAACCGACGATGTGATCGCCATCGAATGCCCCCAGCCCTTCGCCGCCGGTTTTATCGGCCACAACAAACACGGTGTGCGGCACGATCTCAACGTCGGAAAATTGCCAGGCTGCCTTCTGCAGCTGCTCGCAGGCATGCATCTCCTGCAGCGTCGCGAGCCGCCGAATTGCAATCATCCGCCCTCCTCGACAATTGCCCTTTGCCGTTTGAGTTTGCGCCAGACAAGATACGCCGGCGCACCGGCAAATACCACCGCCATTCCAACCGCGGCGCGGCCGGGTTCAGCCACGATGGTATTTGTCACAAATGCCGCCACGGTCGCAATGAATATCAGCGGCGTCCACGGATAGCCGGGCACTCGATAGGGCAATGCGGCATTCGGCTGGCGTCTGCGATAAACGAAAATACAGCCGGCGGCGAGAGCATAAAATGCCCAGCCGATAAATACGACATACGTAAGCAGTTGCTCAAATGTGCCGGTAGCCGCGAGCAATGCCGCCCAAACGGAGCCGGCAATAATGGCAAATGCGGGGGTTTGAAATCGCGGATGAATTTCCGACAGCCTGCGAAAGAACAGCCCGTCTGCAGCCATTGCGTAATACACGCGCGGCAACGTGAGCACGCACGAATTGGCGGCGCTTACAATGGCGATCAGAATCATGAGCGCAACCAACTTTGCCGCGCCCGGGCCGATAACGGCGGCCACCGCAGTCGCGGCGACACGATCGGAAGCGGCCACGCCCGGTCCCCCCAGGGCGGCGAGATACCCAGCGTTCGCGAAAAGATAGAGAGCGATGAGAGCCCCGGTGCCGATCAGGAATGCCAGAGGAAGGTTGCGCTGCGGATTCTTAGCTTCTCCGGCACTGTATGCGGCATACTGCCATCCTTCATACGCCCAAAGCACGCTTACCAGAGCCAGGCCGATGCCGGAAAGCAGAGAATGAGTCGGCATCCCGGAAAAGCTCGGAGTTTGGACTGGATGATGCCCGCGCCCCAGCCAGAGCAGAACGATCGCCATCAGGACAATTCCGCCTGCCTTAATCGCCGTGGCGATATTTTGCAGGTTGGCACTTTGGCGCGCGCCGCGGACGTTGACAACCGTAATGGCCGCAATCATCAGCAACGACATCATCTTCGCCATCCAGGGGGAGATGGGGACAATCTGGCCGAGATAAACGCCGAATGCGACGGCGAGGGTCGCGATCGTTCCTGTGCCGGTGACGAAGAACAGCGTCCATCCGAATAGAAACGCGGGAAACGATCCAAAACAATCGCGAATATAAACGTAAAGGCCTCCAGCCTGCGGTTTCATCGCGCTCAATTCGCCGTAAGTCAGCGCGCCCAGCAGGGAAAGCACTCCGCCGGCGAACCAGATGGAAAGCGCGAGTGGAACGTTGTTTCCCACCGGCCGGAGCACGATGCCTGGAACGAGAAAGATTCCAGATCCGATCACGCTTCCGATCACCAGCAGGATCATGTCGTTCAACGTGAGGACGCGGGGAAGTTCGCCAGAGGGGCGGGATTCCGAACGATCTGGCGCCACGGCCGGTATGGTGAATGGGCTTCTCAATATCTGCGTCCTTCAAACAGCGACATTCACAGCCGTTCGTGGCGCTCCAAATGGATAAACAAGCGCCTCCGGTCGAGTACCGCGGGCACAACCGGATGAAGTGTATCGAATGTTACAGGTTGGCCGGGAGATGAATCGCGCGCTTCGGAGTATTTCCGACAGGCGGTCGAATGTACGCCCATCGCAAGCACGACCGCATTTGTTATGACCCGAATCGCCGATCGACGACCGGATAAAACGGCCGCGCGACGACAGATCCATTCCGTCCAGCGAAGCAGAGATGACTGAAATTGTTATTGGCGCGGCCATGAGAAACATTTGTAACACAAGGATGCTCCCACCCGGAGCCCGACCGAATCCCCTGATCCGGATCGCGATCCAGAATCAGCACCGTTCCTGCGGCAACTATGGGCGGAGATTAGGTGGGTGGCGTCTTCGGCCAGAGAGGGCGTCGATGACGTGCCAGTTCTGTCCGTCGTAGAAGGCCTGGATGGAGTTGATGCCGCAGACGACCGGCTGCCGGGCTCCGGTTAACGGAACAATGGACTGCCACCGCGCGTGCTCGGTCCGACAACTTCCTCGAAGCGCACCTGGTAGCCGACCGTCGTGTGACGCAGGGGCTAACTGTCGCCTTCTCTACCGCACGGTTAGGCGCATCCCCGACGCGTGCGGCACTGTCACCGCATAGCGCCCGTGTTTCAGCGCACCCTCTTCCGTGTTTCGTGTAATGTGGGCCTCTCCCGCGTCCAACGCCGGTGCATGCAGCGTTTCAATCTCGACTGCGCCGCGTGCTGCGCCAAAATCAATCGTCAGGTCCAAATCCCGCTCCGCATCCTTGTTCAGGATCACGATGGCCCGAGCCCCGCCCGGCAGCGTTGCCGCGTAAGCCGTCGCATCCACGCCCGTCGCAAGGATCTGGCTCGCCAGATCTGCCTTCACCAGCGTTGCCCCGCACAGTGCGCCAGCGAACATGAGCCCATATGCCACCGGCTCGAGTGTGTACTCATCTCCGAAGGTCGCAATCGGCGTGTAGAACGGGTGGGGGTGGCTCGCAATCTGTTCCAGCGTCGCCCCTGCCGCTTTCAGCAAGACGTCGCCGGGAAGAAATCCACCCACCCCGTTCGCCACAGATTTGCCCGTGCCTCCATGCAGGTTCACGCCGGAATAGTTGTTACTTGCCAGCAGTAGTGAGTAGTCCGCTGACCACAGCGCCGCCGCGAATACGTCAGACACACCCGGCTTGCCGCCACGGTAACACGTGTTGCCCTCGGTCATGCGCACCCGAACGCCCATCTTGTTCGCCGCGGCCATCGCTGCATCCGCAGTTTTCTGCACGCGTGCCATCGTTGCGGGCTTCAACAGATTGGCGATGTTCACCTCGGGGTTCGTCGCCGGGCCGCCGAAGTAATAGTGATGGGTCAGCGTAGTCACTTGCGGTGGATTCCGGACCGATGGCCACATCTCCGCAATCTCCGTCAGCCATCCAACGTTCGCGGCCACGTCCGGCATGCCAAAGCGCGCCCCCGGCACCGCCTTAGTCACCGCCCTCGCCATCGCCAACCACTCATCCAGGTAGGTCTTTGCGTTCCACGTCTTCGGATCGCGCATATGGCGGCCGAACAGGTCCACCTCGTTCCCGATCTGGAAGTACTGCAGACGCTCGCCCAAAGTCCTGGCCACGTATTCGGCCTCCGCCGCGGCGTGCTCCGGCGTGTTTGTCCCCATTCCGATTCCGTAAAGGGAGGTCCATCCCGTCGCACGCAGGAAGCCCGCGAGGTTGCGCACGGCCTCCGCCGTGACCGGGTAGTACTGCGCTTTGGGCTCGCCCGGCACCTCGCGCGTCCGGGGATGTTCCGGTTCGTTCGACTCCGGAGTCGGCTTCCACCATTCATACTCGCTGGTATTCCCGCCCAGCCGCAGCACGCCGCGAGGAGTTAGCGCCCTGAACTTACGGATTAGCCCCGTATTCTCTGCCGAGAAGAAGGTTGGGTCCAGAAGCTGCTCCACCTCATACGAGAGCCCCATGAAATCTTCCGGCATATGCGGACCCTCCGCCTGCGACGAAATATTCAGCCTGGCAACGGCGGCAGACTGCGCCCGCAGACGTGTTGCAGCCAACGTGACAGCGGCAGTAGCCAGAAAGCGGCGACGGCTGACAGTACTCATGCGAATCTCCTCACGACAGATCTTGCGAAGCGGTGCATCTTCACTTTGGACTCAATGCGCGAGCGGTCAGAGCGCAGCGAAAGCCAATGTTCGACGTGGAACTGTCGGGCGTCTGAGAGGTGCGGGCTGCAACTCGGTAGCGGTTGCAGTAAGACCGATGACATAGAAAGGACCCGCCCTTCATCACGCGGCTCGTTCCTTCCAGCGGCCCTCGGGGATTCACCGGCGAGGCGCTCCTGTGGAACGCGGCGTCGAACCAATCCTCGCACCACTCCCAGGTGTTGCCTGTCATGGAATACAGGCCAAAGCCGTTGGCCGGAAACGCGTCGACAGGGCAGGTCCCCGTGTAACCGTCATCCCCAGTATCGAGGCGCGGAAAATCACCCTGCCAGATATTGCACATATGTTGTCCGTTCAGACGCAGCTTATCTCCCCAGGGATACAGCTTCTGCACCAGACCACCTCGGGCCGCGCATTCCCATTCCGCCTCGGTGGGCAGGCGCTGCCCCGACCAGCGGCAAAAGGCCTGTGCGTCGTTCCACGAAACGTGCACCACAGGATGCTGCTGCCGATTCGCAACATGCGAGCCGGGACCTTCCGGCGATTTCCAGTGGGCTCCCGGCACCTTACACCACCAGGGAGCCGCAGCCACCGTGTCTTCGACCAGTTCCTCGAAACGCTCCTGGGGGACATGGGCCCAGAACACAAACGACCAGCCGAATCGCTCGGCTTCCGTACGGTAGCCGGTTTCCGCAATAAAGCGGCCGAACCGTTCGTTCGTTACGGGAAAGCGGTCGATCTGGAAGGGATCCAATGCGATGGAGCGGACCGGTCCCTCGCCATCCTGAGGGAAGGCCTGGGCATAGTCGGTGCCCATCAGGAAGGAGCCGGCCGGGATGGCAATCATCCCATCCGCAATCTCCGGCCGCAACTCGGCAGGTTCACTCAGCAACGGGACGTTCGCCGCTGAATGTGCGGCCTCAGCCGACCGCCCGGCCCCTGGGACACAGCAGGCCTTCTTCTCGCTTTGCGCAGCTCCGCACGACATTACCGGTACTCAACTCGTAAGTGCGTCAACGCATCATTCATACACGCCTGCAATCTCGTTCAGGATCCTCAGTCACTCAGCTTTTCCATCGACAATCGTCCGGACGGCTGCGGGAATCGAGAGGGGAAGCTCAGCAGTCGGGTAATACGGGGGCAGGTTGCGCTGATCTTTGTCGAACGGAGCAATACCCGTTGTGTTGACGTACCAGTGCAGCAGCCGCTCCTGCAACCCGCTCTGAATGTCGGCGTATTCGCGGTCGCCGTAGCGATTCTGCAGTTCCTGGGGATCGTCCTTATAGATATAAAGCTCACTTTGTCCCTGCGGACGGCTGACCAGTTTGTATTCATGAGTACGGACCATCGCCGCTCTGCTGATGGTCTGCGGGGCGCTCGTCTCAAGGTACTCCTTCGGGTAATACAGGGAGTCGGTGCGCAGCTCATCATGCTCGAAACACTGCGGCTCATACTGGTTATAACCGCCCTCGCAAAAGGCGGCGCGATTCGGATCGCCGGGGCCGCCATGCACCTGGGGCAGCAGGCTCCGCGCAAAATGGGTGTGCCGTGCCTCGGTTCCGGCGAGCGCGAGGCAGGTCGCCATCACGTCAAACAGCTCGACGATGTTGGTCGAGCTGATTCCCGGCTTTCCTCCCGGAACGCGCGCAATTAAGGGAACATGCGTCAGATTATCTTCAAGACCGCTCGGCCATTTTTCCACCAGGCCGTAGTCCCCTGCGTAGTCGCCATGATCGGAAAGAAGAAAGACCGCCGTATCCTGTTCGTGATTCGCGCGGTCGACGGCTTCCAGAATCTCTCCCATCAGCCAGTCGCTGAAACTTACCGCTCCATAATAGGCCGCGCGCACTTTGCAGAAGGTATCTTCCGGCACACCATCCAGTCCATAGGCTTTGCGGATCGCCGAGATATAGGACGGCTTGCGGGGAAGGCCAATCGGTCGCAGATCATGGATGTCTGCCGGATTGTACATATCGCTGAATCCCTGCGGCGAAGCGTACGGAGGATGCGGCGACAGCAACGGAAGAAAGATGCAAAAGGGACGATCCTTCTCTTTCCTCTCGAGAATGCGGATAGCCGCCTGAACTAAACCGTACTCGTAGGTCTCCCGGCGATCCACATCTTCGCGGGTAAGGAATGTATCCGGGCCGGTGATGGCGCTTCCGAAAGCCCGCGCCATCGCGCGCGCCCCGGCAGGCGGTGTGAAATCCGGATGGTTCCACATGGTCACGCTGTCGCAGAACGACTCGGCGGCCAGCGCGTCATTTTTCCCATACCAGAACACGTCATAGCCCGCCTGCCGCAGATATCGGAACAGGTTCGGTTCGTACGGGCGAAGAAAATAGAACAGGCTGCGGTGACCTCGTACACTCGTCGGCCAGCCGGTCAGCAGGCTGCAGCGCGAGGCGCCGCAGACAGGGTATTGGACGTGGCAATTGGCAAACCGGGCACCCCCCTTTGCCAGAAGGTCGAAGTTTGGAGTTCGTGTCAACGGATTGCCGTAACAAGCCAGAGCATCCGCGCGCAGCTCATCGGGCATGAACAGGATGAGATTCCGCTGAGGGCCGGCGTTCGCCTCTTCGGATCTCCGCGTTTCCTCACCGGCCGCTGGGCCTGCTGTTTCTCCGGACATCTGAGACCCCAGGCCGGCGAGCAAAGCGGCGGCAGACGATCCCAGGAATCCCCGACGCGTTACATGACCATCCATTTAGCGCCTTCCTCGTTTGCAGTTCCAATTTACGTCTTTGCCAGCCGCTCTGCGCAGCCGAAGCTTCTCAGGCGGACAAAATCGCCCAATTGAGATGCCTGGAGGCTCGAACGCTTAGAAATAGAATTTCCCGCCCAACTGAATCTCGCGCGGACTCGCTGCGGCAGTAACCGTCCCAAACGCCGCCTTGCTCTGGCTCGGACCCTGGCATAACCCCGCCATCTATACTTAAGGACGAAAACGCAAAGCGCGCGATGTCGCGCCAGCGACGAATGGAGGTCCGGAGTTCGATGAAGGCGCTTATTCTGACCCAACTCAGCCATCTCGAGATCGGTGAGATCCCACAGCCCGTTCCCGGCCGCGGCGAAATCCTCATCCGTATCGCCGGCTGCGGTATCTGCGGCAGCGACGTTCACGGGTACGACGGCTCTTCCGGACGCCGCATTCCGCCCATCGTCATGGGGCACGAAGCAGCCGGCATCGTCGCCCTCATCGGGCCCGACGTTACGACTTTCCAGCCTGGCGACCGCGTCACCTTCGACTCCACCGTTTACTGCGGAGCATGCCCCTTCTGCATCCGCGGCGAAATGAACCTGTGCGATCACCGCGAAGTCGTCGGCGTTTCCTGTGGTGACTACCGCCGTAATGGTGCCTTCGCCGAATTCCTCGTCGTTCCAGAGCGCATCGTCTACCGCCTTCCCGCGGCAATGTCGTTCGCCGAGGCGGCCATGCTTGAGGCCGTCTCCGTCGCTCTTCACGCCACAAACGTTAGCCAGATCCGCGGCGGCGAAACCGCCGTTGTCATCGGCGCCGGAATGATCGGCCTTCTCACCCTTCAAGCCGCCCTCGCCCTTGGTTGCGAACGCGTCTACATAGCGGATATTGATGCCACGCGTCTGCGACTCGCTGAAAGCCTCGGGGCGACCGGCACCTTCCTGGCCGATCAGCTCATCCCAAATATTCAGCGCATCACTAACGGAGCCGGTGCCGATCTGGCCATCGAAGCCGTCGGACGCAACGACTCAGTCGCCACCGCGATCGACGCCGTCCGCAAAGGCGGAACGGTGACCCTCATCGGGAACGTCGTCCCCGAAGTCACGCTCCCGCTGCAAAAGGTGGTCACGCGTCAGCTCCGCCTGCAGGGAACCGCAGCCTCCGCGGGCGAATACCCCCAGGCCATTGAACTCGTCACCTCCGGCAAAATCCAGGTTGCACGTCTGATCAGCGCCGTCGCCTCGCTTGATGAGGGTCCGCAGTGGTTCGAGCGCCTCTATCGCCACGAACCCAACCTGATGAAAATTGTTCTCGCCGCTAATCCGGAGATGATGGCGTGAGCGAAAACCTGTTCGACCTCTCCGGCCAGGTCGCCCTCGTCACCGGAACCAGCCGCGGCCTCGGCCAGTACTTCGCACGCGCGCTCGCTCGCGCTGGCGCCGACATCATCCTCACCAGCCGCCACCGCGAGACCCTGGCGGCCTTCGAAGGCGACATACAGGCGCTGGGTCGCCGCACTCTCGCCCTCGAACTCGACGTCCGCGAACCCGCCAGCATTGAGCGCATGGCCGCCCAGGCCGAGGATGCCTTCGGGCAGATCCACATCCTCGTCAACAACGCCGGGTGCAATGTTCGCAAGCCCGCGCTCGAAATCACCTGGGAGGACTGGAACCTCGTCCTCGATACCAACCTCCGCGGCAGCTTCTTTGTTGCCCAGGCCGTCGCCCGTGGCATGATCGGTCACCAATATGGCCGGATCATCAACATTGGTTCCGTCACCAGCGTGTTCGGTTTCGCGGGGCTTGGTCCCTATGGCGCCAGCCGCGGCGGCGTCCGCCAGCTCACCATGAGCCTCGCCGATGACTGGGGTCGGCACGGCATCACGGTCAACTGTCTCGCCCCAGGCTGGTTTGAGACCCAGCAAAACCGCGTTCTCTACGAGAACAAGGAATGGGTCGACTACCTGACGGACCGCATCCCTGTGAAGCGGCCCGGCCGCCCCGATGATCTGGATGGCGCCATTGTCTTTCTGGCCTCCGAAGCCAGCCGGTACATCACGGGCCAGACCCTGCTCGTCGATGGTGGCATTTCCACCGGATCCACTCGCGCCACGGTCCAATCCAAACCCTGAGCGAACCACTGAGTTGGATTGCGATCCAGGCGATTGCAGGCCGCCCGCTTTGGCTAGTCCCCGATTCCTACTCAATGATCAGAGGCTTTGTATCCCGCAGCAGGAACAGATACCCACTGATCCCCACCAGCAGATATCCGGCCGCCACCGCGAACGCTGCCGTATACGAATGGCGTGCGTTCACCAGATATCCTGTCACCACCGGCGCAGCAATGCCCGAAATCTGATTCGAGAAATTCATGATCCCGCCCACGCGCCCCACGCTGCCTCGCGGCGCAATCAGCGACGGCATCGACCAGCCTACCGGAGATGCAGCTGCCAGGCCGCTGTTCGCGAGCGTAATCCACCCCAGCGCCTGCAGTGGAGTATGCGCGAACCCTGCCGCCAAAATCCCCAGGCCCAGCGAGGTCCCGCCCACCAGCACGGTCAGCCGAACGGCGTTCGCATTCCATCCCCTTTGCACCAGCTCGTCCACCAGCCATCCGCCAATCGACAGTTCCGCCGCTGTCGCCACCAGCCATGGCACCCCGGTGTAGAGGAACGAATGCAGCAGATCCACATGCAGCGACTCCGACAGATAACTCGGCAACCAGGTGAGCAGCATGTAAAACACATAGTTGTACGACCCGAACCCCAACGCCAGCCCCAGTACCTTCCGCTGCCGCAGGAGATAGCCGATCGATGCGCTCCGCTCCTCCGGCTCAGGCTGCTCGCGAGCGGACGCCGGCTCAGCTGCCGTCAGTTCCGGTGTCTCGTTCGGGTCCCGGTACACCCGCCAGAACAGGAAAAAGTACACGAGGCTCAATATCCCGGTGAATGCGAAGCTCAGCCGCCATCCCACACGCAGCAGGAGGATTCCGATCAGCGGCACTCCGATTCCCGATGCCAGCTTCGCCGCCGAATCGAATAAGCTCGTAGCAAAACTGCGCTCGTGTTGCGGAAACCATAGCCCAATCGCCTTGGCATTCGCGGGAAATGTGGGCGCTTCGCCGACGCCCAGCAGCAGCCGCGCCCCGAAAAATCCGCCCAGCCCTGGCGTTGCTGCCGCCGCAAACGAAGCAAAGCTCCACACCAGTGTGCTCGCGCGTCCGACTCGCTTTACGCCGAACCGGTCCAGCACCGACCCCATGGGCAGCTGAAACAGCGCATAGGTCCAGTTATAAGCACTGAGCAGGTATCCAAAGGCGATGTCGGATATCCCGAACGTCGCAATGAGCGCCTGATGCGATACGGAAAGATTCACCCGGTCAAAGTAGTTGACCAGGACGCCCAGCCCCAGCAGCCACGCAATTTGCCATCGGCGCCCTGGGGACGCCTGCGGCTCGCGCGGCGAATCGTTCAACGATTGTCCTTCGCTCAAGCTGTATCGCCGATCGCAGGAATCTCAGTAAGGTGGCTCATTCACCGGCCATTGCGAAAAGGGTCAGAATGTGGCGAGCCAGCCGCCATCGACGAAGATAACCTGCCCGGTCATGAAGTCGGAAGCGGGCGAGGCCAGAAAGACAATCGGCCACGCAACATCCACCGGCTTGCCCCACCGCCCCAGCGGGCAACGCTGCTTTACCCAGGTATCGAATTGTGGATCCGCCTGCAGCACCTCAGTCAATTCTGTTTCGATATACCCAGGGGCGACCGCGTTGACCAGGATCCCGTGCGGCGCCCAATCCACTGCGAGGGCTTTCGTCAGCTGCCCGATGGCGCCCTTCGAGGCAGTGTACGCCGATGTCCCGCGCCGTGCTGCCGCGGTCATCAGCGAGGCAATATTGATTACTTTGCCTGGCTGGCCCGCGGCGATCAGGGTCCGCGCAAAACAACGGCTCAGCTCAAAAGCCGATGTCGCATTCACCGCCATGGTTGCGTTCCAGTCCTCTAGGGTCAGATCGGTGGCCGCACCTCGCCGCGTAATCCCGGCCGCATTCACCAGGATCTCCGGCCTTCCCAGCCGCCCGCTGCACTCCGCGAACCATTCGCCGATTCGCTCCGGCTGCCCTAAATCCATCACCGACCACTCCGCTTCGATCCCTTCCGCCCGCATATTCTCGGCAGCGGTGCGCAGCGTATCCTCGCTCCGAGCGGCCAGAATCACCCGCGCCCCATTCTGTCCCAGCGCTCGGGCCGCCGCCAGTCCAATGCCGCGGCTACCGCCGGTCACCATCGCGATTCGACCGGCCACGGAGAATGGATTCGTGCCTGCATTACTCACAACGTATTCCGTTCAATCGGAGCTCGTGCCAAGGGTCACCGCTCCAGCGTGAACATCGCGGCCTGGAAATCACCGCGCAGCTCCAGCTGCACGCCGGCGTGCATCCACCAGGCGCCGCTTGCCGCGTCCGGCGTCCCCGCCGCGGCTTGCCCGTCCATGATGTGCAGGCGATAAGTCGCATCCGGTTGCAGGCCCCGCAGATACAGCCGAGGATACAGGTACCCCATCTGGCTCGAATGCAGATACGCAAACACCACTGCCTGCTGTCCGCCGGTTCCCACCGACTCCATCGCGGACGCTTCGCTGCCGTGCAGCGGCGAAATCAGCCGGTACAGGTCTCCGTGCTGCACCGTCGCCCGCACCTGCTTGTACTGCGCCACCAGCGCCTTCGCCGTCGCAAAGTCCTCCGGCGTCCACTGGTTCAGGTTGGCCCCAATTCCCAGCGAGCCCTGCATCGATGACAGGAACCGGTAGGTCAGCGAAGTGCTCCGGTGGTTCACCCAGTTGGGCGAGTCGGTCACCCACGCCATCATGATTCCCGGCGTATACGCATAGGTGAATCCATACTGAATCGACAAGCGGTCGAACGGGTCGGTATTGTCCGACGGCCAGACCTCATCCGTATAGCGCAGGATGCCCAGATCCACGCGGCCGCCCCCGCCCGAGCATGATTCAATCTCCACTTTCGGATGCCGCTCCCGCAATTCCCGCAGGATCGAATACAGGTTCTCGACGTACTTCACATACACTTCTTTTTCTTCCTGCGGAGCCACCGCAGGCCATCCCGGCTCTGACCAGTTTCGGTTGTAATCCCATTTGAGAAACGCAATATCGTTCTCCGTCAGCAGCTTGTCGAGCACACCGAACACATAATTCCGGACATCCGGCCGCGCCAAATTCAGCACCAGTTGATTCCGGGCCTCCGTCCGCGGCCTTCCCGGAAAATTCAGTACCCAGTCGGGATGCTCGCGATAGAGCCGGCTGTTCGGATTCACCATCTCCGGCTCGACCCACAACCCAAAATCCATCCCCAGAGAATGGACCTTATCGATCAGCGGCTTCAGTCCATGCGGAAACTTCTGCGGATTCGGCCACCAATCCCCCAGGCCGGCATGGTCGTTGCTCCGTTCGCCGAACCAGCCGTCGTCCATCACAAAGCGCTCCACGCCGAGGCTCGCCGCCTTCTCCGCCAGCACCTCCTGGCCCGCTTCGTTTACATCGAACTCCGTCGCTTCCCAGGAGTTGTACAGCACGGGCCGCACCCGCGGA
This sequence comes from Acidobacteriaceae bacterium, assembly GCA_049579805.1. Taxonomy (GTDB): domain Bacteria; phylum Acidobacteriota; class Terriglobia; order Terriglobales; family Acidobacteriaceae; genus Palsa-343. Next base: position 36,909 of record JBAUOP010000174.1, read on the forward strand.
TGCGGCGCCCCAGGCAAGATCTCCGCCAGCTCAAATCGATGCAGCAGGCGCGATGCTCCGCCGATCCCCTGGTCTGAATACCCTCCGTAAAAATCCGGCAGTGCCAGCGATTCGCCCGGCTTCAGCACATACGCAAAATCAAAAGGATTGAACCCGCCCGTGACCCGCACCTGCATCGCCTGCATCTGCTCGATGGCAATCTGCCACGATCCGCTCCACCCCAGCGCCCCGAACCAGACCTGCCCATGATCCTCGTCGCCCGAGTCCCCACGCTCGATGGCGAACCAGGGATTGTTCTGGTGCCCCGTCGATCCCCGCCGGCTTTCCAGAATCGTCTTTCCGGGATGCATCGCTTCCTTCTGCAGAGCCCACTCGCCGGCCCATCTTCCGGTGAGAGTCCGCAGCTCATAATCATTCGCCGCCGGCAAATTCCACGTCCCCGACGCCGCCTCTTCGATCGTAAAGGGCTGCGCAGTCCTGTTCTCCACGGTTGCCGATCGCCGCAGAATCCCCGTCGCGCTGTCCACCCGGTACGCAAGGGAGACGTACACCTCACGCGTAATATCCTTCATCACTATCGTGAGGGTGTTCCCATCGATGGCGTGCGAAACGTAGTGCAGCACCAGATCGCGATTCCCGTCCGGATAGGTGATCTTCAGATCCGGCTCGACATACAATCCGCCGCCCCACCCCACAAACTCCTGCGGCGTCGTATTCACCGGCAAATCGAAGGAGGCCCATCCCGGCCGGGAATGCGGCGCGGGAAACGCATCCTGCGGCCCCAGCTTCTGTCCCCAGTAGATCGACTGCAGTTCGCCCTTTTCGTTCACACCGAACGCATAGGACATCCCCGCACCGTCAATCCGGAAGACGTGTGCCTGCCCGTCATAGCGGACCGGCGCTTCCTGCGCCGTGAGTGGGATGGCCCCGCTCCATAAAATGAAGCAGCAGCCCAGCACGAGGCCGAGGCGACTCGCCCCTGCGCGTTCCAGGACATTCCATCGATGTATCCGCGTGCTCGCCATAGTTTGCTCAGCCCCTGGGGCCTTTCCGCCTTCTACGTTGGGGACGCCGTCCGTCCCGGGAGAGTCGCAACTGAACGACACCATCGCCGCTCAAAGTGACTCGCCCGGATTCTAACCCGCGGCAGCCAATTCATGCTCACAGCGATCGAAGCCGCCGGACCGATCATACTCACAGCCCGCGGAAAGTGAGATTTGAAGACAATTAGAGGCACAGGTGAGCGCCCAATTAAACCCGGCGCCCCCGTTGTCGATGGAATACCCTTTGTCGCTCACCGGAACTGCGCGGAACAGGTCCCTGGTTCTCACGCGCACATCTCAGCTCTGCTCGCGCGCGACCATCTCGAAGGAAAACTTCAGCTCGTCTTTGACCTTGAGGACTCCGCCGGCCACGGAGACCGGCTTGATCTGATAATCGCTCTGGTTCAGGGTGAAGTCGCCGGAGGCTCGCAGCAGCGTTCCAAAAACCGCGATCCGCGCCGTCACCGGCTGCCGGCGCGTGACCCCATGCAGGGTTAGTTGCCCCGCGAGGTTCGCCGTAAACAACGCATCCCCAATCTTTGTGATCGCCACCTCCGACGCCTCGTACACGATCTCCGAATATTTCGCCGTCTCCAGCACCTGCTCGTTCATGAGCCGCTCGATTTCGCGGCGATCCTTGTCGCTGATATCGTCCTGCACGTTCAGCGACGAGGCCTGGATGCTGATTCGAAATCCGCTGGCCTGGGTCGCGCTGGCGCTGAACCGGACCTCGCCGCTGAAACTACGAATCCCAATCGTGGGATTGTGCCCCGCCACGGAGAGGAGGCCTGCGGCAAAAGCCTGTACGGTGAACCGGCTGGCTCGTGGATCGACAATGTATGGGGCTAGCGGGACATTCGCTGATTCCATCGACAGATTCACAGTCCTCCGCACTCCGCCTGCTCGAGCCGACGGAGGATCGTTTGTGTAAAGGGGTGAGCGCCGCTTACATGGCGCGGATTCTGAGATAGCGCTCTACGTCGGGCATGGCCGCGTGCGCCAGGTTTCCGATGCCCATTTGCGACATGTAACGGCGGATGTACGGATTGGAGAGGATCAGTCCGGCGCCGAAGACCATCAGCGCGAAACCTCCCATCATGTACAGCGTGTCCTTGTCGCTCTCTGTTCCATTCGTCGCTAAGAGTTCCATGCTCGTTCTCCTTGTGTGAGCTTTTTGCAAATCTCCACCGCCTCAGACCGATTCTCCGGCCAGCAACTTCCGCACCAGCACCTCAATCGCCCGCACTGCTTCGTCCACCGCCGCCTCTACGGGCTCGCTCAGACCCATATGCCCCTCGTCGCCGCCCAGGCTCGCGGGTTCGCATCCGACCAGCAGCACGCGCACCAGCGAACCATGTAGTGACTTCGCCATGCGCAGAACATTCATCGGATGCATGCTGTGCGGCTCTACAAAGTTCTCCCCCGAGGGCTGGATCGCGTCCTTGTCCGGTTCCACCACGGAAACCGTCCCGGGCGTCTTGCCGTGAGGAAACGCATCGACCAGGATGGTCGTCTCGTACTCGTCCTCAAGCGCGTACACCAGATCCAGTCCGCGAATACCGAAGTCCACCACCCGCACTTCCGCTGGCAGCGGGAGGCTGGCCAGCCGGCGTACTACTTCCACGCCAAATCCGTCGTCGCCGAGGAAGATATTTCCAATGCCGGCCACCAGAATGCGGGGGACGGCACGGGGCTTCGGCTCCTGCTCCTCGAACGGCAGGGGCTCAACCTCGTCGCTGCTGAAGAAGAAGCGGTGGCCCGGCTGCCGCATGATTCCAAATTCACGTCCGGGATCGCTCTCGACCACGACGGAAACGTGCTGCTTGCCCTCGTAATCCTGCTCCAGGCTTTCCACGACAGCGATCTGGCCGTCCAGCGCCAAATCGAGAATGTCGCCACCGCTGCGCGGATGAAGGCGGACGCGGTCGCCTTTGTGGACTTCGACTCCCCGGATCTCCAGAAACTCCACCGGAGCCTTGTCCTCAAGAAGGTTCCACTCCCATTCATTCATGAGGCCTCCTCGTTCACGGGAGTCAGCCCGCGCAGCACCCCATGGAGCTTCATGAACTGCTCGGGAGGCAGATTCTCGGTGCGCTCCAGGATCTCCCGCGCACGGTCATCCGACTGGCGGACTTCACGCTTCTCCTCATCGCTCAGCGTCAGAATGCGCAGCGACAGGATCTCGTCCACTTCGGTCGCGTCGAACAGATTCCCCACACTCTCGGGAGCAATCTGCGGATGGTCGTACAACACGATGGGCGACGACAGCATGGTCTCCGCCTGATCATCCGTGAGCACCGGCCAGGTCCCCAGGTTGCAGCACTGGGCAGCCGCCAGTTCCAGTCCTTCCGGCGGCTCCAGTAGGGAGATGAATTCTCCATCCTCGACGCCGAGGATGGTGTGCGCTGAAACCAGCGAAAAGAGGAGGGAATCTTCGCGATTCGCCGTCTCCGGCAGATCGAACCCGGTGCGGTTGTTCACGCGCACCATTACCTTCAGGAGGTCTTCCGCGCATGCCTGGACGCCGAACTCGGCCTCCCCGTGCAGCGCCTCCCACTTCCGTACGATCACGCCCACTGCCTGCCCCGTCTCGTCCCGCAGGTACTCGAACTGCTGACCAGCTGGGAACGCGAACCGTGCCGGCGAAAGCGAGACGAGCGAGCGAGGATCCAGTGCCGCGAAAACGTGCTCGCGCTCGACCGCTTCGCGCCACGGCCGGAAGACGCGCCCGGCTACCTCCAGGCGATCCACCGGGTCGAATTCGGGCTCCGAGCCGTCCGGTATGTCGTGGCCCGCGACCCGCAGCTTCCCGATCGTGCGCTCCACGATCTGCAGGAAGCGAATCTTTACCGTCAGCCGCGTCTCCGCGCCCGCACGCACCAGGCACTCCGTCTGCATCGTCGCGGATTCCGAGCCCTCCTGTCGTGCGCACCAGCCAGGCGGCCCCAGCACGCCAAAATTCCAGCGCTGCTGATTCTTGACCGACGACGGCCGATACGGATAGAGCATGTACCCTTCGTAGAGCACAGCCTCGGCGATCTTCTCCACCGGTCCGAGGTTCACGAGCGCACCGCCTCGTCAGCCGCCAGCATTTCCTCGAGAGCCTGCTCCCACGTGGGAATGCCGCGCTGCCGCTTGTATTCGCAGAGGCGTTCGAAGACGTCCCGGCGCAGGTTCAGCCACACGCTGTTCGGATAATAGGCATCCATCATCGCCCGCCACACCGTAACCGGCAGCCGGAAACGTGCCTCTTCGGCCCACGAAATCGGAGCCACCTGCAGATCGCCCCTCTCCTGTGCATAAAAGACCGTCCCGCTGAACATCATGTTGAGCGGAATCTCTCCGCATTCGAGCCCCTCGAAGTACTTGGTCGCCGCCACGTTGAAGTCGAACGTGCACGGCACCTGGAGTTCGGCCGTCGTGCCTGCGCCTGCAAAGGCCGGCACCACCATACTCGTATTCATCCACAGCAGACTGCGCAGCGTCTGGCTCCAGCGATCCGGCGTGTCAAAAAGATCGCGGAGCCGCGCCTGCTCTTCCGCCGTGTATCGCCGGCGCGCTGCTTCGATCTGAATCTGGCAGCGCAGCGCCACTGTGTGGATCTCCTCATCTTCCGCAGCGTTGCGGATGCGCAGCCGGAAGGCGAGCGTCGGCACCGCCGCATGCGGCACAACGACGGCCTCTTCAATCTGAAAGCTCAGCTCAGGCATGCGCGTCTCCGCTCACCACGTCCGCCTGCGATCGTAAGTCCGCGAAGAACCGCGCAATCTCCGTCCATACTTCCGAACCGCCTGACAAGCCCTTCCACGAAGCCCGCATCAACCCAGTCAGTTTGTAGCACGCATCGATGGGCGCGATGTAATACTCCGCGTGCCCCAGACCCTGCGCGTGTCCCACCCGGTTCACCAGCAGCGCTTCGATGTCCGGCTGCAGATGCAGGAGCGCCGGATTACTCTCCGCGATTTCGTTCCACGCCTCCAGCGGCAGCAGAGACTCTACCGCTCCCGCCGGACTGGGATACAGCGCGATGACCCGGCCTTCCACGCTGGAATGAAAAAAGAACGCCATGCTGATCGGAATGAGCAGGCCTTCCCACTGGCCGTCGGAAATCGTGAAGCTCGCCAGCTGCAGCACGCGTCGCGAAACCCGCTTGTACCGCGCCTTCTCCCGGCCGTCAAAGAGCAGGGCGCAGGCGTCGCAGGCGCACACAATTTGCCGCTGCGCGACGTTTACCAGGTGCGGATGCTCGTGAGCCAGGCCGGTTCCGCACAACTCGCAAAATTCGACCGCGCGCGACGACGCACGCCGCGCCCGCGTGAACTGCCGCAGAGCGCCAAACGCCTCGTCGAATGCCGGCATGGACGAGTCAGACATCAGGAGTCCTCTCCATCGCCGCAGCGGACCCTCTCAATCGGCACCTTCCGCTTCCCGCAAAGGTCGGTTCGCTGTTGCCGCCGTCAGAGGATGCCCCATCAGGCTCGCCAGCGAAACGAACCCCGTCGGCGCCGGCTCTTCCAGTCCCTGGATCTCGAGTGCGGAAACATCGGGAGCCAGCTCGTACACTCCCTCCTCCACCATCGAGCGCAGGTCGCGCGCGGATGACCCGCAACTGTGTCCGGCCACCGCCAGCCGCAACTGGACCGCTCCCTCCTGCACCTGTACCAGTTCAATCGCGCAGGACAGCTTGCGCAGGCGCGGCCGCAGGCGGTCGACGGCCCTTTGCACTCGCATATCGAGAGGGTCCGGATGCAGTGAGTACAGCAGCAGCAGGCTGCCCACCAGCGAGTCCTTACCCAGCCGATCGATGATGCGCCGCGCCGGCTCGCCCGATTCGAAGATGATCTCCATCATTCGCTCAAGGCCAGCGCCATGCACCTCCATCAGCAGCTGCACCAGTTCTCGGCCCGCGTCCCGGGCGGGACTCTCCGGCAACTGGTCGAATTGCGCGACACATTGGCCAAGCCGCCGGATTGGGTCCTCGAATTCTCCTTCGTGCGCCACGCGCCTCCTTTTGCCGTGCCCGCCTACGGCTCGTGCTGCATGCCGAACATCGGCGAATGCCGCGTCTCCAGCACCTTGCCATTGCCCAGATACATGTGTACCCCGCACGGCAGACAAGGATCGAAGCTGCGCACCGCGCGCATGATGTCGATGCCCTTGAATTTATCCGGACCGTTCTCTTCGAAGATCGGCGTATTCTGCACCGCGTCTTCGTAGGGTCCTGGCGTGCCATAGATGTCCCGCGGATTCGCGTTCCACGGGGTCGGCGGATAAGGATGATAGTTCGCAATCTTGTGGTTGCGAATCACGACGTGGTGTGACAGCACGCCGCGCACCGCTTCGTGGAACCCGCAGCCGATCGCCTCTTCCGGCACCTTGAAGTCGCTCCACGTCTTCGTGCGGCCCGCATGCAGTTCGGCCAGCGCCTGCTCGGCAAAGTGCAGGGCGCACGCTGCGGCGTAGGCCTGGAAGTACGTGCGCGCCCGATCCCGCTCGATCGCATTGCTCCACTTCGGGATCTTCCACTCGAACTCCACCTCCGGCTTCGACGCTGTCTGCGGCAGATAGATTTTCACGCTGTGGCCCGTCGCCTTCACGTAGCCGATGTCCACCAGGCCCGCGAGCGCCGTCGCCCAGAAGCGCGCGATCGGTCCGCCACCCGTATCCAGCGCCAGATACTCCTGCGTCCGCTTGTCGTACCAGCGCGGCGACATCACCCACGTGTACTTGTCTTTGAAATCCCGCTTCTGTGGTCTCGGATAGGTCGTCTGGTTCCAGGGGTGGCGCTGATCCACCGGATTGCCCAGAGGATCCTTCGTCACGAACGTCTGGGCGTTCTGCCAGTCGTCGTAATACGAGCTTCCCAGCAGAATCCGGATGTTGAGATTGATGTCCACCAGGTCCGTGGTCACGAGTTTGCCGTCTACGACCACGCCCGGTGTCACGAACATGGCCCGGCCCCAGTCGGTCATCTTCTCGTACCTGTAGTCGCACACGTCCGGATTGTTGAACGACCCCCAGCAGCCCAACAGAATCCGCCGTCGCCCGACCTCTTCGTATCCCGGCATCGCTTCGTAGATGAAGTCGAACAGGTCGTCATGCAGCGGCACGACCTTCTTCATAAACTCCACATACTTCATCAGGCGGACAATATAGTCTGTGAACAACTGCACGGTGGGCACCGTGCCCACGCCGCCCGGATACAGCGTCGAGGGATGCACGTGCCGCCCTTCCATCAGGCAGAACATCTCGCGCGTGTAGCGGCTCACCTGCAGCGTCTCCAGATAGAAAGACCCGGTGAACGGGTTCAGCGCCGTCATGATGTCGGCGATGGTCTTGAATCCGTGGGCTTCCGCATGCGGCGCCGCCGTCTTCGTCGCCTTCTCCCAGACGCCGGGATTCGTTTCCTTCACCATTTTTTCGCAGAAGTCCACGCCCACCAGGTTGTCCTGGAAGATGTTGTGGTCGAACATGTACTCCGCGGCTTCGCCCAGGTTCACGATCCACTCCGCCATCGCCGGCGGACGGACCCCGAACGCCATGTTCTGCGCGTAGGTCGCGCAGGTGGCGTGATTATCGCCGCAGATGCCGCAGATGCGGCTGGTAATGAAGTGTGCGTCCCGCGGATCCTTGCCTTTCATGAAAACGCTGTAACCGCGGAAGATGGACGAAGTGCTGTGGCACTCCACCACCTTGCGCTTCCCGAAATCGATCTTGGTGAAGATCCCGAGGCTGCCGACGATCCGCGTGATCGGATCCCAGTTCATCTCCACGATCTGGCTCTTGCCGGCTGTCTCCTCTTTGCGTGTCGCGGTCATCGTCCCCATCGTGATCTCTCCCTTCTCTTTCGTTAGTAGGAACTGGGGTGGTAGCCGGTGGTCAGTTCGGCGCGCGCATGCCGCCACTTCGGCTCTTTATTCACGGTCGCGTTGGTCAGGCTCCGCAGCGTGCGAATCGCCTTGCCGTAGGCGCCCACCGCAGCGCTCGACAGCTTCCCGCCCGGCGGCTCGTCCATGAACGGCATGAACTTATCGGGGAAGCCAGGCATAGTGCAGCCGATACAGATGCCGCCTACGTTCGGGCAGCCCCCGATTCCCGCCATCCACCCGCGCTTGGGCACGTTGCAGTTCACCACCGGGCCCCAGCACCCCAGCTTCACGATGCACTTCGGCGAACTGTACGTGGTCGCAAAGTCACCCTGCTCGTAGTACCCCGCCCGGTCGCATCCTTCGTGAACCGTCTTGCCGAAGAGCCACGTCGGCCGCAGCTGTTCGTCCAGCGGGATCATCGGCGCCAGCCCCGCCACCTGATACAGCAGGTACAGCACCGTCTCCATGAAGTTATCCGGCTGCACCGGGCAACCGGGCACGTTCACAATGGGCAGCCCAGCCTTCGACTTCCATCCCCAGCCGAGATAATCCGCCAGCCCCATGCAGCCCGTCGGATTGCCTTCCATCGCGTGAATCCCGCCGTAGGTCGCACAAGTGCCGCAGGCGATCACCGCAACAGCTTTCGGCGCCAGCCGGTCGATCCACTCGTTCGTCGTGATTGGTTGGCCGGTATCGGGATTGGTGCCCAGTCCCGCCCAGTAGCCCTCCTTCTTGATCTTCTCGTTCGGGATCGAGCCCTCCACGACCAGCACGAACGGATCGAGCCGCCCCGCCTCCGCCTCGTACCAGAACTTCATAAAGTCGTCGCCGACTTCGTACGCCAGCACGGGATTGTGCAGGTGGACTTTAGGCAGTCCCGGAATCGCCCCCAGCAGCACGTCTTCGAGGCTTGGCTGGGTCGCCGCCGTCACCGAGACGGAGTCTCCATCGCATCCCAGTCCCGCCGTAATCCACAGAATGTGAAGTTCGGCCACAGCGGGCTTTTTCTGGGTCATTCGACCGTAAGGAACTGCTTGTTCAGCCATAGCTTTGATCTCCTTTTCCGCGTGCTCTCCACCCGGACGATCCACCGCGCATCCGCGTGGAAGCGCGGTTCCGCTCGCGGCGCGAGTGTACGCACGACACTCAGCCGTGCCGTGCAGAGCCAGATCTGTTCTCGTTCTCTGGAGCCTGGGGAATTACAGTCGCTGCAGGACGGCAGAACACCGCCCTCAGGAACCACTGGTATCCGAACAGACGGGGCAGCCTGGTCGCAAGCGGGACCGGCCCGATTCTCACTTCATACTTTTTCCCGCCCTGGGATCAGGCTTTCCCCGATGATCAGCCAGCGCTCTTCATGCCGTCTTTTCGTGGATCTTCCACTGGATCGCGTGCTGGATGAGTTCCCGCCCGCTGCGCAGCGCCAGCTTCTCTTTGATATGCGCCTGATAAGTCTCCACCGTCTTGATGCTCAGGTGCAGCTCTTCCGCAATCGCGCGCGTGGCCCGGCCTTCCCCGATCAGCCGGAAGACCTCCAGCTCGCGATCCGAAAGCGATGCGATGCGCGACTGGATGATCGCCGGGCCGCCCCCGATATATTGCTGCAGCATCTTGTTCGACATCCGGTCGCTCAGGTAGATCTCGCCGTTCAGGATGCGCCGCACCGCTACCAGCACCTTCTCGCTCGCCTCCTGCTTCATGATGTAGCCGTTCGCCCGCGCCCGCAGCGCGCGCTCCGCGTAAATGGCCTCGTCGTGCATGCTCAGGATCAGTACCGGCAGCTCCGGATCCACAGCGCGCAGGCTCTTCAGCAGTTCCAGCCCGTCCGGCCCGTTAAGCGAAATATCCAGGATCACGATGTCCGGCCGCTGCCGCGCGACAGCCTGCGTTGCCGCCTGCGCTTCCTCCGCTTCGCCGCAAACCGCCAGGTCCTGCTGCTGGTTGATCAGCAGCGCCAGCCCCTGCCGCATCAGCGGATGATCGTCGACGATCAGCACCGTCTTCCTTGCCGTTGCTGCCGGATTTGCCGCAAGCACCTGCGTCCCCATTGCCTCATCCCTCATTTCGTCGAGCCCGTTGGAAACAGGCACGTCACGCTGGTTCCGTGCGCCGGGCCCCGCCGCACCTCCAGCCGCCCGCCGATCATCCCCGCTCGGTAGCTCATGA
>JBAUOP010000175.1:0-1689 GCA_049579805.1 Acidobacteriaceae bacterium
CGGCGGAACATGCCGCGCGGTTTGGTCGCCGGCAGCGCGGCGGGGATGCCCTGGGGCGCGCCCGGTGCGCCCGGTGCGGGAGGGGCGGTGGCGGCGGTCATGCGTACCTCACCCTCGGGTCGAGGACCGCGTACGCGATGTCGGCCAGCAGCGATCCGACGACGGTGGCGATCGCGACGACGATGATAAAGCCGAGCATCGTGGGGTAATCCTGCTTCTGCGCCGACTGGTAGAAGAGATAGCCCATGCCCGGGTAGTTGAACACCGATTCGGTGATCAGCGCCCCGGCGAAGATGCCGGGGATGGACAGGCCGAGCAGGGTGGCGATCGGGATCAGCGAGTTGCGCATCACGTGCCGCCACAGCACCCGCCGCTGCGACGCGCCCTTGGCCCGGGCGGTGCGCACGTAGTCCTCGGTGATGTTGTCAAGCACCGAGGAGCGCATGTACCTGCTGAACAGCGCGATCGTCACCAGCGCGAGGGTGATCACCGGCAGCGTCAGGTCGCGCCAGTCGGTGAGGTCATTCGCGATCCCGCCCTGCGGCGCCTCCGGGCCGAACCAGCCCAGCTTGACCGAGAACACCAGGATCAGCACCGTCCCCACGAAGAACGTAGGCGCCGCGTAGAACAGGAACGACAGCCCGGTGAAGGTGTAGTCGACGGGCCGGGTGCGCCGCACGGCCTGCCAGAGGCCGACCGGCACCGCGATGATCAGCGCGATGATGGTGGAGAACCCGACCAGGATGATGGTCTTCGGCAGCCGCTGCCCGAGCAGCGACGCGACCGACTGGTCGAGCGTCCACGAGAACCCGAGGTTGCCCTGGAGCAGGTGGCCTAGCCAGAGCAGGTACTGGGAGTACCACGGCTTGTCGAACCCGTACTGCGCGTTGAACTGCGCCAACGTGGCCGGGTTGCGGTAGGCGGACGGCCCGAGGATGGCCACCGCCACGTTGCCGGGGATGGAACGGAGCAGGATGAAGACGATCACCGTGACGATCAGCACCACGATGGCCGCCTGCAGGATGCGCCTTATGAGAAAACCAATCAAAACCTTTCCTCCGAACGGTCCCGTGGTCCCAGTCAGCCCTCCATTGCCGCCGCCCCGGGGCAGCAAGCGCCGCCCCGGGGTGTCTGCTGGCTGCTGCTAGCTCTTGACGAAGTACCAGTCCTCCGGGTTGATGTTGAGCGTGCTGGACTGCGGGGTGACGCCGCGCAGGTTGTTGACGATCTCGGTGAGCTGGTAGACGCCGTTCGGCTGCCAGATGACGGGCAGTTGCTGCGACAGATAGTCCTGCCACGTGAACAGCGAACTCGTCGAACTGCTGGTCAGCGTGTCGTTGATCAGCGAGTCGTTCTGGGCGTTGGTGTAACCGCCGGAGTTGGCGCCAGAGCCGGACAGGAACAGCGTCTCGCCCGACGGGTAGTAGTCGGGCACGAACGTCCAGCCGCCGCCCCAGTTGCCCATGTCCCAGTCGCACGAGATGTGCGCGACCACGCAGTTGCCAGCGGCGAGCGCGGTCACCTGGTCGAACGGCTTGGGCTCGAGGTTCAGCTTGATGCCGATGCCGGACGCGTTGGACTGCAGCTGGGTCATCTCCTCCCCGATCCAGTTGATCCCCGTCGCGTACGGCAGGGTGAAGGAGAGCGCCTGGCCCTGCTTGATGCCGGGTCCGCACTTGGCGGGGTCGG
>JBAUOP010000176.1:0-1734 GCA_049579805.1 Acidobacteriaceae bacterium
GGCACACCGCGGGCTTCGGTTCCGGCTACCGCGGCTCGCCGCTCGGCGGCCTGGATCTGACGTTCTTGCGCGCCGGCGAGCGGCTCGCCGCCGAGGATATCGTCTTTCAGCCCGGCCTCAACGAGGACCTCGCCGCGACGGCGATTTGGGGCGCGCAGCAGGCCGAAATGCGCGGCGAAGGCCGCTACGACGGCGTTTTCGGCCTCTGGTACGGCAAGGGGCCGGGCGTCGACCGATCGGCCGATGCGCTGCGCCACGCCAATTTCACCGGCGCCTCGCCCAAGGGCGGCGTGCTCGCGCTCGCCGGCGACGACCACGGCGCGAAATCCTCGACCGCGGTCAATTTCTCCGACACATTGTTCATCGCCGTCGGCATGCCCGTCCTCTATCCCTCCAACACCCAGGAGCTGCTCGACTTGGGTCTGCATGGCGTCGCCATGTCGCGCTTTTCCGGCTGCTGGGTCGGCATGAAGGTGGTCACCGACGTCGCCGAAGGCGGCGGCACGGTCTATGTCGGCGCCGACCGGCCCGAGATCGTCATCCCCGAACGGCCAAGCAACCCTCCCGGGGGCTTAGGTCCGCGCGTGATCGATGCGCCCGTCGCCCAGGAGGAGCGGCTCTACCAGCACAAGCTTCCCGCTGCGCTCGCCTATGCGCGGGCCAACGGCCTCAACCGAATCATCGACGATGGCGAGGCGGCCAGGATCGGCGTGGTGGCGGCCGGCAAGGCCTGGCAGGACCTGCTGCAGGCGCTCGGCAATCTCGGCGGCGACGACGGCGCGGCGCTCGGCCTGCGTCTCCTCAAAGTCGGCATGGTGTGGCCGCTCGATCCGGTCATCGTGCGCGACTTCGCCCGCGGCCTCGATCTCATCGTCGTGATCGAGGAGAAGCGCCCACTCCTCGAGGATCAGATTCGCTCCATCCTCTATGGCGATCCGAGGGCGCCGAGAATCGTCGGCAAATATTTCGACGGGCTCGCCTTCGACGCTTCGCCTGGCTCTCCGGCCATTCCCAATTACGGCGAGATCACGCCCGAACTCGTCGCCGGCGTTCTGGTCAAAGCGGTCTCGGAACACGATCCGAACTGCGCGCTCAGCGCCCCGGAAGCCCCCGGCGCGGCGCTCAGCAATCGTCCGGCGCCGATGCGCAGTCCGGGCTTTTGCGCCGGCTGTCCGCACAACCGTTCGACCCCGGTGCCCGAGGGCAGCCGAGCGCTGGCCGGCATCGGCTGCCATTGGATGGCGACGCTGGTCAATCCGCAACAGACCGCGACCGCTTCGCATATGGGCGGCGAAGGCGCGATGTGGCTCGGACAAGAGCCGTTCACCAACGAGGAACACGTATTCGCCAATATCGGCGACGGCACTTACGCCCATTCGGGTTCGCTCGCGATCCGTCAGGCGATCGCGGCCGACGTGCCGATCACCTACAAGATCCTGTTCAACGGCTTCGTCTCGATGACCGGCGGACAGCCGATCGAGGGCGGCATGACGCCGACGCAAATCCTGGGCGAGCTTGCCGCGGAGGGGGTGAAGAAAATGGCGCTGGTGGTCGACGATCTCGATCGCTATGCCGGCGTTGCGCTGCCTCCCAATGTCACGCTTCGCCATCGCGACGCGATGGACGCGACGCAGCGGGAATTCCGCGAGTACAAAGGCGTTTCCGTCATCCTCTACGACCAGCCCTGCGCAACCGAGCGGCGGCGCCTGCGCAAACGCGGCAAATGGGCGGACC
>JBAUOP010000177.1:0-30967 GCA_049579805.1 Acidobacteriaceae bacterium
GCCCGGCTCCGATAAACTATTGACGTTGAGTCGAGCTCTTGCCTCGGCGCTTGCGCCGAGGCCTCCGGAGGCGCAATCCGCCGGGGATGGCACGCACTCCTCCGGTGTCTCCGCATGGCGCGAAGACCTCGCCGGGAAGTCGGAGACGAATCCGCTTCTTGCGCTTGTCCGAACCGGGATTGAAAACGACTTCGAAGAGGTCGTCTTCCAGCAGCATCCCTCTCTCGGAACAATCAGGCGCATTCTTGCGGGCTCCGGCAACTCTGAGGAGGCGGCCTTGTACGCGGCGCTCTCCGGCTCGGGGTCGGCCCTTTTCGGGCTGTACGGCTCCGATGCCGCGGCCGCCGCTGCCGAGCGAAGGCTCAGCGAAGCTGGTATTCGATCGCTGCGGACCAGGACCTTGCCGCGTGACGAATACTGGCGGATGATGTTCGAGCAGCAAGGCGCAGGATTTTAGGGTGCAGGATTTCAGGGTGCAGGGTTTTGGGACAGGATTCGATCAACGAGAAGTTGGTGTACTGGGCGATCGACTAATGCCAGGTCAAGTGCCTTTCCGCCCAGTCCGGCGAAAGGCGCGCCGGACCGGGGACCCGGAAGTCGAGATCGAACGGGATTGAAGTTTTGAGCACTGGGCGATCGACTAATGGTAGGTCAAGTGCCTTTGGAGCACTTTGTCCAGGTTCGAATCCTGGTCGCCCAGCCAGAGTTTGGAAGTTGAGCTACGTACGAAAGCAGGATGCCATGCAAACCAGCTGGAGGATCTTGTGAAGACTGACACGGTAGAGATGGTGGGGGTCGCGCCGGCAGCAGGCGCGGCTCAGGCAGATGGAAGCAAAGCGAAGCCGCAGTCGCGGCGTTCTCGCGTATCGAATGAAGACAGGCGGTTCAAAATCTTTTCCGGCACGGCCAATCGCGAACTGGCAGAGGACATCTGCAAACACATCGGCGTCACCCTCGGTGAGTCGCGCATGCAGCGCTTCGCTGACGGCGAGGTCTACTTCCAGCTCCTCGAGAATGTCCGCGGCGCCGACGTCTTCGTCGTGCAGCCCACCTGCTATCCGGTGGATCAGCACCTCGTGGAGCTGCTGATCATGGTCGACGCCCTCAAGCGTGCTTCCGCGGGCCGCATCACCGTCGTCGTGCCCTATTACGGCTACGCCCGCCAGGACCGCAAAGATCGCGGCCGCGTGGCCATCTCCTCCAAGCTTGTCGCCGACCTGATGACCACCGCCGGGGCCAATCGTGCCCTCTTCATGGACCTGCACGCCGCCCAGATTCAGGCCTTCTTCAATATCCCGGTCGACCACCTCTTCGCCAGCCCCGTGATGATCAGCTACATCAACAGCCTCAACCTCTCCAATCTGACCGTCGTTTCCCCCGACGCCGGCGGCGTGGAGCGCGCTCGCTTCATCGCGACCAAGCTCGGCGCGCCCATGGCGATCGTGGACAAGCGGCGCACGGACATCAATGTCACCGAAGTCATGAATGTGATCGGCCAGGTGAAGGGGCAGACCTGCCTCATCGTCGATGACATCGTCGATACGGCCGGCACTCTGGTGAAAACGGTGGACGCCCTGCTCGAACAGGGCGCGTCCAGCGTCTATGCCGCCGCCTCCCACCCGGTGCTCTCCGGGGAAGCGGTCCAGCGCATCGCCAGCTCCAGGCTGGAACAGGTCATCGTCACGGATTCCATTCCCCTGCGTCCGGAGGCGCAGGCGCTCAGAAATTCGGAAAAGATCAGAGTGCTCTCGGTTGCCGGCCTGCTCGGCGCCGCGATCCTCAACATTCACATGGAGACCAGCGTGAGCACGCTGTTCAATTAGCCGCAACTTTTCGCTCGGCAGCTCTCAGCTGCCGGCGGATCGGTTGCACAACGACAATTGGCGGCTCGCCCGAAAAAGCGAGCCGTACAGAAGGGAGCGGACAAAGCAGCAACTGGGCGAGTCGCCATTAGCTACTGGCTACAGGCTACCCGCTACCGGCTGCTCTTCGTGCCCGAAGGAAAAGGACCATGATCACTCAGGAAACTGTCAGTGCCGTGCCCCGCGAGGGCAAGTTCAACAAAAATGCCGCCCGCCGCGTTCGCGCCAAAGGCAAGGTGCCCGCCGTGGTTTATGGAGCGGCCCAGCCGGCTGTCGCCGTCGAGGTCGATCCCAGGCAGATCCAGAAGATTCTGCACTCGGCTGCCGGACATAACTCGATCTTCGATCTGTCGGTTGCGGGATCGACGGCGAAAGTGATGATCGTCGACTGGCAGTATGAGCCGATCAAGGGCAATCTGATCCACATCGACTTCAAGCGGATCGCGCTCGACAAACCGATCCGGGTCGAAGTCCCGATTCAGCTTACCGGCATTGCCGTTGGCGTCAAGACGCAGGGCGGCATCATGGACCAGATGTTGCGCGAGGTCGAGATCGAGTGCCTCCCCGGCGACATTCCCGAGAACATCGGAGTCGACGTGACGAATCTCACGTTCGGCATGGTGCTGCGTGTCTCCGATCTGCCGCACTCGGACAGCCTTCGTTTTCTGACGCCGGAGGAGACGCCGGTAGCGCATGTGGTTTCGATCAAGGAAGAGGTGGTTGCGGCGCCGGAGGCCGAAGCGGCTGCGGCTGCCGCGGCTCCTGCCGAGCCGGAAGTGGTGAAGAAAGGCAAGCAGGAAACGGCGGAAGGTGCGGCGGCGGCCCCACCGGCCGCGGAGAAAGGCGGCAAAAAGTAAGTGCCGTCGGAAGGTGGCGCGTTCCTGGTGGTGGGGCTCGGCAACCCCGGCATCGAATACCAGTTCACGCCGCACAACGCGGGGTTTCTGGCCATCGATCGGATTGCCGATGAGCAAAGCGCGGAGGTGGTCAATCGCCGCTGCCGCGCCCTCACGGCGAAGGTTCGGATCCAGGGCCGGGAAGTGATCCTGGCCAAGCCGGAGACCTGGATGAATTTGAGCGGGCTGGCGGTCGGGGCCCTCGTCGACGAGCTCGACATCGACCCCGCCGCCAACCTGCTGGTGCTGTACGACGAGCTGGATTTGCCTCTTGGAACCTTGCGGGTTCGGGAGAGAGGCAGCCCGGCGGGACACAATGGCGCGCGTTCCGTTGCCGGCGTACTCGGTACGGACGAGTGGCGGCGAATCCGGATCGGGGTAGGCTCCGAGCCGGGCGTTCGCGAAGAGGCTTTTCGGCGCGGGAAGGATTACCTGCTCACGCCGATGAGCAAACGAGATTTGGCGGCGATCGATCCGGTCCTGGACCGCGTGGCGCGCGCCGTCGAGACGGTGGTGGCGAAAGGCATTTCCGCCGCCATGAATGAGTTCAACCGCCGGGAGGATTCCCAGAATGGCCCCGCGGCGCAGTAGAGAGAACGACGGAAGCGAATTTTGATTGGCCGGCCCGTGCTGCGAAGCCCGTTCCGGAGGGAAAGAGAAACCACCGATGCAACGTTTCTACGAAGTGATGTTTATCGTTCGGCCGGATGTGGCCGACGAAGACCTGGACAAGCTGATTGCCGGCCTCGAGCAGACCGTCACCAGCGGCGGCGGCGCCATTCGTTCCACTGAAAAGCTGGGACGCCGCAAGCTTGCCTACATGGTGCGCAAGTTCAACGACGGTAACTACGTGTTGCTGACCATCGACGCCGGCGGCGTGCTGGTCGCCGAGCTGGAGCGCCGCCTGCGCGTCTCCGAGCCGGTGATCAAGTTCATCACCGTGCGCATGGACGAGGAAGAAAAGCGCCTGGCCAAGGTTCGCGCCATTCGCGCCTCGCGCAAAAAACTGAGCGCCATCCCGGTGGAAGCGCCGCAACCGCCAGCGGAAGCTCCGGCTCCCGCGGCTCCTGCGCCCGCAGCCTCTGCCCCTGCAGCCCCTGCTCCCGCAGCTTCTGCGCCCGCAGCTCCGGCGGCGTCGGAGACCCCAACTCCCGCCAGCGCGTAAACGCGCCTCGGCGATCATAAATTTTGAGCAATGGCCGGCGCCCCGTGCGGCGACTGGCCGGAGGAACCAACATGGCTGACGAAACAAACACTCCCACTCCACGCTCCGAAGCGCCCGCAGGCCGCCCCTCGGGTCCTGGCGGACGCGGTCCCGGCGGTCCCGGCGGACGCAAATTCTTCCGCCGCAAGAAGGTCTGCAAATTCTGCACCGAGAAGATTGACGCCATTTCTTATCGCGATGTGCGCCTGCTTCAGGGCTTTGTGGCCGAGCGCGGCAAGATCGTGCCTCGCCGTCTCACCGGCGTCTGCACCACCCACCAGCGGCGCCTCTCGAAGGCCATCAAGCAGGCACGCAACATTGCCCTGCTGCCCTTCGCGGCTCGGTTCTAGCTTTCACCAGGACGGCGCCGTCCGCGACACAGCTGTGGCCGAACGCTGCCGGTCCTGTGCTCTGAGCCCTGTGCTCTGAGCTCTGCTTTTCAGGAGATTGCAATGGAAGTCATCCTCAGAGAAGATGTCTCGAACCTCGGCCATCGCGGCGACGTCGTGAAAGTCGCCGACGGCTATGGCCGCAACTTTCTGCTGCCCAAAAACCTCGCCATGGAGGCCACTCCGGCCAATAAAGCCGTCATCGACCAGATGAAGGCCGCCGCGGTGCGCCGCTCG
This sequence comes from Acidobacteriaceae bacterium, assembly GCA_049579805.1. Lineage (GTDB taxonomy): Bacteria > Acidobacteriota > Terriglobia > Terriglobales > Acidobacteriaceae > Palsa-343. The sequence goes on from JBAUOP010000177.1 coordinate 4,589, forward strand.
GCCAACGAGAAGGCCGAGGCCGAGCAGCTCGTCACTCAGCTCAACGCCGTGTCGCTCACCTTCACCCGCAGAGTGGGCGAGAGCGATCACCTCTTCGGCTCCGTCACCTCGGTCGATATCGCTCAGCAGCTCGCCGCCCAGGGCTTCAACATCGACCGCCGCAAGGTCCAGCTCGAGGAGCCGCTCAAGTCCACCGGCGAGTTCCATGTGCCCGTGAAGCTGCACCGCGAGGTCACCGCCCACATTGCCGTCACGGTGAAGGGCGAAGAAACCGCTGCCGAGTAAGCATGCCCGCTGACAAACCTGCGACGAATGCGGAGCCGAGCGAGCTGGAAGCCCGGTTCATGCAGCCGCAGGTTCGGCGCGACCGCGCTCAGGTGCAATGGCTGCTCGCCGAGGACTTCCATGCGATCGGCCTCGCTGGCCGCATGGCTGATCGCGCGCAGGTGCTCGACCGTCTCGAGCATGAACCGCCGGCGACCATCGAGATCGTGGATGTCGCCCAGAAGACGCTTGCTCCCGGCGTGGCGCTGGTGACCTATCGCGAGATCCGGCGGGAGGATTCAGCGCACCCGGGGCTGGCCTCGCTGCGCAGCTCCCTCTGGGTGCAGCGCGACGGCCGCTGGCAAATGATCTTCCACCAGGGCACGCCCATCCCGTCTGTGTCCGCTTAGCGCCCTCCTTCATTCCGGATGAGAAGATAGAAGCAGGGAATCTTCGGTCTTCATCCATGCTGAAAGTCATTTCAAGTCACGTTTTTCTCTCCCAACGCCTGCATCCCGGACTCCTCGACGTCTTCGCCCGCGCCGGAGCCCAGGGCGTGGAGCTCTTCGCGGCCCGGCAGCATTTCGACTACACCAGCCGCCCCCACGTCCGCGAGCTGGCGCAGTGGTTCGGTTCGAATTCCGTCGAGCCCTTTTCCATGCACGCGCCCATCTTCCCCGACCTCGAAATGGGCCGCGGTGGAGGCCCCGCCGTCAACGTCATCCATCCCGAAAAGAGCCGCCGCATCGACGCCATGGACGAGATCAAGCGCGCCCTCGAAGTCGCCGAGCAGATCCCCTTCCGTTTTCTCATCGTCCATCTGGGCGAACGCGAGGATGCCTGGAGTCCGCGCTCCCTCGAGCACTCCATCACCGCGCTCGAACATCTGCGCGCCTTTGCCAACCCGCTCGACGTCAAAATCCTCGTCGAGAATCTCCAGGGCGACGTCACTCGTCCCGCGCATCTGGTGGAGATCCTCACCGCCGGCCATTTTCAGGACATCGGTGTTTGCCTCGACGTTGGCCATGCGCATCTGGGCGACGGCGTCAGCGCCGCTATCGGCGAGTTGCGCAGCTACATCCGCTCCTCGCACCTGCACGACAACAAAGGCGACAAGGATGCGCACCTCTGGCCCGGAGACGGCACCATCGACTGGGACGAAGCGCTCGGCGAACTGAAGGCGTCGCCGCAAACACCCGCTGGCGTGCTCGAAATTCATTACCAGCTGGCAGAGCCGCCCGAGACCGTCGAAGAAAAAGCAAAGCGTGCATTCGACCGGATGGACGCGGCACAAAAGAAGAACTGAAGAACGAAGAAAAGGCTCGAACATGGCGGATTCAAAATCGGAAACAGCGACAGTCACAGAAGCGCCCCTTTCCACCATCGCCCGCATCGGTGAGCACGAAGGCCAGTCCGTCACTCTGCATGGCTGGCTCTACAATCTCCGCGAAAGCGGCAAGCTGCTCTTTCCCATCTTTCGCGACGGCACCGGGACCATCCAGGGCATCGTCCCCAAAGCTGCCGTTCCGGCCGAGGTCTTCGAGACCATCAAAGGTCTCACCCACGAGTCCTCCGTCATTGTCACCGGCAAAGTCCGCGCCGACAAACGTGCGCCCGGCGGTTACGAACTCGACGTCGAGAACGTCCAGGTCCTGCAGCGCGTTCCCGAAGACGATCCCTACCCCATCTCCCTCAAGGAGCACGGCACCGACTTCCTGATGGAGCACCGCCACCTCTGGATCCGCACCCCGCGCCAGGCGGCCATCCTCCGCATCCGTGCTGAAATCATCAAAGCCGCCCGCGACTACCTCGACGACAACGGCTTCATCCTCACCGATCCGCCCATCCTCACCCCCGCCGCCTGCGAAGGCACCAGCACCCTGTTTCCGGTCGAATACTTCGGCGATGAGGCCTATCTCACACAGAGCGGGCAGCTCTACATCGAAAGCACCGCCCTCGCCCTCGGCAAGGTCTATTCGTTCGGCCCCACCTTCCGCGCGGAGAAATCCAAAACCCGCCGTCACCTCACCGAGTTCTGGATGGTCGAGCCGGAATGGGCCTTCGCCAACCTCGACGACCTTATGGGCCTCGCCGAAAACTTCATCAGCTTCATCGTCGATCGCGTCCTCACCCGTCGTGCCGCCGAGTTGAAGACCATCAACCGCGACCCCGCGAAGCTTGAGGCCATCAAGCCGCCCTTCCCGCGCATCCGTTATGACGAAGCCGTCGCCATGCTCAACGACGCCCACGCGAAAGGCCTCATCGAGCAGCCCTTCGAATACGGCAACGACTTCGGCTCCCCCGACGAGACCTACATCTCCTCCCAATTCGACCGTCCTGTCATGGTCCACCGCTATCCCGCCGCCGTGAAGGCGTTCTACATGGAGCCCGACCCCCAGGACCCCAAATACGCCCTCTGCGTTGACGTTCTCGCGCCCGAAGGCTACGGCGAAGTCATCGGCGGATCGCAGCGCATCGCCTCCTACGACCTGCTGAAGAAGCGCATCGAGGAGCACCAGTTGCCAATCGATGCCTTCCAGTGGTATCTCGATCTGCGGCGGTATGGTTCGGTTCCGCACTCGGGCTTTGGCATGGGCATCGAACGCGCGGTCGCGTGGATCTGCGGGCTCGATCACGTCCGTGAAACCATCCCCTTCGCCCGCACCCTGAACCGCATCTACCCGTAACGGGGTGTCCGCCGGGGAATTATTACCATTAGTAAAACTGTCATTCCGAGTGAAAGGGGCCCCAAACGTTTTTCAGTTTGGGGGTGGTGAGCGAGGAACCTGCTTCCTGCTTTCCCGTATTCAGGAAGAACGTTCTCCCGGCACCACACGAACGCGTATGCCCAAACCGAACGAAGCTCCCGTATCGCTCCCCAGTGCGTCTGGTCCGCCGCTTTATGGCGGCGTCCAGTCGCTGCCTCCTCGCAAAATCAAAATCATCGGCGTCCCCCTCGATCTCGGCGCCTCGCGCCGTGGCGTGGACATGGGGCCCTCCGCCGTCCGCGTCGCCGGTCTCGAAGCCCGCCTCGAATCGCTGGGCCACGACGTCCGCGACGGCGGCAACGTCAGTGTTGCCCTCGCCGAAACCAAACGCCCCGGCAATCAGAGCGCGCATTATCTGAAAGAAATCACCGAGACCTGTACCCGCGTCGCCGACATGGTGTTGAAGGCCCTCGCCGAAGGCATGACCCCCCTTATCCTCGGCGGCGACCACTCCGTCGCCGCCGGCAGCGTCTCCGGCGTCGCCGAGTTCTACCGCCGCCAGAGCCAGAACATCGGTCTGCTCTGGATCGACGCCCACGCCGACATGAACACTCCGGAAAGCTCCCCCAGCGGCAACGTCCACGGTATGCCTCTGGCCGCGCTCGCCGGACTGGAACCCGGACCCCTCGCCAACATTCTTGGCTTCTCGCCCAAGATTCGCCCCGAGAACCTCGTCCTCGTCGGCGTTCGCGACATTGACGCCACCGAGAAACAGAACATCCACCGCGCCGGCGTCACCGAGGTCTACACCATGCGCGACATCGACGAGCGCGGCATGCGCTCTGTCATGGAAGAAGCCCTGCGCGCCGCCGGCCGCGGCACCGCCGGCTACCACGTCTCTCTCGACATGGACTGGATCGATCCCGAAGACGCTCCCGGTGTCGGCACCCCCGTTCGCGGCGGCGCCACCTACCGCGAAGCCCACCTCGCCATGGAGATCATCGCCGACCACGGCCGCATGCTTTCCCTCGAAGTGGTCGAGGTGAACCCCGTCATCGACGAGCACAACCGCACCGCGGACCTCGCCGTCGAGCTCATCTCCTCCGCCTTCGGCAAAAAAATCCTGTAGCGGCGCTTGCCGTTCCAAAGGTGGCGGACCCCTCTGTGTCCTCCGTGTCCTCTGTGGCGGACACTCTCCGACTCAGGGTAGACCGATCACAACCGGCACACGCTCACCGCGCCATTCGTGTACGGGCAGGCAAGTCCCGCGACGCCCGCGCCCCGCACCACGATCCAGTCCACGCCGAACTCCCGCTGTAGCCGCAGAAAATCCTGCTTCTGGAAATGTTCCCATCCTGCCGCCGCCTGCGTCTGCTCCAGCCACACCGGCGCCAGATCCGGAACCTGCGTCGCCACCGCCGCATCCTTCACCGCATCGGCCAGTTCGCTGCGTTCCGCAAGCGCGCGAAAGCTGTGATAATCCTCGCCCGGCAGCGCCATATAGTACGGATCGAGCGCGAAATACGCGTCCGCCGGCGTGTTCCCCCGCACCCACGCAAAGGCCTGCAGCCACGGGTTCTGCGCCGCTCGCCCCGGTAGTTCCAGATGCACCGTCCCCGGGAACAGCGCCCGCTGCGCCCAGAACATCCCCGCCGCCAGCGGCAGAAACAACGCCAGCCATCGCCACACGTGCCCGCGCAGCAGCTTCTCGCCAATCAGGCCGCCACCCAGTATCGCCATCAGCAGGTAGACCATGTGCAGATATCGCATCGGCTGCATCGGGGTCAGCCGTACCAGCCCCGGCGTCAGCAGCACCACGCACGCCACGGCAAGCTGGAACACCGCATAGACCGCGCCACAACCTGCCAGCAGCGCCAGTGCCGGCCGGTCCGCGCGCCGTGCCCACCGCGCCATCGCCCATAAGATGAAAATCGGCGCGATGACCCCCAGCCACTCGTACCAGGTCCACCGCGCCAGGAAGTAGTACGTCCGGGTGTTCAGCGCCGCCTTCCACGCCGGGGTCGGTCCTTCGAAGATCCACGAAGGCGCAAACCCGAAAAGCGCGGCCGCCATCACTGGCTTCTCGACGAACCGTTTCACCTTCAGGCCGCCGATCCACAGAATGGCGCAGTACGAAACGCCCAGCACGCCCATGAGCGGGTGCATCACGACCGCCATCGCCAGCAGAACGCCGGCACGAAATCCTCGCCGGTCCAGAACCGCCACCACCGCCCAGAGAATCAGCGCCGTGGCGATGGCCCGCGGATGTAGGTACTGGTCGAGAATGTAGAGGGCCGTTCCCGCCACCGGCAGCGTGAACAGCACCCCCACCAGCCCCACGCCTGCCCAGCGTCCCGCCTCACTCGGAAAACACCGCCGCGCGATCGCCAGGCATCCCCACAGCAAAAAAAAAGCCGCCAGAATCTGGCCCAGCAGTTCCGAAATGGGAGTTGGCATGTGGGTCAGGCGCACCCAGCCAGCCATCATCCGGTCGAAAACGCTGGCCTGCATCTGTAACGTGAAAAACCGGAAATCATGCGGATACAACGCGGGATGCAGACGCCGCTCGATCGCCGACAAGTACACCGCATCGTCTTCCACCCCGGGGTGATATCCTTCCACGAGCAGCGCCCCGGCTGTGACGATTACCAGAAGGATGAAGTTCTTGTATTTTTGGCAACTTTTCAAGGTCGTTTACGTCACTTCAGGACAGGAATCCACACGCAATGAGTCATTTGGCTCCGTCGTTAAATAAGGCTGGGATTTTTTCGGGCCATTCTGGATCGTGCCCGCCGGCTTTAGCTCTCATCATCCCTACTCTGCGCGAAGCCAGGAATATCCGGCCTCTGCTCTGCCGCGTGCGGGCTGCGCTCGATCCTTGTGACGTTGCGTATGAAATTATTGTAGTGGACGATGACAGCGCCGACGGCATTGAGGCCGCCATCGCGGAAATCGCCGCCTCGGATTCCCGCATCCGCTTCATCGTGCGCCGCGGCGAGCGCGGTCTCGCTGGCGCTGTACTGCGCGGCTGGGCGGAAACCGATGCTGCTTTGCTGGCTGTCATGGACGCCGATCTCCAGCACCCCCCCGAACTGCTCCCTCGGCTTTGGGCCGAGATCGACGCTGGCGCCGATCTCGTCGTCGGCAGCCGCTATGCCTCTGGCGGCAGCCTGCGCGGCTGGACGCCCCTGCGCCATCTGATTTCAAAGGTCGCCGTCTGGATGACCCTGCCCGTCCAGCGTTCGGGCATCCGCGCCCACGATCCTATGTCCGGTTTCTTTATGGTCCGCCGCACCTGCATCGACGGCATCGAGCTCCGGAAATCCGGATTTAAGATTCTGCTTGAAATTCTCGCCCGAGGCGAGATCCGCTCCATGGTCGAGGTCCCCTTCACCTTTGGCCGCCGCCACGCCGGTGCCAGCAAAGCCAGTGTCCGCGTCGCCTTCGACTACGTCGCGCTCCTCATCCGCCTCTACCGGCAGAAGCGCCGCATGCGCCCGTATGTCGAGCCCGAGCTCAGCAGCGCCGCGCTCGAAGGCAGCCAGGAAGCGATCGGCGGATAGAGTCCCGAAATCCCGCTCCGTTCTGACCCTCCAGTCGCCCGGCCCGGTGCGATACCCTGCGAAGAGAGGTGCTTCGCATGCCGGCTTCCGTTTCTTCCGTCCTCGCTTATCCCTGGAACCCCACCGGCACCGGCTCTGTCGATCCTGAAGCCCTGACCGCCTGGGTCGAAGACCGCCTCCGCCGCCATCGCGAGGCCGTCGCGCAGGTCACCGCCGGCCCGTCCCGCACCCTTGACGCCACCCTCCGCGCCTACGACGACGCCGTCGCCGAGCTCGCCACCGCCGGCTCCCTCACCGGCCTGCTGCACAGCGTCTATCCCGAAAAACCTGTGCGCGACAAAGCCCAGGACCTGCTCCAGACCCTCGCCCAGGCCGGCGTCGAGCTTTCTCTCAATCGCGACGTCTACCAGGCCCTCGCCGCCATCGACGCCAGCGCCGCTGACCCCGCTTCAAAGCACTACCTCGACCGCACTCTGTTGCAGTACCGCCTCGCCGGCGTCGACAAAGACGACGCCACCCGCAACCGCATCCGCGAGCTCTCCGACCAGGCCACCCTCCACGGTCTCAACTTCGGCCGCAACGTCCAGGAAGGCGGCAACACCGTTACTATCGATGACCCCGCTGAGCTGGACGGCCTGCCGCCCGATTTCCTCGAAGCCCACAAGCCCGGCGACGACGGCAAAATCGTCCTCACCACCGACTTTCCCGACTACCTTCCGGTCATGACCTTCGCGCGCTCCGCCGACCTGCGCCGACGCATGTTCCTCGCCTACAACACCCGCGCCTTTCCCGCGAACCGCGAGGTTCTTCTGGACCTTCTGAAGATTCGACAGGAAGTTGCTGGCCTCCTCGGCTTCCCGCACTGGGCCGATCTCGCCACCGCCGACCAGATGATGGAGTCCGCCGCCAATATGCAGGCCTTCCTCGACGACCTCGACACAGCCAGCAAAGCCGGCGCCGAGAAGGAATACTCGATGATCCTCGACTTCGCGCAGAAAGCCGAGCCGGGGCTAAGCCAGATCGACGGCGCCAGCCGCACCTTCTGGCTCGAACAATATCGCCGCTCCGCCTTCGATTTCGACTCGCAGTCGGTCCGTCCGTATTTCCCTTACGAGCGCGTCGAGCCCGGCGTCCTGGCCACCGCCGAAAAGCTCTTCCAGGTCACCTTCCGCCGCATTCAGAACCCCGACGTCTGGCATCCCTCCGTCAGCGCGTGGGAAGTCTGGGACCGCACCGAGCTCGCCGGCCGCTTCTACCTCGACATGCATCCGCGCGAGGGCAAGGACAAGTGGTTCTCCGCGCATCCGCTCGTCCCCGGCATTCGCGGACGCCAGGTCCCCGAAGCCGCTCTCATCTGCAATTTTCCCGAGCCAAAGGAAGGCAATCCCGGCCTCCTCCAGTATTCCGACGTCGTCACCTTCTTCCATGAGTTCGGCCATCTCATGCACGCCCTCCTCGGCGGACGCCAGGCCTGGGCCGGCATCAGCGGCATCGCCACCGAAGGCGACTTCGTCGAAGTCCCCTCGCAGATGCTGGAGGAGTTCTTCCGCGATCCGCGCCTCCTCGCCAGCTTCGCCCACCACTACCAGACCGATGAGCCCATCCCCGCCGAGCTCGTCCTGCGCATGAACCGCGCCGGAGCCTTTGGCCGCGCCGACTGGGTCCGCACCCAGCTCTTCTACACCACCTGCTCTCTCCAGACGCACTGCGTCGATCCCGCCACGCTCGACCTCGACGCGCTCTTCCGCAGTCTCTACCAGCGATTCCTGCCTTACGCCTGGGTCGAGGGCAACCGCATGTACGCCAGCTTCGGCCATCTCGTGGGCTACTCCTCGAATTACTACACCTACCTCTACGACAAGGTCATCGCCCTCGACTTCTTCAGCCAGTTCCCCCGCCAGAACCGCGTCGACTCGCCTGTCGCCATGCGTTACCGGCAGACCGTCCTCGAACCCGGCGGATCGTTGCCCGGCCGCGACATCGTCCTGCACTTCCTCGGCCGCAGCCAGTCCAGCGATGCCTTCAGCCACTGGATGAACGAAGAGTTTCAGCCCATGACCGCCGCGTACGAATAGATGGAGCCTTCCATCCAGCGGGCACAGGGATCGGGTAATCTGATCCCACCACCCACGGGATCGGAGCTCCTCCATGTCGCGAAGCCTGCGCCTGCTTCCGCTGTTCCTGCTCGCTCTGCTCTGTGCGGCCCAGGCCCAGCCCACCAGCCCGGTCATCAGCGTCCATCACGGCCCCAACGCGGCCGCCCAGCAAAACAAGCACTATGTTGTCCTCGTCTCCCTCGACGGCTTCCGCTACGACTACGCGAGAAAATACGGAGCCCGCCACTTACTGGCCATCGCCGCACACGGCGCCAGCGCGCCCGAGGGCATGATCCCGGCTTACCCCTCGTTGACCTTCCCCAACCACTACACGCTTGTCACCGGCCTCTACCCCGAGCACCACGGCATTGTCGGCAATTCGTTCTACGACCCCGAGCGGAAGGAGACCTATTCCTATCGCGATCCGAAGACCAGCACCGACGGCTCCTGGTACGGCGGCACGCCGCTCTGGTCACTCGCGGAAAAGCAGGGTATGCGCAGTGCGTGCTTCTTCTGGCCCGGCTCAGAGGCCAAAATCGCCGGCGAACGCCCCACGTATTACCTTCACTATGACGACCATTTCCCGGATGAGCAGCGAATTGCCCAGGTGATCGCCTGGCTAAAATTGCCGCCCGAGCAGCGCCCCCACTTCATCACCCTTTACTACCCGAACGTCGACCACGCCGGCCATGAATACGGCCCCGACAGCCCGCAGACCGCCGCAGCTGTCCGCCACGTTGACGCCCTCATGGGCACGCTCGAAGCCGATCTGAAAGCGCTCGCCCTCCCCATCGATCTCATCATTGTCTCCGATCACGGTATGGCGAAAATTCAGGGCGGCTGGATCGACCTCGACAAATTCGCCCCGCTCGACGGCCTCATCACCGTCGGCACGTACCTGTACGCGCCCGACGAAGCCGCCGCCAACCACGTCTATCAGAAGCTGAAGGCCGCCGACGCTTCCTTCATGGTCTACCGCCGCGGCAACGTCCCAGCCGAGTTGCATTTCAACAGCAATCCCCGCGAGGGCGACCCCATCATCGTCGCCCGTGGTCCTTATGCCATCCGTGCCAAAGCCCCGCCTCCCGGCCGCGAAGATCGCGCCCCCACCGTCGGCAACCACGGCTTCGACCCGTACATGATGCCGCAGATGAAAGCCGTCTTCTACGCCGAAGGCCCCGACATCCGCGCCGGCGTGAAGCTCAAGCCCTTCGATAACGTCAATGTCGATCCGCTGATCGTGAAGCTGCTCGGCCTCAGTTCACCGCCGGTCGATGGCAGCTTCGGGGTTCTCTCCGGCGTGCTCAAAGACAACGCTGCAAGTTCGCTCAACGCAGCACGCCCGTGACTTTCTCTGTGCTCTCTGCGTCCTCTGTGGTGGATTTTCAGCAACACCGCTAGCCGTTAAAAGCCCCATCCCCGGCAGCCATCAGCTGCGCCTCGCCGCCCAGGAACGTCTCCACCACCTCATTCTTCGCCGACAGCACCGCAATATCCGCGGATCGCCCTGGCGCCAGCATCCCAATCCGCCCATCCAGCCCCGTCATCCGCGCCGGATTCCGCGTCGCCAGCCCGACCGTCTCTGCGAGCCCCGCCCCCGTGAACGCCATGAAGTTCCGCACCGCCCGATCCATGGTCAGCGTGCTGCCGGCCAGCGTGTTTTCCCCGATCAGGCACCTCCCGTTCTCCACGCGCACTTCCAGCTCGCCCAGCATGTACCGCCCGTCCGGCATGCCCGTCCCCGCCATCGCGTCGGTCATCAGCAGCGCCCTGTCTGCACCCTTGGCCCTCCAGAACAGCCGCACCGCAGTCGGATCCACATGCATCCCGTCGCAGATGATCTCCGCAAACAGCGCATCATTCGTCAGCACCTCGCCCAGCAGCCCAGGGTTGCGATGGTCGAGCGCCCGCATGGCGTTGAACGTGTGCGTCGCTGTCACTCCTCCCGCTCGGACGCCCCGCCGCGCCGCCTCGCTGTCCGCGTTGCTGTGCCCCAGGCTGATACGCACGCCCAGCCGCGCAGCATGGGCGATCGTCTCTTCGGCCCCGGGCAGCTCCGGCGCAATCGTCATCACCCGGATCGTCCCCTCCGCCGCCTCCCACATCCGATCGAAGACCGCCACCGACGGGCTTAGCAGCTGGCTCTCCGCATGAGCGCCCCGCTTGTGCGGCGACAGAAACGGACCCTCCAGGTGGATTCCCACCGGCCGCGCACCTTCCAGCGGCTTCTGCAGCAGCTTCACCAGCCCGCTCAGCGAGCGCAGCAGCGCATCCAGCGGCGCCGTTACCGTCGTGGCGCAATAGCTGCCCACGCCCTTCCGCGCGAGGAATCTCCCCATCGCGTTGAGTGCCGTTTCGGTCGCTTCCATCGAGTCGTGCCCGGCGCACCCATGAATATGCACGTCAAAGAATGCAGGCGCCAGCGTACATTCCGGCAGAGCCACGTGGCGGCCCGGCGGCAAGCGGGTTTCGTCCTGCGAGCCCAGCTCCGCAATCAGTCCGTCTTCCATCACGACAATGGGCCGTTCCACAATTCCGTCCGGCCCCAGCAAACGATTCGCAGTCAGTACAGTGCGCACAAACCAGAGTACCGCGCCCGGCTCCGGGACGGGCTTCCGCATGGATTCAACCCACGCATCGGGCCCATCCAGCCTCTGTGTCCTCTGTGCTCTCTGTGGTGAGTGTTTTTGATTCTTTACTTAGGAGAATTCCCGCCAGGCGCCGGCACCCTGACACCCGCCGCCTTATGCGCATGCCGCTGGATGCGCGCGCGTCCGTGACTCGCAGACCGGCTCGACCGCCCCCGGCTCGACCGCGTCGCCGGCACCGGCACCGACACCGGAGCCGCTGGATGCACGGCCGACGCCGCGCCAATCCCATTTCCCGGCAATCCCGGCAATCCCGGCACCGGCGGCGCCACCACCGGCGCGCGATGCAAACCGTGCGAATGATCGACCGACCCAATCACAATGGCCGTCCCCGCCACACAGATGAAGACCGCCGTCAGAGCCGCTCCGGTAAACCGTGGCGTCCGGCGCAGCAGCCCGGCCAGTCCACCCGGCGCGTGTTCCATGGCCACCCGCTCGGCCGCCAGACGATTCAGAATCCGCCCCTGCAAATCCGCTTCCGGCGCCGCGCTTCCCACTGCCCGTAGCGCCCCATCGATCCGCTCCTCGGGCGTCAGCATCCGTCCCGAATTCACTTCGCCGTTCATCGCTGGATCCCCTCTTTCTCCAGCAGGACCGTCAGCTCCCGCCGCGCCCGGAAGATCCGCGACCGAATCGACGACTCCGTCGTCTTCAGTGCCGCGGCAATCTCAGCCGTCGTCAGTTCCTCCACAGCCGAAAGCAGCAGCGCCTCGCGCTCCCGCTCCGGCAGCCGGTCGACCAACTGCAGAATCCGCGCATGCTCCTGCAATGAAATCGCCGTCGCATCCGCGCCCCGTTCTCCGGACGGCAGCGTCCGCACCTGGTCGGCGATGTCTTCATTCTCCGGCCGGGTCTTGGCGCGCCGCTTCTTGTCCAGAACGATGTTCCACACAATGCGCACCAGCCACACACGGTAGTCGCGAATCTCGCTCAGCCGCGCCTCATGCTTCAGCACGCGCAGAAAGGTCTCCTGCACGGCGTCCTCAGCTTCGGCGGCGTTGCGCGTCACCGAAAACGCCACCCGGTATAGCGCGGTGGAATATTCGGCCACCAGTTTCGCGATCGTCTGGCTCGTCTGGCTCGTATCCAAGGGCTCTGCAACCCGAGCAGGCGCTACCCAGGCGAGCTGACCTTCAAAACAACTCATCCTGACTTATCCTGGCCATCCCCAGCCCGGGATGTTCTCCGGAACCAGGGAAAATCCGTTCGTCTGCCCTAATGACGGAGGATATCGCGTTTTCGCTCGGAATCAGAGCTTGCCGCCGCAACCGCTTTCGCCGTTCCCGGTGCTGCTTTCATTACACTGGCCGATATGCGCCGGCAGCGCTGGTTTGAAATCCACGATCAACCCTGGTTTCCCGCCCCCCTCCGCGACCGCGTCACGGAGGCCCTCGAAGCCGTCTGGAACGGCAACCGGACCTACCATCCCATCGCCTCCCGCCTGCGCGAAGCCGTCCGCCACTCCGGCGCCCGTCAAATCGTGGACCTCTGCTCCGGCGGCGGCGGCCCGTGGCTCGGCCTCTATCCCGAAGTGGCCGATGGACAGCCTCTGACCGTCTGGCTCACCGACCTCTATCCCAACGCCATCCTCGCGGGGGATTTGGCCGCAGACTTAGCCATCCACAGCCCCCTGCGTGCACGCGCTCAGCCCGTCGATGCCCGCGCCGTTCCCGCCGATCTCCCCGGCTTCCGTACCCTCTTCTCTTCCTTCCATCATTTCGGCCCCGACTCGGCCCGCGCCATGCTCGCCGACGCCTTCACCCACCGCCAGGGCATCGGCATCTTCGAAGCTGCCCGCTGCACCCCGTGGACCCTGCTCGCCGTCAACGCCGTCCCGCTGCTCGGCCTTCGCGAGGCCGCCCGCGCCCGCCCCGTCCGCTTCCGGCGCCTCTTCTGGACCTTTCTCGTTCCCGTAGTGCCGGCTACGCTTTGGCTCGATGGCTTGCTCTCTTGCCTCCGCAGCTACTCGCTCGCCGACATGGCCGAGCTTACCCACGGCCTCACCGCCGACGACTACGCCTGGCAGATCGGCGAAGCGCACGGCGGCCGCGTCCCCATCCGCTACCTCATCGGCCAGCCCCGGACGCCATGCCTCCGCGCTGAATCCCTCGCCTGGAACGGAGAATGAGATTCACGACGGCTCGATTCAATAGCGCATGTTTTCCAGATCCGCGATCAGCCCCGGCCCCGTCGGCTTCCATCCCAGCCGTTCCTGGGTCAGCTTGCTGGAAACGATAAGGTCCCTCCCCGCGAACATCGCAAGAAAGCCGAAGTGGGCTGCCGCCTCCTCCGGAGACATGGCAACCACCGGCACCTTCAAGCCCCGGCCAATCACTTCAGCGATATCCCGAAGAGGCACACCCTCTTCAGCGACCGCGTTATAGCGGGCGCCCGCCTCCTGCTTCTCGAGCGCGAGCCGGTAGAGACGCGCGGTGTCGAGCACGTGCGCCGCGGCCCAGCGGTTGAGCCCTTCACCGATGTACGCCGAGACGCCCTTCTCGCGGGCCACCCGAATTGCGTACGTGACGAGGCCCTGCTTGACCGTGTCGTGGACCTGAGGAAGGCGCACCACCGATGCATTCACGCCGCGCTCCACAAACGACAAGCCTGTCGGCTCCGAAGCGCGGGGAAGCGAACCGGAGGGGGGAACGGGCGGATCCTCCTCGGTTGCGGGGCGGCCCTGCACCAGCGACGCGGCTCCGGCGGTGACGAGCAGGGGGCGGTGAGACCCTTCGAGCGCAGAGCCGAGCGTCTCGATGGCGCGCTTGTCCATTGCGCAGCTCCCGGGGAAGTCCGACCAGTCGTGCCGGAAGGCGAGGTGAATCACCCCGTCCGCCGCGGCTGCCCCGCTGCGCAGGCTCTCCAGGTCATCGAGGTCGCCTCGCTGCACCTCAGCACCCGAAGCGGTCAGCCATTCAGCGCCTGCATCGCTGCGCGCAAGGCCCAGCACCCGATGACCCCCGTCGATCAGTTCCCGGACCACCGCCGAACCAATGAAGCCTGTAGCACCTGTTACGAAAACACGCATACGCAAACTCCTGTTCCTGTTGTTCGGTTGTTCATCGGTTACGAGCAAAACTCACCAGCCCGCGGGAAAACGATCCAATTTGAAAACTCATCAACTCGCAAAAGAAGACTCGCTTCGAGAATTCACCCGCTTGCGGAAAGACGACTCGCTTTGAAAGGGCGCGGCTTCAACGGTGCCATTACCAGTCCAGAATGGATCCGGCTTTAGCCGCTGAGGGATGGCTTCCTCCTGCAGGACACGGACCGCTTCTTCGCCATCGCGAGGCGGTCCCCACACCAGCTTGTTGCCGTCTCTCCCGGCAAGTTGCATGGCTCCATACCCCATGCGGTTCACGCGCAGCGAACTCCCGGGCAGCGTGAAGCTGCCGCCCAAATTCACTGTGTGGTCCATGCCATTTCCTCTCTGCGTCATGGTGGGCTCTCCAGGTTTCATTGTGGCGTTGACGAACGAGCCTCACATCCAATAAAACGGAGACAATCTCCGAATGTAAAGATAACCGGAGACTATCTCCGGTTGCAATTTCTTGCGTGATGGCGAAAAAGCCCGTCCAATCCGTCCCCCGAAAGCCCCGTACCGATGCGCAACGGAACCGCGCCCGCATCCTCGAGGTGGCGAAGGAGGCTTTCACCCGCTCGGGCGCAGCCGCCAGCCTCGATGAGATCGCCAAACAGGCTGGCGTCGGGCCCGGCACCCTGTATCGCCACTTTCCCACCCGCGACGCCCTCATCGAAGCGGTTTACCGGACGGAAGTGGAGAAGCTGGCTGCCGCCCAGCGGAAATTCGCCGCAACCCTCCCTCCGCTCGAAGCCCTGCGCGCCTGGATGCTTCTCTTCGTCGACTACATCGCCGCCAAGCACATCATTGCCCCCGCCCTCAACACCATCGCCGGAGGGCCCTCCAGGCTCTACGAAGGCTCCCGCGAGCTCATCCAGGGAGCCATGGACGCCCTGGTACAGCGCGCTATCCGCAGCGGCGACCTCCGCCGCGATCTTGACTCCTCCGACCTGCTCCGCGCCCTCATCGGCGTCGCCTTCGTGCCCTTCGGCCCCGACTGGCAGCCCAGCGCTCGCCGGCTCGTCGACATCCTCATCGCCGGCTCGCGCGCCCCTCGGAGAACATGACTTTGGTCATCGCATCGAGCTGAATATGCGTTTCCAGCCCAACCTGTGGAAATCTTGTCAAGCCTTACGAAGGTCATTTTCTCTGACTCCACACCACTTACACCCCAAAACCGCTGGCAGTAAATCCGTTCAAACCTGCCATACTGAAGTTATAGAGTGAAAACAGAAGAAGCCCGCCATGTACGGCCCGTCCGGCCCGTCATGTGCGGGCTTTTTCCTTAGGCAGGAGCGGCAGCGCGGGTGAGAACAGTGCGCCAAAAACACGAGGCTCCCAGCTCCCGGCTCCAGGCTCCCAGCTGCTCCCATTGAGGTTACCAATGCGCGCCCATGGAATGAACGAACTACCCAAACGATGCCATCGAAAACGAGGTCTTTTCTGCTCCCAATCCGTACCTGCGCCGGCCCGCGCGTTCGTGACGGAGAAACCCGGGTCGGTCGTTCCCCAGGCCGCGGCTCTGGCCAGTGGCATAATGACTGCAGGGGCGATCCTTGCGTGAACCTCCCCAACTCCATCACGATGGGCCGCATTTTTTGCGTGCCGGCGCTCATCTGGATGCTTTCCCCCCACTTTCCCCACGGGGGCTGGCACGGCGAGCAGGAAGTGGTCGCGTCGCTGTGCTTTATCGTGGTTTCCATTTCCGACGGCATTGACGGCTACCTGGCCCGCCGCCGAGGCCAGATCACGACCATGGGGATGCTGCTCGATCCCATCGCGGACAAACTGCTGATCACCTCCGCATACGTGGCTCTGGTCGAGTTCAACCCCCACATCGTCAAGCCGTGGATTGTGGTCGTCGTCATCGGGCGCGAGTTTCTGGTAAGCGGCCTCCGGTCGATTGCCTCCACCGAGGGCTTCACGATTGAAGCCAGCGACATCGGCAAGCTCAAGACGGTGATCCAGATTGTGTCGGTGGTGGCGGTCATTCTGGACCGCGGCTGGTATCAGTGGCAGATTGGCTGGTTCATCATCCCGGTGCATCTGTTTGCTCTGGTGGGGATCTACTACATGGCCGGCATCTCGATCCTCTCCGCCGTGGATTATTTCTGGGCCTTTTGGCGCAAGATCGAGAAGGCGACTGCGACGCGGCGCCACAGCGACAATGAATATGTGCTGAGCCGGCGAAAGAAGAACGCAGCGCCGGCGGCCCACAACGCGACGCAACTTTAGCTCAATCGTCTAAAACAAGAGAACGCAGTCCGGACCGGATCGGAATTTTTTTGATCTTTCGGGAAAATAGGCTCATCCAACGACGCAGGAGCCTCGATGGACCGTCTGAAGAATCCCCCTCTTGAACCCCAGACAGCCAACGGCACAAACGACCACCCCGAAACCGAAGCGAAGCCTGGTTCCGCAGCCGGAACCTTCTCGCGCCGCTCGTTTCTTGCCCAGCTCGGCGCAGCCGGCCTGACTGCCACCGCTGCCGCGACGGCGGCTCCGCTGGCACACGCGGCTCACAGCGACGAAAAGAAGGACGAGCCGGAACGCGAGCCGAACACGCCTCCCGGCGCCGTGCCGGTGGCGTTGAATGTCAACGGCAAGGTGCACCGCGTGCTGCTGGAGCCGCGCGTGACCCTGCTCGACGCTCTACGTGATCATCTGCAGCTTTTCGGGACCAAGAAGGGCTGCGACCACGGACAGTGCGGCGCCTGCACGGTGCACGTGAACGGACGGCGTCTGAATTCCTGTCTGAGTTTCGCGATTATGCACCAGAACGACAAAATCACGACGATCGAAGGGCTGGCGCGGAATGGGCAGCTGCATCCCGTGCAGCAGGCCTTCATCGACCACGACGGATTCCAGTGCGGGTACTGCACGCCGGGCCAGATCATGTCGGCGTCGGCCCTGTTGCACGAGCCGATCGGACCCGACGATGACGCAGTGCGAGCGGCGATGAGCGGCAATCTGTGCCGCTGCGGGGCCTACGTGAACATTGTGGCCGCCGTGCAACAGGCGCGCAAAGCGACAGCGTAAGACCAGCCGCTCGCCGGGCGGGGCAAGAGTACCGAGCAGGAGAACAACCAATGCAGGCATTTCGATACAGCCAGGCACAATCCGTGGACCACGCGGCACACTCCGGCGGGACGTTTGTTGCAGGTGGAACGACCCTGATCGATCTGATGAAGCTGAACGTCCTGCAGCCCCAGCAGGTGGTGGACATTAACGCGCTGCCTCTGAGCCAGGTGGAGGACGAGAAAGATGGCGGCCTGCGCATCGGAGCGCTGGTGCGCAACAGCGATCTGGCCAATCATCCGGCGGTCCGGCAGCGGTATCCGGTGCTGTCGGAGGCGCTGCTCTCGGGCGCCTCGCCCCAGCTGCGAAATATGGCGACCACAGGCGGCAATCTGTTGCAGCGGACGCGCTGCTACTACTTCCGCGATGTGAACTATCCCTGTAACAAGCGGAAGCCCGGGTCCGGCTGCTCGGCGATCGACGGTTACAACCGTATCCACGCGGTGCTGGGCGGCTCAGAAGACTGCGTGGCGACGCATCCTTCCGACATGGCCGTCGCGATGATGGCGCTGGAAGCAGTGGTCTATGCGAAAGGGCCGAAGGGCGAGCGGCGCATAGCGCTGAACCAGTTCTATCTGGAGCCAGGCACAACGCCGGACCAGGAGAACGTGCTGCAGCCGGGCGAATTGATCACGTATGTGACGCTGCCGCCATTTTCCGACGGAACGCGCTCGCACTACCTGAAGCTGCTGGACCGGCAGCAGTACGAATTTGCCCTGGCCTCGGCGGCAGTGGTTGTGAGCATGAACGGCGGGCATATCGAGCAGGCGCGAATCGCTCTGGGCGGCGTGGCGACCAAACCGTGGCGTTCGCGCCCGGCCGAACAGGTGCTCGAAGGCCAGCCCCCGACAGAGGCGAATTTTCGCAAGGCAGCGGAAACGGCCATGGCCGGGGCGAAACCGCTCCGGTACAACGGATTCAAAATTGAGCTGGCAAAGAGGGCGATTGTGCGCGCGCTGCAGGTAACGACACAGACGGGGGTACAGGCATGAGCACATCGCTGATTGGAGCGCCGGTCTCACGCATCGACGGGCCACGGAAGGTGACGGGCACGGCTCCCTATGCGGTCGATCACGCGGTGGAGGACCTGGCGTACGGGGTCGGGGTGGCCAGCACGATCGGCAACGGACGCGTGACCCGAATCGACGCGTCGACGGCGCAGGCGATGCCGGGGGTCCTGGCAGTTCTGTACCACGGCAACAGCCTGCCGTTATATCGGCCCGGCGGCCCGTTTGAGCCGGAGAGCCGCGCGGGCGAGAGCCGGCCGCCTTTTGAAGATGACACGGTCTACTACTACGGGCAATTTGTCGCACTCGTGGTGGCGAATACCTTTGAGCAGGCGAACGCGGCCGCTGCGGCCGTAAAAGTGGAGTATGCGACGGAGAAACCGGCGGTCGTGCTTGAGGATGAGGACCGGGCACCGGGCGATCCGAAGCAGCACTACCAGCGGGGGAATCCCGAAGAAGCCTTCGCCAGCGCACCAATCAGGATTGACAACACCTACGAGACACCCACCGAAACGCACAATCCCATGGAGATGCACGGAACGATTGCGGTCTGGAACGGCGATCGGCTGCGGCTGTACGAGACGACCCAGGGCGTGGTGAACCACCGCAATGTGCTCTCGGAGATGCTCGGCGTGCCATTGGACCGCGTCGAGGTCATCTCGCCGTTCTGCGGCGCCGGTTTCGGCGGCAAGCTGTTCCCGTGGCCCCAGTCGATGCTGGCCGCGATGGCGGCGAAGAAGGTGGGCCGCCCGGTACAAATGGTGGTGCCGCGGCACCTTGAGTTCACAACCGTCGGGCATCGTCCGCGAACGCAGCAGCGGATGCGGCTGGGCGCGCAGCAGGACGGCACTTTAGTGGCGATCCTGCAGGATGTGCTGCAGCCGACGTCGAAAATCGAGCCTTTCACCGAGAACTGCACCGGCGTCACGAGGATGCTCTATAGCTGCCCCAATGTATCGACGGCGCAGGAGGTGGTCTCGCTGAACATTGGCACTCCAACCCCGATGCGCGGACCAGGCACCACACCGGGGCTGTACGCGCTGGATGCGGCGATGGACGATCTGGCACTCAGGCTCAACATGGATCCGCTGCAATTGCGGCTAAAGAACTATGCGGAGATGGACGAGAGCGAGAACCTGCCGTTTTCCGGGAAGCACTTAAAAGAGTGTTACGAGGTGGGCGCGGAGCGCTTCGGCTGGGCGAAAAGAAATCCCGTTGTAGGCTCGATGAAGCGTGGCAACGAGATTCTCGGCTGGGGCATGGGAACCTCCACGTGGCATGCGGGTCGCGGATCGGCGACGGTGCGCGTGCGGCTGGGTGCGGACGGCCGTGTGCGCGCCTCCAGCGCTACCCAGGACATTGGAACAGGCACGTATACGGTGTTCGCGATTGTAGTCGCGCAGAAGCTGGGAATCCCCATCGACCGCGTGGACGTGGCGCTGGGCGATACGGCGCTGCCGCCCGGCCCCATGTCAGGCGGATCGACAGCAACCGCGAGCGTGCTGCCGGCGATCGATCAGGCGACGGATCAAGCGACGCAACTGCTGTTCGAGCTGGCGTCCCGTACCCAGGGCTCGCCCTTTGAGAAAGCCGACCCGAAGACGCTGGCGCTGACGAATGGACGCGTCCACGCGCAGGGACAGGCCCCGGAGAGCGGCGTTCCCTTCGAGAACCTGCTGCAGCTGCGGAAGCTGGCCTCGCTGGAGGCGGAGGCGCACACAGGTGGGGCGGATGAGCGCGGGAAATATTCAAGCCATTGCTTCGGCGCGCAGTTCCTGGAAGTGGCCTGGGATCCGGGAATCGCCCGGCTGCGGGTCACGCGATCCGTGACGGCGATCGACGCGGGCCGGATCATCAGCGAGAAGACGGCACGGAACCAAATTCTGGGCGGCGTGGTGTGGGGCATCAGCATGGGGATGTTCGAGGAGACGATTTACGACCCGCGCAACGGAAAGCCGATCAACGACAATTATGCGGATTACCTGATCCCCACGAATGCTGACATCGAGCAGATGGAGTGCCATTTCGTGCAGGTTCCGGACCTGCACCTGAACGAATACGGAGCGCGTGGGCTGGGTGAAATCGGACTGACCGGTGTCGCTTCCGCCCTCACCATGGCGGTGTATCATGCAACTGGCATTCGCATCCGCAGGCTGCCCATCCGGCTGGAAAACCTGATGAGCAGCCAGCAGAGGGACGCGTAGGGCCGCGATGCGCGCGGCGCAATTATGGCCGAACTGAAGGACATTCTGGACCTGTGGAAGCGCGCCGGCGCGGCTGGCGAGGAAGTCTGTCTGGCCACCGTGGTGGGTGTCGTGGGCTCCGCCTATCGGCGCCCCGGAGCGCGTATGCTGCTGACCGCCAGCGGCCGGCGTGCGGGCACAGTGAGCGGCGGCTGCCTCGAAGCGGAGATTGCGAAGAAGGCCTGGTGGTTGACGGACAAGGGGCCCGCGATCCAGCGTTACAGCAGCTTCTTCGACGATGATGGCGACATGCCCTACGGTCTGGGCTGCGGCGGCACGGTGATGATTCTGCTGGAGCGCGGCGAGCCGGCGGCGCAGTGCCTCGAAGCCGTGCGAAGGAGCGTCGAGGAGCGGACGCCTTCGGTCATTGTGACAGCTACGGCGGCGGAGGCGACTGGCACGCGGCTCATCGCGAACGCGGCTGGCGAAAGCATGTATGCGCGGAAATCTGAACGCGAGCTGGAACGGCTGGCGCGGGAGACGCTCGCAATGCGCCGTTCGCGGAGCGTGCCGGGATTCTTCGCCGAGTGGGTAGGGCCGCCGCCGGCGGTAGGGATCTTTGGTGCCGGGGACGATGCGCGGCCCCTGGTAGAGTTGGCCGATCTCCTGGGATGGCATGTGACGGTCGCGGATGGCCGAGCGAACCTGGCGCGGCCTGAGCGCTTTCCGCGGGCAGCCCGTGTGGGCGAAGTTGAACCGGCGCTGGCCGCACTGACTCCGGATGATGCTGCCGTAGTGATGACGCACAGCTACGAGCAGGACCGGACGATTCTGCTCGAATTGCTGGGTCGGGAACTCCGCTACATCGGCATGCTGGGGCCGCGGGCACGGACCGAGCGGCTGGTGAGCGAGGTGGCGCCGGAACTGGGGCTGGATTCCGAGACGTGCCTGGCGAGACTGCATGCGCCGGTCGGCCTGGATCTGGGCGGACATGCGCCGGCATCCATTGCGCTGTCGATTGCGGCCGAACTGCAGGCGGTTTTCGCCGGGCAGGGAGCGCGGAAGCTTTCCGGAGCGCCGGCGGTCAATGCCTGACACCGGCTGTGCTGCCGTGGTGCTGGCGGCTGGAGCCTCCACGCGGCTGGGACAGGCGAAACAACTGATCGAACTGGACGGCGAATCGCTGCTGCGGCGGACCGCGCGTCTGGCTCTGGAGGCGGGCTGTGCGCCTGTCGTCGTGGTACTGGGGTACGAGGCGGAGCGGATCGCTGCGGAGCTGACGGACCTGAGCGTGGAGCCGGTGGTCAATCCGGAGTGGCGCCAGGGGATGGGATCGTCATTGCGGTGCGGGGTGGCAGCACCGGTGATTTGCAGGATCATGCCAACCAACATCCTGCTGCTGGTCTGCGATCAGCCGAGGCTCACCGTGGATCATCTGCGGGCGCTGCTGGCCCACCATGCGGCAGAGAGTGTGGCGATCACGGCGTCGCAGTATGCGGGGCGGATGGGAGTGCCGGCTGTTTTTGCAGCGGGCATCGTACCCGAGCTGCTGCAATGCACCGGCGACCAGGGGGCGCGCGAACTAATCCGGCTGGATGCGACGCGAGTGCAGTTGGTTCCCTGGCCCGGGGGCGCGATCGATATCGATCGGCCGGAGGATCGGGAAGATCTGACTGGCTCGTGAGCTCCAAACGGTTCGCAACCGGGCGGGTCAGAGCCTGGCCGCCTTCGGACGCGGATCCGGCCTCGGTTCGGAAGCCCTTCCCAGCCATGCGACAATGAAGA
Source organism: Acidobacteriaceae bacterium (assembly GCA_049579805.1). Classification (GTDB taxonomy): domain Bacteria; phylum Acidobacteriota; class Terriglobia; order Terriglobales; family Acidobacteriaceae; genus Palsa-343. Next base: position 27,003 of record JBAUOP010000177.1, read on the forward strand.
TGAACCGGTCATGAAATCTTCTGCCGCAGTGGCGCCGCCGTCAGCGACGATTACGCCGGAGCTTCTGGCTCAGCACGGCATCACTGCGGATGAATACCGTCGCATCGAAAACGCTCTGGGTCGCACGCCGAGCCTCACCGAGCTGGGCATCTACAGCGTGATGTGGAGCGAGCACTGCTCCTACAAGTCTTCCAAAGTGCATCTGAAGCGGCTGCCGACCCGCAGCAAACTGGTCGTGCAGGGTCCGGGCGAGAATGCCGGCATCATCGATGTGGGCGACGGCTGGGCCTGCGCGTTCAAGATCGAGTCCCATAACCATCCGTCGTACATTGAGCCGTTTCAGGGCGCAGCGACGGGCGTGGGCGGGATTCTGCGGGACATTTTTACGATGGGCGCGCGGCCGCTGGCGGTGATGGACTCGCTGCGCTTTGGGCCGCTCGTCGCTGATGAGCAAACGCCCGAAGCGCTGGTGCGGAAGAACCACGCGGTTGTGGAGGGCGTGGTGCACGGGATCGCGGGGTACGGCAATTGCTTTGGCGTGCCCAACCTCGGCGGCGAGACGAAGTTTGAACCGTGCTACTCGGGGAACCCTCTCGTCAACGCGTTTGCGCTGGGGCTGGTCCGCCGCGATGAGATTTTCTACGCGAAGGCCACTGGCATCGGAAATCCGGTGATTTATGTTGGCGCTCGCACGGGGCGCGACGGCATTCACGGCGCGACGATGGCCTCGGAAGAGTTCAAGGAAGGATCGGAACAGAAGCGCCCCAATGTCCAGGTGGGCGACCCGTTCATGGAGAAACTCCTCCTCGAGGCGTGCCTCGAAGCGATGCAGACCGGCGCGGTGGTGGGCATCCAGGACATGGGCGCCGCGGGGCTGACGAGTTCCAGTTGTGAGATGGGCGGTCGCGGAGGCGTCGGGATCGAGATGGATCTGGATGCCGTTCCGCAGCGCGAAACCGGGATGACCGCTTACGAGATGATGCTGAGCGAGAGCCAGGAGCGCATGCTGCTGGTCGCCGAGAAGGGCCGCGAGCAGGAAGTGCTGCGGGTCTTCGATAAGTGGGGTCTCGAGGGCGTGATCGTCGGTCGAGTGATCGAGGAGCCGCAGTTGCGTATTCTCCACCACGGCGAACTGGTGGCGGATATTCCGAACCGGTCGCTGACGGATGAGTGTCCACTGTACGAGCGGCCGGTGGGGACGTGGGCGCGGCCGGAGCAGATTAAGGTGCCTCTGGATCCGCCAGCGCATGTGCTGGCGGAGTTGCATAAGCCGCGGGATTACACGGCGGATTTGAAGAAGCTGCTGGCGTCGGCAAATATTTGCTCGAAGCGCTGGGTGTATGAGCAGTACGACTCGATGGTGCAGACGAACACGGTGCAGGGGCCGGGCGGTGAAGCGGGTGTGATGCGGATCAAGGGGACGAATCGCGGGCTCGCCATGGCGCTCGATGGAAATGCGCGGTGGTGTTATCTGGACCCTCATTGGGGCGCGGCTCTCGCCGTGGCCGAGGCGGCGCGGAAGGTGGCCTGCACCGGAGCCACTCCTGTTGCCGCAACGAACTGTCTGAATTTCGGAAATCCGGAGAAGCCTGAAATTATGGCGCAGTTGTCAGCGGCCATAGATGGCATCGCGCTGGCCTGCAATGAACTGGCAACGCCGATTACGGGCGGCAACGTGTCGCTTTATAACGAGACAAGAGGTGAAGGAATTTATCCCACCCCGGTGATTGGGGTGGTGGGAATTCTGGACGATATCAGCAAGGCGGTCCCGGCCGATTTCCAGCAGGCGGGCGACCAGATTCTGTTGCTGCGATCGAACTTTGAACCCTACGGTACTGAACGACAGCGTCTCTCGGCATTTGGCTCCTCCGAATACGTGAAAGTCGTCCTGGGCTCGTTCTGGGGCACTGTGCCAATGATCGAGATGGACGCTGAGGCATCGCTGCATCGCGCCCTGGCACGTTTGGCAGCGGCAGGACTGATTCACTCCGCACGGGATGTTTCCGAAGGCGGGCTTGCGGCAGCGTTGGCGGAGGCGGGCTTTGCACGGAGCCTGGGAGTGCGTGTAGCCGCGTTTCAGCCAGACTACGCTGATGTGCTGGACGCTTACTTTTCTGAGAAATCGGGAAATGTCGTCATTACATGCGATGCGGCATCACGTACCGCGATTGAAAAGCTCATCGACGATTATGACGAACTGTATTGTGAGCCTATTGGCGTGACGACCTCCGGAATTTTCGAGATTACTTTCGATAATAAGATCGTCATCTCCGCCGGGAGCGCCGATTTGAGGAATCCGTGGTCCACGTCGCTCGAATCGCAGCTCGAAGCCGAGGTGACAGCGTGAAGCGGCTGCTGATGGAAGGCTTTTCCGGACAGACAGAGCCGTCGCTGTCGGGCGACTGCCGCAAAGAAGTGGTCCCCAGCACCGACGATAAGCTGCACGAAGAATGTGGCGTGGTCGCCATCCACGGCCATCCCGATGCGTCCCGCCAGGCCTACCTCGCCCTGTATGCCCTGCAGCATCGCGGCCAGGAATCCGCGGGCATCGCCACTGCGGACGGCACCCACCTCAGCAACATCAAGGGCATGGGCCTGGTGTCGGAAATCTTCACCGACGAAGTCCTCGCGCGCCTCAAGGGCGACATGGCCATCGGGCACACGCGCTATTCGACGACCGGCGACTCGGCGCTGCTGAATGCGCAGCCCATTCGGGTGGAGTCGACCAAGGGGCTGATCGCGATTGCGCACAACGGCAACCTGGTGAACCTGGGTAATCTGCGCGTGCACCTGGAGCGGAAGGGCGCGTTCTTCCAGACGACGTCTGATTCCGAAATCATCGTGCAGCTCATCGCACATTCGCAGGGCACCACGCTGGTGGATGCCATTGCCGACTCGTTGCGCCAGGTGGAAGGCGCGTTCTCCATCGTCATGATGACGCGGGACCGCGTGTTTGCAGCGCGCGATCCGCACGGTTTCCGGCCGCTCTCGATGGGACGCATCGTGAATGCCGACGGGCCGGACACGATTGTTTTCGCCTCAGAGACCTGCGCCTTCGATCTGCTGCGCGCCAAATTCGAGCGCGATGTGCTGCCGGGCGAACTGGTGATGGTGACTGAGGACGGCGTCACATCGCGGCAGTACGCGCCGCCCAACCAGACCAGCTGCATCTTCGAGCACGTGTATTTTGCCCGCCCCGACAGCATGATCTTCAACCGCTGGGTGCAGGAAAGCCGCGAGGAGATGGGCCGCCAGCTGGCGCGCGAATCGCACGTGCCGGCCGACCTGGTCGTGCCCGTGCCGGATTCCGGCGTGACCGCGGCCATCGGATATGCGGCCGAGAGCGGCATTCCCTTCCGCTTCGGGCTCATCCGCAACCACTACGTCGGACGGACGTTCATCCAGCCGGAGCAGCGGGTTCGCGACTTCGGTGTGAAGCTGAAGCTGAACCCGGTGCGGAATCTGCTCGCCGGGCGGCGGATCATTCTGATCGATGACTCGATCATTCGCGGCACGACCAGCCGCAAGATCGTGCGCATGGTGCGCCAGGCGGGCGCGAAGGAAGTCCATCTCCGCATCAGCTGCCCGCCGACCATTTCGCCCTGCTTCTACGGGGTGGATACGCCGCGCAAGTCGGAGCTGATCGCCGCCAACAACACGATCGAAGAAATTCGGCAGTATATCGAGGCGGATTCGCTGGCGTATTTGTCACTGGAAGGGTTACGCAACGCCTGCGACGGCGGCGAAGGCAACAATTATTGCGTGGCCTGCTACACGGGCGACTATCCGACCCAATGGGTCGATGTCGAGGACATCCTGCCGGCGGAAGCAGTCACGCGCTAAGGAACCTCTGAAGTACTCTGCGATCCACAGGCCATGCAGATAACCTGGGGTTGTGGAGGAAGAGCACAGGTGAAACAGCAGACGCTGGCAGCACAGAGTGGGTTTGAGAGATATGGGAAGAG
>JBAUOP010000178.1:0-4481 GCA_049579805.1 Acidobacteriaceae bacterium
GGTGAAGCTGCGCAGCTGCCAGAACACAGCAGCCAAGCCGTCGAGACGAGAATGACTGCCCTGCTTGGTGAGCACCCGATTGCAGGCGTCCCATTCGAAGCCTGGGTTGCTCGTGGCCCTATCGCGAAAACCTTGTTAGACCTTGCCTGTTGCGAGCACATTGACCTAATTGCGCTCGGTACACGCGGGATTGGACAGGGATTCCCCGCACTTGGCTCGGTAGCAGGCCAGATATTGTTTGAAGCACCCTGTCCCGTGCTCACGGTTGGAGAGCAGATGAGAGGTCATAGGGCAGAACGACTTGAGCGGATACTATATGCGACGGATTTTTCTCCAGCTTCGTTGCGCGCTCTTCCATATGCCTTGTCGCTGGCAAAGAAGAAGGACTCGCATCTCATGCTGCTGTACGTTGATGCCCGCGAGGTCTCGTCCGACTGGCTAGTAGAGGCCGCTTTCGAGGGGAAGCTGCTCAATCTGTTGCCGGCCGACGCTCATCCGCGCAGTGTCGAGCCTATCATCGCAATTGGGTCGGCAGTGAATGGGGTCGTCGATACAGCGATGGAACATGACGCTGACATCATTGTGATGGGCTCCCCGCTAGAGGCACCGGACTGCAGCATGCAGATTCATGCGCGCGCTCACTGCCCGGTGTTATCGGTCAGGTGAGAGCTCTGGAATCGTTGGGCGCCGATCGGTACTCTCGCGCCCAACGCATTTTCCGTCGTGCGTGAATCTTGGGAATATCAGCAGGTCAGATGGAGAATAGCGTTGGTGCTTTCAGCAGGACGCTTCAAGAACTCTATGGCTTCTTCCGTCGGGAGGACGATCAGTTCAACATTGCGCCGGTCAGCCTCACGTCTCACTTCGTCCATAACCGGCAGTGCTCCGGCACCCGTGCCAACTACCAATCGACGGCATTTCCAGGGTATTCGCTCTTCCAATGAGAGTGGCGTGTGACCGAAGTTGTCCCGAAACTTCTTCGACGGTTTCTTGTTGCGCCTACGAATTTTTCCCCGGTCGATTACGATGTCGTGGTCGTACGCAACGCCATCAATCCGAATTCGCCCAAATGAGAATTGCTCGAATTTCATCGCAGACCTCCAATCCCCTGCAATGCATCTACATGGTGTAAATCATGCGTCAGACCGGAGACGGGGGAAAGATCGAGGAAGCTCTGTATGGAATACTTTGGGGTCGCCGCATCTCAAGCGTCACCCTTCTGTCGCCTTGTCGCGGTCTTGCAATCAGAGATTTTACACGCTGCTGACGAAACTAGATCAGCGCCTCGACGGTACTTGTCAATTCATCGGCCAGCTAGGGATAGAAACTTCTTATGGGACAGAATGGCGACAGGCCGCAACTCCTTCTGGATTCTGTCATTCTTGGCATTGTTGGTGGCCTGAGCGCACGGGTATTCATGTGGTTGTTGCGGCTCTCTCAAAAGATCTTCCTCATTGGGATCGCTGGTTATCATCCGCCAGGACTTCCGGATGAAGGTGGCGTACTTCGAGAAGCAATCGGTATCCATGGGTTGTGGCTTATCCCAGTTGCCACAACCTTAGCCTGCATCATTCATGAACCTGTGGAGAGTGGCGGTTGGTGGCGTGATTGTGCCGCGAAGATGCTCGTCGCAGCGTGATGTTGGTTGTGTTCGCCGGGGCGACGAGTCTGGGCGTGTGAGAAGTGAGCGCAGCGGGGCTGTTGGGGCAGAGCTTTTCCTTGTCGCGGCCTGCCGCAAGGGTGGAAGATTATGTTTCGGGCAGGCGACGGTAGCCGTTATCCGGGCGAGGCTCCGAGTGCTAGCGCCACTTGCCGGAAGGCTGGCAGGAATGGGAACGACGCGGGCATGTGCACAACCACGCGGCGAACCGAAACCAGCACGCGGGCACCCAGTTTCAGCAATCGTTCCCGGAGTGTCCAGACCTGCGCTCGGGCACAGCTGGTTTGCGCGGCGTTGAGGCGTAGCTCCTGCATCAAGACGTAAGCGGCGGCGGTCAGCAAGACGCGGAGCTGGTTAGCCCAGAAGTCGCTGCAACTGGTGCGGTCGACCTGGAGATCGTGCAGTTCCTTGATTCGATTCTCGATTTCGCCACGTTGGCAGTACACCTCTTCATACAGCCACTGCGAGCTCTGCTTCATGTTGGTAATGACAAAGCGAGGGTTGTCCTTCGGCTTCTTCCCCTCGGCGCGAACAACCTCTGCCTTGATGATGATGCGGCGTTGTTGCGGCCACGTTCTGGCCGCATAGGTGGCTTCTCCGTACACGTGCTCGGTCTCTCCGCTGTGACGCGAGAGCCTGCGGGCCTGCCGCATGGCTGGCTTGGCCTTACGCTTCAACACCGCGTTTTTGGCCATCGCAACGACGTACTCGATATTGGGATCGTCCTCCAGGAAGTCGAGCAGATCGGGATGTGCGAAGCCGCCGTCGAGGCGCACACGGATACGCACACCGGGAAAGCTGTAGGAGATCATAGTGATCAGTCGGCGCAGAATCCCCTTTGCTCCAACCGCAGCGGTCACGTTGCCGGGACGCAACACCGCCGCGCACAGATACTGTTCGGCTTCGTCGTTGAAACTCACAAAGCCCATCACCGGCAGATAGCACCAACTGTCGTAGTGTCCGTTGAAAAACGATAACTGCTGTGCGCCGTGGGTCGGGTCGTCGGTCGGGTCAAGGTCGATGGTGACGAGGCGGGCGCGTCCGCGCAACCGCCGCGCATGGCGCTCGATCACGCGGTCGGCCAGTGCTTCGCCCAGGCGATAGAGTTCCCTTGGCCGGATGGAGTTTTCGAAGCGCGACAGGGTTGGCTGTGAAGCCAGAGCGCGGCCTGTGACCGGATCGCGGTCGAGCAACATCTTATGGATAGGGTCGGCAGACAGGCGGGCCGAGTCGTTGGCGTCCGGATAGCCGCAGGCAATCGAGAACACGCGCTGGGCCAGCAACTCACGCAAGGAGTGATCGACCTTGCCTGCTTGCCGCTTGTCGCGCAGACATCCGGCAAGAGCTTGGATCAATCCGTAGCGGCGGTCAGCAGCCTTCAGCAGGATGGCTCCGCCATCGGAACTGCCCATTCGCTGATCGAAGCAAGCAACGATGGGCTTGGCGAAAATCTCGGGGAACAACAAACACTGTGTTGTGCTATCGTCGAACACGCGGAAGCCTCGTTTCTTGCTTCAAACACTGTCTTGACAACATGTTTGTAGCAGAAATGAGCTTCCGTATCTTCATTTTCACGAATAATGCAGGTTAGGAGGATTGATATCCGGTGCCTTGGTTTACGGCCTGGCGCCGGAAGCAGAAGGCCATGGTACGGATACCGTTGTAAAAGCTCTTCATTGGACCGGAGGAATCATTCGGGCTCGGGTGGCCCCCGTAAAGATGCTTGCCTCAGCTATCACTATTGGCTCAGGAGGGTCAGCAGGACGCGAAGGTCCTATTGCCCTTATCGCTGCTGGTTTTGGCTCGATATACGCGACATTGCTCAAACGGACAGAGCGAGAGCGACGCTTGTTGGTCTTAATGGGAATGGCAGCCGGGCTCTCCGCCATTTTTCGTTCTCCAATTGGGACGGCCATATTCGCCGTCGAAGTGCTGTATGGCGGAATGGACTTTGAGTCCGAGGCTCTTATTTACTGCATGCTTTCCGCTATTGTGGCATATGTGGTAAACGGCTGGTTTGTCGGTTGGCAATCATTGTTTCAAGTCCCGCCACAGCCTAATATGCCTAGACTCACAGACTTTGCATGGTACGGCGCTCTCGGAGTATCGAGCGGCATCGTGGCCACCATTCTGCCCGAGTTCTTTTATCGCACGAGGGATGCATTCGCTGCCTTGCGAGTTCCCACGTGGACCAAGCCGGCCATTGGAGGTTTAGGCATCGGCTTGATAGCTCTGCGATTGCCACAAGTAATAGGCGGCGGCTATGGGTGGATTCAGCAGGCGATTGACGGTCACTTGGCTTTGCATCTTCTTTTTATGCTCCTTGTCGCGAAAATGCTGGCACTGTCTCTTACGGTTTCTTCGGGCGGTTCAGGCGGCGTGTTCGCTCCAAGTCTGTTCGTCGGCTCCATGCTGGGTGGCGGCCTCGCAGTGCTTTTCCATCATCCTTCTGCAGGCATGGTAATTGTGGGGATGGCGGCGGTGTTTGCAGGGGCAGCACGCGTTCCCATTGCTACACTGCTTATGGTTGTTGAGATGACGGGCGGCTACCAGCTTCTCGTTCCCGCCGGGTTAGCTGTTATGCTGAGTTTCGTAATTCAAGCAAATCTCTCGTCCTCTTTTAAGTATGGGAGCTTGTACGAAGGTCAGGTTGCCGGGCGGCCCGATTCGCCAGCGCATCGTGCTGAACATGTCCAGATTGCACTTCGACTTTTGGATCAGGGCAAGATCGCCTTACCTCCGCAAATAACCCATCTTCATCTCGCAGCTCTTTTGCAGTCGGGGTTCGCATTGGATCTTCCGGATGGTTCCCAGTTGGTGG
>JBAUOP010000179.1:0-1603 GCA_049579805.1 Acidobacteriaceae bacterium
GCGAAGGACTCCTTCACGAGCTCCTCGTAGCGCTCCTTCTTGTCGGCCTTCGGCTCGGCGGTCCGCAGCGTGCCCTCGGTACCGGGCAGGCCCTTGAACTTCTGCCAGTCACCGGTGATGGTCAGCAGGCGCTGGACCGACTCGGTCGGCTGCGCGCCGACCGACAGCCAGTACTGCGCGCGCTCGGAGTCGATCTGAATGAGCGACGGCTCCAGCTTCGGGTGGTACTTGCCGATCTCCTCGATCGCGCGGCCGTCCCGCTTGGTGCGCGCGTCGGCGACGACGATGCGGTAGAACGGTTCCCGGATCTTGCCCAGGCGCTTTAGCTTGATCTTGACAGCCACGGCTGTGCTCTTCTCCCAGCATTAGGTACGTGTGTCGGGCACCCGCCAGCGGGGAATGGCCGGCCGGACCAACAAAGGCGCCGGACCGGGCGGACGGAGAGAGGGCGCCACGCGGCCAAGCATCGAACCCCCATTGTGCCAGATGACGAGGGCTTAGGGGTAATCCCGCCGGCAGCGGACCGCGAGCGGCCGGCCACGCTCCCGGTCGTCACTGACGGTAACCGGCGCAGTCCAGCCGCGCAGCCGAACATCCTCGGACATTCAGATGCGTCCCATACATGAAACAGTTGCATAACGCGCTGTGCCATCCTGCTGCGACTGCGGCGCAAACTGTGGAAACCTCGCACTACAAGAGCCACATACAGGCACCTTTCACCACGTAAGGGACGACCGTGGTGTTAGCCTCTGAGTCCTTGCGGCGGGCGCACGTGCTCGCCGCAGGCCGCAACGCTGAGTCACGAGTCACTGTCCCCAACAGTCACTGTCCCCCAACGACGTGGTCAGGTGCCTGGACATGGATGCGCACTTATAAAGGAGAGATCCAGAACCATGACTGACCAGACTGCAAAGCCGGACCCCGCCGGCAGCCAGTCGTCCGCCGGCGGATTTTCCCGGCGTAGCCTGTTCCGCGCGGCCGGCGTTGGCGCGGCCGTCGTGGGCGGCGGCAGCCTCCTCGAGGCCTGCAGCTCAGGCATTAAGGGCGCTGCCAGCAGCACCAGCGCCACCGCCAGCACCGGCTCCAGCGGCAGCAGCACCTCTGGCGCCGGCTCGAGCAAGGAAATCACGATCGGCTGGATCCACCCGGTCACCGGATCCCTCTCCGGGTTCGGCTACCCCGACTCGTGGGTCATCGACCAGATCATGGCGACCTCGCAGTACAAGAACGGCTTCAAGATCGGCGGCTCGACCTACAAGGTCAACATCAAGTCGTACGACAGCCAGTCGAGCGTCACCATGGCCGGCACCCTCGCCCGGCAGGCGATCCAGAACGACAACGTCGACATGCTGTTCGCCTCCTCCACCCCGGAGACGGTCAACGCGGTCGCGAGCCAGGCGGAGACCCTCGGCACCCCGCTCGTCTGCTCCAACATCCCGTGGGAGTCGTGGTACGGCAACCTCGGCGGCAACCCGACCCCGGGCCACCAGACGTTCAAGCCCAAGTGGACGATCATGTACTTCCTGGGCGCCGAGCACCTGGTCGAGTGCTTCATCCCGATGTGGAACCGGATCGGCAAGCAGTACGGCAACAACCACATCGT
>JBAUOP010000180.1:0-64292 GCA_049579805.1 Acidobacteriaceae bacterium
TATAATCACGACCGTCCGCATCGCGGACTCCACGGCCGAACACCGCACGAATCCCGCGCTGCGTTCCACGCCACAACACTTACTTCAAACCTGGCCCAACCTGTCTAAATCAGCAGGGTGCACTACAGTTCACGCTACTCGGCAATCCTCACGACCTGACGATTCCGATGCAGATTCATATGGATGGATCGAAGGCAACAGCGAAAGCGCAATTCGTCGTTCCCTATGTTCAGTGGGGCTTGAAGAACCCGAGCTTTATGTTCTGGAAAGCTGAGAATGAGGTCAGGATTGACCTTAATCTCGTTGGTCAGATTTCCAACTAATTGGCCATCCAGTTTGCATGTTGTAAGTGGACAATTTCAATCTGATTCGCCGGTTTAATTAAACTCAATCCGAGCCACAAAGAACTGCGCCCAATTCTGTGTCTTGCCCCGTGTTCACACACCGACAATTTACGCAACGTTCTGGAAGGGCCGGCGGCTCACCAGCATTGTCTGGCGTGGCCCACACCGTGGAGCGGCCGGACGTAACGTTTGAGATTGCTCCGTATATGCTGGGAACTGCGCTGAAGCATCACATCCGGACCCCGTCCACGTGAAGACTTGGCAATTCGGAGAGGGTGCGTTCAGGCCCTTCGCAGGAGTAGTCTCGTAGTCCCTCAGTCCGAACAGCACCCAATCACTTTACAGCGGAAAGCCGTCTTTCGAATGTCGAGTAGCGCGAATCTGTCATCGGCCCCGACGTACTCCATTGGATATCCCCGTCTCGCTTCAGCAGAATGACGCCAGTATGGCTCTCATCTGTCACGCACAATCTCTGTTCCCAGGCGGCCTGATCTCGATAAAGGAGGACGGTTCGCTCCTGCATAGTTGGAGGCATTCCGTCTCGGATATTCGAGACGGCCAGGAAACGGAACAATCGGGGAACCGACTCCAGAAAGATTACGTCGTAGATCGCCAAATGTGGGTAGTCCTTCGAGAGGTGCTGCGCCCAGTGCTGCGCATCGCATCCGCCGGCGCGGCTGAAAGACAGAATCACCCGGTTGGCGAGCCGTTCGCCGCAACCGGAAGAGACAGCGGCTTCCCGGCGACCGTGAGACCAGCGATCATAGGTAAGGCTTCGCCAGCGTTCAATGCGGATACTTGGTTTTGGCCGAGGGCCAGTGCAGTCAGGAACACGGCCAGGGCCAGTAAACCGGTGGCACCGGCATTCCGTCGCAACATGACAGCATTCCTCTCCGTTGAATCGCGCAAAACGTTACAGTGAGCTCCTGTGTACGAGCGAAGGTGAGTGCCATGAATTTGGGTCCAAGTTTCCTGATCCGGCAGGGAAGCCCTGCATCTTGGCAGGCCAGATCAGAGTGTGCGGTCGGCGAGCAGCAAAGCCATCTGCAGCAATTGCTGGCGCTTTGCCATGGGCAGGGAAGCATTCGTCGCGGCCACCGTTGGCGAAGAGGCGTCGAGGGCCTGCTCGATTCGGCTGACGTCAAGGCCGCCGGCGGCGCTGCTCGTGCGGAATTGCTCCAGCACCTCGCGCGCCTGAGCGATTTGCCCGGTCTGGTAGTAGAAGACTCCGAGCATCGAATAACTGCCCACCCACTCAGGAAGCAGATCGACAGCATCGCTGAAATCTTTTGCCGCCACGGCCGTATTGCCGTCCATCACGGCGGAGATACCGAGCCCCCAGACGATCTTTCCGGATGCGGGTACGCGGGCCTGCCCCTGCAACAGGGTCCGCCGGGCGGCCGCGGCATCGCCATCGCGGAACTGCAGCAATGCAAGCGACAGGTAATTCTGATCGTTTTGAGGACTGCGTGCGATTGCATTGCGATCCAGTTCTTCTGCGCGTGCGGTTTGCCCCAGATGCGCATCGATGTCGGCAAGAAGGGCAAGATAGGCATCGTCGCTGCGCTCCTGTTCCGACACTTTCTGGCAAACATCCAGAGCTGCCGCATCGTTGCCAGTCCGGAAGAGAGCGTTGGCCAGGTCGAACTTCACATCGTCGGAATCGGGATTGGCCTGAAGCGCGGCCTCGAACTGGCGAATGGCGTCGTCGTACATGTGGAAGCGCGCAAACAACACGCCCGCCCCCGCGAGCGTGCGGTCATCTCCGGCCTTTAGCTGATCCAGCTGTGCAACGGTATTCCTCGCCTCGGCCACATTGCCGCCGCGCAGGTACGCCTGTGCCAGCATATACAGGATCTCCGGCTGGTCCGGATGCTTCTTACTCTGGTCAATCAGTTCAGTCAGGTCCTCCTGCTCGCGGGCGCGCGGCGATAACTGAGCGCGTTGATCGAGATAGTCGAACAGGTCTTCATAACGATAGGAGCCGGGCTTCGTCTCCTTCGACAACTTCTCAAACTGAGCCAGGTCCTGATTCGCCTCGCCGGTTTGGTGCAGCTTCCTCTCCACCACTGCCAGCTTGTAATAGCCCGACGCGGGATTGCGGCTTACGTGGACATACCGCGTGAGCAGTCTCCGGGCAGCGGCATATTGTTGCGACTGGATTTCCAAACTTCCTAACTCGAGGAGCGCGTCGGCAAAATCCGGATCCCTGCTCAGCACCTTCCGGAAAGTCGCTGCCGCCGCAGCAGTGTCTCCCTGGCGTTCGGCGATATAACCCAAATTGAAAAGACAAAAGCTGTTGCCCGGATCCCGCTGCAGCCCGTTCTGAAAATCCTCCTTCGCGGCATCGAACTGGCCAAGATACGTATGCGACAGTCCGAGAAAAGAATAGGCCCTCGCCGACGGATCGGTGGTAACAACGGTTTGGAATTCGTGGACGGCCTTGTCAATCTGGTCGGCCTTGAAGTAACTCTCCCCCAGGGTGGATCGCAGATCGGACCGCTGGGGTGCAATTTTCAGCCCTTCCTGCAGCAGCGGAATCGCATCCTCGTAATATCCCTGCGCCATGCTGATCTGTGCCATGAGCAAAATCACGTCAGGATTCTTCGGATCGAGCTTGCGGGCGCGCACCAGCAACCCCAGAGCATCGAGCGGCTGTGACTGTTTCCAGTCGGTATCTGCCAGCAGATAGAGAGCACGCGTCGAATCCGGTTGAATCCGAACCGCCTGAGTGAGTTGCAACTCCGCCCGCGGATATTGTCCGTTCAGGAAATACGTCTGACCCAGGTCATATAGAATTTGGAAGGTATCAGGCCGCAAAGCATCCGCCTTCTCCAGCTCCAACTCGGCCATCGAATACTGTCGCTGCGACGCCAGCAGAACGCCCAGGGTGTAATGCAGGTTCACGTCCTGCTTATTCTCCGCGGACAGCGCTGCCGCCTGGTGCAGCGCTTCTTCTGTTCGCTTGCCGGCGAGTTCCGCTTCAATCAGAGTGAGCCTGCTGGCGCGATCCGCCGGATGCACACGCTCCAGATACTCAATCGCCTTCTCGGGCTTCCCGCGCTGCAGGAGCAGCGTCGCTAGATTGTAGTTCCCGTCCCGGTTCTCCGGATCGAGCCGCAACACGGTTCGATATTCCCCTTCGGCCAGATCGAATTGCTTCTCCGCAAGATACAAATTGCCGAGATTGTTATGCGTCCGCGCCGATCCGGGTGCGAGTTGCAGTGCTTTGCGGAATGCCGCCAGAGCGCCGTCATCGTCATGCTGCTCACTGTCTGTAATGCCAAGCAGGTTGTAGGCTTCCACACTCGATGGATTCCGCTGAAGCTCATCCGTCAGTGCTGCCCTGGCCTGATCCCATTTGCCCTGCTGCACCAGAGTTTCAATCGCCTGCATCGAGCTGGCCGTTTGCGGCTGCTGGGCGGGTAGCTTCGGCTGCAGGACGCAGGCGACCAGAGCCGTCAGCGCAGCTGCGCGCAAAGCTGCTTTCCACGCATGCGCATGCCGCAGATGGTAACTCCGAGATCCCCTGATCACTCGCTTTTCCTGCCTGTCAGCGCGGCGATTGTAGCATTCTCAGCGCCTGCTGCGCGCTCGTGTTATTCGGCTGTATCCGGAGCAGCTCCTGCAACTCCGCCCTGGCCTGCTCCGCTTGCCCCTGCATCGCATAAAGACTCGCCAGATTCAGATAAGACTGATCGAAATTCGGCACCAGCTGGATGCAGGTTCGGAACTGCTCCTCAGCCCGGGCGTACTCCTGCAGATGCACCAGCAACACGCCAAGATTATTGAGTGCCTGAGGAAAGTCCGGGCGAAGAGCGATGGCCTTTTCCAGATATTCCTCCGCTGCCGGCATCTGGCCCTGTTCGGCATACAGCATTCCGAGACTGTAACTCACCTCCGGGTCATCGGGTTGCGCGGTCTCCGCCTGGCGCAGGGACTGTTCTGCCAGAACGAAATCTCCCCGCCGGCGATAGACGTTTCCCAGATTCAGCAGAGCCGTGGCATATCCCGGCCGCAGCAGCAGGGACTGCTGCAGGTCGCGCACCGCCTGATCCGGCTGATCTTGCTGGGCGGCAATCATTCCCAGGTTGTTCCACGCTTCCGGGTAGTCCGGCCGCAGTTTGACCGCCTGTTCCAGGTACTGCCGCGCCTGGTCCGGATCATTCTTTCTCAGGCTGAGAGTGCCCAGATTGTAGTAAGCCTCCGGGTCGTTCGGCTTACGCGCGAGCACCTCCCGGAATGAGACTTCTGCTTCCTCGAGATAGCCGTGCTGGAACATGGCCACTCCATAGGTGAAGTCGTTGCGCTGAGGAACTCCCTGAAAGAACTTCCCGGCGAAGGGCACAGCACGCAGTATCCGGGCTTCTTCTGTATCGGGGACCACGCGTACATCTTCGACCACCTGCTGCGGATCCACCAAACCGTCATAAATCCTGACAATCTGGCCCTGCGGATCGATCAGGAAGGATGTAGGCAGGCCGAGATCTCTGCGCCGGTCGAATAAGTATCGATAGATGATGTTGTACATTCCCGCGACGTCACGATCGGCAAAGGCTACAGGAAACGTCAACCCCTGTTGTGCAGCCGCGAGCCGCGCAGAGTCCTGCGCCGCGGGCTCATCCACGTTCATCGCCAGAACCTGGACATTCGCGCCTGCCAGCACGGAACGATGTTGTTCCAGCGTTCTTAGCTGATCCCGGCACGGCGGACACGTGGTTGCCCAGAATATGAGCACCACGAAGCCCGCCCGCTGACTTCGCATATCCCGCAGCTTTCCTGTGGGATCCGGGGCAGTCAGGGGCTGCAGCAGCCAGGTTCCGAAATTGTGGGGCAGGCGTTCCGGCAAAGGCGCCTGTTCAATGTGCGCCCATGCCGCCGGTGCCCCGCCGAAGGGCTTCGACACGAGGGTCCCGGACCCTTCCTCCAGTTCAATGCGATGGTTCACAGGCAGGTCTGCGAATTCCTGCGTGAGCCCGCTCGGCCACCGCACCGTCGCATGCACATGCGCTTCCTGCGTGCCCAGTCCGAAAAAAATCTCTTTCGAGTGCTGCGCCAGGAATCCGGAACCAGCCTGCAGATATTTCGTCTGGCGCAGGTTCCCCGCCATCACCGTGATGGAAGCGCCGATGGCATCGCGATTGCTCCTTTGCCCGCGCAGCCGGAAGGCGATGGAGGAGCCAATCTCAGGGATTGCGTTGTGCAGGATGCGCAACTGGGGCGCGTTCCGATTGCGGAGAAGAATTTCCTGCCGTCCGTCATGATCGAGATCGGTGAGAGCAAAGGCGCGGCTGTCTTCTCGAAAATCCAGGCCGGCCGGCGCAGAGATTTCGGCAAACGTACCGTCCCGATTGTTCACGAAGAGCACATTTCTCGCGTAGCCGTGCCAGGTGTGGTCCGACCGGACCAGCTCGTTGATGGCGCCCCATCCTCGTTCGTACGCCGGCGAAGGCGTGGCATCCTCGGGTGACTTCGCCACCACCTGCCTCCAGAAGAAGCTCGCCAGATCGTCGTGATCGGGCCCGGAGATATAGCCGTTCGCAACATACAAATCCGCGTATCCGTCGTGATCGAAATCCAGGAAATCCGAGCACCAGGACCAGCGGCCCATCTCCACTCCAGCCGCATGGCCGACATTCTCGAAACTGCCGTCACCGCGATTGCGATAGAGGGCGTTGCCGCGCGCGTGCCGCTGATAAAGCGCGCGAATCTTCTCCGGTGCAGCTTCGTGGAATTGTTTCTGCTCCGATACCCGCTGACCGGCCGCCTCCCACATGCTGGCGACGTAGACACTCTGATGACCGCTGTTATCGAAGTCAGACCAGGCGCAGCTCATGCCCGCGCCCACGTTTTCGACATTGGCTTGCTTCGAAGCATCGGTAAAAGTCCCGTTGCCGTTGTTGCGATACAGCTGAGACGTTCCGAAATCGTTAGCCACAAAGAGATCGGGCGATCCATTCCCGCGAGAGTCGCCCCACGCGGCGGCGAAGCTGTAGCGATCGTTCTGGACGTTCAACCCCGCGGCTTCGGTGCTTTCCACAAACCTTCCCCCGCCCTCGTTGTGCATCAGGCAGTTGGGCGGCCCGTTGCGCGCGTCGTAATAGGGAATCGGGTAATGATATTGGTCGAGGCCGAGATAATACATGTATGTGCAGAAATACACGTCGAGCCGTCCGTCGCCATCGTAATCCGCCGCTGCCGCATGGGTGAACGATCCCTGCGGAGGCCGAGCGAACTGGAAGGCATCCCGCTTCAGCGAAAGGGTTCCGTCTCCCTTATTGAGAAAGAGCAGCGGCCCGGTCCCGGTCACCACCAGCAGATCCTGCACGCCCGCGTTGCGGAAATCGGCAAACAAGGCACAGGCGGTATTGTCGAGCACACCCACTCCGGCCTTCTCGGTGACGTCCTCGCAATGCCCGTCGCCCCGATTCCGAAAAAGACGGTTCGGCAACCCGGCCGGCTCGCAAAGATAAAAGTCGTCCCATCCGTCGCCGTCGAAATCCCCCACGGCGATGCCGGTGTTGCTGTAGATATCGATCCCGCATGCCCCGTCCAGCACCGTGCGCCAGTAGTCCACCCCATGACAGAGTTGGTCTCTGTACGCGGGAATCCCCTCCATCGCCTGCGCGGTGACGTCGTGAAATCCGGCGCCGCGCAGGGTACTGACCTTCTCTTCGCTCGCCTGCCACCGTCGTGCCTTCCAGCCATCCGACTCGCCGCGCACCCACTCCGTGCGCCAGGAGCCCACCCGTTCCTGGCGGTGTCCGTCCGGCCGCACCGCGGCGATATCGTACCGGATCTCTGTTCGAACCTCAGGCGGCGTATCGCCCAGCACTTCGATCCCGTAAATTTCGAACTCCGCCGTCTCAATGCGTGCCACCGGCCCCAGCCAGGCCGCAATCTGCTCCAGGAATGGCTCGGCCCCGGAAACCACGGTCGGGGCGAACAGCCTCCTGACGACGTCAATCCCGTGTCCTTTGCGCAGGGAGATTTCCCGAGCCGATTGCAGAGAACAACCCTCGATATCGGAGCGCAACCATCGTGCCAGGGACCGGGTATTCGTCAGGTTCCTGCCCCACTCCTCCAGTTGCGATTCGATCTCGATGGCGTACTTCTCGGTGGGATAGTTATCCGAGCCGGCGGGAACCAGCCGCAGCACGTCCGCCAGGGGAGAGGCAGCAGGATAGTGCGGGATGAGGCGAAGGTCGTCATCGGGTTGGGATGGCGCTCCGGGAGGAAGAAACAGTCCCCGAAGCGGCGCCGGCGGCAGCAGCAGGGGAGCAAGCCCCATGCTTTTCAACAAATCTCGGCGGGAGAAGAATCTCGTTGGATCTCTGCAAACGGCCATGAGGGGATGATGTCTCCGAAGCATAGCACCAGAGGTTTTAGCGGTGGGAAGGCCCCTCCGCAAGCTTCCATCCTGGCTTTCCGGTTCAGGTCACCTCATCGGCTCCGGCGGTGGTCAAAACTCAGGATGGAGGCCGATCTCAATCTTTCGTTTGACAAACTCGCTGCCGGTGTTTTACAGTTCGCCGGGTTGATTGTAACCGTTTACTTCCTCGGCTTTTTCGATCTGTCTGTACCGCAGTAATCTGTCCCGCCGACTCTCGTAGTCGGCTGAGGTAAGGCATTCCCCAGGGCCCGCTGCAGTTCAGGGAGGTTATTCGGATGGCCACACAGTGCAGTTCTGTTCTTAAAATTAGAAAATCCGCCTGTATCACGCTTGCTTGCCTGTGCTTGTTTTTCCTGTTCGCACAGCATACGTTCGCGCAGGTCGACGAAGGCACGATCACGGGAACCGTGGAAGACCAGACGGGCGCCGTCGTCCCCGGAGCTCAGGTCACCCTTCTCAACAACGATGTCGGTCTCACGCTGCAGACCAAAACCGACAGCAGGGGCGCCTATACCTTCTCCCCTGTCCGTATCGGTCACTACACAGTAACGGTCTCGGCCACCGGATTTGCCACAACAAGGCAGGTGAACCTGACCCTCACGGTGGCGCAAACCCTGCAGGTGAACGTGCAACTGAAGCCCGGCGCTGCCACCGAGACCGTGCAGGTCACCACTGCACCTCCGCTGCTGCAGACCCAGCAGTCCTCGGTCGGCACCACGATCGGAACGCAGGAAGTCAACGATCTGCCTCTCAACGGGCGCAACTTCACCTTCCTCGCGCAGCTCGGCGCCGGGATGCAGACGCCGCAGGCCGACACCCGCGGGAACGCGGCGAATGGTGCCTTCTCTGTCAATGGCCTGCGTCCAGCCCAGAATAACTATCTGCTCGATGGTATCGACAACAACTCCGATACCGTCGATTTCCTGAACGGGACCAATTTCATCGTGCTGCCTCCCGTCGACGCTATTCAGGAATTTCAGGTGGAGACCGCGGACTTCAGCGCTCAGTTCGGACGTGCGGGCGGCGCGGTGCTGAATGCCACGATTAAGTCCGGCACGAATAACCTCCACGGCGATATGTGGGAATTCTTCCGCAATCGCGTCCTTGACGCTGCGGACTGGTATGAGGACGAGGACGGTATCCCCAAGGGCGCTCTGCAGCAGAATCAGTTCGGTGCGACCATTGGGGGCCCGATTCTCAGAAACAAGGTCTTCTTCTTCGCCGATTACGAAGGCCTGCGGCGCGTGCAGGGCTCGATCCAGTCCGGTATCACGGTGCCCACGACGCAGATGACCAACAGCGGTTACTCGAATTTGTCCGAGTTGATCGCGCGCAATGCCGGCTCGACGCCCCTTACCGATGACCTGGGACGTTCCTTCCCCCAGGGCACCGTGCTCGATCCGGCGACCACCCGGCTCGTGACCCAGGGAACCGCGGACCCGGTTTCGGGTTTGACAGCGACTTCCACCGGCTATGTCCGTGACGCTTTCAGCACCGCCTGCGGCCCGGGAACCGTGAACTATTCGCTGGCCTCGTGCCCGGATCTGGACCAAATTCCGGCTGCGCGCATCGATCCCAATGCGATCAAACTGCTGAACCTCTATCCGGGGCCCACCACCCCTGCCGTTGTCAATAACTTCACTTCACACCCGAATTTGTTTGAGCATCGGAACGCCTTCGACATTCGCGGCGACTACGATCCCTCCGCCAAGAACCAGGTCTTCTACCGCTTCAGTTACGTGGACGACCCACAGTACATTCCTGGTCCTTTTGGCGGCATTGCCGACGGCGGCGGATTCGAGGAAGGCGACCAGACCGCCCATTCGAATCAGTCGGCCGGCGCCTGGACCCACATGTTTACGCCGAACTCCATCAATGTCTTCCGCGTCGGCTTCAACCATCTCCATACCACGCGCTACGGACCGGACGGTGGAGTCGCGGGCATTCCCGGCACGTTCGGCATCCAGGGCATCCCGCAATCGTCGGAAAACGGCGGCCTTCCGGAATACGACATCGGCGGTCTCAGCACCCTCGGCAGTAACTCGTTTCTGCCCTCCGACGAAATCAGCCAAACCCTCCAGATCACCGATGACTTTACCCACATCTGGAAGCAGCACAGCTTCAAGATGGGGGTTGAGTCGCAGCACATCAAATTCGACACCCTGCAGCCCGCTTACTCCCGCGGCAACTTCGACTACAACGGCCAGTATGCTGACGTTCCCAACACGGACGAAGGCAATATCGGTATCGCTCAGTTCATCCTGAGCCCGATCGCGGCGACGGTGCCCAATGGCGTCAATTATTCAGGCGGCTCGGATTCGATCAACGCCTCGAATATCAACACGACCAACGACTACAAGACTTACAGCGCGCTTTACTTCGAAGACGACTGGAAGATAACGCCCAAGCTGACCCTGAACCTCGGTTTGCGCTGGGATTACTTCGGACCGATCCAGGAAACGAACGGGGGCCAGGCTAACTTCGTTCCCAGTTCGCTCAATGGTGGCACCCCCACCTACCTCATCCCTGCCAGCGGTAAAGACAATCGAACCCTTTCCTCCACGGCCAATAACCCTGCGCTGGCCGGGGAGGGATTCGTTGACCTGCTCGCCAAGGATGGCATCGACCTGGACAAGACCGACGCCTACGGGCGGGGGCTCGTCCTGGATCAGGAAGCCAACTTTGCGCCGCGCATCGGCGCCGCCTACCAGGTCACCCCGAAGCTCGTGGTGCGCGGCGGATACGGGATCTTTTATAACTCGTTTGAGAATCAGGGCTACGGTCCCAATATCGGCGAGAACTACCCGTTTGTGTTCAACTTCTCTTACAGTCCGGAGGTTCCCGCAGGCAGTCCCAACGGATTGCAGGACGTCGTGCCCATCGGCTACAACACCCCCTGGGCCGGCTGCAAGACGGCCAGCGCGGGAGGAAGCTATACGCTCGAGTCCGGCATGTCCTGTATCGCCTTCACCCCGACCGCCGTCAATGCCGAGGGTCTTGGGCTGCAGGGAGCACAATTCCACTGGGTCACTCCCCGGAACCAGAACGCTAACCTGACTTTTCAGTATGCGATCACTCCAAGGCTGTCCGCACAGGTCGCGTATGTCTTTACCCAGGGTCAGGACCTTCAGGTGGGCCTGAGCGCCAACAATGTGTCACAAATCCTTTCTGCCACCGCCAGTACGACCAACGCCGTACCGTGGCCGGATTTCTCGCATGGTTTTAGCTATCAAACCACCATTGGCGGCAGCGATTACAACGGGCTGCAAATGCAGGTGCAGCAGCAAATGGCGAGAGGTCTTGTATTCCTGGCCGCCTACACCTGGTCCAAGACCACGGGCGATGCCGGCGACCTGCTCAACGGAGGCAGCACAGGCGGCTTCCGCGCTCCCGATGTCCCTGGCCTCGGTCCGACGTTCGACTGGGGACTCGCCGACTTCGATGTGCGTAACGTCTTCCACATCAGCGGCCTTTATCAGCTTCCTTTCGGCCAGGGCAAATGGCTCGGAGGGAACGTCAGCAAACTCGGCGACGACTTCATCGGCGGATGGTCCGTCAACTGGATCAGCACGATCCAGGGAGGACAGCCCATCAACTTTGGTTGTGCAGACGGCACCGCGGCCGGCCTCGGTTGCAACGATATCCTGACCGGGAATGCGAAGCTCGGGCTGCACAAGGACAGCCTCGGGCAGATGAACTGGATTGGCAATGCGGCAGCCTTTAACCAGCCGTGCGAGCTGGGTGTTACGCCGCCCACGCCGACCGGATGTGTCGCTCTCACCGGTGGGGCAGCTCTGGGCTCTCAGCCAGGCCAGATCCCGGGCCCCGGGCTGCAAACCTTCGACTTCTCCGCCTTCAAGGCAATCCAGCTCAACGAGCGATGGTCGGCACAGTTCCGGGCGGAGATGTTCAACATTCTCAACCACCCCACCTTCAACGCACCCAACTTCGGAGGCAACGGCGTTGTGTCGATTGGGGGTTCGGGAACCTATAACAGTTCAACCTTTGGAGAAATCGGATCGACCCGCTTCAATCCCTACGATCCCCGGCAAATCCAGTTTGCTCTGAAGCTGTACTACTGAGGTAAGATGGTTCCCACCGCGGATGGGCGCCAACTCCGGACTGGCGCCCTTCCGGACTCCGCCGCGTAACTGCATCCCCTTTTCCGGCGGAGCATGGAGGTGTGCAGTGAGCCGGTGGGCCCGTTCCCGAGCCGTTATTCTCGGTCTGGTTGTCGCGTCGGCGACCACTCTGAGCGCAGCGAGCCAGGAACAGCAAACTCTGAATCGGAAGTTTCAGGCAGCAGTGGCGGATTACAACGCCGGACACTATGCTGAAGCAGCCGTAAAGCTGGAACGGCTTTTGCCCGAAGTCCGCAACAGCTTTGAGGTCCACGAGCTGCTGGGCCTGAGCTATGCGTCCCTCTCCCGCGACGACGATGCCATCCGAGAACTGCAGGCAGCCGTTCGCCTCAAGCCCGCTTCGGCCGCGGCCCGAACCAATCTCGCTGCCAGCCTGTCCCATGCCGGAGACTCCGAGCTTGCCGCGGAGCAGTTCCATAAAGCTCTGGCTCTCGAGCCGAACAACTACACCGCCAACCACAACCTCGGCGAGTATTACATCGGAGCCGGCAAGCTCCCTGAAGCGGTGCCGTTGCTGGCTCGCGCGCAGAAGATCAATCCCACCGCCTACGACAACGGCTACGATCTTGCCACCGCCGAGTTGCTCACCGATCACCTGCCGGAAGCGCGCCAGATCGCCGATAAGCTCCTCGCTTCCCGGAACACCGGCGAGTTACATAATCTGCTCGGCCAGATCGACGAGAAACAAGGGAACTACCTGGCCGCCGCCCACGACTACGAAACCGCCGCGCACATCGATCCCAGCGACGACAATCTCTTCGCGTGGGGCGGCGAGCTTCTGATTCACAGGACTTATGAGCCGGCTGTTTCCGTCTTTCAATTTGCGACGAAGCGCTATCCCAATTCTCCACGGCTGCAGATCGGCCTGGGCATGGCTCTCTATGCGCGAGGCCTGTATCCGGAGTCGGTGGCTGCGCTTCTGAAAGCTGTGGATCTGGCGCCGGACGACCCCCGCTGCTACCAGTTCCTCGCCCGCGCCTACGATCGCTCCCCGCAGCAGGTGGACGAGGTTATCGAGAGATTTCGCCGCTACGCCACTCTCCAGCCTGCCAACGCGCAGGCGCAGTACTACTATGCGATGAGCCTCTGGAAAGGCAAGCGCCTGGAGCAGTCCAGTCCCGATCTGCAAACCGTCCAGGACCTGCTGAAGAAATCCGTCGCGCTCGACCCGAAATTCGCCGATGCCCATCAGCAGCTCGGCAACCTCTATGCTTCGCAGCGTAACTATCAGGATTCCATTTCCGAGTATCAACGTTCCATCGAACTGAATCCGAACCAGCCGGATGCCCATTACCGCCTGGCGACCGACTATGTGCACGTCGGCGAAAAGGATCGCGCCGATCGGCAGTTTGCCATTTACCAGAAGCAGCGCGCCCAGCACATGGCGGAGAATGACGCGGAGCGCGCGGAGGTTAAACAATTCGTCTATTCGACTAAAGATAATGCCACGCGCAAACCCTGAACGAATCCTCAGCATCGTGCCAGTGCCAGGACAAATCGATCGACTTCGTCACGCAGGAACGGTTCCCGCCCTTTGCGACTGCAGGAAGGCTTTCTAATGACTCTGAATTCCATCGGCCCCGGAACCGCCGCCGGTCTCCTCAGCCTGAGCCGCAGAGACTTTCTGCGCGATGCGGCCAGCCTCTCTCTCGGGGCTGCCCTTCTCAGTGCAAGTCCGATGGCCCGTGGGGAATCCTCACTCCGCAAACGCAAGGTTATTGTCATCACTTTCGGCGGCGGAGCGCGCGATCAGGAAACCTTCGCTCCACAAGGCCAGCAGAATATTCCGCACCTCCTCCGGGAACTCATCCCCCAATCCAGTTTCTTCACCCAGGTCGTCAACCGCGGGATCCTCGGCCACTATGTTGCCACGGCCAGCCTCACGACCGGTGTTTACGAGACCCTTAATAACTTCGCGGCGGTACCGCCCCAGCACCCAACAATTTTTGAGTACTTCCGCAAAGACCTGCGTCGCCCAGCTACGGACGCATGGGTCATCGCACCCAGCAACGGCTTCAATCGCATCGGCCAGAGTGACTGCCGTCCGTATGGCCTGGGTCTGGGCGCAACGGTCGTCCTGCCGAAACGCCTGCTGCGCGCCGCCACCGCGGGTACGTTCGTCGATTACGAGCACCTGCTCCATGACAATTACGAGACTCCCCTCTACACGCCCCAGGTCGAAGGCGGCGATTTTGAGCTGCAGCAGATGGAAACGGTCCTGAAGCTCTCCGTCAACGATTTCCTCGCGCACGCCCGCACCCTCGCAAGCCCCGACGAGCTTTCCGTCTATATCGCCCAGCGGCTGATGCGCCTCTTTGCGCCCAGTCTTCTGTGGATCACCATGCACGATATCGACATCGCGCATTCCGGCGCTTATTCCCTCTACATCGATGGCATTCGCCGTACCGATCGACTCTGCGGTGAGTTATGGAGTACCGTGCAGAGTAATCCCGAATATGCGGGCAACACCACGCTCATTATCCTTCCCGATTTCGGACGCGATGCCGACCAGGACGCCGGAGGCAACGGCTTTCAGCACCATAGGACCGGCGACGCCGCTTCGCGCACCACCTGGATGATGGTTCTGGGAAAGGGCGCCCGTGAGGGTGTTCTCTACGATCATCCCGTGCAGTCCATCGATCTCGTTCCCAGCCTGGGGGCCATGCTGGGTTTCTCTCCCGTGGAATCCCAGGGTAAGCCCATCAGCGAACTGATTTAGAGAAGCATGCTGCCGACTGACCTCAAACCGGAAGATTTCGCGGCCTACCCACCGTTGGCTCGCGATCTCGCCGTCGCACACTTACCGGTCTTCCGCAGGCTGCCGCTCTCGTTTCTTCCCTCGCTTCTTCTCCAGTTAGGCGACTACGATTTCCGTTTCCCGGAAGAGCGCGGGTCCATCGATGCGGAGCTCTCCGTCCTGAGTGCTCTCGCGCCGGAGCAACTTGACCGGTGGTTCGCCCCGTTCGTCCGGCTGAATCTTTCTCCAAAGCTGGCGGACGTCGACTGGGTCAGGCACCCGGCGGTTTTCCTCGAAGACGAGTCAGCGTGGCTCTGGACGACACAGCAGCAGGACGCCTTTCGCGCCGCCGCCATGGATTATGGGTCCCGGCTGCAGAACGCCCTTCCTGCCCCGCCGCCGCTGCCGGTGCCCAGACTCGGCATTGCGATCGTTGGCCAGGGCGTCGCCTCCTGGGATGGCCCGCTCTTCGCCAATCTCCGGCCGCACGGAACCCTGTTCACCCAGCTCCAGCCCCAGGACGGAGTTCCGTTATTGCTCAGTGCCGTGGAGGCTCGCGCGAGAGCTCATCCCGTCCCCTACGGCCACTGGTATGTCGATGGCGGAGCTTCAGCCGAGCCGAGCGCCCGGCTCACCTGCGTTTCTTATGAGGCGCTGCAGCACGCACGTGGTTCGCTGCTGAATTTCATGCAAAAGCAGATTCGTCAGCCCGGGATGGGACCAGAACAACTGCGCACCGACCTTGCCCGTCTCCAGCCGTCCGATCTTGGCATGAGCCTCAACGGGGATCCGGTGCTCGATCGTTTTCAGCTCAAGGTTCTCACCGAGGGGTCCGGCACTCAGATCTTCAGCACCACATTTGCGCAGTGGACCGCACGGGAAGCCCTGCGTCGCGCCCAACCGCTCACCTTGCTGGTCCGCTTCGCGCCGCGGCAACGGCAGCGGCCCATGAATGAACTGCTCTCCGACGCGAACGCCACCCCCGAACTGGACCCCGCCGGTTCCCTTATCGACGCCGATATGGGCGCCTGGTATAACTGGATCAATCAGCAGCGTCTGCCCGGGTATGAACAATCCGTCTTCCTCGCCTGGTTCGAGGGGCACAATCAGGCGCTGGTCATTGCGCCCACCTTGCCCCGCGGAACACAGTCGAGCACCCCCATGGATTTGGGAAAGCTGCTTGCTCTTGCGATCGGCGGGTAGCGTGAACCGGAATGCAGCCTCTCCGGAGAGTACGAACATGATCACCTGTCGGCTCCTGCGGCGGTTAAGCCGACTGGGGACGATGGCCAAAGCTAAATGCACCGCAGGTCGAATTCACCTATGAGGCGATCCTCTCCCCCAGGTTCCTTGCTCCGCCACTTCCGGCAACCGAACCCTTCCGGACCTTCACGGCGCCCTCGCGTCATGGCGGGACTGGCTGCATCCCTCGGCATTCTGGCGTTGCTCTCCGGCGTGCCCGCTCTGCGCGCCGTCCGCTCCTCTGCGCAGCCTGGCGTCAATGCCAGCGAACTCGTGCCCGCGCGCTTTGTCGATGTGACCCAGCGGGTCGGCATCGATTTCCTGCATCAGGCTCCGCATACTTCCCGCAAATATCTCATCGAGACCATGGGGTCCGGCGTCGGCTTATTCGACTGCGATAACGACGGGCGCCTCGACATCTTCCTTGCCAATGGCGCGCCGTTTTCCGATCCCACTCCCCCCGGATTCATCCCCACCAAGACCGGGCCGAAGTACTGGGATCGCCTCTATCATCAGGAACCGGATGGCACGTTCAAAGACATCACGGAGAAATCCGGACTTGCGGGCACGGGTTACGACATGGGAATTGCCGTCGGTGACTACGACAACGACGGTTATGAGGACATTTACGTCACCGGCTACGGCGGCAACCACCTGTATCACAACAACGGCAACTGCACCTTCACGGATGTTACAAAGCAGGCCGGTGTCGGCGGCTCCGGCTGGTCCTCTTCCGCCGCCTGGGTCGATCTGGATAACGATGGCCTCCTGGATCTGGTCGTAGCCCGCTACGTGACCTGGGACTGGAATGACGTCTGGTGCGGCGAGCATCTTCCGGGTCGCCGGAACTATTGCCATCCCGACGTCTTTCCGCCCATCAGCATGCTCGTCTACCACAATGACGGCAACGGCCACTTTACCGAGGTCTCCCACAAACTCGGCCTCGACAAACCTGCCAAAGCCCTGGGTCTGGCCATTGGGGATTACGACCAGGACGGCCGTATCGATCTTGTTGTCGCCAATGATTCGATGCAGGAGTTTCTTTTTCACCAGAAAAAGGACGGCACTTTTGAAGAGGTGGGACTGGAAAGCGGCATGGCGGTGAACGACGAAGGCCAGACCTACGCCGGTATGGGTGTGGACTTTGCCGACTACAACAACGATGGCTGGCCCGACCTGGTCATCACCGACCTGGCCAACCAGCGCTATGCCCTGTACGAAAATGCCCGGGACGGAACGTTCAATTACACCACGACCAGCTCCGGCCTTGGAGAAATCTCTCTTCTGCACTCCGGCTGGAGCGTCCGCTTTCTTGACTACGACAACGATGGCTGGAAAGACCTGTTCATCGCCCAGGGACACGACCTCGATACCATCCAGCTCCTGTTCCCGCAGCTCCGCTATCGAGAGCCCATGATGCTTCTGCGCAATGTGCACGGCCATTTCGTGGACGTCTCCAGCGTGTCCTCGGATATCTTTCACGATGCCTGGGTCGGCCGCGGCATGGCCATCGGGGACATCAACAATGATGGCCGTATCGACGCGGTCGTTTCTACAAACGGTGGGCCGGCCCACGTCCTGCTCAACGAAACGGTGACCAATAACCACTGGATCACGCTGAAACTCATCGGCCATAAGAGCAATCGCGATGGCATCGGGGCCCAGGTGAAGGTCGTTACCGATCTCGGCGATCAGTGGGGTATGGTCACAACCTCGAGCGGCTACATGTCTTCCAGCGATCCGCGTTTGCATTTCGGGCTCGGCACTGCCACCATGGTCAAGCGCATCGAGATACGCTGGCCCAGCGGCATCAACCAGATCCTCCTGAACGTCCCGGGCGACCGGCAGGTGACCATTAATGAGCCGCCTCAATCCGAAAGCAAAGCACCAGTGGCCATGCCCGTGATGCCACAAACAGGACCATGACCGGCAAGGGGCTCCAACCATTCGGACGTCGCGTCCCGGGTCAGGTTTCGTCCGAACGCAGACAGTTGACCCTTCGCGCTGCGGCCACGCTTTGTGCGCTGTTGGTCGCGATGGTTCTGCCGATCTCCGCTCAGCAGTCGGCCGAAACTCCGTCTGCCGCAGACGTGGTTCGCGGCATCGTGGTAGATGCTCAGGGAAACACCATCGGTGCCGCGGTTGTTCGTCTGGAGAACAGTCAGGGTGTTGCCACGCAGACCGTCAGCAGCCCTGCGGGCGCGTTCTCCTTCTCCGGAGTCATTCCCGGGACATATAGGCTCAGCGCTGAGAATCCCGGCCTGCATTCGCAGTCGCTAACCCTGCGCGTGCCTCTAAGGAATCACGACCCCTTCCGCCTGATTCTGCAGGATTCCACTCCCGCCGCTGCCCATCCGCCCATGGCGTATTCCGACGCACCGAACTTTGCCATCGCCGGGGTCACGGACTGGACTGCAATCGGAGGCCACGGTTCGGACGCAAATCTGCGCACCAGCGAAGAACTCGCCCGCGACACACTGGCGCTCAAGTCGCCGAATTCCGTTCCCACGGTCAGTTCGCCCGCTGACAATCAGACCGAAATGCAGTTGCGCGCGGCTCTGGCTGCATCGCCCGGAAGCTTCGCTGCCAATCACCGGCTCGGCGAGTTTTATCTGGGAGCCCGCCGGTATCGGGAATCTCTTCCGCTGCTCGAAAGCGCCTGGCGCATCGATCCCAAAAACGACGGGAACACCTACGATCTTGCGCTCGCTTGCCGTGGT
Source organism: Acidobacteriaceae bacterium (assembly GCA_049579805.1). Classification (GTDB taxonomy): domain Bacteria; phylum Acidobacteriota; class Terriglobia; order Terriglobales; family Acidobacteriaceae; genus Palsa-343. Next base: position 18,579 of record JBAUOP010000180.1, read on the forward strand.
GTGGGCGACCTCCAGCAAGCCCGTGCGCACATTACCGCGTTGCTGGCTCATGGCGCTAACCCAGACTGGTATCGCCTGGCAGGCGATCTCGAGGAGCAGTCGGAGAATCCCCTGGCAGCCGTCCACGATTATGAAAAGGCCGTTGACCTGGACCCGGACGAGCCAAACTACTTCGCCCTGGGCTCGGAGTTGCTGTTGCACCGGGCCATCTGGCAGGCGCAGCAAGTCTTCCGTAAAGGCGTCGCTGCCTGGCCGGAGTCGCTCCGCCTGCAGATCGGCTTCGGTGCCGCCCTCTTCGCCGGCGCTCTCTACGACCAGGCCGCTCTGCGCCTCTGCGCCGCCTCCGATGCCGACCCTGCTGCCACCGAGCCCTATCTCTTCATGGGCAGAATCGAGATTGCAGCGCCCAACCCACTGCCCTGTATCAGGCAAAAGCTGGCTCGCTTTGCTGAACAGCAGCCCGGCAACTCAACCGCCAATTATCTTTATGCCATGGCCATCCTGAAATCCCACGAACATGCTCCCAACCCACAGGAGATGGATCAGGCCGAGATTCTCCTAAGGAAAGCAGTCACGTCCGATGCAGCCAACGGGGATGCCTGGTTCCAACTCGGCACTCTCGCCTCGACACGACATGACTACCCCGCAGCCATCGACGATTATCGCAAAGCGATCGACGCCGATCCGCAGCTCGCCGATGCTTACTACCGCCTTGCTGTCGTCTACGACCGCAGCGGCGATTCACTCAAGGCGAAACAGGAATTCCTGCTGCACGCTAAGATTGCGCAATCGCAGCAGGAGGCTACGAATCAGCAACGGAAGAAGATCCAGCAATTCCTCTTTGAGCAATCCGCGCCGCCGCCTCATTAGCTTCAGCTGGTAGACGGCTTATAAGTCCCGACGATTCCCGTCCCCTCCCGAATGGTCAGGATCTGATTCGCCGCAACCTGCGAGAAGCGCTCGATTTTACCCGTAGTCGGCCACCGGATTTCAATCGCATCAACTGTCGTTGCTTTCCCCAGCCCGAAATGCAGCCGCAGATCGCTCTGCGACATCACGCTGGTTCCGCCGTGCACCTCATCCATCTGGATGTGCTTCCCGACAATCACTCGCGCTCGCGCGCCGATAGCTGTGCGATTGCAGTGCGTTCCGACCAGTTTCAGCTTGATCCAGTTCTGCCGGTTACCGCCTTCATTGCGAAGCAACGACGGCAGGTCGTTCAGGTTCAGAACCAGAACGTCCATATCCCCGTTGTTGTTGTAATCGCCGAACGCGGCCCCGCGGCTGGAGAACCGCTCTGCGATGCCCGGGCCCATTTCCGCAGAGACATCCCGGAAATGGCCGTCGCCAAGGTTCCTGTAAACCAGCCGTGGATTTTTGAAAGACTCTCCGAAGTTATACTGGTCCACTTCCGGGTACACATGTCCGTTAACCTGAACAATATCCGGCCAGCCATCGTTGTCGTAATCGATAAATCCGCATCCCCACGCCACATATTGCGTGTTAGCGCCCAGGCCTGCGGTCAGCGCCACATCGGTAAAGGTTCCGTCCCCATTGTTACGGTACAGGTTACAGGTGTCATCGGCAAAGTTTGTCTTGAAGATATCGAACCAGCCGTCGCAGTCATAATCCGCGACAGCCACACCCATCCCCGCCTGTTCGTGCCCATCGTCGTTGTAGGCACAGCCGGCCATCACCGCAACATCGGTAAATGTCCCGTTGTGATTATTGCGGAAGAGAATGCTGGGCTCAGAATCCACCGCGACATAAATGTCGGGCCAGCCATCATTGTCAAAGTCGTAAGATACAGCCGTTATCGAATAACGCGGCCCCGGCTTCAGAATCCCCGACCGCTCCGAAATATCCGTAAACGTCCCATCCCCGTTGTTGTGATAGAGAGTGTTGAAGTCGGCGGGCAGACCACGCGGTCCGCACATAACCGGGATACCTTTCCACTGGCAGTTACTCTTGTCGTTTGCGGGATCGAGTTGGATATACCGGCACACAAATAAGTCCAGATGCCCATCGCGGTCATAATCCAGAAACGTGCATCCGGATCCCCACCGCACACGCTCCTCATACAGCCCGGCTTTGCGAGTAACATCCGAAAACGTACCGTCTCCATTGTTGTGATACAGGATGTTATGCCCCCAGAAACAGCAGAACAGGTCATCCCAGCCGTCGTTGTCGTAGTCTCCTATACACACGCCGGTCTGCCAGCCCGTGATTCCCAGCCCGGACTTCCCCGTAACATCTGTAAAGGTTCCATCCCGGTTGTTTTTGTAAAGATGGGAGATCGGCGCCTGTCCCGGCGGCCAGTGAGCGTCCAGACGATTGCCGTTGGTGAGGTAGATGTCCATCCAGCCATCATTGTCGTAGTCGAAAAAGGCAACTCCGCTGCCCTTGGTCTCGATAATCGACCGCTTATGGTGGATTCCTCCCCAGACACTGGGGACATTCAATCCTGCCTGCTGCGCGACATCGATGAACTGCACCGGCGCCTGCGACGGATGGGTCTCTGCCGCTTCCACTGCCAGCGGTTCCTTCCATCTCCAGAGCGGCGTCGTGAGCGCATCCACCAGCGAGCTGCCCAACACCAGGAGCGAGGACCCAACAAATCGGCGTCGGGGAAGATACATAGGTCCCGATTATAGCGGCCTGCGCATCGCGGCTGGAACACAGTTCAGGGACGACCGATTCGCCGGTCGCTTCGCCCGCCCGCTCCAGCAACGTGGTGGCCCGCCAACACAACTGAATGCCAATCATGAGCAGCCACAGTGACAGGGCGAGGCGCATGGCGCGGGCAGGAATCCGCGGAGCCAGTGTGCTGCCGGTTGCCGCGCCGAGCAGTCCGCCCGCAATCAGCGGCACAAGCAGCCTGGCGTCGAAGGCTCCGCTGGCAAGGTGCAGTCCTCCACCGACGATCGAGAGGCACAGACCAAAGGCGAGGTCGGTGCCGACGACCTGCGGGATTTCGAGATGGGTGAGGTGCAGCAGCGCGGCGGTCCCCAGGGCTCCAGCGCCGGAAGAGGAGAAGCCGACTTCCACGCCGACGGGAAGCATCGCGGCTGCGAGCCATCCCGGCCGCGCCCGTGAATCCTGACGGACGGGGGCGGGCCGGAAATGACGGTAGATATGCCATGCCGAGGAGAAGGCGATCATGCTGCCCAGCCCCAGATAGAGCCAAACCTGATCGGCCCTCAGGGTGAGAGCGTCGCGAAACAGGATCGTGCCGAAGACGACGCCGGGAACGCCGGTGACGAGCATGAGTCCGAGAACGCGCCAGACGACCTGGCGCCGCCATATCTGTACGGGGACGACGAGCAGCTTAACCGCCGCGGAGTAGGCGAGGGCCGTGCCCACGGCGACCGACACCGGCACGTGCAGAAACAGGATGAGGAGAGGAGCGGTCATCGTGCCCGCACCGACTCCCGTAGTGGCGATGAGCACGGCAATGACGAATCCGAGCAACAGGTCCATGGGGCTCTCAGGAGTCCTGGAGGTGAATGCCGCATTCGAGTTTGCGCCCGGACCAGCGGCCGGAGCGGGGATCGTTGGGATCGGACGGCAGGCTGGTACAAGGGGCGCAGCCAATGCTGGTGTAGCCCAGGTCGTAGAGCGGCAACAGAGGAATCGCGTGGGTGGAGGCGTAGTCCCATATTTCGCGCGTGGACCAGTCAGCGAGCGGGTTGAGTTTGCGGAGCGTGCTCCCGGCGGGCAGCTTGAACGCTTCGTCGAGTTGTAGACTGGCGCGCGACTTCGATTGCTGGCGGCGGAGTCCGGTCACCCACACCTGGTACGACGCCAGAGCATCGAAAAGCGGGCCAACTTTGCGCAGCGCGCAGCAGCGTTCCGGCGCGGACTGATACAGAATGCCGAACTGCGCCTCCTGCGCGGCGACGGTTTGCGGCGGGACGATGTTGATGAGGTTCAGATTCCACGCGGCGGCTATGCGGTCGCGATACGCGAGGGTTTCCGGGAAGTGGTAGCCGGTTTCGAGGAAGAGCACAGGCACACGCGGCAGGATGGCGCGGACCATATGCAGCAGAACCACGTCTTCCGCCTGGAAGCTGCTGGTGACGCAAACGCCCTCGCTCTGGCTGATGGTCGCGCTCAGGAACTGCCGGACCTCCGATGCGCGGCTTTCGATGGTCGGGTTCATGCGATATCTCCTGGGGGAAGCGTCCCGGCGTTGTCGAGTTGCTGGAGGATGGCGTCAGCGTCCTCCGCGATGGGCTCGCCGAGCGGTTCGCCGTCGCCACCGAGGAGCGCGAGCGCCGGCTCGAGGGTGCCTTCGCCGATCACCACCGCGCCCGCGAGGACGAGCGGCAGAAGCGCCTCGCGATCGGCAAAACGCGTCCGGACAACCAGCACGCCCCGCTCGAGGAGGCGGTCTTCCAGATCGCGTGCGAGTGCCGCACGGTTCCCGACGGCGATCAGCGCGCCGCGACGTGCGGAACGAACTGCCGGTTCGAAGCCGCGGATCATTCCGGCTCCGGAGGTGGCGTTGTCGGCCGGGTCGATCAGAATGAAGCTGCCGGTGGAGCGGTTCTCGCTATAGAGATCGGCGAGCAGGGGGCGATGCGTTTCAAGCACGATCTCGCCGATCGCGTTGAGGGGCAGGCTGTCGGCGGCGCGGGACTCGAGGCGCTCCATATCGATGCGGGAGCGAATCTCAGTGACCCGGGCGCGAACGGTCTGGGTGGTGTGTTTGAGGAGATAGCTGCTGCCGGCGCGCAACGGGGTGGCGTGCATCCAGACGACGGTGGCGGAGAGGCGGCTGGTTTGCCGCGGCGGTGCGGAGGCGGCGGCGATCAGGTCGCCGCGGCTGATGTCGGCTTCGTCGTCGAGCGTGATCACGACGGACTGCGGGGCATGAGCCTCGCGGAGATCGCCGTCCCAGGTCGCGATGGAGCGAACCCGAGTGCGAACGCCCGAGGGCAGGGCGATGACGTCGTCACCGGGTCGCACAACGCCGGAGGCGACCTGACCGGCATAGCCGCGGAAGTCCTGGTCAGGCCGGATGACCCGCTGGACCGGAAAGCGCAAGGAACTCTGCGAGCTCTCGGTGGCGAGGGGAACTGTCTCGAGGAGTTCGAGGAGAGCAGGACCTTCGTACCAGGGAGTGCGGCTGCCGCGATGGACAACGTTGTCTCCGTCCAGGGCGCTGACCGGGACGGCGATCAGACGGGGAATCCGGAGGACGGACGCGAGGGCGAGCAGGTCGCGGCGATGCCGGTCGAAGACCTCCTGGGAAGAGCCGACGAGGTCCATCTTGTTGACGGCGGCGATGACCGTGGGAATGCCAAGCAGCGCAGCGATGCACGCGTGGCGGCGGGTCTGGTCGAGGATGCCCTTGCGCGCATCGACCAGGACCACGGCCACGTCCGCGGTCGAAGCGCCTGTGGCCATATTGCGCGTGTACTGTTCGTGACCGGGCGTGTCGGCGATGATGAATTTTCGTTTGGGCGTGGAGAAGTAGCGGTAGGCGACGTCAATGGTGATGCCCTGTTCGCGCTCGGCGCGGAGTCCGTCGGTGAGCTGAGCGAAGTCGATGGCGGAGTCGCGGGTGACCGACGCGATGTGATCGTCGTAGACGTTGTGGGAGTCATAGAGCAGGCGCCCGATGAGGGTTGACTTGCCGTCATCGACGCTGCCGGCGGTGCTGAAGCGGAGCAGGTCCTTACCGCGTTCGGCCTCCAGCAGCGCTTCGACGTGGAGGTCTGTGCGGTCCCGAGTGGGGCTGAGCCGGCGCTCTTCGAGGGCAAAGATATTTGTGTGCAGGGCCATCAGAAATAGCCCTCCCGCTTCTTGAGCTCCATGGATCCGTCCTGATCGTGGTCGATGACGCGGTTGGCGCGCTCCGAATTCCGCATCGCCATGAGTTCCGCGATGATCTTTGGAACGGTGTCGGCATCGGAACGGATGGCGCCGGTGCAGGGACTGCATCCGAGGGAGCGAAGACGGCAGCGAATCCATTGCTCCTCGCCGGGCAAGCCGCGAACGAAGTCCTGCTCGATGGGGATGAGGCTGTCGCCGCGCACCAGCATGCGCCGCTCTTTAGCGAAGTAGAGGGGAACGATGGGGATTCCTTCGAGGTGGATGTAGTGCCAGACGTCGAGCTCGGTCCAGTTGGAGAGGGGGAAGACGCGGATGCTTTCGCCGGGATGGATATTGCCGTTGAAAAGATTCCACAGCTCGGGACGCTGATTCTTCGGGTCCCACTGACCGGCGCTGTCGCGGAAGGAGAAGATGCGCTCCTTGGCGCGTGATTTTTCCTCATCGCGGCGCGCGCCGCCGAAGGCCGCGTCGAAGCTGTGGGCGCGCAGGCCATCGAGCAGCGCCTGGGTCTTGAGCAGGCCGCAGCAGCGGCGCGTGCCCAGGGCTGCGGGGTTGGCGCCGGCGGCGAGGGCTTCCTCGTTACGCCAGACAATGAGCCTGAGCCCAAGCTCGGCCGTATAGCGGTCGCGAAATTCCAGCATCTCGCGAAACTTGTAGCCGGTGTCAATGTGGAGGAGCGGGAAGGGAATGGGGCCCGGATGGAAGGCTTTTTGCGCGAGGCGCAGCATCACCGAGGAGTCCTTGCCGATGGAATAGAGCATGACCGGCTTCTGGAACTCCGCGGCGACCTCGCGGATGATGTGCAGGCTCTCCGCTTCGAGCTGGCGGATGTGGCTGAGCGGTCGGCGGGTCGCGTGGGCGGCGGGTTCGTAGGGGAGTGTCTCTGCCATAAAGCCTCTCAGGGTTGTGTGCAGAAAGAGAAAGCCCGCGTCAGCGAAGGCTGAAGCGCGGGCTTATGGGTAGGAAACGGTCGAAGCTAATTTACCCAGAAGTCCGGCGCACGGTGCAACAACATGCACAGATCGTCGCGGAAGTCGGGTAAGAGCTCATCTGTGTCTCACCATATCACGAAGTGACCCATCGCCAGGGAAGAGCCGGGCTCCACGCATCGGATAACATCTTCCGCGACGATCGGCGAGTTGTCGCCCTGACCGAGGTCCCTGGTATGTATAGTCAGCCGCCAGGCAATGGATGACGCGCACAGCCGCGCGCTGCGAAAGATGAGAGTTTCCCCATCTTCCCAGCAGGAAACCGGACCCTCGGATGCCAGCTGATACCCGGGGGTGCGCGATGCACGTTCACGGCAGCGCCATGCAGGGGAATCCGGCGAGTCTTCACCCGGCGGCCGCGGCGGAGAAGGCAGCCGCCTCGCAACGAAGCGCCGATGCACGTAAAAAGCTGATGAACAGCGGCGCGGCTCTTGACGAAGAGCTCAATCCGGACGCGGGGCTCATGGTTCAGTCATGGACCCAGAAAGATTCTCAACATCAGGAAGGCCAGGGCCGGAGGCGGAGTCATGTGGAATCCCCTGCGTCGGGCGACGGAGATCAGGTCAATTCTCCCGCATCCTTCTGGGCGTAGGCCTGGACTCGAAATCTGTTCTAACGGCAAGCATCGGCCGGTCATCGCATGCGCGCCATCGCTGCATGAGAGCTTTTTAATCTTCCGGAGTTATCTTCTCTCCCTTCCGGACCGCAGCTTGCAGCACTGCTCGCTGACGGGCGGAACTGGAAACCGGAGCCAGGATCGGCTGGCTCACCGCCTGTTGGCAGATCCTCTCGAATCGATAACGAATTGTGATGCATGATGCCTGAATCAGGAGCCGTGATGGACGTTGGTGAAACGCATGCCCTTTTGTCTGAAGTTCAATCCCATCCGACTCTCCCGGCACCGGAGGATCTCTCTGGCTTCACGCATTCCGGAGCCATTCTCCTGCACGCCGGATCTTTTGATTCGGCCATCGAGCAATACGAATGGGCGCTGGCTGCCGATCCCTCCTGCAAACAAGCGCATGCCGGCTTGTACTACGCGTTCTCAGGGCTCGGAGACATGCACTCGGCCGCCTCTCATCTCGCCAAAGCGCTGCAACTCCAGGCGGTGATCACGCTGCCCTGGCATGGCCAGGGTTCACCCCTCTCGATCCTCCTCCTGCTCTCCATCAACGCAGGCAATGTGCTGATCCAGCGATTCCTCGACGACAGGATTTTCCAAACGCATATTGTGATCGTCGAATTTTATGAAGACTGGATGCCCCTGCCGCCCCACGATCTGGTGATCAACGGTATCGGCGATGCGGATGTACGGGCGGAAGCCTTGTCAGCCGCGGAGTCGATTCTGGCTCGCTCCTCGGCGCCGCTCATTAACAGCCCGGCTGCCGTGCGCGAAACCGACCGCTGCGGGAATGCGCAGCGCCTCGCCGGCATCCCCGGCCTCATCACCGCGCGAACCATGGCCCTGCCGCGTGCCAGTCTGACCGTGCCCCATGCATCCGCCCAACTCGCCGCTCTCGGTTTTGACTTTCCCCTTTTGCTGCGTGCGCCCGGATTCCATATGGGGCAGCATTTTGTGCAGGTCGGACGATCGAGCGATTTGGCTGGCGAACTCTCCCGGCTTCCAGGAGACGACCTGATCGTTCTTCAGTACCTGGATGGACGGGGCGAAGACGGCTGCATGCGCAAATATCGGGTGCTGTTCATTGACGGAAAGTTCTACCCGGTCCATGCAGCCGTTTCGAGCGACTGGAAAATTCACTACTTCAGCGCCGAGATGGCAACGCATCCGGAGCGCCGCGCTGAAGACGCGGCATTCTTGGCGGACATGGAGGGGGTGCTCGGGCTCAGCACCATGACCGTGCTGCAGGAAATCGAGGCTAAGCTTGGCCTCGACTACGGAGGCATCGACTTCGGTCTGAACAGGAAGGGAGAAGTGCTCCTCTTCGAAGCCAATGCGACCATGGCTGTCTACCGGCCCGATGCCAATCCATGCTGGGATTATCGACGGCCCTCCGTCGAGCGAATCTATACAGCGGTGCAGCAGATGTTGATAAGTCGCGCCGGCAGGTGCTGAAGGAAAAAACCAGCGCCGCGCAAAAAGAGCCCCGACTCCGCTTGACCCTGTAGGTACCTACAGGGTTTACGCTTGAAGTATGGAAGGACTGACAAGAGGCCAACTGGCGAAGCGGGCCCGGATCAACCTCGAAACCGTGCGCTTTTACGAGCAGGAAGGCTTACTCGCTGCGCCATCGCGGACCGCATCCGGCTACAGGAAATTCGCGGAGGCCGAGGTCGGGCGGCTGGCGTTTGTCAGGCGCGCGAAAAGCCTCGGATTCTCCTTAAAGGAGATCCGCGAGCTTCTCATCTTTCAGGATGAACCTGCCGACGCCTGCGCCGAGGTGAGAGAGCTTCTGAAAAAGAAGCTGGCCGTAGTCCGCGAGAAGCAGTCAGAGCTGGAAAAACTGGAGGCCCATCTTCGTTCCGCGCTGCGCAAATGCAACCGGGCGCTGGCCCGGCAATCGCAACAGCAGGAAGCCTGCCCGGTGCTCGACCAGATGACCGATCCTGATCCGCACCGCAATCATGGAGGTTCCCATGCCTGAACCGAGTTGCAAATCGAGAGACCTGTTTCGCGGAAGGACTGCTGTGCTGCTCTGGGGCCTTCCTGCGGTCGCTCTGATGGTTGGCGCGAACTGGCGGCATGGCCTGCTTCTTTGGATTCCGGCTTTCCTGGTGATGGGCGCCGCCTGTCTTACCAACGCGGCGCGATGCGGTAGAGTGCATTGCTACGTCACGGGGCCGCTCCTCCTGCTCGCGGCAGTCTATGCTGCCCTGTCGGCTGCCCATCTGGTCCCAATGCAGGCGGGTATTTTCCTTGACTCCATTCTCGCCGTGGCGCTTCTGGCCTTTCTGGCAGAAATTCCTTTCGGAAGATACAGAACCAGAGCTTAGAGAGGATCGTTCATTGACGGTGCGCTCGGCATCTTCCCGCATCCGGATCGAAGTTCTCTATTTCGAGGATTGCCCCAATCATCGACCAACCATGGAGAGAATCCACGCGGTTCTGCGCGAAGAGGGCTGGCCTGCCGACGTACGAGAGGTTCTGGTGCCTGACAGGCGTACGGCGCAAAGCATGAACTTCCTCGGATCGCCAACCGTCCGCGTGAATGGCATCGATATAGAACCGGCAGCCGTGGGCAGCCTGGATTTCGGGTGGATGTGCAGGAGATACACAGGCGGAGTTCCTTCCGGCGAACTCATCCGCGCCGCAGTCCGGGCGACGCTGGATTCCGGGCGGTGAAGCCCCAAATCAGGCGTCGCCGCTGATGTCCTCAAAAATCCTCCCTGGTGTTTCTTAACAGAATTCAGAAGCCGCCTCCCTCAGGGCCAAATGCGCGGTGAAGATCCCCATGAGAATTGAGCAGAGGATGCGCCGTCTGACCTGACTCGACGGATCCCGGCTCGTCCCGCGCTCGTCCCGCGCCTCCCCGCCCCCCGTTACCCTGGACTGTGATGGCGCGCACATACAAGCGTCATCCCGCTTCCCTTATCTATTCACCAGTCGAATGTCTGCACTTTGAGTTGATCCGGCTGTAGTGCTCCGCGGCATTCCATAAGGGGAACGGCCTCATGAGCATCTTTAAAGATGCGGGACATCTTTTCCGGCTGGCGGGGGTTTACCTCGCGGGAACGCTGCTCTTCCTCGTAGTTCGCGCGGCGGTGGTTCCGCACAGCTTCGGGCAGTATGGACACTATCGGGGCGCAGCCATCGCCGAAATCGCCGCCAAACCTCTCCATTTCGCTGGCCATCAGACCTGCGAAACCTGCCACAGCGACGTCGCTCAGACCAAAGCCTCGGGTATGCACGCGCATGTGAACTGCGAAGACTGCCACGGCCCGCTGGCGCAACACGCCGCCGATCCCTCCATCGATCCCGGCAAGCCCGATGTGGCCACGCTCTGCATCCGCTGCCATGCGGCCAGCGCCGCCCGCCCCAAAGATTTTCCTCAGGTGGATGCGGCCCAGCACTCCGGCGGTGTTCCCTGCAATACCTGCCATCAGCCGCACAATCCGTTAATCGCCGCGGGAGGCGCGAAATGAATATCACCCGCCGCCATCTGCTCATCCTGTTGCCTGCGGCCGCCGTGGCCTGGAAGTCGGTTTTGGCCGGGACGCCGGAGCAGTCCCCCAACTACGCCATGACCGAGCACTGGTGGGGCATGCTCATCGACATCCCCAAATGCATCGGCTGCGGCAACTGCGTTCGCGCCTGCCAGGCGGAGAACGATGTGCCCGACGGCTTCTTCCGCACCTGGGTCGAGCGCTACCACGTGACCGACTGGAACCTCGAGAATCCCCAGGTCATCTCTCCCGACGGCGGCAAAGAAGGGTTTCCCTCCGTCGCCGACGACCCCGACGGCAAGTACTTCTTCGTGCCCAAGCTGTGCAACCACTGCGCGGACTCGCCCTGCACCCAGGTCTGCCCCGTCGGCGCCACCTTTATTACCCCGGACGGCGTCGTGCTCGTCGACCAGAAGTACTGCATGGGCTGCGCCTACTGCGTGCAGGCCTGCCCCTACGGCTGCCGCTATATTCACCCGACTAAGCACGTCGCAGACAAGTGTACCCTCTGCTATCACCGCATCACCAAAGGCCTCACCACGGCCTGCTGCGAAGCCTGTCCCACCGGTGCGCGGCAGCTCGCCGACCTCAGGAATCCCAATGACCCCATTCACGCCTTCCTGAAGACCCACAGCGTGCAGATCCTGAAGCCGCAAATGGCCACAGGCGCCAAGGTCTTCTACAACGGCCTGGACGGCTCGGTGCGCTAGCGGAAAGGACGGATCTATGCCCGGCGTGGAAGGTTTCATGTATCCGAACGAGGTCTCGCTCTACTGGAGCGTGCTCATCGTTCTCTATCCCTACATCACCGGCCTGGTGGCCGGCGCGTTCATCCTGGCCTCTCTGGAGCGCGTCTTCCGCGTGGAAGCGGTCAAGCCCACCTATCGCCTCGCGCTGCTCACCGCGCTCGCATTCCTGCTGGTCGCGGCGCTGCCCCTGCAGCTGCACCTCGGCCATCCCGAGCGTTCCTACGAGATGTACATGACGCCCCACCGCACCTCGGCCATGGCCATGTTCGGCTTCATCTACCTCTGGTACCTCATGGCCGTCCTCACCGTCGAAATCTGGCTCGACTACCGCGCCGATATCGTCGCCCTCTCGCAGTCCACCGCCGGATGGCGTCGCCTCTTCTACCGCATCCTCACCCTCGGCTCCGCCAACGTCAGCCCCCGCGCCCTCCACATCGACGACCGCGTCGGCTGGTTCATCACCCTCATCGGCATCCCGTCCGCCTTTCTGCTCCACGGCTATGTCGGATTCATCTTCGGCTCCATCAAGGCCAATCCCTGGTGGTCCTCCCCGCTCATGCCCGTCGTCTTCATCTTCTCTGCCATGGTCTCCGGCATCGCCGCCGTCATGCTCGTCTACATGGTCATGATGCGCATCCGCCGCCAGCCCATCGACATGAAGTGCATCGACACCATCGCGCAATACATGCTCTACATCTTCATCGTCGACTTCAGCCTTGAAATGCTCGACCTGATCCACCGCATCTATGAGGCCGACGAATCCTTCCGCAGCCTGGACTTCATGGTCCACACCAAACTCTGGTTCTCCCAGGTTGTCCTGCAGATCTGCATGGGCACCCTGATCCCGATCTTCCTGGTCGGCCTCGTTCAGGTCACCAAATTATCCGCTGTCATCCGCAAGCGCATCTACGCCGTCTCCGGTTCGCTCGCCCTCATCGGCATTTTTGCCATGCGCTGGAATGTCGTCATCGGCGGGCAGCTCTTCTCCAAGAGTTTCCTCGGGTACACCACCTACAAAATGGCCCTGGCCACCCGCGAAGGGCTGCTGGTTTCCATCGGCCTCACCATTTTGCCTCTGTTCATCCTGGCGATACTCATCAAGCTGTTTCCTCCATGGCCTGCCGAGCGCGCAGTGCCCGAACCCGTGGCTGTGTCCGGCGATTAACCTGTACACCTGCGGCTGGCCTTCTGAAAGCGGGTGAGGGTCATGAACGATCTTTCCGAAGCCGTCGAGCGGCTCACGCGGCGCACAGAAACCCTGGAGAGCCGCGTCTCCGCGCTGGAACAGGCTCCTCACCCGCAACCCCTGCCCGCAGCACCCACGCCCTCGGCCGTAACCGCAGCGCCCGCCGCCGCGGCCGGCCCGCCCCAGCAAGCCGGAGTCTTCTCCGTCCTCGGCAAGGCCATGCTCGCCATCGCCGGAGCCTACCTGCTCCGCGCCCTCGCGGAGTCGAGCGCACTGCCGCGCATCCCGCTGGTCGTGCTGGCCATCGTCTACGCCTTCCTTTGGCTCATCCCGGCAATGCGCGCGAAGGCCTGGCTGTCCAGCGTAGCCTGGGCCTGCACCTCCGCGCTCATTCTCGTTCCCATGTTGTGGGAGCTGACCCTCCGTTTCGCCTTCCTGCCAAATGCCGTCACAGCCGGCCTGCTCGCGGCCTTCGTGATCGCTGCCTCCGCGCTCGCCTGGAAGCGCCACTTTGCCGAGGTCGTATGGGTATCCGAGGCCGCGGCCAGCCTGGCCGCTGTCGCTCTGGCACTGGCCACGCGCGACCTCACGCCGTTCCTGGCCGCGCTGCTGATCGTCGCCGCCGCCGGCGAAGTCGCCGCGGCGCGCCACCGCACCCTGCGCGTCCGGCCCCTCGTCGCCGCCGCAGTCGACTTCGTCCTCTTCGCTCTTATCTGGATCTATTCCAGCCCTGCAGCCTCGCGCGCCGATTATCCGGCCATCGGTGCGGCCCTGCTCCTGGCCTTCGCTCCGTTGCTGCTGTTGATCTACGCGAGCAGCGCCAGCACCCAGACCCTGATCCTCGGTCGCCGCATTTCTTTCTTTGAGACAGCCCAGACCCTCGTCGCGTTCCTGCTGGCCGTCTGGGGCGTGCTGGCCTTCTGGTCCGGTCCTGGCGCTCGCATGCTCGGATTCCTGTGTCTCATCGCCGCAGCCGCCGGATACTCGGTCGCCTTCGCCGGCTTCGAGCGTGCTTCCGCGCAGCGCAATTTTCATGTCTACGCCACCGGCAGCCTCGCGCTGATGCTGGCGGGCTGCTGGCTTCTTTTGCCCGCGCCGTGGCTCGGGCTCTCGCTCACCCTGCTGGCGGTCGCGGCCACCCTGCTCGGCGTGCGCAACGCGCGCCGCACCCTCCAGTTCCACGGCCTCGCCTTTCTGTTCGCCGCGGCGTTCTCTTCAGGCCTGCTGGTTTGGACAAGCCACGCCCTGGCCGGCAAATTTCCCGCTTCGCCTGCATGGATCCTCTACATCGTCTCCGTTGCGGCGATGCTCAGCTACGCTGCCGTCGCCGGCGTTCCCGGCGATGCCTGGCCGCCGCGCGCGCTCCGCCTGCTGCATGCCGCCCTCGCTCTCGGCGCCGCGGCCGCTCTTTTGGTATGGGGATTGGTCCGAGTAGTCGCAGGCGCAGCTCCCGCAGCCGAGCACCTCGCCGTCCTGCGTACCCTCACCGGCTGCGCCCTGGCCATGCTTCTGGCCTGGAGCGGCTCCCGCCACCAGCATCGCGAACTCATCTGGCTCGCCTGGGCCTCACTCGCCGGGCTCGCCGGCAAATTGCTTTTCGAGGACATGCGTCACGGCCATCTGGGATTCACCGCCGCGTCCATCTTCCTCTACGCCCTGACCCTGCTGGCGATGCCCCGCCTCGTACGGCTCAAGCAGGGCCCAGCGCATCAGGGATGAGCGACGGCCGTCCAAAAACTGTTGAGCCCCGCAGCAAAAAGCATCAAGGTTCGCTCCCCGTTGCTCGCGTCACCCGAAGGTAAAGGAAAATGCCTGGACTCCAGGATCGAGAAACTCAATCCTGAAAATGTGATCCCTGACCCCGTCGCGCTGCCTCACCAGCTGATACAGCCGGTATCCCGTCACCACTCCGTTGCCATCCTCGTCCGTATCCAATCCATGATTCTCGCCGGGAGCCTGACCGTCGATAGTCACCCGAAAGCGAACCGGTTTGCCGTCTGCCGCCGGGCCCAGCACAAGATGCAGGTCGCGAGCGTGAAAATGAAAAACAATCTCCCCTTCAGCCGACTTCAGCACCGCAACCTGTTCATGATCGACCCATCGGCCGCCGAGCCCCCACTGGTTCAGCGCGGGATTCGATGGCGGAGTGTACAGGTGTTCCTCATTGCGCCGGATCCCACCCGGAGAGGCAAAGTGCTGCGCCCGCGCATAGCCAATGTAGGTCTCCGGCGATCGCACCTGGCTCATATCGGCAGCCGCTTCCACCCCCCGCGCCTGAACGTCCACCATGCCGCCCGGCATCTTCTCTGCCGGGCGCTGCTTCAGCAGTTCCTGGATCCATCGCTCCGACTGGTCGTAGTTTCCCTCGCCGAAGTCCTCGTAGCGCACCTTGCCATGAACACCGATGAAATAGTCGGCGGGCCAGAATTCATTGTGGAATGCGTTCCAGATCGCGTACTTGCTGTCCAGCGCAACCGGAAACGTGACGCCGTATTTCTGAACCGCTTTCTCCACGTTAGGAAGCTTCTGTTCAAACCCGAACTCAGGCGTATGGACGCCGATCACCACCAGACCGCTATCCTTATACTTCTGTGCCCATGCTTCGATATACGGCAGGGAGCGCAGGCAGTTGATGCAGGAATATGTCCAGAAGTCGACAAGAACGACCTTGGCTTTCAGCTCCTTCGCCGTCAGAGGTTTGGAGTTGATCCATCCGGTCGCGCCCGACAAGCTGTACAACGGGGAACTGCCGACGATGCTGGGAGGCTGCTCGCTCACTGAGACGGTCTGCCCGGCCATTGCGCCCGAGCACGCGACAGCAACGAGCCCGACAACGCCCAATGTCCGTCTCGCCCGACCGAAACCGGTATCCATCTTCGCCTGATTCCCCACGGAACATGATGACCGGAGAGAGCTGCTGCAGACCCTTGTCAGACGCCACCACTCTTGTTGATGCTCGCGAAGCACAACGGGTCACAGAACTTCGCATCGCCCCAAAATTGCGAGCTGGCGGTTCGAGAAATCCAGCATCAAATTCGCGTTCGTTGCGTCTTATGATCGCGACCGGAGGTCTTTTGGATGAATCGTCCCTGGATGGCTGGACTTGTGACGCCGGGAGTCGCGGCTGTTTTATTCGCTCATCTGGCAAAGGCCGCTCCGCGACCAGCAATCCCCGGCGCCAGCAACCGATAGTTCGCTGGCCGCTGCTCCCGCCCGGCAGACCGCAGTCTTCGCCGGTGGCTGTTTCTGGGGAACGCAGTCTGTCTTCGAGAGAGTTAGGGGCGTGCTCGAAACCACGGTGGGCTACGCTGGCGGATCTGCGTCGACAGCAACCTACGATCAGGTGACGACCGAGACGACCGGCCATGCAGAATCCGTAGAAGTGGTTTACGATCCCTCGAAGATCACCTACGGCCAGCTTCTCGCATCTTCTTTTCGGTAGCCCACGACCCCACACAACTCAATCGGCAGGGTCCCGATGTCGGCACCTCCTGGCGCTCCGTCATCTTCTTCCTCAACGACGACCAGAAGCGCATCGCGAACGCCTACTTTGCGCAACTGGACGCAGAGAAGGTATTTCCGAAGCCGATCGTCACCCAGGTGACGCCGCTCAAGGGGTTCCATCGCGCGGAGGACTACCACCAGGACTACGCCTGCTATCATCCCGACAATCCCTACATCCAGGTCTGCGACCGGCCCAGGGTAGAAGCACTGAAGCAGCAGTTTCCCGAACTCTTTGTCGATTACAAGCCGAGGCACTAAGAATCTCTGACGGAGCCGGTGTTTTGAAAAGGTACAGCGTCACAGCTCGTGGGAAACGACTCGCTTTGAAAGAGCACGCCTTCACAGTTCGGGGAGAACGACTCGCCTTGAAAGGGCACGGCTTCCAGCCGTGCCGTACTCCCCCCAGAATGAATCCGGCTTTAGCCGCTGCGGGAGGGGTTTCGCTCTGCTGTGGCATTTTCCGCAAGCTGTTCATCCGTGCCAAAACTATTGCAGGATCAAACGGGCTTGAGTGTCCGCGTGAGAGTTCGTCGCAGACCCACAAATCCCGATCCCCCCGGCCAGGTTCACCCCACAGCAAAAAGGAAGAGCATCACAGTTCGAGGGAAACGACTCGCTTTGAAAGGGCACGGCGTCCAGCCGTGCCCTACTCCCCCCAGAATGAATCCGGCTTTAGCCGCTGCGGGACGGGTTTCGCTCTGCTGTGGCATTTTTCCGCAAGCTGTTCATCCGTGCCGCAACTCTTGCAGGATCAAACGGGCTTTAAGTGTCCGCGTGAGAGCTCGTCGCAGACCCACAAAACCCCGCCCCGCAGCCAGGTTCACCGAGACCCAGACGAGTTCGCACCCCAAAGTCCTGGCCCCCACGGTCCTCCGGCCAGGTTCACCCCACAGCAAGAAGCAAACTCCCCTCATCCCAAATCGTCCAACGAATTGTTTCCGTGCTTCGGCCCGCAGTACTGCACGCAGAACCGATTTGGAACGTCAAGCCGTTCCTGCGGCCTCGTTCTCGCCCACACTCTTTAGCCCTTGAGGGACAGTTTCGCTGCTTAAACAGAGATTCCCTAAGTCCCGATCCGCTGAATCGCCGATTCGCGCCGCCGGTTCCTACCGGCCCTCGACAAGCCTTTTCATGGTCAGACTCTCGGGAGTGCCGAGGTCCGCCAATCCCTCCAGAACCGCGTTGCGGTCTCGCTCGTTTCGATTCTGACTGACCTTCCACTTTCCCTCGAGGCGCCGAATCGGTATCTCCAGCCCAACAATCCCGCGCATCTGCTCGCGGATGAATTCCGCCGGGGCATCGCTGACTTTCCAGGGATTTGCGGAGCCCGCCTCGTGAATATCGGCTAATTTCACCAGGTGGTCGAGCAGCCGCTCCGGGTCCTCAACCAATCGCAGCGGCCCGTACGCATGCACGACCGCGTAGTTCCAGGTAGGAACTACGGCGCCGTTTTCCTTCGCACCGGGATACCACGAGGCGGAAATGTAATGATGCGGACCGCTGAAGATCGCAAGCGCGTCGATCGACGAGTTGAAATCGCTCCATTGCGGGTTCGCGCGCGCAATGTGAGCTCGCAAAATCCCCAGCTCGGACCCATCCTGCTCCAGCACGATGGGAATGTGGGAAGCTACCAGTCCGGAGCTCCCGACCGACACCAGCGTTCCGAAAGGGTGCGCTGCGATCAGTTCGTGCATCACGGGAACGCGCGTCTCTCGGTTGACTCTTGGAATATACATCGGCCCCTCTGTCAAACGGCTTAACGGAACTGGCCCGCCCGCTCCCTTATACCGGAGAGAGCGTTAGTGTAGCGCAGGGGCGAGGTCATTATTCAGCATGCAGAGCCTCCATCGGATCCACCTTCGAAGCACGCGTAGCCGGTAGCCACACAGCCACCAGCGCCACCGCCGCAAGAATCATCGTCGCCAGCACAAACGCCACCGGATCCCACGGCTTCACCGCAAACAGGAAGCTCGCGATCAGCCGCGTCAGCGCTAGTGCCGCACCCAGACCCACCGCCACGCCGGCGGCCGTTAGCCTGGCCCCGTGCCAGATCACCAGCCTGCGGATCGCGGACCGGTCCGCGCCCAGCGCCATGCGAATGCCGATCTCCTGAGTGCGCTGCGCGACCGAATAGGCCATCAGCGCGTAGATCCCGATCGCCGCCAGCAACAGCGCCGCCACTCCGAAGATGCTCAGCAGCAGCATATTGAAGCGCTCGCGTGCGGTGGAACTGCCCATCACCTCCTCCATCGTCCGCACATGCGCCACCGGAAATCCTCCGCTGGCGATGCGCAGCTGTTCCGTCACCGCCGCAATCGCCGCATGCGGATCGCCGCGCGTGCGCACCACCCAGAGCAGGGGCTGCACATTGGTGTACGACGCGGTGTAGGCGTCCGTTACCTGCGCGATCGGCACCATCACTACCGGTCCCGGCGGCCGGCCCAGTCCCGCGTTGTGGCTGTCGGCGACCACGCCCACAATCGCCGTTGGTCCCGACTCATCCAATCCCGGCCCCAAACCCTTGCTGATCTCGATCTGCTGCCCAATCGGATTCCTTCCCGGCCAATACTCGCGCGCCGCCCTCTCATTGATCAGCGCCACTCTGGGGCTGTCTGCCCTGTCGGATTCGTTGAAGTCCCGCCCCTGCAGAACCGGGATCCTGAAGACGCTCAGGTACCCCGGAGACACACTCATCCACCGGCTCCCGTACGCGTGATCCTTATCCGCGGGCTCTCCGACAATCTCGAATGGCAGCGCATCCCCAACTTCGATGGGCAGCCAGTACGCGGCAGCCGCCACCTCCACCCCGGGAAGGTTATTCAACCGCACCCGGCCATTCCGCGCCAGTTGCACCACCCCGTCCGTCTTCTCGTAACGCTGGCCGGTCAGTGACATCTCCATCGTGAGCACATGGTGCGCGTCAAACCCTGGGCTCACATCGCGCAGCGCCATCAGCGTGCGGATCAGCAGCGTCGCGCCGATCAACAGCACCACCGCCAGGGAAACCTCGCTGATCACCAGCAGCGACCGCGTCTTCCGCTGATGCAAACCCGTCCCCGACCGGTTGCTGCTCTCCTTCAGCGCGGAATTCAGGTCGGTGCGCGAAGCGCCCAGCGCCGGAAACAGCCCAAACAGGATGCCCGTTCCCAGCGAGACGGCCAGCGTGAAGCCCAGCACCTGCCCGTCGACTCCCACCGCACCGCCGCCCTCGCCGATGCGCGGCAGCCCCGCCGGGCTGATGGCCAGCAGAGCGCGCATTCCGGCAAAGCCGAGTAGCAGACCGATCGCTCCACCGGCCGCCGCCAGCAACAGACTTTCTATCAGCAATTGGCGAACGATGCGCCCCCGCCCGGCTCCCAGCGCCGAGCGAATCGCAAACTCCCGCCGCCGTCCCGCGGCCCGCGCCAGCAAAAGATTCGCGACATTCGCGCAGGCGATCAGCAGCACCAGGCTCACCGCCCCCAGCAGCACCAGCAACGAATCGCGCACGTTGCCCACGATCGCGTCGCGCAGCGGCTCCACGCGAAACCGTATCCGCGCGCTCGTCTTTGGATACTCGCGGTGGTACTCAGCCGCAGCCACCTTCAGTTGTGCGTTCGCCTCCGCCAGCGTCACCCCCGGCCGCAGCCGGCCCGCGACCCGAAAAAAGTTGTTCAGGTCGTGGCTCACCGGTGGAAACTGAAACGGCAGCCACAGATCCGCCTCCGGGTCCGAGCGGAACCGCCGCCCCAGCACCCCCACGACGGTGTACGGCTCATTGCCCAGCGACACCGATTTCCCCACAATCGCCGGATCGCCGCCGAACCGCCGCTGCCAGAGCCCATAGCTCAGCACCACCACCTTGCCGCCGTTGGGCGCATCTTCCTGCGGCGTAAAGGTCCGCCCCAGCAGCACCGGAGCGCCGAACAGCCGGAAATAGCTCTCCGTCACATGAATGCCGTGGACCTGCTCCGGCCGGTCGCCCGTCAAATTGAACCCGGGCCCGGCGATGTCGTACGCCGCCACTTCCTCAAAGACGCTCGTCTGCCGCTGATATTCATGAAACTCCGGAACACAGGCAAGGAAACTCGCAATCATCGACGAGGGAAGCCCAAACTCTACCATGCGATCGGAGTTCGGATAGCCCAGAGGCTTCAGCAGCACCGCATTGACGACCGTGAACACCGCCGTGTTCACCCCAATCCCCAGCGCCAGCGCGGCCACCGCGGCGATGGTGAACCCAGGGCTCTTCCCCAGCGTTCGCAGCGCGTGTCTCAGCTCATGCCCGAGATCGCCCATGCATCCACTCCTTGCCGCGCTCGAACGCCGGTAGTTGCATGTCCGCATAGTAGAGGAGTGGCTCGGTTCCCGGCCAACCACTCCAGCGCCCTGAGCCCCGCGACGCCGCTTGACAGCATATATTGGACTTCACTATATAATGGACTCACGCATATGAAGTCCGCCAGCAATCCCGATCGTGAATGGAAAAAGGGCGGTGCCGAGCTCCTCATCCTCTCCCTCCTCGAGCAGCAGGCGCGCCACGGATACGACCTCTGCAAGCTCATCGAAGCCCGATCCGCCGGAGCCCTGCGCTTCCACGTCACCACCCTCTATCCCCTCCTCTACCGCCTGGAAGACCGCGGATGGGTGCAGGGACGCTGGGTCGAAAAACCCAGTCAGCGCCGCAGGCGCTATTACAGCCTCACCGCTGAAGGCCGCAGAGTCCTCGCCCGCCAGCGCCGCAGCTGGCAGGGATTTGTCGAAGCCATGAGCCGCGTCATGGGGGTGGAAGGTGCCTGACTGGAAACAGGAGATTGCCGAGCGGCTCGCAAACCTCCGCATGGACCCCACCCGCCAGGCGGTCATCGTCGAAGAGTTGAGCCAGCATCTCGAAGACCGCTACGCTGAATCGCTCGCGTCCGGCCTCGCCGAGCCGGAGGCGCGCCAGAAAGCCCTCGAAGAACTGGAAGACAGCGAGAGGCTGGCCGTGTTGCTGCCCCCATCGGTGCGCCGGCCCCGGCCCAACACCCCGCCGCCCGGAGCGGCCTCCTCACCCAATCTGCTCGCCGATCTCGTCCGCGACCTGCGCTACGGAATCCGCAGCCTGGGCCGTGCGCCCGCCTTCACCTTCTTTGCGATTCTCACCCTCGCGCTGGGCATTGGCGCCAGCACCACCGTCTTTGCCGTGGTCAACACCCTGCTCCTCCACCCGCTGCCCGTCCGCGATCCATCCCGCCTCATCTGCCTGTACGCCACCGATCTCCAAAGCCCGAAGCAGGCCGCCACCCTGATACCCATCTCGTATCTCAACCTCCAGGAGTACCAGGAGAAAAACGCCGTCTTTCACAGCCTCGGCGGATTCTCGCCGCCCATGGTGATGACCCTGACCCAGAACACCGGCTCGGAGCGCTTCTTTGGAGAGCTCGTCACGCAGGGCTACTTTGCATCCCTCGGCATCGCTCCGGCGAAGGGGCGTTTCTTTCTGCCTGGCGAAATCAGCGCGCCCGGTTCGGCTCCCGTCGCCGTCCTCAGCTACAACGCCTGGAAGATCCGCTTCAACGGCGCTGCGGATATTCTCGGCAAATCCCTCGACCTTAATGGGATCCCCTTCACCGTCGTCGGGGTCGCGCCCCCGGGATTTCTCGGCATCAGCGCCATCTTCGGGCCCGACGTTTGGCTCCCTGCCACCATGGCTCCGCAGGTCCTGCCCGCGCCCATGCGCGACGTCCTGCAGGATCGCGGCAAACCATTCTTCCAGACCATCGCGCGGCTCAAGCCTGGCATCGACCGCGCCCAGGCGCAGGCCAGCCTCCTGCCCCTGGCCTCCACCTTGCGCCGGCAATACCCTGACTCCAATGCAGGCC
Organism: Acidobacteriaceae bacterium; assembly: GCA_049579805.1. Lineage (GTDB taxonomy): Bacteria > Acidobacteriota > Terriglobia > Terriglobales > Acidobacteriaceae > Palsa-343. The sequence goes on from JBAUOP010000180.1 coordinate 40,816, forward strand.
GCACCATTTCCGTGCAGCCCATTACCACGGCTCTCTATTCCACTACCGGTGGCGAGCGCGGCCTGGCGATGGCCAGCACCGTGCTGCTGGTTTTGGTGGGCATGGTGCTGCTCATTGCCTGCTCCAACGTCGCCAATCTGCTTATGGCGCGCGCTGTGCGGCGGCAGCAGGAAATCGCCGTGCGTCTCGCCATCGGCGCCAGCCGCGGCCGCCTGCTCCGCCAGCTTCTCACTGAGAGCGTGCTGCTCGGTCTGGCCGGCGGCGTCGCCGGATTGGGCATCGGCTATGAAGGCTGCCGCTTCCTGTGGTCCTTCCGCCCGCCCGAGGTGGCGCGCAATCTCGTCAATCCCCATCTCGACGGCACCGTCTTCCTCTTTGCCCTGCTGGTGTCGCTGGCCACTGGCTTCATCTTCGGCGTTGTCCCCTCCCTGCGCGCATCGAAGACCGGCCTCCTCGACAGCCTGAAACAGGAGCATCGGATTGCCGGCTTGTCCGGCCGCAGCGCTCGATTCCAGAAGACCTTGCTCACCGGCCAGGTCACGCTCTCCCTCGTGGCGCTGATCGCTGCATCGCTTTTTCTGCGTGCCATCCAGCGGGCGTATGACATTGACCCCGGCTTTGACGTCAGGCACCTCGCCGTCTTCATGATGAATCCCGAGCAGATGGGCTACGACGCCACTCGGCTCCTCGACTATCGCCGCACCGTCGGCGACCGCGTCGCAAGGATCCCCGGCGTCGAGGCGGTCAGTTGGGCGTCAAGCATGCCCTTCTGGTCGGCTGCCACCCACGGCGTTCTGCTCCAGGGGCGCGAGCAGCAGAGAAAATCCGAGACCTTCAGCACCGTCACCGACACCGTGGATATCGGCTACTTCAACACCATGCGCATTCCGCTCCTCCAGGGTCGTGCCTTTACCGCCTCCGACCGCAGCGGCACTCTTCCTGTCGTGATCGTCAATGAAGACCTGGCAAAACGCTACTGGCCAGGCGGGGACGCCATCGGGCAGCATCTGCGCCTCACCGGCGATCCCATAACCCGCCAGGTGGTGGGTGTGGTGCGGACCAGCGATTACACCACGCTGGGCGAAGCGCCGCAGACCTGCATCTACCTGCCTCTCCGCCAGAATCCCGGAAGCGACGCCATCCTTTATGTACGCACCGCCGGCAATCCATCGCTCGTCCTCGAAGCGGTGCAGCGCGAGATTCGCGGCGTTGACCCCCGGGTTGAAGTCAGCGACGTGCGCACCGGCGCCAAACTCATCGATCAGGTGCTGTTCAGCGCGCGCATCGTCCTCGGCCTGCTCGGCGCTTTCGGACTTCTGGCTCTGGCCATCGCCAGCGTTGGACTCTACGGCATCCTTGCCTACCTGGTGAACGGGCGCCGCTGTGAAATCGGCGTGCGCATGGCGCTCGGCGCTTCGCGCTCCACCGTTCTGCGCCTCGTCCTGCGCCAGGGCATGACCCTGGTGTGCATCGGCGCCGCTCTCGGCCTGGCGATCTCGCTCCTCATCGGCCGCGCCTTCTCCAGAATGCTGTTCGGGTTGAACCCCGCCGATCCCCTCAGCCTGCTGGGCGCCTCCGCGGTCCTCATCCTGGCGGCCATGCTCGCGTGCTATCTGCCCGCGCTCAGCGCCAGCCGCGTGGATCCCATGCAAGCTCTGCGAGAGGGCTAATCCGCTCATGGACGGAGATCGGTGCTCCCAGGTCAGCCTGGCGTCAGCCTTCCGGAAGCAGGCCAGAGGAGTCGCTCGCTCTCCGATTACGCACTTCTCCATCCATCTGTGGAAATCTTGTCAAGCCCCCCACGCCCCTAACCAAAGTAACAGCCGTTGATACAAAACCACTTCCACGCCAAGATTCCTCCCAAAACCTGGCAGTAAACCCCTCCGAATTTGGTATTCTGAACTTATAGAGTAAAAAAAGAGAAAAGCCGCCCTCCGAGGCGGCTTTTTTCATGCATGGAACCCCCGGTCTATGGGTGCCCCATGTCTGCCCGCTTTTGGCAGACATGGGAAAGCACAAACCTCAACCAGCCGCCCCTGAGCCCTGAGCTCTGAGCCCTGAGCTCTGAGCCCTGTGCTCTGAGCTCTGTGCTCTGAGCTCTGAGCCCTGAGCCCTTCCCACCAAGGAGTCCTGATGTCTGAGTTCAGCACGACCCCCACCAACACCACCATCCCCGACCACCGCCAGTGCCGCTACCTCAAAATGGACGGCGTCCGCTGCGGCAAACAGATCCCCCTCGGCCACGTCTTCTGCCATCACCACCGGCTCAACCGCAGCCCCTCCTTCGTCAAACACAACGGCAAGATCCGCGTCCCGCTCCTCGAAGACGTCTCCGCCCTCCAGGTCACCACCACCGCCGCCGTCCACGCCCTGCTCAACAACTCGCTCGACCGGCGCGACGTCCGCACCGTCCTCCAGGCCGTCAACGCCGCCGCCGGCGTCCTCCGCCTCGACCTCGCCGAAAAACGCTGGCTCGCCCGCACCGGCCAAACCCGCCCCGAGCCCGTCACTGACTTCGCCGTCATGGGTCACGAGCGCGTCGCCCCCGAAGACCCGCTCCCCGCCGCAACCGCCCCCGATCCCGTAACCTGCACCCCGCCACCTGTAACCTGCAACCTGTCACCTGTAACCTGCCACCTGCCACCTGTAACCTGCACCCCGCCCTCGAGTCTCGATCCCGAAGACGACTTCCTCACCCCCGAGACCTTCCTCCCCTTCGACGAGAAAATGCGCGTCCCGCTCCCCGCTCCCGGCGAACCCGATCCCCTCCGCATCGACGGCGTCGACTGGCCCTGCCCCTATCGCTTCAACTACTGCCAGGGCCCAGGCCCCAAAGCCTCCTGCCACTACTGCATGGGCCAAATGCGCTGGGAGGACGTGCATCCCGGCGAGCCCGACCCCGGCGCCCCCGGACCCCTCCCCACCGTCGACCTCGACTGGACGACCATCGCTGCCCGCCGCGACATCGCCGCTCCCAGACCGCCCGCGCAGAAAATGGCCCCGCCAATCGTCGAACCGCCGTCTCATAGGCTGGTCGCGCCCCTCGCCCTGCCCGCGCCCCAACCCCAGCCACCCTCAGAATGCGAACCGGAATGGATCTATGAGTCAGAGCCAGACTCACATCCCGAATCGAACCTCGTTCCCGTCCTCGTAGCCTGCGCCGAAGAGCAGCTCCCAGCCCCGGCTCCAGTCTCCCGCCCCCCAGCTCCCAGCTCCCGGCTCCCAGCTCCCAGAACAACGATAACGGCTCCCGCGACCTCTTTGTAAGACTGTTGAAGGATGAAGAAGGCCACGTCGACTGGCTGGAAGCGCAGGTTCACCAGATCGAAGAGATCGGCTACGAGCGCTATCTGATCACCCAGACGGAAGAGGATTAACATCGCGCGCTGCGCAGGGGCTTCGGGTCAGCTTTCAGCATCCACTGGATTGAGAGAGAAGGCTGCTCAGGCGTCGTGAATTTACTGCTCTTGCTGCTCATTGTGCCCGCCCTGCCGATCGCTGGCGTGATCTACCAGTCGATCGGGAGCTGGATCGATGAGAAGCGGTTCCCTCCGCCAGGCCGGATGGTGGATATTGGCGCGTGCCGGCTGCATCTCCAACAGCAGGGCTCCGGAAAGCCCGTGGTGGTGCTGGAAGCGGGAATCGCCGCGACCTCCATCAGCTGGTCGCCTGTCCAGACCCGCCTGGCCCACTTCACGACCGTGTGCAGCTATGATCGCGCCGGACTGGGCTGGAGCGAAGCCCGCCGGGACACTTCGCAGCCCCTCACGGTCGAAGCCATGGCCGGCGAACTCGAGGCGTTGCTGCGCAAGAGCGGGCTCGCCGCTCCCTTCCTACTCGTCGGGCATTCTTTTGGCGGCCTGGTAGTCAGAGCGTTTGCGCATGCCTGGCCGGAGCAGGTGGCGGGGCTGGTGCTGGCAGACCCTGTATCGCTCACCTATTGGGGTCATGCAAGCGAGGCCGACACGAACCGGCTTCTCGCGGCCGTGAAGCTATCGCGGCGCGGCGCTGTGCTGGCGCGCATCGGCGTGGTGCGCGCGGCTTTGAGCGTCCTGAATGCAGGCGGACGCTGGTTTCCCCGGTATATAGGCCGGGCCGTGGCCCGGCAAGGGAGCGATGTTATGCAAAATTTGGCAACCGAGGTTGCCAGGCTGCCGCGCGAACTCCACTCAACGGTCCGTGCCCACTGGAGCCGCCCCACCGGGTTTCTGGCCATGTCTGAATACCTCGAAGCTTTGCCTGCCTGCGCCGCAGCCGGGTTGACCATGAGCGTGCCGGCTCATATTCCGGTCACCATCCTCTCCGCAGGAACTGCAACCGCCGAAGAACTGCGCGAACGGGACGCCTGGGCCGCTCAAAGTGAGCGAGGCCGCCATTTCAAAGTCCCGGGAACCGGCCATTGGCTACAGCTGGAAAGACCAGAACTGATTGCCGACGCAGTGCGGGCAATGATCGGCTCACCGACCGGTTCCGGAATGTAAGTGCCACCGTTACTTGCTGCTCAGGAGCTGCTCGTAGAGCTGGATGGTCTGCGCAGCGATAGCGCGCCAGGAGAACGTTTCCTCGACGCGGCGTCGTCCGGCTTCGCCCATGGCGTGGGCTTTAGCAGGGTCGTTGAGGACGCCAAGGATTTTTGCCGCGAGCGCGCGCGAGAATTCGTCGGGATGCACGGGGAATCCGGTGACGGGGTCTTGTTCAAAAGGAACGAGGCAGCCGGTGACGCCTTCGACCACGACTTCGAGGATGCCTCCTGTGGCGCTGGCGACGACGGGAGCGTGGCAGGCCATAGCTTCGAGATTGATGATGCCGAAGGGCTCATACACCGAGGGGCAACAGAACACCGCGCAGTGACTGTAGAGCTGGATGGCCGCGGCGCGGGGGAGCATCTTCTCGATCCAGATGACGTGGGGATGAGTGCGGCGGGCGGCGGTGACTTTCTCGCGCATCTCGGCGGCGATCTCCGGCGTGTCGGGCGCGCCGGCGCAGAGGACGACCTGGGTGTCCGAAGGGAGATACGCGAGGGCATCGACGAGATGGGTGACGCCTTTTTGGCGTGTGATGCGGCCCACGAAGAGGACGTAGGGACGGGTGGGATCCACGCCGTTTGCAACGAGGGCGGAGGTGTCGGGTGTGGGCTGGTACTCATCGAGATCGATGCCGTTGTAGATGACATGAATGCGGTCGGCATCGATGGTGGGGTAGGCGCGGAGGATGTCCGCCTTGGTGCCCTGGGAGACGGCGATGACGGCGTCGGCAGAGTGGATGGCGGTGTGTTCCATCCACGAAGAGAGGGCGTAGCCGCTGCCGAGCTGCTCGGCTTTCCAGGCGCGAAGCGGCTCAAGAGAATGCGTGGTGAGGACGAAGGGGGTGCCGTGGAGTTTTTTGGCGAGGAAACCCGCCATGGCGACGTACCAGGTGTGGGTGTGGACGATGTCGACGGCGAGCGACTGCACCTGGAGGAGATTGAGGCTGAAGGCTTCCAGAGCCGTGGTGAATTTTTGCGGCGGCCCTTCGGCGAGGGCGGCCCAGGGCTGCTGCCCGCGGACGTGGAGCCGGCCGTGGTCGGAGTGCTGATCGCCCCAGCAGTGAACCTCGACGTCGATGGAGCGGGCGAGCTCGCGGCTGAGGTATTCGACGTGGACGCCGGCGCCTCCATAGACGGCGGGCGGATACTCTCGGGTCATGAGGGCGACGCGCAAAGGGACCTCCAGGCAGACGGGAACCATCTTAGCGGAGCGAGTCTCCGTATGATCGTGCGTGGATGGATGCGGCGATGCGGGGAGCGGTCGGGGATCGGTCGGGGATCGGTGTCGTACAGTGGGTGCGGGCTGTTGCGAGGATGAGTATGCGCTGGAAATTTCCGGGATGGTGCGTGGCGGCGGTGGTGTGCGGGGCGGCGATGTGTACGGCGGCAGGGGCGCAGAGCGTCTATCCGCTGCAGCCCGACGATGCACATGCGGTGGTTCTGACGCGGGCGGCGTTTGGAGCGGTGGGCGATGGGGTGGCCGATGATGCGGACGCGCTGCAGCGGGCGATCGACCAGGCGCAGGCGACGGTGCATCACGGGATCGTCTTTGTGCCGGAGGGGCGGTATCGGCTGGGGCACACGGTGCATGTTTGGGCGGGGATCCGGCTGATTGGGGTTGGGGCGCAGCGGCCGGTGCTGGTGCTGGGGGCGAAGACGCCTGGGTTCGGCGCGGGGCCTGACGCGGGGCCCGACGCGGGGGCCACGACGCCAATGCTGTGGTTTACGGACGAGCGGACGCCCGCGGGCGAGCCGATTGCGGACGCGAGCGAGTTCACATTCTTCAGCGCGGTTTCAAATATTGACTTCGAGATTGGGGCCGGGAATCCGGCGGCGGTGGCGGTGCGGTTCAATGTGGCGCAGCACAGCTTTGTGGCGCATGCGAACTTTGAGTTGGGCGACGCGCGGGCGGCGCTGGAGCAGGTGGGGAACCAGGCCTACGACATTCACGTGCACGGCGGGCAGTACGGGATCGAGACGGGGAAGACGTCGCCGGCGTGGCAGTTTCTGCTCATGGATTCGAGTTTTGACGGGCAGACGGTGGCGGCGATCTCGACGCACGAGGCGGGGATGACGCTGGTGCGGGACCAGTTCTCGCATATGACGTTAGCGATCGAAATTCCCAAAGGCCAGGTGGAGCAGTTGTACGGGCGGGATCTGGTGATGCGGGACATTCGTGGAGCCGTGCTGAAGATGGGCGATACGAACAACGTGCGGAATGAAATCACGCTGGAGAATGTGGTGTGCCTGGGCGTAACGATGCTGGGGGTGCCGGAGAATGGGTCGCTGCCGTCGTATTCCTCCGGCATGATCCTGCACCCACCTATCAATTTCATTCAGGAGCGGTTCACGATGGGGCTGGAAATTGGTCCAGACGGACGGCCGATCGGAATTCGCGAGGAGCAGCGGTACAGGCCGCTGCTGAATGCGGCTGAGAAGGAGAAGGCTGAGCAGGCAGCGCTGAAGACGGATCTACCGGCGCTGCCTCCGATGAGCACGTGGGTGAATGTGCGGACGCTGGGCGTCAAGGGCGATGGGGAGACCGATGACACCAAGGCCATTCAGAAGGCGACCGATAACCATCGGGTGCTGTATTTTCCGAGCGGGTTTTATCGGTTGCGGGGGCCGGTGTGGCTGTGGGGCGACTCGGTGCTGATCGGGTTCAGTCCTTTTACGACGCAGTTTGTGCTGGCGGATCACGATGCGACGTATCAGGGGCCAGGAGCGGCGATTCCCATGCTGGTGGCGCCGGATGGCGGCGGGAATATTGTGACCGGGATCGGGATCGCGACAGGGAATGGGAATCCGCGGGCGATGGGAGTGGAGTGGCAGGCGGGACCGCACTCGCTGCTGGAGGATGTGGACTTTTGGAGTGGGCGGAGCGAGTATGTGCAGGCGCTGGAGCCCGCTGCGCCCAAACCGCTGCCGCGCGGCGAGCGGGCTCCGATGGAGGCGAACGCGCAGTATCCCAGTTTGTGGGTGAAGGGCGGAGGCGGGGTGCTGCGGGGGATCTGGTCGCATGCGACAACGGCGAGGGCGGGGCTGGTGATCGAAGACACGACGCGGCCGGGGGCGATCTATCAGTTCTCGTGCGAGCACCACATGCAGAATGAGGTGCGGCTGGAGAAGGCGCAGCACTGGCGGATCTACGATCTGCAGACGGAAGAGGAGAATCCAGCGGGGCAGAACGCGGTGCCGGTGGAACTGGATGGGGTGCACGATGTGACCTTCGCGAATACCTATATGTATCGGGTGTCGCGGACGGTGCTGCCGAAGCTGTACGCGGTAGTGGCGCGGGATGCGGATGGGGTGGCGTTCGACAACGTGAAGGTGTTCAGCCAGACGCGGCTGGCCTTCGACAACAGCGTGCATGAGGAAGACAGCAGCGTGGATGTGCGGGCGCACCATTTTGTACATTTCGCCGTGGAGAAGGATGCGCAGACGGGAGCGCCGCTGCCGTTGCCGGCGGCGTTTGCGCCGGGGGCGAAGCTGGAGCGGGTGGCGACGGGATTCAGCAATGCGGATGGGCTGGCGGCGGGACCTGACGGTGCGGTGTACTTCACGGACGCGGTGAAGAACACGGTCTACCGGCTGGATCCCGCGGAGAAGAATGCGGAAGCCATCGCGGAGGTGCCGCAGTCGCCGATGGCGGTGGGGGTGGTGGCGCCAGGAGTGCTGGTGACGCTGAATCGGGACACGAGCGCGAGCGAGATTACGAAGACGGACTCCGGGACGTGGACGGTGACGACGCTCGAGAACCAGGCAGGGCCACTCGCAGAGGGCACGAAGCTGCTGCTGCCGGTGGGTCTGCACGCAGAACTTGAGAAGCTGACGTTGCTGCTGGACCACAAGGGATATAAGTTTCGCGTGGGGAGTAATACGGCGAAGCGGAGCGGGCTGGAGGATGTGCCGGCGAGCTATTTCTATGCAGGAACCGGAGAGCCAGGGCAAGCGAGCGCGGCAATGCCGGCGATGCCGGTTCCCATGTTCCGGCCGCTGCACGAGAGCAGCCAACTGGCGCAGTTCGCGGTGGGAGAGACGCATCTGGTAGTGAGCGAGGACGATGCGAAGACGTGGCGCGCGACGCTGGATAAAAACGAGGAGTTGAAGACGGAGTTGTTTGCCGAGCGCGGGGGGACGTCGGTGGTGGAGGATGCGGCGGGAAACGTGTATATCGCGAGCGGGCAGGTGACCGTCTACGATCGCGACGGGAAAGAGGAGGGCGTGCTGGAGGTTCCGGAGCGGCCAGGGAGCTTGTGTTTTGGCGGGGAGGACGGAAAGACGCTGTTCATTGGGGCGCGGGGATCGGTGTATGGGATCGCGACGCGTGCCGCGGGACGGGGGCGAACCGGTGGCGGCAGGCGGCCGCGGGGCTGAGTGGTGTGCGGATTCTGCGCAGCCCTCTTTGCGGCGATTGGGTCGAGATCTATTCGGCAAGCACCTCTGCCCACCGTCCCACCATTGCTATCGTTGATTCATGGCCGGCGCATCGGATGACTGACGGGCTGAGCCATAGCAGCCGCTCTCACACTTGACTGGAGGCACCGAATGCGTCGAACGTTCAACGTGATTATGCGTGTGATCAGCAGCCTAATCGGACTCCTGCTGATCCTCATGGGAGGCATATGGATCCTGCAAGGGCTCAACCTCGCCTGGGGCCCACTCAGCCGCAGCTTCATGGAGAGCCAGCCGCGCTGGGCGATCTATGGGGCCATCCTATGCGTCATCGGGATCGCCCAAATCGTCTGGAGTAACACGCGACAGACGACTCTCTAACTCGACGATGCGATGGCAATGCTGATACTGGCTTATACCCAGGATAACCTGGAAGAAACCTTTGCGAGCTGTATTCCCCAACACCGTAGCAGGGATAGGATTGTAGCCGCAGTGGTTCGGGGGGGTGCCGCGATGAACAGCCTCGTGTCGCTGGAGAATGTGTGGCGCGACGTCTGCTGTGCAGCGCGGCAGCTATGCAAGTCGCCGGGGATCAGCCTGGTTGCGATTGCCACGCTGGCTCTGGGCATCGGCGCGAACACGGCTGTCTTCACCCTGACCTGGGCGGTCATCCTCAAAGGCCTCCCGGTGCCTCATCCTGAGAGGCTGGTTGAATACGTGATGGACAACGGTCAACCGACAACGATCGGGCTGAGTGTGCCGGAGTACCAGGCACTCCGGGAGCGCCAGCGGGACTGCACGGGGCTGCTTGCCTGGGTGAGCGATCATGTCGACCTGCGGAGTGGCGGCGCCTCGGAAAGGATTCCTGTCCAACTGTTGAGTGGCAGCGCACTTCGTGTCCTGGAGATTCAACCCTGGGTTGGAAACTTCTTCGGCGATGAGGCAGACGGCGGGGAGGGAGTTCAGGGCGTTCCTGCCGTATTGAGTTACGAATTTTGGATGGAGAGATTTCACGGTGATTCCGACGTACGAGGCCGGTCTTTTTTCCTGGGCAATCATCCTGTGACGGTCGTGGGCGTTATGCCCAGGGGATTCCAGGGGCTAACGGCGAATTTCCATCCCGCAGTTTATGTGCCGCTCTCCTTCGAAAATCTTCTCTATGGTCGAGGCTTTTTAGGCAATCCGGGGCACTTTGGGCTCTATGTGCTGGGCAGGCTGAAGCCTGGAGTAACTGTGGCCGATGCCAATGCTGAAGTCGAGGCGCTGGAACCCGCAATTCGCAGGGAAGCAGACCCAACCGGCATTTACCTGAATCATTTTTTTAAGGACTTCCGCCTGAGAGCGCGGAGCGGACGCAACGGCATTTCCTGGGTGGAGGAAGTCTATTCTCGGCCGCTCATGGTTCTGGAGTTGCTGGTTGCGTTTCTTCTGATGCTGACCTGCCTGAACACGGCACTGGTGATGTTGGCAAGGATCAGTGGCAGGCAGACAGAATTCGCGGTGAGGAGTGCATTGGGAGCGGGCAGGAACAGGCTGATCGCGCAAGTGCTGACGGAGACCGCTCTTCTCGTCATTCCCGGTCTGGCGGGCGGCTTAATTCTGGGCTGGGGTGGGGCGCACGGGTTGGTAAACATGCTGGGGGCCATGGGGAGCGCATCTTCGATGGACGTGCGTCCCAATGGGATCATTTTCGGATTCAATATTGGAACAGGTCTGCTTGTGGCGTTTGGCGCGGGGCTGTGGCCAGCATTTCGGGCGGTAAGAACCCATCCTGCGCTGGATCTGAAAGTGGGCGATCGCAGCGTGTCAGCCAAGCGGCTGGGAGGCTGGGTGGTCGCGGCGCAAGTGGCGGTCAGCGTTAATCTGGTGACGTCGGCGGTGCTGCTGGGCGGCACACTGGCTCGTCTGTTGAGGCAGGATTCAGGCCTGAACGCCCAGGGAACGTCGCTGGTGTCCATCGATCTCCCTTCTCTTCGATCCAACCCCGCGGAAAAGCAAACGATCATTGGCGAATTGCTGCGGAATGTCCAGCGGCAGCCGGGCGTGATTGCGTCGGGATTTACCGGGACGCAGCCGTTCTCTGGATTCTTTGGCGCAAGCCGGCAATTTGCGATCGATTCGCATGGCAACCTACACAGTGACGGGCAGGGTGTGGATCGATGGGTGTCGCCCAGCTATTTCGACGCGGTGGGAACACGCCTGCTGGCGGGAAAGAGCACGGCGCCGGTAGCGCAGGGTGCTTTGGCGCAATGTGTTCTGAGCTACAATCTTGCCTCGCGGTTCTTCCCAGGAGAGAGTGCCGTTGGCCGGATGGTCTACGCATCCACGCTGGGGCAAGCGGACCGAAGAGATCCTGATCCAGGAGATGGTTGCCTTGTCGTCGCTGTCGCGGAAAATGCGCGACTGGTTTCTTTGCGGATGCCCGCGCCGCAGGTAGTCTACAACGTGATTTCGCCGGAGGTGCGGGGAGAGGCGAATGCGAAGGTCTTCGCGAACCTGAGCATCAATCTCGTCGTTCATGCTGAGAGCGACGCGCTGGGAATTGGGGCCCTCCACAATGCGGTCAAAGAGATCGTCCCGCGCGCAGCGGAGGTCCGATATCGGACATTCCACGAGTTGGAAGATGCGGATCTAAACCGGGAACGGATGCTGGTCAGCGTGTCCGGCGTGTTTGCGGTTTTGGCGCTGATGCTCACGGCGCTGGGCATGTACGGGCTGTTGACGCGCACCGTGTTTCTGCGCACCCGAGAAATTGGAATACGCATGGCGCTGGGCGCGAAGCGCAATCGTGTCGTCATATCAGTCGCCAGACAAACGGTCATCGAGGTTGCGGTTGGGTTGCTCACAGGGTCAGTCATGACTGTTTTCCTGATGCGAGGAATACGACAGCTGTTGAAGAGTTCCTCATCCGCAGGGGCATCGATCTATTTGCTCAGTGCGGGCATGATCCTGCTGGTTTCGGCGGTTGCCATCTTCTTTCCTGCCCGGCGCGCCGCATCCGTCGATCCGATGCGGGCCCTGAGGAGCGAATAAGACCGCTTCCATCGCGAGTCGCGCTCACCTGGCGATTTTGCAGAGGCCCTTTGCCGTCCAATCGTGGACCAGCGGGTTCCATGAGCAGGCTTCCAGTTTGCCGGTTCGATGGTCGTCAACCAGGTCCTGCCCATCGACTGGAGGACGATCCCCTGCGGTCCTTTGTCCGCCAGCGCCTGAGCGCGGGTCGGATACGCATCGAGGTGCCAGAACACTTCCGAGTTAGAAAATCGACCCACGGGATCGTCCGCCAAAATCCAACATCCCACCTCCTGGGTTCGCTGGCTTACCGGCCTGCAGGGGTCGCCCGGGACGTGAACCCCCTGCGCGCGCAGTGGCGCGCATGAGATCAGCAAAAAAGCACAGGAGAAGAAGGGCGGCAGCTGTTTCCATCCAGGCATCGTCGGTACCTCAGGGTGAGGCGTCATCTTATCCAGCCAGGGAAGCTCGCGCAAGGGGCAGTTGGATCAGCGCAGGTGGCGGAGGCTCTCGACCGAAGGCACGAAATACCAGGACCCGCTGAGCGGCTGGGTATAGCGGGTGAGGGCGTCGCGGGTGCCGTTGACGAGGCCTGCCATGCTCTCCAGCATTTTTGAAAGCGGCTGCTGGTCGGCAGCGAATCCCACGAACATGGTTCCGTGGTCGTGTACTTCGCCCCAGGGCATGTTGCGGCGAAAGATTTTACCGAACTGGTCCTGGTCGGTGCGAGCCACGTGGGAATCCAATGGCTTATCGGTGAGCTCGACACTGTCGAGTTTTTTGCGCCCGATGATGGCTTCCTGGCGATCGGTGGGAAGGGCTTCCCATGCGGTGACGAGGTGCTTCCACTTTTGCAGCAGCAGCACGGAGCCGCCGGCGCCGGGAGCGCCATTGGGGATGAGGGCCACAGCGGGAGCGTCGAGCAGAGAGGGATTTTCAGAACCATCGATGAAGCCGGTGAGATCGCGGTCGTGCCGGTAGGGCCAGCTGGAGGTTTCGTCGGCGAGGGAAGCGAGAGCGGCGAGGTCGCCCACTACGGAGCGGGCCATGTCGAAGAGAACGTCGTAGGCACTGCCGGAGAGCCACACCAGGGCGTCATGCTGGGTGGCAGGCATGGAGAATCCGTCGATCCCGCGAATCTCACGGTTGAAGCCTTCGAGTCCTGGCGGGGTGTCGGCGGGAAGGAGGCTGCGCCATAGCTCCGGGCGAAAGCCGATGACGAAGTTCACGCCTCCGGTGGTTGTGCGCGGTTCACGGATGGCGGAGATGGTGGAGGCAAACTGTTCGCGTTGAGTGGCATCGAGAACGTCAAACTCAAGGTAGGCATGGGATGACGTTCCCAGAGCGAAGATTCCGGCTTGCGGCGTGGCCATGCGGGCATTGTATTGGAGCCGGAAGCAGGGAGCCGGCGGTGCCCGATCCCCGGCTCCTGATCGAGGATGCCACGCGGCGTGCGGAGCAACTGGGCGCTCCGCTTCACCCAGGAGGACATTTTTATTTGCGAATGAAGTACATGAGCCAGCTGGCGGCGATGACGGAGCCGACGAAGAGGACCCAGCAGTAGACGCCGTATTTGGCCATGGCGCGCGGGGTGGAGCGCTGGGTGATGGCGAAGACCACCGAGGCGAAGGTGGCGAAGAGCAGGACTGAGGTGAAGTGGGAGGGTGCCAACATTAGAGCTTCCTCCCGATGCGGAGATTGTGGGCGTCAACGGCGGCTACGAAATTGAGGAGTCCGGCAACGACGACGAATTTGGTGCCGTAGTCGGCGGTGACGAGCTGCACCGTGCTGGCGCCGAGGGAGAAGATGCGGGCGATGAAGTAGAGGAGGCCGGTGCCGAGATCGCCGGCGAAGCCGAGCATGTCGAGGGGATCGCCGGTATTGGGCGCGTAGACCTTGGCCCGCATGGCGAGGCCGAGGGAAAACATTGCGGTGATGGCGAGGAAGAGGAGCAGGGCGCGAATCCAGTGGCGGGTGAGGAGGTGTCCAGCGCCGGGGATGAGCCAGCCAAGGAGGAGTGCGGAGTAGGCGAAGCCCTGGGTTTGAGGAGCTGCGGGTGTCTGCGCTTTCGAGGCCATTGGATCAAGAATACAGGGTGCAGGGGTAGGGCGTCGGGAGGGTGCCTCGACGATTTCGCGCGCGAGTCCCACTTCTGGCAAAACAGGCCAGATGTGGGGCACCCCGTTCGATTGCACCGCTTCCGATCTTTTCGGCGGCTGCGCCACCGACTCTCTCCGCGGGGAGGGTTGTGGCGGGGCGTGCTGCTCGTTTTGCCCGGCGCTTCGCTCGGGACGACATTTTTATGGCGTGGGGGCGCCGTCTTTTAGGAGGGCGGCGGCGCGCTGGAAGTAGAGGTTCACCTGCTGGGGAGTTTGGCTATGGGCGCCGGAGCCGGGCTGGGTTCCCAATTGGCCTTCTTTGTCGATAAGGGCCTGGACGGCGGCCTGGCTTTGAGCATAGAGCTGGGGGAAACGGGCGATCTCCTGAGGAGCGGTTTCGGGGTGGTAATTGAGACGGTCGCCGGTCTGCCAGGCGTCGATGAGGACGTTGGGGGACCACGTGGTCGGCCAGACGGAGTTCAGCGCGTTATACGCCCCCTGCAGGCGGGCGATGGCGCCGGGAAAACCATCGAGCTGGGCGCGGGAGGTGAGCGAGTTGGGCGCGCGGCTGACGGTGACGGTGACGCCAGTGTGGACGGAATAGCGCGGGGTGAGAACGACGGTGGTGAGGGTGTTGCCTTCGTAGCGCCAGCCGGGTTTTTCGGTTTGCTGGCCGGTGAAGGCGAGATTTGTGCCGTTGACGGTGACAGAGGCAGGCGGCCAGTCGCCGGGGAGCTCGATTTGGTAGGCGCGCTGCTCGATCATGCCGGGGTAGCTGCCTTCCACGGGAGCGATAGAGACGGTGAGGGTGTCGCCGTGCTGCGCGGCGGAGAGCGGCGTCCAGGTGCAGATGCCGCGCTGGTAGGCCCGTGAGCTGCTGGCGTCGTTATAGAGGCGGTAGCTGCTGGTCTGGTTGTCGGTGAGGGGATAGACGCGGACGATGAGGGGATCGATGGGCTTCTGGCCGGTGTACTCCATGGGCGGCTCGCGGGGGATGATGGCGCCGGCGGGGACGTAGACAGGGATCTGATCGATGGAGAAGGAGCGGGTGATTTCTTTGGGGCCGGTGAAGTGGCGGCCAGTGGCGCGCTCGATCCAGGAGCCGGGAGGGATCCAGAGGGATTCGGTGGCGAGCTCGGTGGTGGAATCGGCGGGGGCGACGACGGGGGCGACGATCATGTTTTTGCCGAAGACATACTCATCCTTGTTGTCGTAGGCGGCGTCGGCCTCGGGCCAGTCGTAATAGAGCGGGTGGAAGAAGGCGACACCGGTGTCATAGGTGCGGCGGCCTTCGGTGTAGAGGTAGGGCTGCATCGCGTAGCGCTCGCGGAAGGTGGCGCGCATGATGGCCGAGTATGGCTCGGGATAGGCCCAGATGCGGCGCTCGGCGTCAGGATTCTTGGTGGTGTGGGTGCGGAGGATGGGGCTGAAGGCGCCGAACTCGACCCAGCGGGTGAAGAGCTCGGGATCGACGACGCCGGGCATGTGGCCGCCGATGTCGTGGGACCACCAGGCGTAGCCGACGTTGGCGGCGGTGGCGGTGAACCAGGGCTGGAAGGCGAGGGAGGGCCAGACGGAGATGGTGTCGCCGGAGAATCCGATTTGGTAGCGGTGGTTGCCGAGGCCGCCCCAGCGATGGAAGAGCAGCGGGCGCTTGCCTTCGCGTTCCTGATCAGTGAAGTGGACGTAGTTGAGCCACCAGGTGGGGTTGACGCCGGGGGTCTGGGTGTTGGCTTCCTGCTGCCAGTCAAGCCACCAGAAGTCGATGCCCTCGTGCTCGAGGGGGTGGTGCAGGATATCCATGTAATTGGTGGCGAATTTCTTATTTGTAATGTCGAACGGCACGTATTTGTGCGTGGCGGGATCGATGCCCATGGCGCGGGCCATGGCGGGATAGGCCTTCTCCCAGGGCTGGACGCCGGAAGCGGGATGCAGGTTCATGGTGACCTTCAGGCCCTCTTCGTGGACGTGGTGCAGGAAGGCGGGAGGGTCGGGGAAGAGCAGGGGGTTCCAGGTGTAGCCGGACCAGCCGAGGGAGTGGCCGGACTGATCTACTTCGTGCATGGCTTCAAGCTGGGTGCGGTTGAGGTGCCAGTCCATGTCGATGACGAGGACATCGAGGGGGACGGTGTTGTCGTGGAATTCCTGGATGAGATGGTCGAGTTCCTGGTCACTGTAGGCCCAGTAGCGCGACCACCAGGCGCCGAGGGCGAAGCGCGGGGGGAGAGGGATACGGCCGGCGACCTGGACGTAATCGTGGAGAGCCAACTTGTAATCGTGACCGTAGCCGAAGAAGTACCAGTCGAGGCGGTCGCCGGCGGGGCGGGGCATGACCCAGGGCCAGGGGCTCTGCTCGCCTTTGGAGAAGGTGAAGTCGTCGGAGTCGAAGAGGGGGCGGTTGGAGTCGTCGACGAGAGCCCAGCCGGAGCGGGAGACCAGGCCCTGGCCGATGGGCTCGCGGGTGTGGCTGCCGAGGGCGCCGTCGAGGGTGCGGGTGGTGCCCTGGAGGTTTTCGGGATCGGCGAGGCCGGGGTGCCAGGTGACGGTTTTGCCGTCGAGGGTGAAGGTGATGGTGAGGTTGCCGGCGGAAAAGCGGCCGTGGTCAGGGCCGGTGTTGTCGTAAGTGAGATGGAGGGCCGCGGTCTGGAGCGTGAGGGCGTGATGGGAGTGGTGGGCGGTGAACTGCGGGACAGGCATCAGGCGATTGAGGAAGACGAAGGAGGGATGGTCTTCGAAGTGGCGGTCCTCGGCCCATTCCATGCGGATGAGTTGGGGGGTGAGGACGGTGAAACGGGCGTCGCCGAACTGGACGACGGCGGCGGGATTGGCGATGGGGTTGTAGAGGGCTTCGGGCGGCGGCGTGGGAGACTGCGCGGGAGCGGTCGCGGGGACGAAGAGAGTGACCGAGGCAAACAGGAAGGCGAGCAGGGCGGAGCGGAGCCTGGAGAGAAGCATGAAGGAAATGGTAATGGAAAGGGCCGGGGCAGGGAGTGTTCCTGCCAGGGGCTTAGGAATATCACGGGAGGGAGTCTCGGCTCTGAGAACCCGAGAATGCAGGTCCATTCGACGCGCGCCTGAAATGCTGT
Organism: Acidobacteriaceae bacterium; assembly: GCA_049579805.1. Classification (GTDB taxonomy): domain Bacteria; phylum Acidobacteriota; class Terriglobia; order Terriglobales; family Acidobacteriaceae; genus Palsa-343. Next base: position 57,933 of record JBAUOP010000180.1, read on the forward strand.
TGCGCCAAAGGCGCGCAACAAAATTCGGAAGGCTCGCACAGGATGACAATTTCCCTTAATCCCTAGATGCGGACGAGTTCGCGCTGGACGCGGCCGGTGACGGTGGCGTGGTCGCGGGAGGTGATGATGTTGATCTCGCTGCGGACACCGAACTCCGGCAGATAGATGCCGGGCTCGACGGAGAAACAGGTGAAGGGGAGAATGCGGCGGGTGTCGTGGGTTTCGAGGTTGTCGAGGTGGGCGCCGGCGCCGTGGATCTCGGTGCCGATATTGTGGCCGGTGCGGTGGGTGAAGTAGTCGCCGTAGCCGGCGGCGCGGATGACGGAGCGGGCGGCGTCATCGGCCTGATACCCGGCGATGGGATAGCCGCCGTCGGAGAAGGCGGAGCAGACTGTATCGGTGGCGGCATCGCGGGCGTCGCGGACGCAGGCGAAGATGACGCGCTCCTGCTCGGTGGGCTCGCGATTGACGACGCCGGTCCAGGTGATGTCGTACCAGACGGATCCGGGGGTCTTCTGACGGGCCCAGATATCGAGGAGGAGGAAAGAGCCGGTGGCGATACGGCGGCTGGCGGCGGAGTCGGGCTCGTAATGAGAGTCGGAGCTGTTTTCGTTAACGGAGACGTTGGGACCATGGTCGGTGAGGAGGCCGGCGTGGTCGATGGCGTCGCGGAGCCAGAGCATCGCTTCGTATTCAGTGAGCGGGGCGCCGGCACGGGCGCGGCTGCCGATGAGCTGGAAGACCTGGTTGACGATGTCGTCGATGGTACGCTGGGCAGCGTAATGGGAGTCGATCTGGTCCTGGGTGAGGACGGCTTCGAAGAGAGAGACGAGGTCGGCGGAGCTGACGATCTCTTTGCCTAAAGAGCGGAGGAATTCGACGGTGCCGGCGTCGACCATCGAGACGTACATAATGGCGTTGTTGGGGGAGTACTGCATGGCGATGCGGGTCCAGGGAGCGAGCATAGCGTCGAGTCCGCGCTCGAGTTCCTGCCAGGAGGAGTAGACGCCTTTGGAGCCGGGGAGGGCGTCGAGCTTGCCGGCTTCAATGCGGTGAACCAGCTTGCGGGGCTCGCCTTCAGCGGGGATGACGTAATACCAGCGGCGGCTGACGAGTCCGTTGTCGGGGATGCCGAGAATGGAGGCGGCGATGGGGTCGCGGTGGTGATGGTCGTAGAAGAGCCACGCGTCAAGGCGGGCGGCGCGGATGGCCGCCTGGATAGTGTCGAGATCCATGGTTTCTAGGGTATAGGGTGTAGGGGGTAGGGTATAGGGGAAGCGTCGATGAGCCGGGAAGTTTTTGGTAACGTGAGCGTACTTTGCTGAAGCTTCTGGAGCACGGGGTGCAGGTACTGCTGGTGACTGCAGTACTGCTGTGGTGCGGCGACTGGGCGGTTTTTCACGCGCGGGCGGCGCGGGGAACGGCGTTTGACACGGTGACGGTGCAGGAGTTTTTGTCGACCCCGCTGAAGGGGCAAAAGACGGAATTCGACTATGTGGGGACGGTGCCGGAGAGTTGCGCACGGTCAGTGTTTCCGCATGGAGGCGCGCCCGCGTGCTGGTGGCTGCGGCGGCATACTACGCAGTGGGAATGAAGGACAGGGGTTACGGAGGCATTGAGGGATCGTGACACGTCTGCTATCAGCGCGTGATGCGTGATACTGTGAGAGCGAAGTTCCATTCAAGTCCCGGGCCAGGTATGATGCGATGACCCAGCCTGTCACTGACTCTCAATCCCGACTCACGCATGGTGTGAAGGTGTTGCGTCTGCTGTCGCCCGTCGAATGGGGAGTTCTCCTGGCTGGCCTCGTCGGGTGGCTATGTCTCATTACTTGCGGTCTGACCCCGCCTGCGGGCAGCACAGACGTTTATTGCTTCCGAGACCCTGCGATCAATCTGTTGTTGCATCGTGGCTTCACAACAGCATCGTATGTGCTTTCACGAAGCTTCCGCCCGGTCCTGTACTCGACCAATACACCTCTGTCTGGTTTGACTTATCTGCCGTTTGCGTGGATATTCGGGGCTGGATCGACGTCAGCCCAATTGTATTACTTGACGCTGGCGGCGATTGCGGATGCTGCATGTGTACTGCTTATATTACGAATCGCACCGCGGGGCCGGATTCGGACGGTGCTAATTTTCCTGCTGGCGCTGACCCTTCCTTTTGGACTTCTGGGTTCCGAACTTGACCGTCCGGAGAATCTGTCCTTCTTGCTGCTATTGCTGCTTCTGCTTGTGCTGGGTCGGCAAAAACTCTCCGCGATTGCCGTAGCAGGCACCATTGCGGGTATCGCGTTCCTATCTGAACCGTTCGCGGGTGTTGTTGGCGGGTTGCTGACGGCGGGCGCGGTTTTTTGTGGGGCGTTGGAGGCAGCTCAGGCAACGACAGCGCGAGCCCACTTGTTTCTGACTCGCAGCATCTGGCTCCTACTGTGGTTTTTGATTCCGATTGCGGCCACCGCGGGTATCTTCTTTCGCCAAGATCCAGGCAGTCTGAATCGTTTTCTCCATCATGCGGACTTTGTGGTATCGCGGGGTACCAAGGGCGGCGATCCTGTGACGAGTTTGACCGGAGACGGCACCGATGAGCACCTGGAAGTTGGGCTCAGCAGGTATGGGAACGCAGTTCGTTTTTACCGAATGATGGGCCCGGTGACGATGCTCCGTGTGGGAGTGTTTGCCCTGATCCTTTTGGCTTGGATCGGCCTATGCTTTCGCGCCAAGGGGAAGGGGAGATCGCGTCTGGCCCTCTTCGGCCTAGGAGCGATTCTGCTGGTCTTGCCGGTCGTTGCTTTTCCCGTTCAGGAGAACTATCTGATATTGGACGCGTGCCTCATCCCTTTTACTCTCCTCCTGAATTGGTGTGGCTGCACCGAGGCCTTGCGGGACTGGCGTTGCGCGGCGGTCCTAGCGCTGGCAGCAGATCTATTGGTCCTCCTGCCTGGTGGCGCAATCCGGCTTATGCAGGGAATCGAAGGGAGACGCAGTTACGAGCAGGCACAGGCGCAAGTCAGGTTGCTGCATGCCTATCTACTGAGCCACTATCACTACGGCAATGTGGTTCTGGTTCCGGCATCGGAGTATTACTTGTATAAGCCTCTGATTCCAGATATCTTCAATCCGGATTATCTTTCTCCGGACCATGATCCGCAACAGGTGGAGGCTGTCGTGAATTGCAATCGCGGGACGAAATATTTCGCGCCTCTGGAGCAGCCTCTGCCGCAAATCGCAGAAGGGTCGGGCATGGTGCTCATTGCTGCGGGAGTCGATCAGGTGCCCATCACGTTATTCCATCGCCGTGTCATGTCGAGAAACTGGACCTGGTCCTGTGATATCTATGTGAGGCCCTAGCAGATCTTACGAATCCCGAATGCTCAGTGTGGTAGAACCGGGAATGGCGGGTTCAAATCGCTAACCGGCTTTTTCTTCGTGGTATTCCTGCTCGGTGTTGATTTCCCAGAGGGCGGCTTTGTCGATGCGACCAGCCACGATCTGATCGACGGCGGTCATGGCGGTGAGCATGGAGTGGTCCTGATTGTTGTATTTGTGCATGCCGTTGCGACCCACCAGGAAGAGATTTTCGAAGCGGTCGGTGTAACGGACGATGGTGTCGAAGCGGTCGTAGGTTCCGAAATACGCCGGGTAGGTTTTGGGGACGCGGACGACGTGGGAATCGAGGACGTCGGTGGCGCGGAGGATACCGATCTTTTCGATTTCGGCGATGGCGAAGCGGGCGATCTCGTCGTCGGGCATATTCCAGAGCGGATCGGTGTCGTAGCAGAAGTATTCGAGACCGATCCAGAATTTGGAGGGGTCGGCGACCATGAAGGGGCTCCAGTTATTGAAAATCTGGAGGCGTCCGACGAGGACATCGGGCTCCTGGATGTAAATCCAGGTGTCTTTGAGCGGGGAGCCGTCGGGCTCGGTGACGCTGAGGCGGTTGACGAGGAGGCCGACGGTGATGAAATCGCGGTAGACGAGGCCGTCGGCGACGGCACGGACGTCGTCGGGGACGGGAATATCAAGATCGCGAATGAGTTCGCGGACCGGCATGGTGGAGAAGACGTAGTCGGCGGGAAAGGTGTGGGTGGCGCCGTGGGGATCGGTGGCGTGGACGGAGACGATGCGGTCATTTTCGACATGGAGCTTGTGGACGCGCCAGCCGAGGCGGACCTCGCCGCCTCTTTCTGTGACTAAGCCTGCGACATATTCCCAGAGCTGGCCGGGACCGTATTTGGGGTAAAGGAATTTCTCGATGAGGGAGGTTTCAGTGCCTTTCTGGGCGATGTCACCGGATTTCGGGCGGGTGAAAGTCTTTTTGAAGAAGTGGGCGAGGGCGGTGCGCAGGGAGAGGCCCTTGATGCGCTGCGCGCCCCACTCGGCGCTGATGTGGTCGCAGGGGACGCCCCAGACTTTTTCTGTGTAGGACTTGAAGAAGGTGAGATAGAGCTCGCGTCCGAAGCGGTTGATGAGGAAGTCTTCGAGGGTCTTCTCGTTGCGGCGCGGGAAGAGATGGGCGCGGAGGTAGCTGATGCCGATTCGGGCCATGCGACCGAAGCCGAGCTGGCGCATGGTCTGGCCATTGAGGGCGAGAGGGTAGTCAAAGAAGCTGCGCAGGAAGTAGATGCGGCTGCGGCGGGGGCGGACGAGCATGACGAGGTCCGGCTGGGATGGGGCTGTGGCGGAGACGGAGCGCGTTTTTCCCTGGTAGCTGATGGCGTGGTCGGCGTCTTCGGAACCGGCGACGGGCATGAGGTCGGTCCACCAGTTCATGACGCGGTCGGATTTGGAGAAGAAGCGGTGGCCGCCGATGTCCATGCGGTTGCCGTTGTGGCGGATGGTGCGGGAGATGCCGCCGATGGCGTCGGTGGCTTCGAGGACGATGGGGCGGACGCCGGAGCGGCGAAGGAGTTCGAGGGCAGCGGTGAGGCCGGCGGGGCCGGCTCCGATGATGACGGCGGTTTTCGGCAAAGTACAGGGTATCGGGTTTAGGGGGTAGGGTGCAGGGGCGGGCTTAGGGTGTGTCGTTAGCACATGATATGTCCGGTTGAAATAGCAAGTGAAGTGTCCGCTGAGCGGGCGGCGAGGATGGGCGACCATGCGAAGCATGGACGCGTATCCGAGGGCCGCGGTGGAGCGGGCGATGAAGGTACAGGAAGTGATCCTGAGAGCCATGGCGAAGAAGATCACGTGGTGGCAGGCGGCGGAGATCGTCGGCATCAGCGACCGGCAGATGCGGCGGTGGCGAGAGCGGTACGAGCAGCGAGGCTACGACGGGCTGATGGACCGGCGGCGCGGGCGGCCGAGCCAGAAGCGGGTGCCGATGGAGCAGGCCGAGCAGGTGCTGGGGCTCTGTCGGGAGAAGTATTTCGATCTGAACGTGCGGCACTTTCACGAGAAGCTGGTGGAGCAGCACGGGATGGAGCTGAGCTACACGTGGGTGAAGGCGGCGCTGCAGGGAGCCGGGCCGGTGCGGAAGGGCCGCAGGCGAGGCGTGCACCGCAGGCGGCGCGAGCGGCGGCCGCTGCCGGGCATGCTGCTGCATCTGGACGGCAGCCATCATCAGTGGTTTCAGGATGAGCGCTGGTACGACCTGCTGGTGATGCTGGACGATGCCACCAGTGAGATTTACTACGCGCAGCTGGTGGAAGAGGAGTCGACGGCGACGGTGATGGCGGCCTTGCGCGAGGTGGTCGAGCGCAGGGGCCTGTTCTGCGCGCTGTATTCGGATCGGAGCAGCCACTTCTGGGTTACGCCAAAAGGCAGCAGCAAGGTGGATCCGCACCGGCTGACCCAGGTGGGCCGGGCGCTGCGCGACCTCGGCATCCGCATGATTCCGGCCTATTCGCCCCAGGCGCGGGGCCGCTCCGAGCGCAGCTTTTCGACCTGGCAGGGACGGCTGCCGCAGGAGCTGAGGCTGCGCGGCATCCGCAGCGTGGAAGAGGCCAACCGCTTCCTGCGCGAGGAGTACACGGGCGAGTTCAACTGCCGTTTCCAGGCCCCGGCCGCTGAACGGGGAACGGCCTTTATCCCCTGCCCGCGGCGCGATCTGGACCTGATCTTCTCGCTGCAGTTCGAGCGAACAGTGAACCGCGACAACACGGTCAGTCTTCAGCACCTGAGCCTGCAGATCGATCGGGTCAGCTGGCGCGGCACCCTGGCCGGCTGCAGCGTGACGGTGCACCAACACCTCAACGGCAGCATCACCCTCACCTACGGATCCCGCCGGCTGGGAAGGTACACGGCCATCGGAGAACTGCTGACAACAACCAAAACACCGAACAGGAGGGTGGAAAAGACAGCGGCTGCGCCGCTTTGGAAATCGCTGCGCGATTCCCACTTTCCCACCCTCCCGGCGGCG
>JBAUOP010000181.1:0-1813 GCA_049579805.1 Acidobacteriaceae bacterium
GGTCAGGCCGTAGTCATCGGACCAGCCTGCCACCCAGTCCGCATACCCCTGCGATCCCTCGTATTTCCCGTCGACCGAGACCTTCATGGCGGTGATGAGGTTGCACATCGTCGTTGTCCCCTCTTCATGGTGATGGCGGCTGCTGACGCCGGCGGCGCCCTAGCGCAACCATCGGTTGCATGTCAGACTATCCGCCGCATTGCGCTTGCGCAACCTTTGGTTGCGCGAATGGTTAACGCCTTGCCGTTGGACGGCTGGCTGTTGAGCGCCGAGCGCGCGGCGCCGGCCTCGAGGTGAGGCGAACGGTAGGCCAGCGCGACGACGCCGGCCGACATGATGACCAGCCCGGCTAGCTCGGCCGCGATCGCGGCGGGGCTACTGGTGATCGTCTCGTCCAGCCAGACCAGGCCGATGCCGATGGCAACCAGCGGGTCGGTGACGGTCCGGATGGCCAGGACCGGCGCTATGAGGGAACTCTCCTGGAAGGCGTTCTGGTTGAGCAGGAAACCGAGCGGCTCGGCGATGATGAACGCGTAGAGCGGCCACTGCTGTGACGGCGGGCTGAATCCCAGGCCGATGGTCTGGGTCAGTTCCTTGAGCAGGAACGCTGTGATCCCGAAGATGACGCCGCAGGCGAGGGCGGTGGTCAGGGGCAGGTACGTCCGCGGGCTGACGCGCCACGCGACCAGGCAGAGCGCGATGAGTCCCACGGTCGCGAGGCCGAGCGGCAGCAGGATGGTCGGCGCGACGTGCACCGGCGGGGACTTCGGTCTGGCCACCGCCAGGAACAGCACCAGGCCGCCGGTGCAGCCCAGGACCCCGGCGGTGGTGACCCAGTCGGGCCGTCGGCGGGCCAGGACATAGGTGATCACGACGGCGAACAGCAGGTCGAGGACGAGGATCGGCTGGACCAGGGCCAGCGCCCCGAAGTGCAGGGCGAAGGCCTGCATCACCGAGCCGGCTATGTCGACGGCGATCCCGATCAGCCAGAGCCGGTTCGCCGCCAGCTCGGCGAAGAGCTTCACGTCGAGCGGAGGCCGCTTGGCCACCTTGTGCGTGGCGCGCTGCTCGATGACATCGGATGCGCCGAACGTGATAGCGCCCGCTATCGCGACCAGCACGGCGACCAGCTCATTCACAACGGACTCGATGCCCTCCGGGTCTCGGGGTCGGCGAGTTGCTAGACGCTCCAGGCCGGTGATGCACCGGCCTCGGCAGGGCGCAGGACAGCCGCCCGGGCCACGGGGCCGCGAATCGGCATCCCGTTGACGGGCCTCCAACCAGGGCTTACCCAATCGATGCCGCATCGATCCATCCCCGCCCTCAGGTCGCCACGGGACCAGAGAAAGCGGCGGGACTGGTGTCGGCGTTTGAGTTGACCTGGGCTGGCGGGAGATCGAGGATAGCCGGGTGAGGCGACGCTTCTGCCCGGCAGCTCACCGCGATGCCCTGTGGGCGGCCGTATGACTAGGGGCCGTCGGCGGTCGAGGTTCCCCCGCCGACCATCAGTGGTGGTCGCTGGCGTCGGCGCGGTGTTGCTGGTCGCGGTGGGCTGCACGTCGGGGACGACGGCCGGGCCCGCTGGGACGGCCTCGGCTGCCGCCTCCAGCGCCGCTTCCACGCCGGCCGGCCAAGGAGCAGACTGGCCGACGTACGATCGCACGGCGGACCGCAGCGGGGTCTCCGTCAGCTCGCCGGCCCCGGGTCAGGTGCGGCGGGCGTGGACGGCGGCCGTGGATGGCGCGGTGTACGCTCAGCCGCTGATCGTGGGCTCCGAGGTGATCGTGGCCACCGAGAACGACACCGTCTACGC
>JBAUOP010000182.1:0-1843 GCA_049579805.1 Acidobacteriaceae bacterium
CCGAGCGCCATTTCCGCGGCGCGGCCGATGAGCGGCCTTTCGGTTTCCGGGCGCATTTCCGAAGAGGCGCAGTCGGAAAGCGAGAGTTTGGCGGACATTCCGTTTCAGGCGCAATCGCAGGTTCTGAGCGAGCGCGTTTATCGGGCCATCGTCCAAATGCTGGCCCAGGGCGCCCTGCGGCGCGGCGTTGCGCTGCGGATTGGCGCCCTCGCCAAGGCGCTCGCGGTTTCGCCGACGCCGGTGCGCGAAGCGCTTGCCCGTCTCTCAGCCTCCGGACTCATCGTTCACGAAGCACGCAAAGGCTACAGGATCGCGCCGCCGCTGACTTCGGAACAGCTCAAGGAGCTCATGGACGCGCGGCGGCTGATCGAAGTCGCCGCGATCGCCCACGCCTGCCGCGACGGCGGCGGCGCCTTCCGCTCGGAGCTCGCAGCGGCGCTCGAAGCGCAGAGCGCCGCGGTCGAGGCCCTGAACGTCGCCAAGCCGGCGGATCGCGCCCGGCGGGTGGCTCTCGAATGGCGCGTGCTTGAAGCCGATCTTCGCTTCCACCAGGTCATACTCGATCACACGCACAATCAGTTCATCCGCGTGATGGCGGATGCGCTTCGCGCTCAGCTCTACCGGATCCGGCAGTCGGCGGAACAGGGACTCCACGATTCCGCCCTTGCGCTCGCGGAGCACCGGATGATCGTGAACGCCGTCGCGACAGGCGATCCCGCAAAGGCGCAACTGGCGATGAAGCGCCACATCGACCTTGTCGAGAGCCGCTCCGCCGCCGATCTCGTTCTCGCCGAAGCCGTTCCGGACGGCCATGCGTTTGCGCCGGACGGCGCCGCCGATGGTCGTTTAGAGCCCGAGACGCGCCCATGAGCGCGACCGGATCGTCGGCCGAACGAACTCAGGCTTTGACTGGGAGGATCGTGGCGTGGCGGTGAACTCGATCAAGTCAAACGCCCTCGAGCCGACCCGGTCGGAACTTCGGCGCCTCTCGCTCGCCGGCCGGCTTCTGCGCCTCCTGCCGGTCTACGGCCTGCTGATCCTCACCGTGCTGCTTGCGGTGTTCTTCTCGCTCATTCTGCCCAACACGTTCCCGACCCTGCTCAACGCGCGGTCGATCATCTCCGACAAGTCGGTCATCGCCATACTTTCGCTTGCCGCGATGGTGCCGATGGTCACCGGCAAGATCGATCTCACGATCGGCTATGGCATCGTGCTTTGGCACATGCTGGCGATCAGCCTGCAGGAATGGTACTTCGTTCCCTGGCCGCTCGCGGTTCTTGTGGTCCTCTGCCTCGGCGCCGCCGTTGGACTGTTCAACGGCCTGCTTGTCGAAATCGCCCAGATCGACAGCTTTATCGCCACGCTCGGCACCGGCACCCTGCTCTATGCGATCGCCATGCGGCACTCGCAGGGGCACCAGATCATGGGGGTGCTGCCCGACGGGTTCCTGTCGATCGCCGGCGACCGGTTTCTCGGATTGCCGATAACCGGTTTCTATGTCCTCATCCTGGCCTTCGCGCTCTGGCTCATCCTCGAATATACGCCGATCGGCCGCTATCTTTACGCCATCGGCGCGAACCCGAGGGCGGCGGAGCTGAATGGCATCCCGATCCGCCGCTACACCATTGTCGCCTTCGTCGCGTCGGGCGTGCTGACGGCCGCCGCCGGCGTCGTTCTCGCTTCCCGGCTGCGCGTCGGACAGGCGAGCGTGGGCCTCGAGTTCCTGTTGCCTGCGCTCGTTGGCGTCTTCCTCGGATCGACGACGATCAAGCCCGGGCGCTTCTATGTCTGGGGGACCTTGGTCGGCGTCGCGATCCTCGCGATCGGCATCTCCGGCATCGAA
>JBAUOP010000183.1:0-18828 GCA_049579805.1 Acidobacteriaceae bacterium
TTCCACCCAAAGATGATTGAGGGATGAGATTCCGTGACAGCTCTGGTCTCCACAACCTGGCTCTCACCGGCTGCTCCGCAGCTCTGCGCACCTCTTTGTCCTTGACAACGCCTTTCGGCTTATCGACAGGATGATGGCGCTGCGCAGGCCGCGGCGATCGAGCTCGCGAGTGGCGGCCAGCAGCGTTGTTGTTTTTCCGGCTCCCAGAAATCCGCCGACCAGAACGACCCAGGGCCGCGCGCTCACCCATGCACCTCGAGTTGCAGGATGTCTCCTTCACGCAGGACAAGGGGTTGATCGAAGAGGAATGCCGTTGTGCCGGCGGACGAGTTGGCGGAATGGCCTTGCCGGCGGTGGCCGACCATCGCCTCCGTCACCCGGCCCAGGCCATGGATCTCGCACGAGCGGCAGGCGAGTGTGCCGGTCATCACCTCCAGATTGAAATGCGTTGCGCCTCCGTCCCGGTTGTAAGAAAAGACGCCCCAGCCCGTGCCGTTGGACCAGAAGCTGCGGAACGTGCCGTCATACGAAGGCGGCAGCGCTTTGATGGCGTTGTGCTGCCCGTCGTAGTCGAATCCGCTGAGGAGCACCACGCTCGACCAGGAGGCCATGGCTCGCGCGTAGTGATGACCACATTCTGCCTCGTCCCAGGGATTTCTCTTCTTGCCGTCGTAGCGCGCCCTGACGTTCCCAATGCACTCGATGCCTTCGTTCACCATGCCGGAGGCGATCATCAGCGCGGCGGCGGCATGCTCGAATCCGGTCATGACTTCGGCGAAATAGGGGAAAGGAATGTGGGGACGGGGAGCGATGCCATAGTCGCAGATGACCATAGCGGCTTCGTCGTTCAGCGCGAAGGTTCGCTCCACGTTGTCGTGATCGATGAGGGTGCGCTTGTAGTTGTATCGATAGATGGAGAGCAGGGCGTTGCGGACGTGCTCCGGCGAAATGAGCGGGCCGAGCTGCATGACAGAGGCCAGATACTGGCCCATCAGCTGATCGATCAGACAGCCGGCGCCCACCTGGAACTGCGGATCCTCCGGATTGAATCCGTCGGTACCGATGCGCAGGCTGGGATGAATCACGTCCAGAGCGTAGCGGCGAATCTGCTGGATGAAAAACTCGCCGTTGAAGAGGTTAGCCTCGATCCACTGGCGGCCGCCCTCGAAGAGGCTTTTGTACTGCTGCGCGGAGGCCGGGTCACCGGCAGCCAGAGCCATCTCCTCGCCGGCCCGAAGCGCTCCGAGGTAGTAGATGCTGCACAACGGATTGGGTCCGAAGAAGGCCACGTCGTAGGTGTTGTTTTGCACGCCGGTGGTCACGCCGGTCTTCTGCGGGTCCCATCCGTTGCTGACCCAGGCGAAGGCAATCGCCTGGCGGACCCGTGGCCAGATCGTGCTCAGCCAGGCGCTGTCGCCGGAGAGCCGCCAGTCCAGATACGCATGCATGATCTGACCCATGTGTCCGTCGGTGGCGATGATCCCGTCGCGCGCCTCGCCGTCGGGCAGAAGCTGGCGCGCATGGATACCGCCTTCCTCATCCTCGGAATAACCAAACGCTGCCTTGCGGAGGGAGCGAGCGAACGAAGGAAACAGAAAAGCCGTCGCCGTTTCGTAGCTCCACACATGGGTGCAGTTGCCGTAGCAGCAGCCCAGATGGTCATCGCTGCCCTCAAAGCCGTGGAAGTCGCCGTCGGCGGTGCGGAAACAGGTGGTCGAAGCGAGGGTGGAAAGATTCGCGCTGGCGGCTTCGCGGACGACGGCCGGCAGGGTGCTCGCACGGAAGGCGTCCGCAAACTGTCGCGTTTTCTTTTCCAGAGATTCAAGGTGACGGGCTGCATAGAGCGCTGCCTCCCACGCGTCGGCGAATCGCGTGCAATAGAAGTTTCCGATGACGGTCTTTTCTTTTCCTTTGGGCGCACTCCAGCCGCAACGTTCCGGGGTGCGATTGGGAAAGTGCCAGGCGAGCAGAAACGTGAAATCGCCGGATTGCCCGGGAAGGAGGGTTCGCGACTGACAGAGGACGACCACCTTGTTGCGTTCCGCCGGCTCGTCGTTCACCTGGCCGGTTTTGGAGAAGGCGTCCCAGAACAGCAGGGGAGAGTTCCACCAGGAGCCCTTTGGCCATCCGCGCCAGTACGTCAGGTGCGTTTCGGAGGAAGGAAGCGCTGCGAGGACGAAGCAGCCATGCAATGGGTCGTCTGATGGAAGACCTGGATTGGTCATGAGCAGGCCGGTGAGGCTGGAATCGGAGCGAACCTCGTTGACCCTCTTCTCCTGAAGACCGCCGTTGGCAAACATACCCGTGGTCCCGTTGAGGACAGGGTTGTCGATGGAGAAGGCAATGGAAGCCTTCGCCGGCGCGCGGCCAGGATTGTGCACGCTATAACGCAACACCGCGACGGGCAGGCTGGAGTCATCCGGCACATGGGGGATGAAGGGCGAAAACGCATCGAGAGCGACGGTGACGGGCAGGCTGGGATCTTCGAAATCGATGTGGGCCAGGGGATACTCGCCGGTGAAGGTCGCTGTCTTCAGGCGGCTGAGCCCCGGTGCATTGCGGGAGCCGAGCCCATCCTCGCCCTCGTAGGGAGGAAGGATTCTGGCTTCGAGGACGTGGGCGATAGGAGACGCGTTGCCGGACTGCACCCAGAGAGCAGGGAATGCATAGTCGGGAGAAAATCCCCGATTGGGGCGATTGAAGATTTCCCAGTCGCGCAGCTGGCCGCGTCCGCCGAGGCCCAGGCTGCCCGCTCCAACACCGCCCAGGGGGAAGGAAATCATCTTCAGATGCGGTCCGCGAAAGACGCGGGGGAAAGCGATGGTTTCCGCCAGGGATGCCGCCTGCGCCGCTGCTCCGGAAGGGTTCGCGGGCAGGGTCGCCGCTTCGGCTTCGGCCCAATGTCCCACCGGGGTCACAGCGCCGAGCGCGGTGGCTGCCTGTTTCAGAAACTCGCGGCGGGGAAGAGGGCCTTTCTCACCCTGACCCATGCGTGGACCTCCCTGGGACATCGGCTGTGCGGCTGCACCTGTTATATCGAAAAGAGCCGGCGACCCGTCACCGAGCCAGGGGTTCGGCGTGGGTTTATCCTGGAATGGCAGGAGGTCTTCTTATGGCTCAAACCGCATCCGCTATGCTCGCGCTCGGAACTCCAGCGCCCGCCTTCACTCTGAAAGATGTCCGCGACGGCCGCGAGCATTCGACCACGTCGCTGCAGGGCTCCAAAGGCCTGCTGGTTATGTTCATCTGTACCCACTGCCCGTTTGTTCGGCATGTGGAAAAGGAGTTGGGCAAGCTGGGCGTTGATTTCCGCGAATCCGGCATTGGCATGGCCGCCATCAGCAGCAACGACGCCGAGAATTATCCCGACGACGCGCCTTCCGGTCTGGCTCAGCAAGCCCTGGCCGTCGGGTTCACCTTTCCGTACCTGTACGACGAGACGCAGAAGGTGGCTCGCGCGTACGATGCCACCTGCACGCCGGACTTTTTTCTCTTCGACGCGGCGGGAAAGCTGGTCTACCGCGGCCAGCTGGACTCCAGCCGACCCGGCAACGACGTGCCGGTCACGGGACGCGATCTGCGCGCGGCGATGAAAGCCCTGCTCGCCGGGGAGGCGATCAGCCAGGAGCAGCGGCCGAGTATCGGCTGCAATATTAAGTGGAAGGGGAAATCCTAGCCCGCTATTGCATCGTTGGCGCCGGCAGGATCGCATCCTCATCCAGGCTTGATCCTTGCTGCAACGACGCGGTTCCATCGTAGCGCGCCGGCGGGGAGATGACGGGCAGCTTTAGGTCGCTGCGCCCAGAACAGGTACTCCCTCTGCCTGCGCCGCTTTGACGAGAGCGGCATCGAGCGTCGCGAGAGGAATTGCCTCGCGCTGTGCTAATTCGAGATAAGAGGCGTCGTAGACGGTGAGTCGATGCGTGCGGGCGAGACGCAGGACCTCGGATTCCTGCGGGGCCGCCTTTTCGACGATTTGCAAACGGGAAAGGTCTCGCAGGAATTCCGCGGTTTTAGCTTCGGTGAGCCGGCCGCGCCGCTCGTTGATCGCCAGTGCATTTCGGATTTCGAACCACCAAAGGACCGGAACAAAAGCTGTATCGCGAGCGAGAGCACTGAGCGCGGCTGCGGCTTCAGGAGACGCTTCGTCGGAAAAGGCCCAGGCCACGACGATCGAGGCGTCGACAGCGAAGGGCATCAGTATTTTCTTCCTTCGTCTCGCGCCGACAGGATTTCCGCAACAGAGATAGAGCCATTGCGGCGGCCCAGAGCGCGGATTGCAACAATGGCCTTCTCGATTTCCGCCTGGCGCTCCGCGCTGCGCTGCTCGATTTCAGGAGATAGCCGTGCGATCGGTTTTCCGTGCCGCGTGATCACGAAACTCTTCCCCTCTTCGACCTGATCCAGCAACCGGAGAAATCGCTTCTTCGCTTCGGACGCCTGGATTTCCACCATGCGTCCATTATTGATCAGTCGAAATGACCAGTAAACAAAATGGCTCGCGGAGCCTTCGCCCCGCGAGCCCTGGCCTTCTGTGCTCTCCTTCTTACGCCTGGCCTACCGCCGCGCCTTCCAGCGGAATGCCGGCACGGCTGACCACCTCAAAGCGCAGCGTGCCGCCCCGATCGACATCGATGCGGACGTGGTCGCCGTGGAGCACCTCGCTGTCGAGGATCTTCATGGCCAGCGGATCCTGGACCAGACGCTGGATGGCGCGCTTGAGCGGACGCGCTCCGTACGCCCGATCGTATCCGGCAGTGAAGATCTGGTGGCGTGCTGCCGGCGTCAGCTCGATCGTGATGTGGCGGTCGGCCAGCAGCTTTTCGAGATCCCTGAGCCGAAGATCGACGATGTGCTGCAACTGCTCCTCCTGGAGCGGGTGGAAGACCACGACATCGTCCACACGGTTCAGGAACTCGGGACGAAAGTGCTCGCGCAGGACGCGCATGACGCTTTCGGTGGCATGGCCGAAGGAGGCCTCATCCTTGAGCGAATCGCCCTGCAGGAACGCGGCTCCCAGATTCGACGTCATGATGAGAACGGTGTTCTTGAAGTCCACGACGCGGCCCTTCGAGTCCGTGAGCCGCCCGTCGTCCAGAACTTGTAACAGCACGTTGAACACATCCGGATGCGCCTTCTCGATCTCGTCGAGCAGGATGACCGCGTAAGGCCGCCGCCGCACGGCTTCGGTGAGCTGGCCGCCTTCGTCGTAGCCGATGTAGCCGGGAGGCGCGCCGATCATGCGGGCTACGGCGTGCTTCTCCATATACTCCGACATGTCCAGACGGACCATCGCCTGCTCGTCGTCGAAGAGAAACTCGGCCAGGGCACGGGCGGTTTCGGTCTTGCCCACGCCGGTGGGTCCGAGGAAGATGAACGAGCCGATCGGCTTTTTGGGATCGCTCAGGCCGGCGCGCGAACGCCGGATGGCATTCGCGACGATGGCCAGTGCCGCATCTTGCCCGACCACGCGCTCGCGCAGCCGGTCTTCCATCTGAACTACCTTCTTCACCTCGCCCTCGAGCATCCGGGAGACGGGAATGCCGGTCCACTTGCTGACGATGCGGGCGATGTCCTCTTCGTCCACCTCTTCCTTCAGCATGCGCGGCGTGGCGCTGGTGCCGTCCTGGAGCGCGTTCAGCTGCTTCAGCTCGGCTTCCATCTTCGGCAGCTCGCCATACTGGATTTGCGCCGCCCGCTCCAGATTGCCGCGGCGGGTTTGCTCGTCGGCTTCAAAGCGCAGCGTCTCGATCTGCTTCTTCAGGTCGCTGATGCGGGTGATGGCTTCGCGCTCCTTTTGCCAGCGCGCGCGCAGAGCTGTGGATTTCTCGCGCAGCTGGGCGACTTCGCGCTCCACCTGCTGCAGGCGCTCCCTGGAGTTCGCATCGCTCTCGCGCTTGAGGGCTTCGCGCTCGATCTCGAGGGAGGTCGCCTCGCGCTCCAGCTCGTCGATTTCGGTCGGCACGGAGCCGATCTGGATGGCAAGCGACGCTGCGGCCTCGTCAACCAGGTCGATGGCCTTGTCCGGCAGGAAGCGATCGGAGATGTAGCGGTGCGAGAGCGTCGCCGCAGCGACAATCGCGGAGTCGCGGATGCGGACCTTGTGGTGCGCCTCGTAGCGCTCCTTCAGGCCGCGCAGGATGGCGATGGTGTCTTCGACGTTGGGTTCGCCGACGTAGACGATCTGGAAGCGGCGCTCGAAGGCCGGGTCCTTTTCGATGTACTTGCGGTACTCGTTGAGCGTGGTTGCGCCGATGGCCCGCAGCTCGCCGCGCGCCAGCGCCGGCTTGAGCATGTTGGAGGCGTCAATGGCGCCTTCGGCCGCGCCCGCGCCGACCAGGGTGTGCAGCTCGTCGATGAAGAGGACGATCTGGCCGTTGGATTCTTCGATCTCTTTCAGGACGGCTTTCAGGCGGTCCTCAAACTCGCCGCGGTACTTGGCGCCGGCGAGCATCGCGCCGAGGTCGAGGGCGATAACGCGCTTCTCGCGCAGGATGTCGGGCACGTCGCCGTGGACGATGCGCCGCGCGAGGCCTTCGACGATGGCGGTTTTGCCGACGCCGGGCTCGCCAATGAGGACGGGGTTGTTCTTGGTCCGGCGCGAGAGCACCTGGATCACGCGGCGAATCTCCTCGTCGCGGCCGATCACCGGATCGAGCTTGCCGCGGCGGGCGAGTTCGGTCAGGTCTTTGGCGTACTTCTCGAGGGCCTGGTATTTGGCCTCGGGGTTCTGATCGGTAACGCGCTGGCTGCCGCGCACGCTGGTCAGGCTCTTCAACACGGCATCGTGCGTCGCGCCCACCGAGGCGAGCAGTAGCTGCGCACCGTCATTGTTCTGGCGCGTCAGGGCGAGCAGCAGGTGCTCGGTCGAGACATACTCATCCTTAAAATTCTCGGCCTCTTTGAAGGCTTGGTCGAAAACCTGATTCAGCGCGTTCGAGGCGCCGGGCTGCGAGGAGGCGCCACTCACTTTGGGCAGCTGACTCACGGCCTCCAGCGCACGCGATTCGAGCTGCTCGGTCGGCACGCCGATCTTTTCGAGGACGGCAGGAATCACGCCCTCTTTATCCGCCAGCAGGACGGCGAGCAGATGCAGCGGCAGGATCTCCGGATTGCCATTCTCGCCGGCGAGCTGGCTGGCGCTCTGGACCGCCTCCTGCGATTTCACTGTGAACTTTTCCCAACGAATTGCCATAAAACCTCAGTAGTTAGGGAGCCGGGAGCCTCGTGACTCGGGCGAGTTGTCAGCGGACAGGAAACCCGTTTCCATTTTGCGCCTGAAAAACGGCGGGAGGGTACTCCCCTCCCGCGCTGTGACATCCGAAATGCATCGAGCGGCTCGGCGCGAAGCGCGTCCGCCGGTCCGGCCAGGACCTCAGGCGGCCGGCTTCACTTCCTTCTTGCCGGCTTCGATCTGACCCTTGCCGAGTTCCACTTTGATCTGCTTCGGCCGGGCCTCAGCGCGCTTTTCCAGCTCGATGCGCAGCACGCCAGCATCGTAGCTGGCTTTCACGTTCTCTGGATTCACCGTGCTGGGAATCGTGAACGAGCGATAGAAGCTGCCATAACGGCGCTCGATGCGATGGAAGTTCTCTTCCTTCTCTTCCTTTTCGAATTTGCGCTCGCCCTTCACGGTGAGCAGGTTGTTTTCGAGCTGGATGTCGAGGTCGTTCTCCTTCAAGCCGGGGACTTCGAGTTTGAGCACAATTTTGTGCTCGTCCTCATAGACGTCCACCGGGGGAACGAAGGCCGCGGTCGCGAGGGTGTCGCCCTCGCCCTGGGCGCGGTTGTAGTCCTGGAACAGCGAGTTCATGCGGTTCTGCAAAGCCAGCACGTCGCGAAAGGGATCCCAACGAGTGATTGCCATAAAGAAAGTTCCTCCACGGTTACAGATTTTCTGAGATTGCAGGCCAGCCCGTTCTGGTGGCAGAAGAGGCGACCGCCTCAACATCTGATGAAACTATAGCACAAATGATTCATAAAACATGAGCGCGTCACACTCATATTAATAAAAATAGGGTAAAAGCTTACATGTGTGTTGATTAGCCACGACGAAGAGCTTTCATACTCTCCCGGGCGCTCCCACGGAAGGGCGAAACAGTCCGTTCTTCCTTGTGGGATGGCGTCTCGGGGAAGTGAGGTCGCCCAGGAGCTAAGGCCCGGGAAGTCCCAAAAGCTTCTTGTGACGCAGGTCACAGCCGCCTCGGAATTTCTCTGTGACGCCTGGCACATACAGTCGCCGCCAACCGGACCGAAAATCTTCTGTCTTGAGAATGCGGATGGCGAATCGTCCTCCACGGTTTCCGCTCAGCAACGGCCGCCAGTACCGCAACGCACTGATCACCTACTAACAAAACGTGCCCCAGGCGGCGGCAGAACGGAGAATCACGATGAATCCATCCACATTCGACTACCAGGAGGCAGCGGCAGCCTCAAAAGTCGAAACTTCCACCCAATACGTCTACTTCTTCGGCGCAGGCGCGGCCGAGGGCAACGGCAAGATGCGCGATGACCTTGGTGGCAAAGGCGCGGGCCTCGCGGAAATGACCAATGCCGGGCTGCCGGTGCCTCCCGGATTCACGATCCAGACGGAAGCCTGCCGCGAATACATGCGGGGAGGTCTTTCGCCCCTGGTCACCGAGCAGATGGACCTGGCGCTGGAGCGGCTGGAAAAGCTGCAGGGGCAGCGGCTGGGTGCGGGCGAGTATCCGCTGCTGGTGAGCGTGCGCTCGGGCGCGAAGTTCTCCATGCCGGGCATGATGGACACGATTCTCAACCTCGGACTGAACGACAAGTCGGTCGAGGCGCTGGCGAAGAAGAGCAATAATCCGCGGTTCGCCTATGACTCCTATCGCCGGCTGATCCAGATGTTCGGCGACGTCGTTCTGGATATTCCCAAATCCGACTTCGAGCACATCTTCGACGAGACGAAGAAGAAGTATGGGGCAAAGCAGGACACAGAGCTGACACCGGTCGCTCTGAAGGAAGTGATTGCCGGGTATAAGAAGCTGGTGCTGCGCCACACGGGCGCGGAGTTCCCGCAGGATCCCGACCGGCAGCTGACGATGGCGCGCGACGCCGTTTTCAGGTCCTGGAACAACGAGCGCGCGAAGACCTATCGCCGTCTGAATAACATTGACGACTGGCTCGGCACCGCGGTGAACGTGCAGGCCATGGTCTTCGGCAACCTGAATGAGTCGAGCGGCACGGGCGTGGGCTTTACGCGCAACCCGGCCAACGGCGAAAGGGAATTCTACGGCGAGTTCCTGATGAACGCGCAGGGCGAGGACGTGGTTGCCGGCATCCGGACGCCGGTGCCGATCAGCGAACTGCGTAAGCTGATGCCGCATGTGTACGACCAGCTGCGCGACCTGACCTCGCGGCTGGAGAAGCACTACCGCGACATGCAGGACTTCGAATTCACGATTCAGGACGGCCGTCTGTACATGCTGCAGACCCGCAACGCGAAGCGGACCGGCCTGGCCGCGGTGCGGATCGCCATCGACATGGTGCGCGAGCAGCTGATCTCGATCGACGAGGCGGTGCTGCGCGTGGAGCCGAACCAGATCTTCGACTTCCTGGTTCCGCGTCTGGACGAGAAGGGAAGCATTGAGGTGCTGGCGAAAGGTCTGCCGGCCTCGCCCGGCGCGGCGGTGGGTCAGATTGTATTCACCGCGCACGAAGCGGTGAAGCACCACGAGAAGGCAACCTACAAATCCATCATCCTCGTCCGCTCGGAGACCTCGCCGGAGGACATCGCCGGCATGAACGTGGCGGCCGGTATTCTTACCTCTCGTGGCGGCATGACGTCACACGCGGCTCTGGTGACGCGCGGCATGGGCAAGTGCTGCGTGGCCGGCGCCGGCGACGTCACCATCGACGAAAAGAAGAAGGAGATGCGCGTGAAAGGCAAGGTCTTTCATGAGGGCGACTGGATCTCCCTCGATGGAACGACCGGGCGCATCATGAACGGCAAACTGAACACCCTTCCGGTGAACCCGGACAATCCGGATTTGGTGCAGTTCATGGGTTGGGTGGATCAGCGGCGGAAGCTGCGCGTGCTGGCCAACGCGGACATCCCGCGGGACGCGAAGCAGGCGCAGGCCTTCGGCGCAGAGGGCATCGGGCTCTGCCGCACCGAGCACATGTTCTTTGCCGAGGATCGGCTGCCGCATATGCAGGCGATGATTCTGGCCAAGACCGAGGAAGAGCGTCGCGCCGCACTGGCCAAGCTGCTGCCCATGCAGCGCGCCGACTTCCAGGGACTTCTGAAAGCGATGGGTTCGCTGCCGGTGGTCATCCGCCTGCTCGATCCGCCGCTGCACGAGTTCCTGCCCAAGCGGGAAGAGTTGCTTCTGCAGATCAACAGCCTCGAGCTCACCCGGCCTCGCTCGCCCAAACTGAAAGATCTGCGCAAAATGCTGGAGCGGGTGGAAGAGCTGCACGAACTGAACCCGATGCTGGCGCTGCGCGGTTGCCGGCTGGGCATCACCTATCCCGAGATCACCGAGATGCAGGCGCACGCCATCTTCGAAGCCGCGACGGCGGTGAAGAAGAGCGGCGTCGATCCGCACATCGAGATCATGGTTCCGCTCACGACGGGTCCGGAAGAGATGAAGAACCAGGCGGCGCTCATTCACGCGGTCGCCCACGACGTCTTCATCAAGAAGGGCCTGGCGGTGGACTATAAAGTGGGCACGATGATCGAGCTGCCGCGCGCCTGCCTGGTGGCCGACAAGATCGCCGCCGAAGCGGAATTCTTCAGCTTCGGAACCAACGATCTCACGCAGACCACCTTCGGCATCTCGCGCGACGACTGCAACAAATTCCTGCCGGCGTACCTGCAGCGGGGCATCTTCAAGCAGGATCCATTCGCGGTGCTCGACCAGGAAGGCGTTGGCTCGCTGATCAAAATGGCCACTAACAAAGGCCGCGCGGCGCGTCGCGATCTGAAGATCGGGATCTGCGGCGAGCACGGCGGAGAACCCGAGTCGGTGAAGTTCTGCCATCGGGCCGGGCTGGATTATGTTTCCTGTTCGCCCTTCCGGCTGCTGACGGCGCGTCTGGCGGCGGCCCAGGCGGCGATTGAAGAACAAAAGGTCTTTAACCCAGACCTGCGTTCGGGTAATTCGAAATAATTCTGCCGCATGTGTAGTCTTCTGTAATTCCTGTTGTTTCCTTCCCGCCGCGTTCTACCGGATAGAACGCGGCGGGTTTTCTTTTCTGCCGACCAGGTGACCTGAGGCGCCGAGGCCGCGGACCCCGGTGGTTGCCCTCGGCTCCGGACCCGCTACACTGGAACCCCATGCAACCACTCCTCGAGGGGTATCGCCGCTTTCGCCGCGACGTCTTCCCGCAGAAGAAGGACCGGTTCCGTCTCCTGGCCGAACTGCAGAAGCCGGATGTTCTGTTCATCACCTGTGCCGACTCGCGCGTGGTCCCGGATCTGATCCTGCAGACGGAGCCAGGAGATTTGTTCCTGTGCCGCACCGTGGGCAACATCGTGCCTCCGCATGGGCAGCTGCCCGGCGGCGTCTCCTCGACGGTGGAATATGCCGTCGAGGTTCTCCAGGTCCATCACATCATTGTTTGCGGCCACTCCGACTGCGGTGCGATGAAGGCGGTTCTCGACCAGCAGGATCTTTCGCGCCTGCCGCTCACCACGAAGTGGCTGGGCTTTGCCGATCCCGCGTGGAGGCACCTCGATCCCGGAGCGGATCGCAGCGACGCGCGCGCACTGCACACGGCCTTGATCCATGCCAATGTGATCGCGCAGGTTGAGAACCTGAGAACTCACCCGGAAGTGGCCCGCGGCATCGCGCAGGGAACCCTGCAGGTGCATGGCTGGTACTACGACATCCTCACCGGGGCCATTGAAGCGTACGACGAGAGCCAGCGGAAATTCCTGCCGCTCGACGACAGCGACGGCCGATGAATGCGCCCGTGGGCACCGCTAATGAACGCCGGCCGGCGCGCGGCCCGGTCTGGCCTTTTTGAAGAACCAGACCAGGATCACGCAGACAAAACAGATCAGCGACATCCAGCGAAAGACGTCTACAAAGGACCAGAGGAGGGCCTGTTGGCCCAGCTCGCGATAGACCTGGCTTTCGGCTGCCTGGTGTGCGGCGGCGGGCGACATGTGGTGGCCGAAATAAGCGGTCAGCGCATTGAGCTGCTGCTGGAGCCATGTCTGCGTATGGGTGGTATTGGCGCCGATCTCGGTCTGGTGCAGGTCGCTGCGCCGGACGAGCAGCGTCTCCGCAATGGAAATGCCGATGGAGCCGCCGATGTTCCGGACCAGGTTGAAGATGCCGCTGGCGTTGCCAATCTGGTTGTTGGGGAGCGTGCTGTAGGCCTGGGTCGTGATGGGGACGAAGACAAAGCTGAGGGCAAAACCCGTGATCACGATGGGGGCGAGCAGCGTCCATGGACTGATGCCGAGGTTCACGTTCCCGAAGACCAGAGAGGTCAGTCCGAAGCCGATGAAGCCGAAGGTGAGCAGGTAGCGGGCGTCGACCCTGTTGGTGAGATAGCCGATGACCGGCATGCCGATGATGGAACCGATGCCGCGGGGTCCGACGACGAGGCCGGCGGCAAAGGCCGTGTAGCCGAGCAGCTCCTGATAAAAGAGCGGCAGCATGGTGATCATGGAATAGATGGCCAGGCCCAGCATGAGCATCAGACTGCAGCCGAGGGTGAAGTTGCGGTCCTTAAGAGTGCGCAGGTTGACCAGCGGGGTCTTGCTCCGCCAGGAGTGAACGATGAACCAGGTGAAGCCGATGACCAGGAAAAAGACGGCCCAGCGGATCCATGCGGCTCCGAACCAGTCGTCTTCCTGGCCTTTGTCCAGGATGACCTGGAGGAGGCCGGTCCAGACCACCAGCAGCCCGAAGCCGAGGCCGTCGAATTTACTGGCCTTACCTTTGGAGATGTAATCGGGGTCGTGAATGAAGCGGCTGATCATGAAGACCGCCAGAATGCCAATCGGGATATTGATGTAGAAGGCGTAGCGCCAGCTGTAGGTGTCAGTGAGCCAGCCGCCGAGAGTGGGGCCGAGCACCGGAGCCACGACCACTCCGAAGCCGAAGAGGGCCATGGCGGCGCCGCGCTTTTCCGGTGGGAAGCTCTCCAGAAGGATGGCCTGGGAGAGGGGCTGGAGCGCGCCGCCGCCCGCACCCTGGATGATGCGGGCGATGAGGATGAAGCCAAGGGTGGGGGCGGCTCCGCAGAAGAAGGAGGCGACGGTGAAGATGATGACGCAGGTAATCAGGAAGCGCTTGCGTCCGAAGCGCAGCGAAAACCAGTTGCTGGCGGGCAGGATGACCGCGTTGGCGACCAGGTAGCTGGTCAGGACCCAGGTGGCCTCGTCCGTGGTGGCGGAGAGGGACCCGGCGATGTAGGGCAGAGCGACCGAGGCGATCGCCGTGTCCAGCACCTCCATAAAGGTGGCCAGCATCACCGAAACGGCGATGAGCCAGGGGTTCACCCCGAGATTTTGCGCCTGCTGACCGCTGCCGTCCGCCATGAACCTGCCAGAGTCTCTCAGAGAAGGATAAGGAAGGAAATTTGCTGTGGAGAATCCCGGATGGGCCCAAAAGCCCTGATCTTCGCGTTAGATACGGTAGCCGGGGTGGAGGATGCAGTGACCATACCACAGGCCGCTGGACGCCGCGAGATGTCGGTTTAACCTATTCATTGTAGAGGAAGTTCCGTTTGTGCATCGCGTGTTCCTCTTTGCGCATCAGATAGATTGACAATAAGTGACTCAAGTGCGAAGCTGGCGGAGCAAGCACTTATTCAGGAGCAGGTTGCAAATGGCAAAGATGATTGGAATTGACCTCGGCACGACGAACTCCGTCGTGGCCGTGATGGAGGGCGGTGAGCCCAAAGTGATCGCCAATGAAGAGGGTGGCCGGACCACACCTTCCGTGGTCGCATTTACCAAGTCCGGGGAGCGTCTGGTGGGCCAGGTGGCCAAGCGGCAGGCGATCACCAACCCGGCGAACACCGTGTATTCGATCAAGAGGTTCATGGGACGGCGCTTCAATGAAGTGAACGACGAGATGAAGATGGTGCCTTACAAAGTGGTCCAGCAGGGCGACCACGTGGCGATTGAGGCGCAGGGCAAGCTGTACACGCCGCCGGAGATCTCCGCGATGATCCTGCAAAAGCTGAAGAAGGCTGCGGAAGATCATCTGGGTACCACGGTCACCGAAGCCGTGATCACGGTGCCGGCGTACTTTAACGACGCCCAGCGCCAGGCAACCAAGGATGCCGGCAAGATTGCCGGTCTGGACGTGAAGCGCATCGTCAACGAGCCGACTGCGGCGGCGCTGGCGTACGGTCTGGACAAGAAGAAGGATGAAACGATCGCCGTGTACGACTTCGGCGGCGGCACCTTCGATATTTCGATTCTCGAAGTGGGCGAGGGCGTCATCGAGGTGAAGTCCACCAACGGCGACACGCACCTGGGCGGCGACAACATCGACCAGCGGATTGTGGACTGGCTCATCGACGACTTCAAGAAGGACGAGGGACTCGATCTTCGCTCCAAAGGCAACGAGATGGCGCTGCAGCGGCTGCGCGACGCGGCGGAGCGCGCCAAGATCGAGCTGTCGACGGCGATCGAAACCGAGATCAACCTGCCGTTCATCACGGCGGACGCAACCGGTCCGAAGCACCTGGTGAAGAAACTGACGCGGGCGAAGCTGGAGCAGCTGGTGGAGGACATCATCCAGCGGTCGGTGGAGCCTTCGAAGAAGGCGTTGGCGGACGCGGGGATCGATGCCAGCAAGATCGACGAGGTGGTGCTGGTGGGTGGACAGACGCGCATGCCGCGAATCCAGCAACTGGTGAAGGACCTGTTCGGCAAAGAGGGCCACAAGGGGGTGAACCCCGACGAAGTGGTGGCCATTGGCGCCGCGGTCCAGGCGGGCGTGCTGGCCGGCGAGGTGAAGGACCTGCTGCTGCTGGATGTGACGCCGCTGACCCTGTCGATTGAGACGCTGGGCGGGGTGGCGACGCCGATGATCCCGCGCAACACGACCATCCCGACGAAGAAGACGGAGACCTTCTCGACGGCGGCGGACAGCCAGACCGAGGTCGAGGTCCACGTGCTGCAGGGCGAGCGGCCCATGGCCGGGCAGAATCGGACGCTGGGCAAGTTCAAGCTGAGCGGGATTCCGCCGGCGCCGCGCGGG
Source organism: Acidobacteriaceae bacterium (assembly GCA_049579805.1). Taxonomy (GTDB): domain Bacteria; phylum Acidobacteriota; class Terriglobia; order Terriglobales; family Acidobacteriaceae; genus Palsa-343. Next base: position 15,201 of record JBAUOP010000183.1, read on the forward strand.
ATACCGCAGATCGAGGTGACGTTCGATATTGACGCGAACGGCATTCTGAACGTGACGGCGAAGGACAACGCCACGGGCAAGGACCAGAAGATCACGATTACCTCCTCTTCGGGGCTGAGCAAGGAAGAGGTGGAGCGGATGGCCAAAGAGGCCGATGCGCACTCTGCCGAGGACAAGCAAAAGCGGGATGAGATTGAGGCACGGAACCAGCTCGACGGGCTCGTCTACAACATCGAGAAGATGCTGAAGGAGAACGGCGATAAGGTTTCGGGCCAGGAGAAGGCCGATGTGGAAGCGGCTCTGGCCGAGGCCAAGAAGACGCTGGAGGGGCAGCCGAGCCCGGCTGAGATGAATACGGCGCGGGAGAAGCTGACCCAGGCATCGCACAAGCTGGCCGAGGCCATGTACAAGGCCAACGCGGCAAATCCGGGCGCGGGCGTGCCGCCGACCGACGGCGCATCTGCGGCGAGCGGAACCGCGGACGGCAAGAAGGACGAAGGCGTGATCGACGCCGAGTACGTGGACGTCGAGGACAAGAAATAACGGTACCGGGGTCCTCTCAAAAAAGACGTTGTTTTTGGGGGGATCCTGGAACTACTTTGTTCATTCTGCTGGGCGTTTTCGGTAACCTCCCGGAGACATTACCCCGGGGAGCTGGGAGGCAGGAGCCGGGAGCCGGGAGTGATAAGGCCATCGAGTCCGGTTCTCACGGGTGCTCCTGCTGTTCTTATGGAAAAAGCCCGCGCGCGGCGGGCTTTCTTCTTTTTTAACTCTATAAGTTCAGTATGACAGATTTGAACGGATTTACTGCCAGCGATTTTGGCTTGTAAGTGGTGTAGATAGAACAGGGGGAACGAAAGTAAGGCTTGACAAGATTTCCACAGTAGTACAGGAAATAGGCAAAAGGCAACAGGGAAGAGGAATGGCGGGTACGAGAGGAGCGTAGGGAGAAGTAGTCCGATGGTGAGGAGTATGGGGGATGACGAACACACTTTGGAAATGCGAGCAGATGCGGGCGGGACAGGTGACGAACCAGGTCGTGTTCGATACGGAGCGGCAGGCGCATGATTTCGTGTCGCAGATGCGGAAGATGGAGCCGGATTTGTTTTGGCGGGTGGAAGCGGTGGATGCTCGGGGGGTGTGGAACTGAGGGGCCTCTATAATGCCGACCATTTAACGCTACGCGTTTAACGTGATACGATAAGGTCGTGATCCGGTCCTTTGCCGATAAGGAGACGCGAGAGCTGTGGTTCACCGGACAGAGCAGGAGGTTCGGAAACATTCTCCGCGTGGCCATTCGCAAGCTGCAGGCGATCGACTTTGCTGTCCGCGTCGAGGACCTGAACATCCCATCGGGCAATCGCCTGGAGAAACTGCGCGGGGACCGGGAGGGGCAATACAGCATTCGAATCAACGACCAGTACAGGGTGTGCTTTCGATGGGAAGCGAAAGATGCCTTTGATGTCGAGATCACGGATTATCACTAAGGAGGGGCGATGACGATTCCACGCAATCCGGACGAGCACAGCATCCCGATCCACCCGGGAGAGTTTCTCCGGGAGGATTACATGAAGCCGATGGAGCTCTCGGCGAATGCGCTCGCGATCGCGCTGCGAGTTCCGGTTACGCGGATTTCGGAGATCGTGCGGGAACGTCGAGGCATCACGGTGGAAACGGCAATGCGCCTTGGGCAGTACTTCGGCACATCGACAGACTTTTGGATCAACATGCAGAAGGCCTGGGAGATAGGCATCGCGAACCGGGAGTTACTGCCGCGGATCCGTGCTGAAGTTCAGCCTGCGACCACTGGACGCGGCCATCGGGAGAAGGCGAGCGCGTAAGGGACAAAAAAGAGGATGCCACCGACTCAGCACAGGGGGCTGGATGCGGAGATGATGCTGCGGCTGGCGCGGTACTTTGGGATGTCCGCGCGATTCTGGATGAATGTGCAAACGCAGTATGATCTTGAGATTGCGGAGGATACGATTGCGGCGAGGATTCGGCGGGAATTGAGGCCGGTTCCCAGAGATCGGAAATCGGAGGAGTTGAAGGCGGCTCTCAGGGGCTAAAGCCCCCTTTTCTTTGGGAGCCATAGCGGCACGACTGAAGTCGTGCCCTTTCAAAACGAGGAGCCTGGCTCAGGGCGGATCCGATGTCGCGCTCTGGTACAAAACCGGCTGGGTAAGATCATCCGGGGCTTCCACATCTGCCAAAACCGGGCAGATATGGGGCACCCGGGATTGATGCCCTGAAACGAAGCAAGGTTTGGATAGAAGGTTCGGATAAGAAGGAAAATGCCACCGACTCAGCACAAGGATTATTACGGGACGCTTGGGGTGAAGAAGACGGCGACGCCGGAGGAGATCCGCAAGGCGTTTCGGAAGCTGGCGCGCAAATATCACCCGGATGTGAATCCTGGCGATAAGAGGGCCGAGGAGAAGTTCAAGGAAATCTCCGAGGCCAACGATGTTCTTTCCGAAGACAAGAAGCGGAAGATTTACGACCAGTTCGGGTTCTACTCGGACCAGATCGATCCGGCGGCGGCGGAAGCGGCGGCGCGCGCGGGAGCTACGCGCGGCGGCGGGCAGGGGCAGGGAGTGCCCTTCGATTTTGGCGGGTTCGACTTTTCCGAAGAGGCGCCATCGGCGGGGACGGGCGCGGGCGGCTGGGGCAATTTCCGGGACATCTTTTCGGGGATGTTCAGCCGGGAGCGGCAGGCGCAGGGGCCGCAGCCGGGAACCGATCTGGAGTACGCGGTCAACGTGGACTTCTGGACGGCGATCCGCGGAGGGGTGGCGCGGCTGGAGATCCAGCGGCAGGAAGTATGCCCGACGTGCCATGGTCACGCATCGACAGGGGGCGCGCAGGCGTGTCCCGAGTGCCACGGCACGGGACAGGTGACGCAGATGGGCGGGCGGATGAAGTTCAACATCCAGTGCCCGCGATGCGGCGGCAGCGGCAAGGTGCAGAGCGCGTGTCCCACGTGCCATGGGGAGGGCGTGGTGTACCGGACGGAGCCGCTGGAGTTTCGGATCAAGCCGGGGACGCGGGACGGTCAGCGGATTCGGCTGGCGGGAAAAGGCAATGCCGGGCCGCACGGCGGGGCAGCGGGGGATTTGTACCTGATTATCCGGACCGGACCCAATGCGGTGTTTACGCGGCAGGGCGACGACATCCACGTGACGCTGCCGGTGACGGTGAGCGAGGCGGCGCTGGGGGCGCGCATCGACGTGCCGACGATTGACGGGCGGGCGCAGCTGCGGATTCCGCCAGGGACGCAGAGCGGGCAGAAGCTGCGGATGCGGGAGCGCGGGGTGCCGTCGGCGACACGGGAAGGCGCGCGCGGCGATCAGATTGTGACGGTGGAGGTAGCGGTGCCGCAGGTGCGGGACGAGCGTTCGCGGGAGATTCTGCGGGAGTTTGCAAAGCTGAACCCGGAGGATCCGCGGGAAGCGATCTGGGCGAAGGTGTGAGGGGGGCAAGATTGGATTTTGGAGCGGGAGGACATCCCTCAGGGGCTAAAGCCCTTTCGGTTTTGTGCGCAGTACGGCACGGCTTAACAGCTTGCGGAAAAAGGCCACAGCAGAGCGAAAACCGTCCCTCGGCGGCTAAAGCCGGATTCATTCTG
>JBAUOP010000184.1:0-6192 GCA_049579805.1 Acidobacteriaceae bacterium
CCGCGGATCACCGGCACGTCGTCGCCCGGAAACTGGTACTTGTTGAGCAGGTCGCGCACTTCCATCTCCACCAGGTCGATCAGCTCCCCGTCTTCCACCGCATCGCACTTGTTCAGGAAGACCACGATGCAGGGCACGCCCACCTGCCGGGCAAGAAGCACATGCTCCTTGGTCTGCGGCATGGGGCCATCGGTCGCGGCAACCACCAGAATCGCGCCATCCATCTGCGCCGCCCCGGTGATCATGTTCTTGATGTAGTCGGCGTGACCCGGGCAGTCCACGTGCGCGTAGTGCCGGTTAGCCGTCTCGTACTCGACGTGCGCCGTGGCGATGGTGATGCCGCGCTCCCGCTCCTCGGGCGCATTGTCGATCGAGTCGAACGAGCGAAACGTGTTCTTGGGATTGTGCTTCTGCAGCACCTTCGTGATCGCCGCCGTCAGCGTCGTCTTCCCGTGATCAATGTGCCCAATCGTCCCCACGTTCACGTGCGGCTTCGACCGGTCAAATTTTTCCTTCGCCATACTTGTTTCCTCTCAAAAACCGCTTACCAAAAATCTCTCGTCCGGTGCGGAATTCAATAACCCGCGTACAGCCGGAAATACTTTTGCCGGACTTCCGGCGCCACCTTCTCTACGCGCCGCAGAAATTGCTCGCGAACCTGGCCGCGGTCGGCGTCGCCCAGGGCCGCGTAGGCCGACTGCGCCTGAGAGCCGAGCAATCCGTGGGCCAGGATTGACTCGAACTGGCGAACCCGGAGCTTCGCGCGTTCCACCCGGCGAAGAAAGGCCGCCACCTGCTGAGGCGCAAAGGCCTCGTCCATCGCCTGCCGGACCACCGCGAAAGTGGTCTCGTCCTGAATCGGAATCGTTGCCTGCTCGAACATTCTTCTGCGGTTTCCTCAGGGGGCTAAAGCCCCGTTTTGTTTGCGCGTTCAGCTTGCGGAAAAAGTCCTCAACAGAGGGAAAACCGCCCCTCAGCGGCTAAAGCCGGGTTCATTTTGAAGGTTTTACGGCACGACCAAGGTCGTGCCCTGATACAAAGCCGTCAATACTGAGTTTCCGCAAGCTGTGAAGCCGTGCCCTTTCAAACCAGATCCAAACTTCTTCAAAACAGATCCCAACTTTATGGAGCGGGAGACGGGAATCGAACCCGCGACCAACAGCTTGGAAGGCTGTGACTCTACCACTGAGTTACTCCCGCCTGAAACCAGCGTTCAGGGTACAGCGTGCAGGACCCCCTGAAGATTGTGACTCTACCCTTTCGTTACTTCCACAACTTCCGCAGGCTCTTCGATCGGTTCCTCATCTGGCGCCCTGCGGGTCATCAGACTGATGCGAAAAGCGAATGCCCCCAACAAAATCACGACCACCAGCCGGACTCTGCCGGGATCCATGGTGGTCCAGGCGAGGGCGGCCAGAACCGCGAGCGAGGCCAGCGCGATCAGCTTGCGCTTTGTTCCTTCCACCCGCATCCGGCAACCCCCAACCTTGCCTGCCTCAAGGGTTCGACTTCGCGCCTGCGGCACTCGTCGGAACCCTCGCTTTGCCCGCGCCTTCCCAGCGCGAGCGCCGCGATTCACCCAAAAACCAGCCGCGCTGTTCAGGCGCGGCTCAAAACCTGGTGCACAGGGGAGGATTCGAACCTCCGTAGCTCCAAAGAGCGGCAGATTTACAGTCTGCTGCCATTAACCACTCGGCCACCTGTGCGGAAGGCGCCTCGAAAAGCGCCTTTGAAACTCTGGAGCTGATGACCGGGATTGAACCGGTGACCTCTCCCTTACCAAGGGAGTGCTCTACCAACTGAGCTACATCAGCCCTTCAGTGCCAACAACAAACTCTGCGCCGATCATGCTCCAGCCTGGAGCTGATGACCGGGATGAAAAACCCGAACCGGTGACCCCTTTTTTTGTCCGCGGCTCACGCCGCGGGGGCTTACCAAGGAAGTGCTCACCCGCCTGAGCACCATCAGCTCGTTCCAAACTCGTTTCGGGCACCCTTCGGCATTCCGGAAGCTTCCGGCAACAACGCTTGCCTGCTCGAGGATCGTTGCGAAGGGAATCCAGCCCTGACTCTCCGTGGCCGGACATGGAGCTGGCGAAGGGACTTGAACCCCTGACCCTCTGATTACAAATCAGATGCTCTACCAGCTGAGCTACGCCAGCCCGGACAGCCTCGCACCCGCTATTCGAAGGCACACTTCTGCGTTCTTCGTTCAGGGGGTACAGCATAGAAAATATCACACGAAAAGGCGACTCGCAACGAGGCGGATTGTGAGGTTTCCGATGCCCCCGGGAGGAATGCCAGAACGGCACAAATTCGTGGCGGAGAAGGAGTCGCCCTTGCAACGAAGCGCCAGGGTGAGATGATAGGAAGACTGTCCGATTCCGATGACCCGCCGGCGCACGAAACTCTCCATTGCCATTGTGATCGTCATCCTGGTGCTGCTGGGCGGCGCGATCTATCTCCGCAAGGAGGCGCCGCCGGAAGTAGCCCGTCTCCTGCCTGAGTCCGACGGGATCGTCTATATCAATTTGCGGCCGCTGCGGGCCGCTACGCATTTCGACCAGCATCCGGTCACGCATTCGCCTGAATATCAGCGGTTCATCGACGCGACCGGCATCGAGTTCGAGCGCGATCTGGATGCCGCGGCTTTTGCCCTCCATCGGATGGCCAATCCCAACGGGCCGAACGGGCCTGTGGCGTTCTCCGATGTCTTTTCCGGGCACTTCGACGGCCGGCGCCTGGGCGCATACCTGGCGGGTATCGCTGCCTCGCAGGAAACCTACGCCGGCCGCACCATTTACAACATCCCCAGCGACGGCCGCACGGTGCGCGTGGCGCTGCTGGGCTATGACATCGTGGCCGTGAGCAATTACCCGTCTGCCGAGATGATCCACTCCATGATCGACCGGTACCGGACGGCGGCGCTGCCGTTCGCGGGCTCGTCGCTGCTGGCGAAGAATTACTCGAAGGTGCCGCTGCTGTCGGTGGCCTGGGGGATCGGCCAGATCGCTCTGCCGCTGGGGAACAATGGCGGAGCGCGCGTCTTCGGCCTGCGGCTGCCGCTGCCGGTAGATGCGATGTTCATTGCTTCGCTGAGCTGGATCGGCAAGATGCACCTGCGCATCGAGGAGATTGCACCCAGCGACTCCGCGGCGGCGGACACGACCGAGTCGCTGCAGACGATTCTGGTGCTGGTGAGATCGATGGAGAATGCGGCTGGGCCGGCGGGCGGTCAGGCCGCGTTCGATCCCAGTGTGCAGGCGTTCGTCAACAGCGTTTCCGTGGAGCGGCATCGGAATCAGGCGGTGCTGACGGCGACGATTCCCACGGCGCTGCTGCAGCGGTTGGTGAACACGCCGAAGGATCTGAAAAAAATGGGCGTCCCGGATGCCGGGAAAGCGCCGCCGCCGCAGTCACCTTAAAGTATCTGGAAGGCCCCTGACCGCATCTGGACAGCATCGGGTCGTCTCCAATCCAACCGGAGGAATCATGCAGAAGCTTTCCGTTTCCCTGGGGCTGCTGGCTCTGGCGCTGCCGCTGGCGGCCCTGGCTGACGGTCCCCACGGCAAGGTGCTGACCGGCCAGCAGGCCTTCACGAACTACTCCGAGGAGCATCCCGGCGTGCGGCGGCATCTGACGGTGGCTGATCTGCCGGCGCCCTACGCGACGAAGGGCGTGGACAACGGCCCCGAGCTGGTGCCGCGGCCGGCGAATGCCTGGCCTGTGGCGCCGAAGGGCTTCAAGGTGGACCTGTATACCACCGGGCTCGACCAGCCGCGGCTGATCCGGACGGCGCCGAACGGCGATCTGTTCGTGGCCATCAGCTACCAGGGCAAGATCATGGTCTTCCGCGGCGTCGGCGCAGACGGCAAGCCGAAGCAGGTCTCGACCTTCGCCGACAATCTGAGCCAGCCGTTTGGCATCCGGTTCTACCCGGCGGGTCCCAACCCGAAGTGGGTTTATATCGGGAACACGGATTCCGTGGTGCGGTTTCCTTACCGGAACGGCGATATGAAAGCTCGCGGTCCGGCCGAGAAGCTGGCCGATTTGCCCGGCGGCGGGCGTCTGCGCGGAGGCGGCCACTGGACCCGCGACATTGCGTTCTCGAAAGACGGGCAGCGGATGTTTGTCTCGGTCGGCTCGCATTCCAACGACGACGATTCGGACACGCATCCGGAGGAGTTCCACCGTGCCAACGTGCTGGAGTTCACGCCCGAGGGCAAGTTCGTGAAGATCTACGCCTCCGGGATCCGCAACTGCGTGGGCGAGGCGATTAACCCGATCACCGGCGAGCTGTGGTGCTCGACCAACGAGCGCGACATGCTGGGCGACAACCTCGTGCCGGACTACATCACCCACATCCAGGAGGGCGGTTTCTACGGCTGGCCGTGGTTTTACATGGGCGAGCACGGCGGGCAGTGGGATCCGCGGCAGAAGGGCAAGCATCCCGAGTTGCAGAGCAAAGTGATTACGCCGGACGTGCTGCTGGAGCCGCACTTCGCCTCGCTGGAGCTGCTGTTTTACGAGGGCTCGCAGTTTCCGGCGGAGTACAGGGGCGACGGCTTTGCGGCGGAGCACGGGTCGTGGAACCGCGCGAAGCGCGCCGGCTATGAGGTGGTCCGCGTGCCGATGGACAAGAACGGGCACGCCACTGGCGAATACGAGGACTTCCTGACCGGATTCACGACGCCGGACGGACACGTGTGGGGGCGGCCGGTGGGCGTGACGGTGGCGAAGGACGGATCGCTGTTCGTGACCGATGATGGCTCGGGGTCGATCTGGCATGTGAGATATGTGGGGAGGCGGTAGCGGGTAGCCGGGAGCTGGGAGCCGGGAGCGACAGAGCGGCGGCCGATGCCTTAGTCTGGAAGCGGATGATTTCAACTCGATTCGCCTCCCTGTTTTCGGCAACGTTTTCGGCCGCCGTTCTGGTCTCCTGTTCCGCTTTTGCGCAGCAAACGCCTCCCGCCGTTCCCGACGCGCCGGCTCCATCGGCGCAGCAGAGCACGCCGGCCAGCCCTTCCACGCAGAGCCTGCCCGAGTCGCCGGAGTCGCATGCGGCTCCCGTCCCGACCGGGCCGACCGTGCTCTTCGACACCAGCATGGGCCGCATGACCTGCAAGCTCTTCGACAAGGAAGCGCCGGAAGCCGTCGCCAACTTTGTCGGCCTCGCGACTGGAACCAAGGAGTGGACCGATCCTACGACGCATCAGAAGGTCGACGGCAAGCCGTTCTACGACGGGACGACGTTCCATCGCGTGATACCGGAGTTCATGATCCAGGGCGGCGATCCGCTGGGAACCGGCGAAGGCGGCCCGGGGTACGAGTTCAAAGATGAGTTCGATCCCAATCTCAATTTCGACGTGCCGGGGCGATTGGCGATGGCCAACGACGGCCCGAACACGAACGGCTCGCAGTTCTTCATCACGGAGACGCCGCAGCCGCATCTGGACCAGCACTACACGATCTTTGGGCAGTGCGACGACCCGAGCCTTCTGGTGGTGGAGTCGATTGCCCGCGTGAATCGCGACAGCAACGACAAGCCGATCGACCCGGTGGTGCTGAAGAAGGTGACGGTGATTCCGGCGGGGCAGCCGGTGCCTCCGGCGCCCAGCGCTCCGGCGTCCACCAGCAGTCCGGCCCCGCAACCGTAATTGATCCTCAGTTTTCAAAAATCCCACGCAGGAGTTTGTTATGAGCCGACAGCCAGGAACGTATGCCGTTTTCAAGACCAGCGAAGGGCAGGTGGTGTGCCGCCTGTTCGAGAAGGAAGCGCCGAAGACCGTTGCCAACTTTACCGAGCTGGCCGAGGGCAAGCGGGAGTGGACGCATCCCACGACCCATGCGAAGAGTAAGGACAAGCTGTACGACGGAACCGTGTTCCATCGAGTGATTCCGGACTTCATGATCCAGGGGGGCGACCCGGCGGGCAACGGCATGGGCGGCCCGGGATACAAATTTGAGGACGAGACGAAGGGCTCGGCGCACCGCTTCGACAAGAAGGGCAAGCTGGCCATGGCGAATGCCGGGCCGAACACGAACGGCTCGCAGTTCTTTATCACCGTTGCCGGGACGGAGTGGCTGACGGGCAAGCATACGATCTTCGGCGAGGTGGTGGAAGGGCAGGAGATCGTGGACAAGATCTCGAAGCTGTCGCGCGACCGATCGGACAAGCCGACCAAGCCGGTGG